>JAFZWY010000033.1 GCA_017617125.1 Bacteroidales bacterium
CATGTGTCTCTTCATACTCGCGTACAACTGACAATTTAAAAGCCATTGTGTAGTCCTTTTGTGTACGCCTAACATACTTACTTTCTTTATTTTCCATTTCGTTACTATTTTTATTGTAACGCTATTTCAGGACGAGACAGATGACTGAATAAAAAAAGGCGCGGACAAAACCGCGCCTCAACTTTTTTTTAAGCGAAAGAGATTACATCTGCTTACAGCTAATTGTCTGTTTCATAGTGCTGCCATCTGCATTCATATTCTGTTCAACATTCATACTGCTGCAATCTTCTTTCACATCAGAATATGTCATTTCTGAGCGACCCATTTCCATGCCGTCTAAAGTTTGAACAATAGTACACTTGCAGTCATGTGTCTTTGTGCAACTAACAAAACCCAATAACAGCGCAATAGCTGCTGCTAACATTATTTTTCTCATATTTCTAAAAATTATTAATTAACAAACTTGTGCAAAGATACAAACAATAGCAAAGCAATCAAATGTTTTTTAAAAGATACTTAAAATCTTATTATCAATATTTTAGCTAAGAATAGTTTCCTTTTTTCGATGAAAAGAGAACTATTATTCACTACATTTCCCTTCTTTCTATCACCTTCTCCAACTTGTACTTGTCGCCGGTTGAAGTGCCTATAGCATCGATGAACTGTTGGTCGTTGTTCTTCACAATCAAATACTTATCATCCAGCAAACTGAAAATATCTCGTGAAGTTCTGATTTTTCTTTATCTTTGCTCTCCGACTTGCAACAGAATATTAATTTGAATAAAAGATATCCAATGAATAACAACCTTAAGATTTGTATGATGCTCGTTATGCTACTGACTGGCACGCTGGCTGTAGCACGAGAACAAAGTTATATCCTCACCTCGCCCGATGGCAAACTAGTAAGCAACATCGTGGCATCAAGCGATGACGAAATTTCCTACGACATAACTATTGACGGAGTGCTGATTTTGAAGCGTTCTCGCCTGACACTCAATCGTGTATATGGTGCAACGACTAGCGACCGCCTGCCAGTGAAAAAGGTAACGCGCCGTTCTGTTGACGAGACGGTGCCCTCGCCATTCTACCGCCAAGCCGAGATGCTAAACCATTACAATGAACTGACTTTACAAATCAAGGACGGCCTATGGGTTGATTTTCGTGCCTACGACGAAGGTTTCGCCTACCGCTACCGCACCGACAATGATTGCACGGTGAAGAACGAACTGGTAGAGTACAACTTTGCCGAAGATTGGCAAGCCACTGTGCCGTATGTGCGTGGTTTCGATGAGAAAAATCCAACAGGTCAATATTTCAATTCGTTTGAGCATCCTTACATTACCAACACTTTGTCGCAACTCGACCCACGCCATCTGGTTTTTCTGCCGTTGGTGGTGCATGCCGCTAATGGAATACAAGTTTGCCTTACCGAAAGCCATCAGGAACATTTCCCGGGACTATACCTAAAAGGTACAGGCATTGCCGGTCAACTGCGTGGCGACCAGGCACCATGTCCCGACCAGACAGAGCAAGGCGGACATAACAATCTGCAGGAGATTGTAAAGACCCGCAAAAGTTGGATTGCACAACTCGCCAAGGGCAACGAAACGCCTTGGCGTATTGCAATGGTGGCGCGTACCGATACCGAACTGGCAATGAACAACATGAGTTATCTGCTTGCCCCTGCCTGCCGTCTCAGCGACATCCGCTGGATACATCCCGGCAAGGTGGCATGGGACTGGTGGAACTGCTGGAATATCAGCGGTGTTGACTTTGTTGCTGGCATCAACAATGACACTTACAAATATTACATCGACTTTGCTGCACAATACGGCATCGAATATGTAATCCTCGATGAAGGCTGGGCTGTCAACCTTAAGGCCGACCTCCTGCAAGTGGTGCCAGAAATCGACTTACCAATGCTTGCAAAGTATGCCGATGAGCGTGGCGTAGGACTAATACTTTGGGCGGGTTATTATGCATTCAAGCGCGATATGGAGAAAGTCTGCAAGCATTATAGCGAAATGGGCATCAAAGGCTTTAAGGTTGACTTTATGGACAGCGACCATCAGGCGATCAACGAGTTCTATTACCAGTCGGCAGAACTTTGCGCCAAATATCATCTGCTGCTCGACTTCCACGGTGCACACATCCCTGCAGGCATCAACCGTACATATCCAAATGTACTCAACTTCGAAGGCGTATATGGTCTCGAGAACCTAAAATGGTCGCCTACCGATTTCGACATGGTAAAGTACGATGTGCAGATACCGTTTATCCGTCAGGCAGGTGGCCCAATGGACTATACGCCCGGAGCCATGCGTAATGCTGCAAAATATTGCTATGCACCTGTTTGGACAGAACCGATGAGCCAAGGTACACGCTGTCACCAACTGGCGTTATACTTGGTTCTCGACCAGCCCATTGCAATGCTCTGCGACGCACCATCCGAATATATGCGCGAGCCGGACTATACCAGGTTCCTAGCCTCCATTCCTACCGTGTGGGACGAAACTCGCGTTCTTCAGGGCGAAGTCGGCGAATATATTGTTACTGCCCGCCGTAAAGGCTCAACATGGTATGTGGGTGGCATCACCAACTGGACTGAGCGCGACCTAAAAATCGACCTTTCAAACTTGATAAGCGGTAATGCTAACTCCGTTATCTACAAAGACGGAGTAAACGCCCACCGCAAAGGCAGCGACTATCACGTAGAACGTCTCAATAACATAACCAGTTCTATTGACATTCATCTAGCCTCTGGAGGCGGATTTGTTATGAAAGTGGAATAGGGAAATAATGGCAACAAAACGGTTACGGATTGTAACGGGTTGAATTTACTATTCCGCTGAAAATACTTCGAATGTTGATAAGTTTGTAACGAAACAAGTAAGTGTTTTTCGTAAATTTGCAGAGTAAACATTCGCTTGATTTGCCGCATAGACTGAAAACGAGTTGTGTATATTTTATTTTGTTATTGAGAAGAAATGCAACTTAGATGACAATGGAAAACGAGCAGAACAAATGGCAATGGCATGGGTCTAATGTCGTGTGGAGGGGCGTGGGCATCTATCATATCACACTCACCATTCCTTCACGAGAGCCATTATTGGGCACGCTCGTCATTCCTGGAAACAATCCGGCACAGGCAAAAGTTGAGCGTACGAAACTAGGAAACAGCCTAGTCGAGGAACTGCTGCATATACCAGCCCATTATCCCGAAATTAGAATCCTGCAATTCTGTCTTATGCCAGACCATCTGCATGCAGTAATCTATGTTACTCGACAAATGAAAAATAGCATCAAGATGGTTGTCCGCAGTTTCTGGCAAGGAGCAAAAAAACTTGGTCGCGAATATTCTTTGTCAAACTCACCCGAATTAAATTCGGGCTTTGCTGACAAAGAATCCGACCGTGCCAATCACAGTAGCCCATATCCGTTCCCAATATTTACAGAAATGCCTTTCATACGCGCCCTTTATCATCGTGGACAACTGAATTCTATGATTCGTTACATACGGATGAACCCACAACGGCTTGCTACTAAACGATTAAGGCCAGATTTCTTTCGCGTGCAGCACAATGTGGTAATTAATGGCAGAAAATACAATGCTGTGGGAAATATCGCAATCTTAATGAATGGATTTCGAAAGACAGTACATGTGCATCGTGTGTTGCTGGATGCTGCGAAGCAAGGAGATGACAAATCTCTCCGCGATTATATGAACGGCTGTATTGTTTCTGCTCGCAATGGCGCAGTTATGGTGTCGCCATTTATTAGTTCAAAAGAGAAGGAGATATTGACAATCCTTTTAAAAGAGAAGCATTCTATAATTTACATTACCAATAATGGTTTGGGTGAGTACTATAAGCCATCTGATAATTTGTTTGATGCTGTAGCTACAGGGCATTTGCTAATACTTAGTCCATGGCCTTATAATGATAGCCCAAAACGCATAACCCGAGAGGAATGTATTATGCTCAATAACTTTGCAGAAGAAATTGCTGCATCTTCTAACACAAAAGTTGATTATAAACAAAACTCAACATCACAGGAGGAATGAAAAATAGAAAATAACAAGCCTTTTCTCTACCTCTCTCTCCTTTCAATCACCTTCTCCAACTTATATCTGTCGCCAGTCGAAGTGCCAATAGCATCGATAAACTGCTGGTCGTAGCCGGGAGTGTCGTAGCCCCAGCGCAGGAAGTTGCCATCCTCGTCGGTGCGACGGATAATCTGGTCGTTGTACTTAACAATCAAATACTTAGCTAGTTTGTCCCAGCGTTGCATCATTCGGGCGGTATAGTCGATGCTTTTGCGGTTGAGGTAACTGCGACTGTCGGCTGGCTGCATACCCTTTACGGCAAGCAAGACGCTGTCCTGGTCGGCAAAGTAGTAGTCCTCTAGCTCCTTCTGTGCGGTGCGCAAGTCGCCAACCATCATCGAATAGCGCGGATACACCATATTTGCCACCCAGTTGTTCATCCAGAATGCCGACTCGAACGAAAACTCGTTGCGCGGATTGTTCTCCTGACGGAAAGCATCGGGCACCTGCGTAATACAGCAATACAGAGGCACATACGCTACCATATTGGCATCATCGCAGTTGAACCAAGTTACACCGCCCACATCGTCGGGCAACCACGAGCGCATCTGGCAGGTCATTGTGAAACCCGACTGCTGCGTGGCAATAGGACGCTCGCGGAAATACGCAATGCTGTCCTTGTCCTTGAAATGCATAGGCAGCGGACGGATAGGCATTCCCCACGGACCAGCGGTCATGTCGGCGGTCATGTCGAGCGGAGTGCCCTCAAAATGGTCGCGCATATCGTTTTGCAGGTCGCGCAGCGAAAGCGGAGCATCGGGCTTTATCCACAGCGGAAGATGGTCGCACTTGTCGAAATCACCGTTGATATATGGCAGGTACTTGTCCATTTCGTCCTTGCTGTAGTGGTGGCGGAAGAAACTCCACACGCGGGCATCGGCATAACGCACATTCTCGAAGTCGATTGGACAATAGGCATCGCGGAACGAAAAGTCGGCATCGTTGCCACTGAAAAATCCAAGTTCGCGCGCAAACGAAATCACATCGTAGGCATAAATGCATTCCACTTCGGGACGGTTTATATTTTGCAAGTTCTTGCTGATAATGCTCTTATACGACTTTTTCTGTTCCAGCGGAAACTGCCTGATACGGCTGAGGTTAGCGTGTGCGCAGATGCAGTCGTCGGGGATTCGCAGAGCCACCCATACGGCACCCTTGCGGCCTTTGCCCTTGCCAATTATCTCCATAATCCACGCCTCGTTGGGGTCGCAGACGGTGATTGTCTCGCCGCTGCTGTTGTATCCGTATTCGTCCACCAGTTCGGCCATGCAGCGGATAGCCTCGCGGGCCGTCGATGAGCGTTGCAGAGCCAATCGCATAAGGCTGAAATAGTCGAGCAAACCCTCATCGTTGACAAGCTCCAGACGTCCGTCGAAAGTGGTTTCCACTATGGTGACCTGCTTTTCGTTCATCAGTCCCACAACATTGTAGGTATATTCCACCTGCTTCACATATTGACCCTCGTGGGCCGGTCCCCAGCCGTGAATGGCGATAAGTTCGTCCTTGTCGTGCCGTCCGGCAGGGCTGTAGAACAGCGAACCCGAGAATCCGAATCCATCGCAGTTGTAGGTACACATTACGCTACCATCGGTAGATGCTTTCTTGCCGACAATGAGGTTGGTGCAAGCGAGGATTGGCTCGAAGCATAGAGCAAGAATGAGGAGAATTACAAATAATTTTTTCATAAGAGAATCATTTGAGACGCAATGTATTGCGCTTGTACATTATTAAAATTCGTAAATCCTTTTTATAGTGCAGGTACAAAAATAATTATTTCTAGTTTATTTCATCACCATATCCCTCAGCAACCCGTCCAAATCCGACGAATCGCCAGAGTGGTTTATGTCGGGACGATAGCTTGAGATTGTCTGCTCGAAGTGGTCGGCCAAATGGTGAGCATATTCTACCAAAGAGGCATCGACTTCAAGGTTGTCGTTTTGCTTGGTTTGCCGCTTCAGGGTAATCAACTCATTAATTTTCTGACGAATAGAATCGTCCTCCACTGTTGCTTGCACCAGTTCGCTAAAAAGCACCGGCGGCATAGTCTTATGCTCCTCGAGCCAACGGCACGACAGTATTCCACGCAGATAATGCAAAAAGCGTTTGAGCGGATTGGCGGAATCCTGCAGATAGCGCTTGTCGTGCTTGATATAAAGGCTCTCGTAGTGGTACATCGTCTTGATAGGGTTGAAATACACAGGCTCCAACGCTCTCATCCGCGACAGGAAAACCTCATCGGCACGATAAATGACTGGCGAATGAAGCCATTCCATCAGCGAGGGATTTGACTTCTGGAACAGACGCAAAGTCTTGCGCAATTCCCAGCCGACCATATCAATGTTATCGTCGAACATTTCTTCAATCACATCGCGGCCTTCGTTCACATTAAGGTACCAGTCGAGCCGGTTCACATATACAAAGCGCAAATCCCAGTCACTCTCGTCGGAAAAAAGTCCCCTGGCCCTACTCCCCGACTCTACCGCCAGCAGAACCCGCACATCGTATTTGCGTTCAATATCTTCGAGATGAGAAAGGATGGTGGAGGATAAGTTCATGATTCAACAATTTAAAAATTCAAATATTTAAGGTTTTAAGGTTTCTGGTTTCTAGTTCATAGTTCAAGTTCAAAGGTTTAGCTGAGCTAAAGGTTGCTTGCGCAAGCAATCATTCCACTATCATTACTCCGCTTACTGCCCAGTGGCTGAAACTTCCTGCCTGCGGTTCGCCCATCGGAATGGCAACGGTAATGGTATGCTTGCCTGCCGGCAAATGGCTAAGGTCGAAATAGACTGGCTGTGTTGCCGTACCTGGACACCAGCCGCTGCGCGAATAGTCGCTGCTCGACATTCCATTCCAGAAATTGCCGCTTACCGGATTGAACCTACGGTAGCAGCCGCAGTCCTCGCGCCATGGTGTATGCGAATATACTGGTTTTCCGTCGATTAGGATAGCGTTGGACTTGGGATTGAACTCGTCGCCCCCCTCCCATCCGCCATGTCCGGTACTGATGTATCGCAGACGTACACTTTTTGCTTCGGGAATATAAACATCAACCGTAAGGCTGTCGGTAGCAAAGAGTTTACCGTAATTCTGCCCAGCCATCTCAAGCACATTGCAGGTGTTGAACAGCGGTATGCACCTGCTGCCATCCGCCTCATCGTCCCAGAATTCGCTTTCAGGGTACGACTTCAAATCGAGCGTAACCTTGTGACCGCCACCATCGTAGTTGCCAATCCAAACTCCAATCCACACTTCGCCTCGGAGCAACGATGCAAGATCGGTGACATCCTGCTTGTAATATGTTTCGTCGGCCCACTCGAGACCGTCAATCTTCACGCGGTCGTTGAAATGCCCCACACCGAAAGGCGTGAAGAAACGCATCAGTTCAACTGGCGGAGTGTAAACCATCGACGAAACTTTATACTGATCCAAATTGCTTACTCCTGGCATTATTCCCTGATAAGTCTGACCGTCCTTGCCTACGAAAATCGGCAATGAATCGGGGTGGTTATTTATGCCGTCGAAAAAGTTGGGACAAAGGTGCTGACTTGCGCCAGGGATTACAAACACGGAGCCTGTGCGGTCGTAGGCATCGCCGTTGCTGTGCTGGTGCAACTCGATGAAAGTCTGGTAGTGGCTTGGCAGTTCGGGCAGACGGATGCGCTTCAGCGCAAGTGTTCCGCCAGCATAATGCAAGACGCTGTCGAAAGGAGTATTTGCTCGGTAATCGCCGTCGATATGGTCGTTTTTCTTGCCCCAGCTTAGTTGAACATCGTCGAAAATGCGTGTGGTAATTATAAGCTTGTCCTTTTTCAGTTGCGATAGTTGTCGCGAAGTAACGCGCTGATAATTAGTATTGTCGGACATTATTTTGTCAAACTTCTTATCGTAAGAAGTTGCTGTCAATTGCAAATATGTCTGCCCGTTGCGACGGAACGCCACAACCACGCCCTTGAAGCGCCCGTAATACGGTACTGGGTTCAAGTCGTAAGGATATTCCTGCACAAAGAATTCCAGCTTGTTGCTATTGATGTTACACGTGTAACAAGTTAATCCATTGGCTTTTGCGGTATCATAGTCAATATCGGAGCGACTGAATTTCGTAGCCACCTCGTAGCATTCGCTAGCCGCAAAAGTTGCCCGTGCATAAGTACTGTCGACATCGAGGTTTACTAATGTTGATTCGTGGGCATAGCCTGGAACCATATTGCCCTCCTTCTCTTCAGAAACAATGTGATATACAGACTTTTGGAGAACAATCTCCATAACTGATGTATCAATTGACGCACCGTAATCATATACCTCGTAATGGAATAGGTTTGCGTTCTTTGCGATTTTCACGGGTTTTACCTGCGCGAAACACGATGCCGCAGCAAACAAAAAGGCAGTTGCAAGTATAAATGTCTTTTTCAAGGTTTAAAAATTTTGTTTTTGCAAAGGTAAAAAGATTAATCAAAAATCTTATCAAGGAACAATTGAAGAAATTTTAGTCCTTACTCTAATTATTCTTTCACTTTTCCACTATCTTGCTCCACAAATATTCGTCCAGAAGTTCGTCGAACTTATACCTCATTCCCCTGGGTACAACAAATTCGACAAGAGAATCGCATTCGGCAAAAACATCCACACCCATTTCATCTACCGAATATGGAATAACCACTCTTTTCAGATTGGAGCAACCCCAGAAGGCATTATCGCATATTTTTGTCACCGAAGCTGGAATTTCAATAGATGTAAGACTGGTGCATTTCCAGAAAAGAGCCTCTGAAATTTCTTTAACCGAATTGGAAATCTTGACAGAGGTAAGGCCTGTGCAGTTATTGAAAGCATTGGCACCGATTTCGGTTACCGAATCGGGGATGACAAGCGACGAAAGTCCTGAGCAACAGAAAAATGAATTTTCTCCAATCCGCTTTACAGAATTGGAAATCTGCACCGATTTCAACTCCATGCATCCCATGAAAGCGGCATCGCCAATTTCGACTATAGATTCGGGAATAATCGTATTGCAACAACCTATAATAAGTCTGTCGTTTTCGGTTTCAATCAAGGCGTTGCAATTTTCACGTGAATCATAACATGGATTGTTATCGTCAACAACTATTGACTTTAGTCGGCAGCAATTTGCAAACGCATTTGGATCAATATCTGTCAAGGTATCAGATATTGCAAGCGATGTCAGACTTTTGCAACTGTAAAATGCTGATATTCCGATTCTTGTTACCGTATCAGGAATTGTTATTGACGCAAGGCTTTCACAATTACAGAATGTACCATCTGCTATTTCGGTCAAAGTTGTAGGAATATTTACGGAAGTAAGCCCTGTGCAAGCATTAAATGCGTAAGCGCCAATACTTTCCACATTTTCGGGTATTACTATGGATGTCAATCTATCACATTCGCTAAAGGCTCCTGCTTCAATTTTTGTTACAGAATCTGGTATTTCGGTATTGGCGCAACCGGTTATCAGCCTGCCGGTTCTGGTTTCGATTATTGCGTTGCAGTTGTTGCGCGAATCGTAAACGACATTGTTTTCGTCAACCTTTATCGAATCCAGACCACTACAAGCATAAAACGCACCGTCGGCAATTTTCGTTACTGAGCTGGGAATCAATATTGTAGTCAAACCGGTGCAACCATAAAAGGCCCCCTCCTCTATCCTTCTCAACGAATCGGGAAAAGCGGCAGACGTCAAATCGCAGCAATCATAAAAAGCGTTTTCGGCGATGGATGATACTGTATTTGGAATAAACGACTTATTGCAGCCGTATATCAACTTGTTGGTAGCGGTTTCGATTATGGCATTGCAGTTGTCTCGTGAATCGTATATAGGATTGGATTTATCTACTACAATCGATGACAAAGCTTCGCAACCGGCAAATACCTCTTCGCCAATTTTCGTTACCGACGCAGTAATAACCAGCTCCTGCAAATCCATACAGCGGCAGAATGCCCCGTCGCAGATTTCGGTTACCGAATCGGGAATGACCACAGCGGCCAATAAAGAATCGTGAAATGCCCCAGGTCCAATAGTCGTAATCGAAGATGGGATGTTTATTTTCTTCAATTCAAAACAATCCGAAAAAGCACATTCACCGATTTCAGTAACGCCATCGTTCAGTACTACGATACCATTTCCATCGTCGTACTCGTGACAGACAGAATTTTCTTCAATCCATTGTGACTCAAGCATCATATATGCCTCGTAGCATATAGTTCTCGAAGTATCTAATTCAGTCCCCTCATAAAAATCACTGTTATTCTTCATGTCTTTCAATTTTGATGGCACAAAGTTAGATTAATTTAGAGAACTTGCCCTAGTGGAGTTGGAATTTTGATAATATTTTATTATACAATTAGTTAATAATATTCCGCACAAGATTGGTATGTCAAAGGCTAAAGTCGAACAGACTGTCAGACTGCTAGCCTACTAGCCTGTTCGACCCAATTAACACTCCCGCGTTAAAAACTTAATTATCAACATCCCAACATTATTCACTACATTTGACGATTTGAATTGGATAAATTGTAATAGATACTAAATGACTGAAAATTACGATGTTATAGTAGTAGGGGCTGGACACGCAGGCTGCGAAGCGGCAGCGGCAGCGGCAAATATGGGAAGCAAAGTGCTGCTCGTGACAATCGACATGAACAAAATCGCACAGATGTCGTGCAACCCCGCTATGGGTGGAGTTGCCAAGGGTCAGATTGTCAGGGAGATAGATGCACTTGGCGGACTTTCGGGAATCGTTACCGACAAGGCAATGATACAGTTCCGAATGCTCAACATGTCGAAAGGCCCAGCAATGTGGAGCCCTCGCGCCCAGTGCGACCGAATGGTATTCAGTGGCGAATGGCGAAGCCAGCTAGAAGCAATAAAGAATGTTTCGTTTCTGCAAGATACTGTAAATAAGGTAATTGTAGAAAATAATCGCGTCTGCGGAATAGAAACCTACCTCGGAATAAAAGTTTACGCAAAAGCCGTAATCCTCACCACCGGCACTTTCCTTAACGGTCTGATGCACATAGGACATAGCCATTTCGAAGGTGGACGGATCTCGGAACCAGCTGCAGTTGGACTTACACAAAACCTCGCTGAACTTGGTTTCACCTACGACCGCATGAAGACAGGAACCCCTGTGAGAATAGACGGCCGTACTATCGATTTCTCTGAGCTTCAGGAACAAAGCGGTGACGAAACCATTATTCCGTTCTCGTACATGCACAATTACAACCAGCATTTCCTGAAACAACGCAGTTGCTACATTACATACACCAGCGAAGAAGTTCACGACACTCTGCGTCAGGGACTTAAGGATTCGCCACTCTACGACGGAACTATAAAGAGCATAGGTCCACGCTACTGCCCGAGCATCGAGACAAAACTTGTAACTTTCCCCGATAAGGACAAGCACCAGCTTTTCCTCGAACCAGAAGGGGAGACCTCAGTGGAATTTTACCTCAATGGCTTCTCATCGTCTTTACCGATAGATGTGCAGTACCAAGCTTTGCGCAAAATCAAAGGCCTTGAAAATGCAAAGATTTTCCGTCCCGGCTATGCTATCGAATACGACTTCTTCCACCCTACCCAACTGAAAGCCACATTGGAGACTAAACTCATTGAAAATCTGTATTTTGCAGGACAAATCAACGGCACAACCGGTTACGAAGAAGCAGCAGGGCAGGGGATTATCGCAGGCATAAACGCTCACCTGAAAATCAACGAAAAACCAGAGTTCACTCTCAACCGCGACCAAGCTTACATTGGTGTTCTCATCGACGATCTCATCACTAAGGGTGTTGACGAACCATACAGAATGTTCACTTCGCGTGCCGAATTCCGCATACTTCTCCGTCAGGATAACTGCGATGTTAGGCTCACAGAACTTTCGCATAATATTGGTCTTGCAACAGATGAACGTTTACGAGTTTTTGAAGACAAGATTGCAAAGCGAGACCAGCTCATCGACTTCTGCAACAACCAAAGCTGCAAGCCTGAAACTATCAACGAAATGCTCTCAGAATTAGGTAGTTCGGAGCTAAAACAAAGCATAAAAATGAACAATATTATCACTCGTCCGCAAGTGAAAATCAAGGATTTATACCGTTTTGACAATGAACTTGACACACTTGTTACAAACTTTGGCGACAAGAAGGACGAGATAGTTGATGCAGCCGAAATACTACTAAAATACTCCGGCTATATTGAGCGTGAAAAACTCATTGCCGACAAGTTAAAGCGACTTGAAAATATTGTCATCGAAGGCAAGATTAACTATGCAGAAGTGAATTCACTCTCAACCGAAGCAAGGCAGAAACTGATGAAAATTAATCCGCACACCATTGGTCAGGCATCACGAATTAGCGGTGTTTCACCTTCCGACATAAGTGTGCTATTGGTGCTGATGGGAAGATAAAAATAATCCGCACTTCGCCCCCTGAGCCTGTCGAGGGGAAGAGGTAATGGAAGTAATTAATGTTTCATGTGAAACAATTATAACAACAAGATAATGAATAAAATAGAAAATAAAAATATTATGCAAACAAAGAGTACTAATAACAAATTTGCCTCTTCGACTAACGCTCAGAGAGCAAATTCTAGAAAAATAGTAGGTAACATTGTTGATGTTCTCAACAGAAAAATATTCAAGGGTGAAATCACAATCGAGAATGATAGGATTGTAAAAATCTCTCCTAAGGAAACGACAAGCGATGTCTATATTTTGCCAGGTCTGATTGATTCGCACATTCACATCGAAAGCACAATGATGATACCAAGCGAATTTGCTAAGGTTGCAGTTAAGAACGGTACTATTGGAGTTGTCACCGATCCACACGAAATTGCCAATGTGCTTGGTGAAAAAGGTATTGATTTTATGATAAAAAACTCAGAATCAGCACCTTTGAAGACATTCTACTGTGTTCCGTCTTGTGTTCCAGCAACCACATTCGAAACCTCAGGAGCTACACTCGATGCTGCAATAATTGACAAGATTTTCACTAAATATGGTTTGAAAGTGCTTGGTGAAATGATGAATTATCCTGGCGTTATATACGATGATCCAGAAGTTCTGGCAAAGCTCGAAGTTGCAAAGAAACACGGTGCTGTTATCGATGGTCACTCTCCGCAAGTCAGTGGCGACAACTTGAAAAAATATATTAACGCTGGAATAAGCACCGACCATGAATGCAGAGATATTGACGAGGCAATCGAAAAAATAAACCTCGGTATGAATATTCTCGTCCGCGAAGGTTCCGCAGCAAAGAATTTTGATGCTTTATACCCTCTAATTTCTAAATTCAATAAATCGGTAATGCTTTCGACGGATGATTCACACCCCGACGACCTTTTAAAATTTGGACACATTAACAAAATATTGAAAATGGGCATAAAGTACGGAATTGACATTTTTGACCTGCTTACTGCCGCCTGTGTGAATCCAGTTAAACATTATGATCTTCCAATCGGACTTCTACGCGAAAAAGATTATGCCGACATGATTATTGTTGACGACCTAAAATCATTCAATATTCAAGAAACAATAATTAATGGTAATACGGTTTACTCGAATGGTCGAATTTTGTTCAGTACAAAAAACATCCAGCCTATAAATAATTTCAATGCTCAAAAAATTTCGGAGACCGACGTCAGAATAGAACCAAAGTCGGAAAAGATAAAGGTGATTGAAATTATCGAAAACGAATTACTCACAAATTGCATTATCGAGAAGGCTAGGGTAGAGGATGGTAATGTAGTTTCCGACACAAAATGTGACATTCTTAAAATTGCAGTTCTGAACCGTTACTCCAAAGATGCAAAACCGCAGATTGGATTTATCAAGGGGTTTTGCCTTACAGCAGGTGCAATTGCAACATCGGTGGCTCACGACAGTCACAACATAATTGCAGTAGGTGTTAGCGACGAAGATATTGTAAAAGCAATAAACGAAATAGTCGACAATAAAGGAGGTATGTGTTATGTAAAGGGTATGGACTATTACACCCTCCCTCTTGAGTTTGCAGGTCTGATGACACAGCAAAGTTGTGAACGCATCAGTGATATGTATAGCCGGATGAACCACATCGTAAAGAGCAATGGTTGCCGACTTGCATCACCATTTATGACTCTTTCATTTATGGCATTGTTGGTCATCCCAAGTCTCAAATTAAGCGACAAAGGTCTATTCGATGGAGATAAGTTTGAGATGACAGATTTGTTTGTATAATAATCATCCGCCGGTTGAGCCTGTCGAAACGAAGAATTCTAAACATTGTTTCATGTGAAACAATACGTAAAATATTGATAATTAACATTATAAATAATCAAAAAAAATAATAACATAAATAACGCCTAAAAAGGAATAATTGTTTCACATGAAACAAATTGTAAAATACTATAAATCAAAACACTAACTACTCAAAAATATGAAAATCCTAATTCAACGAGTGAAACATTCGAAATGCACTGTAGATGGTAAAGAAATTTCTAAAATAGGGCAGGGTATACTCGTATTCGTAGGCATAACAAACGATGACACAACCGAAGATATTGAATGGCTAGCAAACAAAATGGTAAATCTACGCATTTTCAACGATGAAGATGGAGTTATGAACAAATCGTGCATTGAAATTGACGGCGAAATAATGATAATAAGCCAGTTCACCCTTCATGCCCGTACAAAGAAAGGAAACCGCCCATCATATGTCGATGCTGCTAAACCTGAAATCTCAGAACCTCTATACAAGAAATTTATCGAAACAGTAAACTCACTAACTGGCAAAACTTCAGCCACTGGCATCTTTGGAGCCGACATGAAGATTGAACTCCTCAACGACGGACCAGTGACAATAATCATAGACTCAAAAAATAGGATATAAAAAAAGTTGCAGCCCGTAGACTGCAACTTATAAAAGAATTCGAATACTTATTTTTGTGGAGCCTTGAAGACAAATGGCATCACGAAATTTACTCGTACAGTTTTTCCCTTAACTTTGCCAGGGGTCCATTTAGGCATTGACTTTACCACGCGAACTGCCTCTGCATCGCATTCCTTGTCGCAACCTCTCAATACTTTTACATTGGTAATGCTTCCATCCTTCTCGATAGTGAACGAGACAAATGTCTTTCCACCAATACCTTTTTTCTTGGCATTTTCGGGATATACCGTATTTTCCTGAATGAACTTCATCATGGCTTCGTCACCACCAGGAAATTGTGGCATTACTTCTACATCTCCAGCTTCATAGATGCTGTCTTTGCTTTGCTGAATATTTGTTTTAATGTCTCCATTTGCAATAACTGTTGCTTCGGAGTTATTGTCAGCGAGCTGTTCCTTAGCTGTCGCATTTGTATTGGCAACCAGCATCACAGCCAATACAGGTAGCGTGACCAGAAGCCTCCACCAGAGACCTTTGGTCTTTTCACTCTTAGTAATCATTTTGATTCGTTTTTTAGTTAGTATTAAACTGAAATTATTACTAATTCTGCTAAAATCGACAGCCGTGCACTGCTGCAAAATCAGCATCATATAGTCCCTCTTATTAGCGCCAGCATCCACCACATCACGGTCAGCCTGATACTCATGAATGCACTGCAACTCCCGTTTCAACATATAGATGAAAGGATTGAACCATTGCAGTACCATCATAATCTCAATAAAAACTATATCCCATGAATGATGATGGCTTATATGGCTAATTTCGTGTCTAACAATTTCTTTATCGATCGATTTGTCGGGGAAGAAAGCATAGTTGAGGAAAGAGAACGATCCTTGCTCCTTACCGGTATACACTGCAGTATAACTTCCGCACTTTTCCTTCTGTGATTTCACCACCAATAAAAATATCTTGAATAGCTTGAACATCAAGAGCAGCAACGATATGCCCACACCAACAAAATAGATTATTGATATTATTTGCCAGATGCTATAATGCTGTGCTGCTGCCTCAACCAAAGGTGTGCTTTCATCTGCTGCAATGGCAACCTGGTCAAGCACTATTCCTCCAAACATGTTTTGCTTCAAACTTAACATCTCTGGCGAACCTCTGCCTATAAGAACTCCAAGCAATGGCAACGCTAAGGCAAATATTATCGACATCAATATGTAATATCTGTTGAACTTGATTCTGTTGCTGTTTGTGAACAATAGACGATAAACAATCCAGAAAACTGCAATTGCAACTGCAATTGGCAACAGACGACCTAATATTAATTCTTGTGCACTCATGACTTATTTTTTTTCGTTTTCAATAGCTTCATCAATCACTTTTTTCAGCGACTCCAATTCCTCGATACTGAAATTCTCCTTTTTTGCAAAGGAAGAAACCAAATCAAGATACGAATTGTTGAAATAACGCTCAACAACACTTCCAAGATACCGCTGAGAATATTCCTCCTTACTTATTATAGCACTGTAACGATTGGCACGGCAGAAAGTTTCGTGAGTTACAAAACCTTTGTTCTCCAATATCTTTATTACAGTAAGCACAGTATTATAAGCAGGTTTCGGTTCTGGAAATGCCGCAATAATTTCGTTGGCAAATCCCTGACCGATGTTCCAGATTACCTGCATCACCTGTTCTTCTCCTTTAGTCAACTCTTTCATAACAAATGAATTTTTATTGTTACTAATCTTAATGTCAAATTTTTAATAATCTCGACACTGCAAATATAAATAGTTTTTTAAATATACAACTATTTTTTTAGTTATAATATTATTTTTTTAATCACGTTGTATTTATTTGATTGATTTATAATTAATTATGATGTAAAAAAATTGAATATTTTATCAAATTTTACGCAATTTTAGGTTAAATATTTACATCCAACTAATAAATTAAGTCACATTTTTTGCCCAAATTCTGCGTGAGTGTAAAATTTTATGTAAGTTTGCGCGTTAATTTCAAACAATGAAAAGGCTTGTATCAATAATTATTTCTATAATTATCTGTCTTTCTGTATTTTCGCAGAACGGCGGTGAAAAAACATACAAGTTCTTGAATATACCAACTTCGGCACGAATATCAGCACTTGGAGGTTTCAACATATCACACATCGACGGTGATCTAAGCTTCGTGAACGCCAATCCTGCAATGCTAACAGCTGACATGAACAACCAGTTTGTACTTAGCTACACAAATTACGTTTCAGACATAAATCTTGGCTATGCCATCTACGCACGCAATTTCGAAAAGGCAGGAATTTTTTCGGCAGGAATACAATATCTTAACTACGGAAGATTCTATAATACCAACGAATATGGTGAAGTTCTTGGTAAATTCAATGTAGCAGACTATGCTATAAACATTTCGTATGCCTACCCACTGAAAAAATTCAATTTTGGCGGAACTTTGAAAACAATAGTTTCGGACTACTGGGAAGCAACATCGTTTGGAATGGCTGTAGATTTGGGAGCAACTTACAAGGACACAGCATCGCTTTTCTCGGCCGGCCTGGTATTCAAAAATCTAGGATTTCAAATAAAAAGATATACAAAAGGCGTACGCGAAAACTTACCAATTGACATGCAGCTTGGTATTACAAAGAGATTCAAGCATGCACCGCTTTCACTTTCGCTTACTGCCATAGACTTGTTCAATTGGAGTCTTCGCTACGAAAGCACACTTAGAAACAACTATCAGAACACAGAAGAGACAAAGGAAAATTTCTTGAACAAACTCGGCCATGCCGGTGACGAACTCATGCGACACTTTGTAATTGGTGCCGACATTAACATCAAGAATGTATTCTACATATCATTAGGATTCAATTATCGTCGCAGATCGGAACTTGCACTTACAAATAAAGGTAAGATTGTAGGTTTTTCGGCTGGTTGTGGCGTTTGTCTGAAAAAATTCAGTTTGGAATATTCATATTCATCATACCATCTTTCAGGTTCGGTGAACTATGTGTCGCTGAAGATAAACTTGGATAATATAATGAGGAAGAATCAATAGATTGTTTCTAATTCAAGGGTTTAAAAAAAGAATGCCATAATGAAACAAGTTCATCATGACATTTTTTTTGTCTTTAATACTATTATCTAATCATCAATCAATTTTATCTGCTTTACTTCGCATTCGCAAAGTTGGCCGGATACTGCCTGTACAACTATCTTTCCTGATGGCTTTACATCAACTATGCTACCGCTAATTTCATCCTTTATGCCTTGGATTTTCCAAATTGCTATTTCACCAAATTTGTAAAGGTTCAAAAGATAGTCGAGGCGCAGATCTGCAAAAGGTATATCCTTTATTTCATTGAGCTTCTTCTCCACCCTTTCCGAAATTTCGGTTACAAATTCTTTTATATCATAGGTTTCGCCAGTGATATTTTTCAATGAAATAGGATTTGGCAACCACTTTGGAAATTTCTCCTGGTTAAGGTTTATTCCTACACCTATAACAGACGCCTTAACCATATTGCCGTCTAGCTTATTTTCGATAAGTATTCCGCCGAGTTTTTTACCATCGTAATAAATATCGTTCGGCCACTTGATCTTCGTTGTAATGCCCTTTAATTTCAAAAATTCATATATAGCCATTGAGGTTGCCAGACTGACCTTAAAAATTTCCTCTGTCTTTATTTCGGTAAACAGTGCAATGCTGAAAAGCGCGTTCTGGTTGTCGTTGCTTACCCAGATGTTCTGTCCCATTCCTTTTCCCTTAGTCTGCGAATGGGTGAATACTGTTGTCGGTTCAGTTATCTCTCCCGACGATAGTCTTTCGGAAAGGTAAGCATTTGTCGAGTCAATCTCGTTGAGTTCTATATATTTCATAGTTTTAAATCTTTTGTAAAATGTTTAGCAAAGGTAGGGAATAATTGATAATTGACAATGGATAATTGATAATCAATCGCCCCTTCGATGCTTCGACTTTGCTCAGCAACCGAAGCTCAGGGAGCTAAATTCTCTCCGCCCACTGAGCGTAGCCGAAGTGAAGGAAAACAGTAAGTTCTTTTTCAAAATTTTTCTTCTGCCTAAATACACATTATCATAATAACAATAAAATATATATTTAATTAAATTTAATTGATGATTATTATTAATATTTGTGAATAGGTTAGTAAATTTATGAAAATTTGTCTTGCAAGTTACTTGTCAAATGTTATTTTATTGCAGCGAAAAATGTGTAAGATATTTATAATTCAGGATTTTTATATTCGCAGAATTTGACATTTTTCAGTACACCCCTGATGAAAAATTTTACCTCTCCGATTGTTCAAATTGAACCATTTTTCTGTTGAAAAAAATGCATCAAAAAATAACAAAAAATTCTTGTTTAAATCCAACTTCCATATAGTCGAGCACCTTACAATTCTGCAAGAAAAATTTAATAATTTTTATTCACAGAAATAACATTTTGAAAACCGATTCTGTTAATTTCGATTTATTTTTTCAATCAACGACTTACGAAAAAAGCGATTTTTCAATGATTTTTCATTCAGCAAATTAACCGCATTTTTGAAAAAAGTTGATAAGTTAGCTTGCATATTTCAAAGAGCGTGGAAGTCAAATTAATAATGGATAATGTACAATTAACAATTGATAATTATTCGCACCATTCAGTACCCTGAGCTTGTAGAAGGGTAAGCCGAAATATTTTTCTTTAACCTTCTCTTCGATAGGCTTAGTGGGCGGTTAGTTATCATTCTTCATCAATACAAATGCAATCCAATTTATAGACTTCTGCTAATGGTTGCGCGTAATGTGGTTTTGAATCATATTCTTCACCTGGGTCAACAACATGAATTTTTGCTGTTACCAAAGAATTATGAGATATTTTTTTAGGAACTTTGCCTGTTATAAAATAAATACGATTATTAGAATCATAAAAATTAGCTGTGACTTTCACATTACTAACATAAAAAAAATTAGGATCTGTTTCATAAGGTTCGTCAAGAACTTTCAAATGTCCTTGTATTCCGCCATCGCATGACGACCTCTTTTGGCAACTGCTAAACACTATCACACCAATTGCTACAACGAGTAGTGAAATAAAAAGTCTTGATTTCATAATATCAATTTTTTACAAAATTCTCTGACACAAAGAAAATAAAAAATTCTGAAGTACAAAACGTAAATCTATGAAATAGACATAAAAAAGATAAAAATTGCCATATAATTTTCCGCACTATTCCGCACCATGAGCTTGTCGAAGGGTGTATTTGTTATCTTGGCTTCGACAGGCTCAGTCGGCGGAAATATTGTTTAGTTGAAGAATTTCTTCACCTCGTTGGCAAAGTTCTTCTCCACTTCCTTGCCGTCACGGGTCTTGGCGAGACCAGCCTTGCCGGTTTCCTTGTAGTCGACATTCAAGCGTTCGCCAACTTCGCGCATTGTGAGCACAACTTCATCCGGCGAAACAAACGACTTCACTCCGCTGAGTGCCATAAGTGCCGCGCTGATTGCATGCGACGAGTAAATACCGTTACGCTTTACGCAAGGAACTTCCACAAGTCCGGCAATCGGGTCGCAGATAAGTCCGAGTGAGTTCTTTATTGCAATTGTAAAACCTTCAATCATCTGTTCTACATCGCCACCTTCGAGATAAACCAAAGCTGCTGCTGCCATTGCTGCTGCCGAACCAATTTCTGCCTGGCATCCGTAGTCAGCTCCAGCAGTTGAAACATCGCCGAAAAGTATCATTCCAAAGAAACCGGCAATCATCAGCGATTCCAGTATCCTGTCTTCTTCCGGCTTGTGAATTTCGTTGTAGGCCTTCAGTACGCCTGGCAAAATTCCACATGAACCTGCTGTTGGACAAGCGATTATAACACCCGACTTTGCATTTATCTCGTTAACGGCCACTGCGTATGCCACTGCCTTTCCGTAAATATTGTCGAAAATCTTGTTGCCTTCGCGGTACTTGTTGATATTCTTCGAATCCTTGCCAGTGAGCTTGAGCAATGTAAGTTCGTTGCTGCGGATACCATCATCAACCGACTTCTGCATAATGTTCCAGTAACTACGCATCTTGTCGTAAACCTGTTTGCGGTCGGTGTTCTGCAACTGTCTTTCAATGTCAAGTATAAGGTCTATGAGATTGATTTTTTCCTCTTTCACATATTCTATAAGTTCCTCGAAAGTATGGAAAGGCATCATTGGAAGCTCGGTAGCCGAATTTTCGTTGTAAATTTTGGCAATTTTCGGCAGATTTGCGTTCTTTTCGTTGATTTTTTCAATTTTTCCACCATTCAGGACAGTATCAATCTTTCCGTCGAGTGCAAAATCGAGCATTCCGTCGTAGAACCTTATCTCAACATTTCCAGCACCGATTGAAAAACCTGTTACACAATGTGTTCCCTTGTCGGTCTTGAAGATGACTTCGGCAATGTTTGCGTTCTTCTGGTCGGCATATCTTGCATCGTCGTCGGCAGAACCTTTCTTGTATCCGTTGAACTTTGCGGTGCAGTTTGCAAACTTGATTCCGTTCTTGCTCAACGACTGTGGGTCTCCTGCTCCAATCATTCGCGGGTCGTCGGTAACATATCCGCAAAGTCCGCCGCCGAGAGCCGATGGTGTCTTGTGGCCAACGCCAGTATCGCGGAACGAACCAATAAGTTTTACTTCTACAGTTTCGATAGTTTCTCCCGACTGTTCAACTGCGCAGATAATATTTCTTGCAATCTGTCCTATGCGGTTTGCGCCGGCGGTGTGAGAGCTCGACGGACCGACCATAGCAGGACCAACAAGGTCGAAAATGCTCATCGGCTTTATGTAGCACTGGATGTAACGTTCGAAGTCGTCGCCTATCGACTCAATTTCTTCCTTCGGAAGCAGCGAACTTATTTCGATGGCTATTTCGTAGTAAACATCAATTTTCTTGTCCGACTTCTTAACCTGCCACAATTCCATGTAGTCGCAGTTGAGTTCGTGGCGTTCAATGGTTTCGAATATGTTGGAAATAAGTGTATTGTGCGAAATATTTACGCATTTCAGCAACAAGGTTGTTTTTTTCTTTGCCTCGTCAACCTTGCAACCGAAATCGACATACTTTGTAATTTTGTTGTTCTTGTCGATGAATATTTTTCTGAAATCCTCAGTATTTGGGATGTTAAATTCGTTTCGGCGCGAACTGAACTCAAGGTCTTCGTAGAACGAAGCAAGTATGAAATCGTGTTCCTTGCTCGGGAAAACCCTGTACATCAGCACATTGTTCTTTGTGCCGGATACGACTTTCAGAATTTTGTTTTTCAGGCGCTTGAGGTCGAAGTTGTAGAAAACGAACTCCTCGATGTCGCCTTTCTGCTTGAATATCTTTGTGTGGTTGTCTGGGTCGATTATCTTGTTAAGGTACATTTTGTGTTCTGCGAAATCTTCCTTGTCCATTACCTCGAAGTAAATTTCGGGCATAAGTTCCTTTAAGCTTTTCATTGTCGTAAATTTTATTTTTGTGCAAAACTACATTCTGCACGGCAAAATACATAAAAATCTTATGCTATTTTTTCAACATTTGGATTAACAAAGGGAGGCTGACAGTCTAAAAGCAGAAAAGTCTTAAAGTCTAAAGTATTATCCAAATAAATCGGAATGTGTTCCTGTTCCTGTGAATAATAAAAGTAGTTTTGTATCGTTTTGTTCCCAAATAAGCAACCAATCACCTTTTAAATGACATTCCCAACATCCTTCATAGTCACCTGATAATTTATGTGGGCGATAGTTTTCTGGCAATTTACCATCGGCTTCAAGAATACGGATAGCTTTTTTAAGTAATTCCATATCATATCCGCGTTTACGACACTTTTCAGTATCCTTGCGGAAAGTTTTAGTCATTCTAATTTCGTACATAAGACTAAATGCCTAAAGATTCGAACATTTCTTCAGACGAAGAAAATTTTTCTATGCGCCCAGCCAATTTGTCTTCTTGCGAACTCAAATAACTACTTTTTTCTTTGGCAGATACTTTATGCATTAAGATTCCCAATGCATTAAGATATTCTATCAATGCTTTGCCACTAGTAGTGCGTTCATTCAATGTAATAGTATATGTTGCCATAATTTTTAAATTAGTATTCATTTGCAAAGATACAATTTTTCTCAATTTCATAAAAATGTACTAAGAAAATTTGTGTTCACACATATTTCTTGCGGTTCAACTACCCCATATTTTTCACAATTTGCGGCTCACGATGAAAGAAAAATTGCCTGATTCAATAATTTATGAGCCGTAAATCACTCATTGAAAATTTTTGCGTATATACGCAATTTTTGTCAATAGAAAATTGTATTTAATTGAATATTAATAAATTATAATAAAAGAAAGAAATTTATTCTTCGGTCGATTTTGAATTGACTCCTGTATTAGGAAACGAAACAACATCATGACTTCCGCAACTGACATTTACTTGATAAGTTTCTTCCGTTGGGTAAAATAAATATCCGCTGTTCTGGGTTACTTTTATAGAATATGTGCCAGGCTCATAACTTTTATTTGCATAATGATTTCCGGATATAATAAAACTTCCATATCCAGAAACATCCACAGTATAAGGATTTTTTGAATTATTCACAAATTCAATAGTCCCATTACATATTGGAATGTCTATTCCATATCCATTATTACCTCCGCCACCTATTGGGTATTCTCCGTCATCTCTTTCGCAGGATGTAAATACGCAACTAATTGTTACAATTAGTACTATAATAACATTTTTAAATAAATTTCTCATTTTTATGCTTTTTAATCAATTTTAGTTTTGAAATACATTGGCTTAGACACTATAAAAGCCCAAGCCAAGTTTTAGTAGCAACAAATCATCTATTTCTGTGTTTTTGATGGATTATTGCCACGACCAGAACCTGATTTATTGCCAGTTGTAGATGGACCATTAAGAATCGGTTTTCCGCCTTTGTTTGTTTTTTGTGCCATAATTTATTCCTTTCTTATTTTAAATTAAACATTTTTATTTGTAGCTTACCATCTTAATCCGACAGTGAATTTTGTACCATTTGTTTGTCCTGTCCAAGTATAGGAATTGTTACCTGGAGTCAGATATGAACTAATGAAATTACAACCTGCCATCAAATCGTTGTCATCTATGCCATCGTCACTATCATAAAATCTTATGGTATAATTAGAACTATAGTCCAATGTCAAATTAACGCCATTCCATGTAACAGGCAACGAAGTTTCTGCTGTGTTAGATTTCGTAGAACTGGTATATAGTATGGTACCGTTTGAATCTAAAATTGTGAAAAATATATCTGGGTCGGCTCCATCGAAAAAACCAGTGTCCCATGATGAATTGTCGCTGGCAAGCATTGGTATCTGTTGCAATTTCAAGTATGTTATTGTGTATGTTGATGGTGTAACAAGGGTAATTGTCTGAGTGTTGGTAGAAGATACATTATTCGAGTTGTATGCGATAAGTTCCAATGAATATGTTCCAGCTTGGCTACATGTAAAAGATGAATTTTTGAGAGTACTTGTTACTGATGTGTAATCAGGTTTGGTAAGTGTCCATTTGTATGTAACAGCGTTTGTCGATGTATTATTGCACTGGATAGTTGTAGGTGCATAATTTCCGTTTGAACTGTTTATATTGAATGATGCTGTAGGCGAAGCAACAGGATTGTTTGGAGGTGTAATATTGCCACTGTTTTCAGATGCTAAAGTTATTGTAAAATATACATCATAAGTATCAGAATATTTTGAATTTGAAGCCACGAGTAAAAGTCTGTAACTACCTGATTCTCTTACTGTCATATTAGGGCTATAACTATATTCAGATTCATATATGGTTCCGTCTGCTCTATAAAGTCGCCACTCATAAAATTCTGCGTATGATGAATAATTGTAAGTTTCAATTGTAGCTACGGTACTGTCAATATTGTAGGATATGTAATATTCAAAACCAGCATCAATCTTATTGTATCTTTTACAACCACTTATTACTACCATCGTCCACACTACAAAAAAGGCTACAAAACTCCATAATATTTTTCGTTTCATAAATAAAAATTTCTATGTCTATCAGTACCAAACAGACAATTTTACATAAATGAAGCGTGGCACTGATATACCACTTCTTTAGTTGGAGGTCCTGAGAATTTACCTTTGATAGAAAAAGTTGTAAATAGTCCACGCTATATGCGCGACACATCACACTCTATTGCTATCGTTTAGAATTTCTCAGGTTCCCAACTACAAGTCGAGCATAACGCTTCGTTAATCAATATGTACGGCTTGGTTATTCACCAAACCAACGGCAAATGTATGGAATAAAAAGGAAATGGCAAAAAAAATTTTTATCCTTTTGATTAAATGTTTATTTTTGCCACGAACAAAATAAATACTAAAAATATGCTTGCAGCAGAGAACATAGCCGAAAAAATATTTCTTAGCTATAGGCTTAACGACCTTAATGCTGAAGTGAAGAAGTGTCTCGCAATTAAATTGCTATGTACTCCTGTTGAATTACATCATTCTGATAAGCCAAGCGACCTCAACTGGCTAGAATGTCTCAGTGGTGCATGGGAAACCGACGGACTTTCTGCCGATGAAGAAGCAGAAATGATAAGAAATGCTAGATTTCATAATGTAACAAGGCAAATAGAAAATTGGGTTGTACGATAGACTTATTTTTCCAAAAACATTCCTTCATTTGCCCTCCATATTTCCAAAAACCTTACTTTTGCAAAAAATTTTTTTGTATGGACGCAACGGAAAGAAAACAGATTATCGACCTTATTAAGAACGAGGTAGTTCCGGCAATCGGTTGTACCGAACCTGTAGCAGTGGCATTGGCGGTGGCAAAAGCTAAGGAAACACTTGGCACAATTCCCGAAAAGATTGAGGTTTTGCTGAGCGACAATGTGCTGAAAAATGCAATGGGCGTCGGTATCCCCGGTACTGGAATGATTGGTCTGCCTATTTCTATTGCGCTGGGTGCTTTGGTTGGAAAGTCGGAATACGGTCTCGAAGTGCTGAAGGATGTTAATGTCGACGCAATTGCCAACGGCAAGCAGATGATTGACGAAAAGCGTATAAGCATTAAGCGCAAGACCGGAATCACCGAAAAACTCTACATCGAGGCAATTTGCTGTGCTGGAAACGATTCGGCAAAGGCTATAATTGCTTGTGGACATACAAATTTCATTCACATTTCGCGCAACGATGAGGTAATTTTCGAGAAAAAAGTTGACTCTTCGGAATGCAAGGACTCGGAATGTTGCCATCTCAGTATGCGCAAAGTTTACGATTTTGCAACTACAGCACCAATCAACGAGATTTCTTTCATCCTCGAGGCTGGCAAGATGAACATGTCGATTGCAGAGGAATCGTTCAATAATAATTTTGGTCATACTTTGGGCAAAATGTTGCACGGACATCAGCACGATGCACTTTTCGGGAACGGCATTTTCAAGGATATTGTTTCATATACATCGGCTGCTTGCGATGCTCGTATGGCTGGCTGTCCGAGTCCGGTAATGAGCAACTCCGGCAGTGGAAACCAAGGCATTGCTACCACAGTTCCAGTGTGCATTTATGCCCGCGATACTCAACAACCAGAGGAAAAACTTATCCGTGCCTTGATACTCAGTAACTTGACATCAATCTACATTAAGCAGAGCCTTGGCCGTCTGTCGGCTTTGTGCGGCTGTGTGGTTGCTTCTACTGGTTCGAGCTGCGGCATAACCTACTTGATGGGTGGAACCTACGAGCAGATTTGCTATTCGGTAAAGAATATGATTGCCAACATTACTGGTATGATTTGCGACGGTGCAAAACCGAGTTGTTCGCTCAAGATTGCCACTGGAATTTCGTCGGCTGCATTTTCGTCGATGCTGGCTATGGAAAACCACTGCGTTTCGTGCGTAGAGGGAATTATCGACAACGATGTTGACGACTGCATCCGCAACCTTACCCTCATCGGCACCAGCGGCATGAACGAAACCGACCATTATGTATTGGACATAATGACTTCGAAGAAGTAGAAGTTTTTCCGAGATATTTTCATTACACATTTTGTGAAATCGAATAAATAGGTGAAAAAAATCAGGATATGATTTTTCTTTGCCTTTATCCGCTATAAGTTTTATTTTTGCAAAAATTTTACATCGATGTTAGACCGTATTAGAAAAATAAGCGAAGAGGTTGCAAATTTCGCACCCAAGGCATTAAGCGAAGTTGAAGATTTCAGATTAAAATACTTGTCGAAGAAGGGCTTGATACCCGCATTGTTCGACGATTTCAGGAATGTTCCAGCCGAACAGAAAAAGGAAGTCGGCCAGCGCATAAACGAGCTTAAGCAGACGGCTCTCGCCAAGTTGGAAGAACTGAAGGCTTCGTTGCAGGTAAGCAACGACGGCAAGGTGGAACTCGACCTCAGCCGTCCGGGCGATCCGCTGAACCTTGGCGCACGACATCCGCTGTCGATAGTAAGGAACGAAATTGTGAACATCTTCACAAAAATCGGTTTCAGCGTAAACGAAAGCCAGGAAATCGAGGACGATGCTCACTGCTTCGAGAAGATGAACTTCCCGCCCGACCATCCGGCACGCGACATGCAGGACACTTTCTTCATTTCTTCCGACATGAACGTTCTGCTTCGCACTCACACTTCGTCTGGACAGTCGCGCGAAATGGAGACCATGACTCCTCCAATCCGCAGCCTTTCACCAGGACGAGTTTTCCGCAACGAGGCTATTTCGGCACGCGCACACTGCCAGTTCCATCAAATCGAAGGTCTCTACGTCGACAAGAATGTCTCCTTCGCCGACCTCAAGCAGACACTCGACTATTTTGCAAAGGAATTCTTCGGCGAGAAGTCGCAGATTCGTATGCGTCCATCGTATTTCCCGTTCACCGAACCGTCGGCAGAAGTTGATGTAAGCTGTTCGCTTTGCGGTGGCAAGGGTTGCAATGTGTGCAAGGGAAGTGGCTGGCTCGAGATTCTCGGCTGTGGTATGGTTCACCCCAACGTCTTCAAGGCTGCCGGCATCGACCCGAAGGTTTATTCAGGTTTCGCATTCGGCATGGGCATCGAGCGTATCGCCATGTTGCGCTTCGGCGTCAAGGACTTGAGGCTGTTCTTCGAGAACGATATCAGGTTCTTGGAGCAGTTCACTGCAGCATACTAATTTCGTTTCTGGATTCAAGATTTCTTGTTTCTAGTTAACGACAATATGCAATGAAAAAATAGATAATTAACAATTGACAATCTGTAGGCTCGCAATGCATTGCGAGCCTACAAGAAATAAAAAACATTTCAAATGTACAGACGCAAGATTTTGCGTCTCATCTAAACAAATTCAAACCATCATAAACCATTCAAACAACCTCAAACATAGAAACTCAGAAACGATGAAACAACCCGCACTTTTCATTCTCCACGGACTTTTCGATTGCACTCTCACTTGGCAACCTATCGCCGACATGCTTTCCGACAGGTTCGATGTGCACTTGCTTTCACTTCGCAACCATCGCGGAGCAAAACGCTATCCTACAATGTCGTTCGAAGAAATGGCCGACGATGTAAAATCTTACGCCGACGAACATAATATTGAAAAATTCAATTTTGTAGGACATTCGCTTGGAGGGAAAACTGCTATGAACTTTGCCCTAAAATACCCGCAGATGCTCGAGAAGATGGTCATAGTTGACATATCGCCAAGCCGCAGCAATTCGCTGGTTGAATACAATTCTATAATCACCGAACTGCTGAATCAGGTAGTGACAATGAAAAATCTTCCGCTTGCCGATTTCCACTCGCTTGCCGATTTTGCCAACGGAATTTCAAGTTTTGACGACGATACAAAGCGCGCAATCATTGGTAACATGAATTTCGACGGCAAGACCTTTTCGTGGCATCTCGACATCGATGCTATTTTCAATAATTTCGACAAACTTACTGGCGGATTCGAAGTGGACGATTTCATCGACAGGAAAATCGAGGTACCTACATTGTTTATCAAGGCGTTGGATTCAGATTTCCTTCCAAAAGCCGACTACAAAGTCATAAAATACATATTTCCAAATAGCGAAATCGTTGAAATACCAGGTTGCACGCATAGGGTTCACCTCGAGAAGCCTGTCTTGCTTGCTGCAGAAATTGAAAAGTTTTTGTAGGAGTGAAGCGCTTTTTGTCTTATTTTCGCAATCGTTAAAAAATATCATGCCGATATAGCAGGCGTAAAATTATATATCAATGGAATATCGTGAAGAAAAGGACACTATGGGAATCGTAAGGGTTCCTGCCGACAAATACTGGGGTGCACAGACTCAGCGTTCGTTTCAGAATTTCAAGATAGGCGGAAAAATGCCTACTGAGATAATACGTGCTTTCGCTGTGCTGAAAAAATCAACAGCACGGGCAAACGAAGAACTTGGCAAACTTTCATCCGAAAAGGCCAACCTCATAGCTCAAGTGTGCGACGAAATTTCGAAAGGCCAGCTCGACGACCAGTTTCCTTTGGTTGTATGGCAAACAGGTTCAGGAACCCAGACCAATATGAATGTAAACGAGGTTATCGCCAACCGCGCCCATGTCATCTCGGGCGGAAATCTTACCGATGCCAAGAAGATTATGCATCCCAACGACGACGTGAACAAAAGCCAGTCGTCGAACGATACTTTCCCAACGGCAATGCACATAGCTGCGCTTACGGCAATTTCGTGCAAGACTATCCCTGCTGTCGAAAAGCTTCGCAGCTGCCTCGATGCCAAGTCACACGAGTTTACAGATATCATTAAGACCGGCCGTACCCATTTTATGGACGCCACACCTATAAGTTTCGGGCAGGAGTTTTCGGGTTATGTTTCTCAACTCGACCATGGACTGAATGCATTGAAACACAGTCTGCTACATCTGTCGGAACTTGCTATAGGCGGTACGGCAGTAGGTACAGGACTCAATGCTCCCAAAGGTTTCGATGCTGCCGTTTGCCGTCATATTTCCGACGAAACAGGCCTGCAGTTCGTTCCAGCACCCAACAAGTTTGAGTCGCTTGCTTCGCACGATGCTATTGTTGAAACTCACGCGGCACTCAAGCAACTTGCTGTAAGTCTTGCCAAGATAGTCGGCGATTTGCGATATATGGCCAGCGGTCCGCGCTGCGGATTTGCCGAAATCCTTATTCCCGAAAACGAACCTGGTTCGTCAATCATGCCGGGCAAGGTAAATCCTACACAGATTGAAGCAATGACAATGGTTTGTGCACAGGTTATCGGTAACGACACTGCAATAACAGTAGGCGGAATGAATGGTCATTTTGAGTTGAATGTTTACAAGCCAATGATAATCAAGAATTTCCTTGAATCAGCAAATCTTCTTGCCGAGGCTTGCATTTCGTTTACCGACAATTGCGTATCGGGAATACGCATAAATACCGAGAAGGTTGCAAAGTATATGGAAATGTCGCTGATGCTTGTAACAGCCCTGAACGAAAAAATTGGTTACGAGAAGGCAGCAATCATTGCAAAGACTGCCCACAAAGAGAATATTTCGCTTCGCGAAGCAGCTATAAAAACAGGCTTTATATTGGCAGAAGACTTCGATATGGCAGTCGATCCACGAAAAATGGTATAATTACATTTTCTACTTTGGCTAAATAGTAATATTTTTGCGCAAATTTTTTCCCATGTGCGGAATAACTGGATTTTACTCGATAAAGCACAATGAATTTGTCTCGCAGGACGAACTGAAGGCAATGACCGATTGCATTGGACACCGTGGTCCCGATGCGCAAGGTCACTACTACAACGACTATGTCGGCCTCGGTCATCGCCGCCTGAGCATTCTCGACCTTTCGTCGGATGCAAACCAGCCAATGGAGTCGCACTCGATGAGGTACATCTGCGTGTTCAACGGTGAAATTTACAACTTCATGGAAATTGCCGCCGAATTAAACATCGAACTCAAGACCAGTTGCGATACCGAGGTGGTGGTTGAGGCTTTCGCCGAGTGGGGCATAACTTTCATCAACAAGCTCAACGGAATATTCTCGATCTGCATATACGACAAGCAGGAACGCGTGATGTATCTTTTCCGCGACCGCCTCGGAATAAAGCCGTTGTTCTACTACTGGGACGGCGAAAATTTTGCCTTCTCGTCAGAAATAAAATCCTTGCTGAAAATAAAGAAAATAAGCGATAGCCGTCAGCTTAACAGCATAGCTATCAGTGAGTTTCTGAATTTGGGCTTCATCCCCGAACCAGATACCATATATTCTGGCATTAAGAAATTCCCAAGCGGTGAAATAGGCATCATTTCCGAAAAAGGATTCCGTTCCGAAACATACTGGGATGTTGAAGGCATTATCCGTCGAAACATCATTAACGACTACGATGAGGCAAAGTTGCGTATAAAGGAAACCCTGGAATCGTCGGTCAAGATGCAGCTTATAAGCGATGTGCCGTACGGAACTTTCCTCAGCGGTGGTATCGACTCGAGCCTAGTGACGGCAGTGGCATCAAAGGTATGTACCGGTAAGCTCAACACTTTCTCTATTGGCTTTGCCGACCGCGACCACGACGAGTCGGAATATGCACAGAAAATAGCCGAATACCTTGGCACCGAGCATCATAAGTATATTGTCACCGAAGATGATGCAAAGCAATTGATAGGCGATATGCTTGAGTTCTACGACGAGCCGTTTGCCGATTCGTCGGCAATACCGACAATGATGGTGTCGAGGCTTGCAAAGAGAGATGTCTCTATGGCTCTTTCGGGCGACGGTGGCGACGAACTTTTCCACGGCTACGGAGCTTATATCTGGGCAAAACGTATGCACAACCTTGGCAAGGAACCGTTCAAGCAGATGATTGGCGACCTGCTGAGCATGTCTCCGTCCGACAGGTATAAGCGTGCTTCGTACATATTCAAGTACAAGAACAAGGAACATCTCAAGAGCCACATATTCTCGCAGGAGCAATACCTTTTCAGCGAATTGGAGTTGGCCAAGATATTGAATCCTAATATATACGTCGACACAGGTGTAGAACAGGACTATTCCAACTATGTACGCAAGCTTACCCCTGAGGAGGCACAGGCAATATTCGATATACGCTACTATCTTAAGGACGACCTTCTGGTAAAGGTTGACCGTGCTTCGATGAAATATTCACTTGAAGTACGCGTGCCGCTTCTCGATCACAGGTTAGTGGAACTAGCGTTGAATATCAATCCTAAGTTCAAGATTTCGAACGGAGTGCAAAAATTAATCCTGAAGGATGTACTTTACGATTATGTTCCGAAGGAATTTTTCGACAGGAAGAAAAGCGGATTCTCAATTCCATTGGAACGTTGGCTTCAGACCGATTTATCGTACCTTGTCAACGACTACCTAAACGAAGACATTATACGAAGGTACAATCTAGTGAACTATTCAGAAGTACAGAGGCTTATCAAGAAGTTCCGCGCTGGCCATAGTTTCCTCTACAATAGGATATGGGCACTTATAGTGCTTCACAAGTTTATGGTACAGAACGAGAAATGTTAAACGCCGAACCCTTGAACGTTAAACATTAAACGTTGAACCTAAAACCAGAAACAAAAAAGGAATCAGATTCTGAAACAAGTTCAGAATGACATTCCTTTTTTTGAACATTGACCCCTTGAACGTTAAACCTGAAACCATAAACAGCGTAGCGAGAAACCTAGAAACTGGCTTTAGCCCATGAAACGGCGTCAGCCCTAATATCTGCTTATGTATTCGTTCAGTTCGTCAACCGATGAGGAGAATGTGAAAACGTTGTTTACTAAATAGTATTTGTTCTGGTCGAAGCAGAATTGGTAAGCGTATTTGAGGAATTCCAGTTTGGTATGTTCAAAGTCGAATAGTCTTGCGATTTCGGCAAGCTGCCTTGCTGTCATCAGTTCCGAAGCGACAATCTGCTTTGCTATTGTAAGTTTTGTTTCCTCGAATGTAGCATCCTTTATTGTAAGCTTGGCTTCTTCGAAGTCGGCATCTGAGCAAGGCATAGGTACAGGTTCTGCAACTGGCGGAGTCGGCGGAACAGGTGGATTATTGTGGTGTCCACCTTGTGGTGGATATGTATTGCTGTGATTTCCGTGCTGGGGAGGGAAATTTCCTTGTGGTGGGTATTGTCCCTGTGGCGGATACTGATGATTACCCTGTGGGGGATTTCCTTGTGGAGGATATTGGTGATTACCCTGTGGTGGATTTCCATGAGGGGGATTCCCCTGCGGTGGGTTGTGATGACCATGCTGAGGTTGCTGGTTTATATCGTGCGTTACATTAGCATGTATTGGCCGGTTTGTTGCATTAAATCTCATTCTACCGCTTCTTTGGTCGCAACTGAGCGAGTAGTTGTTTGGTCCGTGATGTAGACGCATTACTGTTGTCATTTGCGAATTCTTGTGGTTGTCGATTACTATGCGCACAGTATAGTCCCAGTCGGGGTAAAGTCCTGTAATACAAACTGATTCTACTGGGCTTGGGGTCTGAGGCTTGTCATTAATGTACAGCCAGAAGCGTTCGTGCCTTTCGCTTTCGATAGCCAGCGAAGTAAATTGTGCAAACGAATATGCGCTTGACAATGCTATGAGTATGAATAGACAAATCTTTTTCATGGTATTATGATTACATATTTTCACCGCTAAAATAGTTATTTTTTTGATAGCTACAAAAAAAAGACATCCGATTGGGATGTCTTTTTGGTGGAGGTACCTTGCAGAATCGAACTGCAGTACCCAGTTTTGCAGACTGGTGCCTCACCACTCGGCCAAGGTACCTTAAGTGGGTGCAAAGGTAGTGCTTTTTATTTACCCGCCAAAATTTTTTCCTTGTTTTTTAGAATTTTGGTCATGCACTCTTCGCAAAGGCAGTCGAAGTATTTGCTTCTCAGATAGTTGGCCACTTCTTCTGGAATAGTGATGCGTGTACACCAGCAGTTTTCGCTTTGCGAACATTCAAATGTTTTCTGGCATTCCGGACAAGTCTTTTGCATACTTTTGAATTTTATCCGCCCGCTGAGCGTAGTCGAAGCGAAGGTTTTCGAAAAATTGAATTAACATAATTTCTATTTCCCGGCTACCCTTCGACAGGCTCAGGGTGCGAAGCATTATTAATTAAAAACAAAAATAGGTTGCCGTAACGACAACCTATCAATCTCTTTTCAGACTGCGATTATTCCTCTGAAATTGCACCAACTGGGCATGCACCTGCGCAAGTACCGCAAGATACGCATTCGCTAGCGTTGATTACATAAGGAGTTCCTTCGCTGATAGCGCCTGTTGGGCATTCGCCAGCGCATGTACCGCAAGATACGCAGTCGTTACTGATTTTATAAGCCATTTCTTTAAAATTTAAATATTAATTAATACTGAAAATTTCGCTGGCAAAGGTAGTTAATTTTTTTATCCACGACAAAACATTTTCGTATATTATTCGTTATGGTTTTTGGATTCGCTTTTATGTTGTATTTTTGCGCGCTACTACAAGGATGAAGAGAAATTTTGTAATAAACTTATGTTTCCTTCTCTTCCTCAATATCTTGGTAAAGCCTTTCTGGATATTCGGGGTTGAGCGTTCGGTGCAGAATATTGTCGGCGCCGAGGAGTTCGGCATATATTTTTCGCTGCTCAACTTCTCGCTCCTGCTCAACATTATCCTCGACATGGGTATCACCAACTTCAACAACCGCAATATAGCCCAGAACCGCAACTTGCTCGACAAAAGTCTTTCCAACCTGTTGGCACTCAGACTTGTACTGGCGGTAGTTTACATTGCAATATCTTTGATTATAGCCTTGTGCCTAGGCTACGAGTTGCGACAGATGAAAATACTTGGCATCTTGGTTGTCAACCAGTTCCTGCAGTCGATGACGCTCTACCTGCGCTCCAATGTCAGCGGTATGCAGATGTTCAAGACCGACAGTATGCTATCGGTGCTCGACCGTCTGCTGATGATAATTTTCTGCAGCATACTCGTCTGGGGACATGTGACCGATACTCCTATAAAAATAGAATGGTTCGTTCTTACGCAGACGGCCGCATATTTCATTACCGCCCTTGTGGCATTCCTTATAGTCTTCAGCAAGACAAAGCATTTCCGCCTCAACTTCCAGATGAAATATTTCATCGCCTTCATCAAGCAGAGTTTCCCGTATGCGTTGCTCATCCTTCTGATGGCGTTCTACAACCGCATCGACTCGGTAATGCTCGAACGTATGCTTCCCGACGGCAAGGAACAGGCAGGTATCTACGCACAGGCATTCAGAATTTTGGAAGCCGCCTCGATGTTCGCCTACCTATTCTCGGTATTGCTGCTGCCGATGTTTGCACGCATGATAAAGCAGAAGCAGAATGTAGAAGGTCTGTGCAAGACGGCTTTCGTGTTGATTTTTGTACCGGCCATAGCCCTAATGAGTGTCTGCCTATTCTTCAACCGCGAAATTATGGGGCTTATGTACTTCGAGCATATAGAGACTAGTTCCATTGTGCTGTCGATACTGATGGTAGGCTTCGTAGGAATTTGCATAACCTACATTTTTGGCACTCTGCTGACCTCAAATGGCAGTCTTAAGTATTTGAACATTATGGCTGCCTGCGGAATGGTACTCAACATCATACTCAATTTCATTCTCATACCGCATTACGGCGTAATCGGTGCGGCAATTTCGAGCATGCTTACCCAGCTTGCGACTGGACTTTGCCAGTATATCATAGCATTCCGCCTGTTCAAGTTCAATTTCAACCTGAAGTTTACGATTGTAACTGTGATTTTTGTCGCCGTTTCGGTTGCCGGTGCTTATTTTGCAACGATGATTAATTGCAACTGGTGGGTAATTGTATGCTTGGTTCTTGTGTTCTGCGTCGTGGTGGCCGTTTTGCTTCGCGTATTGGACTTGCGTTCGGCACTAGTCATGATAAAGGACAGCATCGCCAAAAAGAAAGAGCAGCAATAAGATAATTTACTATTGAATTCCTTTTTTCTTCACATAATCATCGTAATCTTCATCTGATTTTATTTCATCGTAATTACTTTTAACTTTCCCAACTGTAAGGTCTTCCTTTATGTCAGAAATAAAAGTTTTAAAATCAGGGGAATCTTCTGCTAAGCGATCCAATGTGTCCCAATCAATAAAATCACGACTTTGAGCTGTGCAAATAATTTCAGATTCATAAATGTTTGCAGAGTTTAGTTTTATTATGCCTATTCCAAAAGAATTTGAAAGCCTTTGTATTTCATTTCTAAAACTAGGATCTTCATCTATTTTAAGACTTACCAAAAATCCTTCATTTGCCCATGAAGAATTTGAAACGGCTTGGAAAAAACATTCTCGTAAATTGGAGTAATTCAATTCTTTTTTCATTTCAAACGAAAAAAGTCTTATTGAATTAACATTTAGTGCCTTCTGTAAATCTGTTGTTTCTTTGTTATAATCACCAAAAGGGAAATATACACCGACTAAATCTGGATGTAACCATTCATTTACGCCTTTAGATTTTTTGTGCGATTTTTCGTGAAATATAGTTTTTACATAACACTTAAAATGCTGATTTGCATATACATATTTTGCTAATAATGGATGTAAGTCGCGCTCATTAAATTTGGTATAATTTTCCTCTTCACATTTCTGCTTATTTTCAATTGCAGATTTTATTTCTCTATTTTCAATGTTTGAATTTCGTAAAACAAACCGCGCTGGGCGTTTTGTTACTTGCAAAAACATACTATCCTCGCCATTTACTTTTATATCTGTATAAAGTCTCGCACCAATAGTTGCAAATGGAGTTTTCCCTGTTGTTCCTATTTTTTTATCTAATCCTTTTTCAACGGCTTTTTGCCATATTTCATCTGGTGACATTGGTACATTATACTGCGAAAGTATTTCAACACTTAAATCTATGAATGTATATTTCTTTTTCATTGTGTTTTTATTTTTATAATAGATGTAATTGTTTATAAGCATTACGTACTTCTTCTTGAAAACATTGATACGATTGCAATTTTTGTAGCATATCTATTGACACTTTTTGTCCAAGTGATAAATATATATCTCCAATTTGTAAATCTTTGCGCTTTCTTTTTACAATATCTTGTCTTGTGATACGAATTGCTTCTTCAATAACAAATTTGGGATCTGAAATTGTTTCAGGATTTTTATTAATTCCCAACTTTTGATCCGTCAAAGATGTTCCTATTTCTTTTTTTAATAATTCTTTATCCGCAAGCATCCAAGATTCCATCATTTGGATAGGTATAACAGGGACAATAATTTTACATAAATTATTGTCATTTTCTAAATCTATTGCATTCTTAGCTGGGATAATCTTATTTTTCATAACGGTTTTATCAGTAGGGCCATCAGCATCGGAATGAACGCACAAAATCATCATTCCCATTTCGTCAAATCCCTGCCTAGAAGCTTTAATGATATAGTCTGTAAATGATAATCCGGTTTTGTTCACATTAATAAATCTTAAAACAGGCTCTATATCACAATAGCATTCGTATGCGACTTCTTCAAATGTCCTTTCAACAATCTTTTCTAAAAAACGAGCATCTGTTGTTCCTTCTGTTGTAAAGCCTATAAATACTTGTTTTGCCATATTATTCACCATTTAAAGAACTTAAATACTCTGTTACTGTTTGCAACGACATTTTGATATCCTGTTCAGAAAATTTTAATGTTAATTGTCCATCTTTTTCAACAGGCAAAATTGTTGTGACTTTTGTCTTTTGCTTTTTCCCATTAAATTCTTGTATTCTTGTTCTCATAGAAGCAAAATTTAAAGAAACATCTTTGTCGTTTTTCCAATTGTGAATTTCTTTAACAAGAATAGGAGAGTGGGTGTTTACTATAACTTGTCGCAAAGGAGTGTTTGTGTTTGTAAAATCTGTGGATAAATCTTTTAATAAATCCACCATTGTTTTTATTCTAAATGGATGTATTCCGTTTTCAGGTTCCTCAAAACATAATAATCCTGTATGTTTTTCATCTTGTTCCAGAATGCATAAAGTTAACATTCTTAACGTTCCTTCTGACAAAACTCGTGATGAGTATTCTTTTCCATCCTCTCCTTTCAAATAAATAATATATTGTTTGTTTTCTGTGTCATCCTTGACTATAACATCAATATAATTAGGAATAAATTGGTTTAGTTTTCGTGATATTTCTACTATAGAATATGGATTATTCTGTTTTATTCGATATAGTGCCGCAGCCAAATTTTTGCCAGAAAAAGAAATCATATCTTCCCCCGTTTTTTTACTTGTAGGTTGTCGCAAATCTTCGGGATTTAATTGTAAAAACCTCCAACTTTTCATTTCTTCTTTTGCCGCTAATATGTGCCTGAAATCTACAGAATCTATACTGCTTAATACTGTTCGTGTGGCATGTTGAAGAATTATACTTCGTTTATTCCCTCGTTTACCATCTTGAGAAATGCAAACGACTGGAACTCCATTTTGTATGTCTGTATGTATATAAGGCATCCCCCGTTTGCCAGTAACAACTTTTGGACGCCACTTTTCTACATATTCTTTGGGTATCAACTTAATCCAATCGTCTTCATTATGACGAATTGTATTTAGACTTTCGTATATTACCTCCAAATCTTCCAATCCGCTTTCATTGATAAAATGGCGTATCTTCAATTCATAATGTAATCTTGTATATTTTAATGTATCAGAAGCACCCCATGCATCTGTAATATTTTTATTTACTAACATTTCGACAACAAATTCCATTTCATTTGCACATTTGTCATCATCATACTGGGTAAATAATTCATGCATTTCGCCCCTTTGTTCTTCTCGAAATGCGGTGTGGATTTTATCAACTTCTGCTAGTCTAGATAAAAGTCTCAATGCATCAAACAAATTACTTTTCCCTGCTGCATTGGTTCCTGCAATAATGGTTAAAGGTGTAAGTATCATTTCAAAATTTTGAAATGATTTAAAACCATTAATCTTAATATATGTAATCATAATATTTTAAATAAATTAAATATAGCTATACAAATTCTCATTTGCAAATATGATGTCCATTTTTAATTATTGTTACAAAGATACAATATATATATTACCATTAGATGGAATCCTGCTTAAAATTTATTAACACACAAATAAGAAAAAACTATGCTATTTACAATAATACCAAACTCCTATTCTATCCAAATATCTCTTTAGAAGTTTTCTTTTTCCCTAAGAAATGCTTGAAAACTATACTTCCGCAGTACATTCCGGTGATTTGCGATGAGGCTTTGCGAGTTACCGGCAGACGTTTTTGTTTCATCTTGCGCTTATTCTTCAGAAATGCTCCGTAGGCGCGGAAAACGGCATGACATTCCTTGAAATTTCCTTGGAAAATCATTCTTATAGCGGCAACCACATCGAGGAAGAAGCGCACAAATAGCACCCAGCCGATTTCCTTGTTCGGAAGGTTCTTAACGATAAGGTAAAGGTTATTGCGGAAGTTTAGGAAAGTCTTGAAAGGATTGGATTTTGGCAATGCACCGCCACCTACATGGTATATTTCCGATTTTGGTTCGCATACAACACGGTAACCCGAATTTTGCACTCTCCAGCAAAGGTCAATTTCTTCCTGATGTGCAAAAAAGTCATCGTCGAAGCCACCAACTTCAAAGAAAAGCTTGGCGCGGATGAACAATGCTGCACCGCTTATCCAGAGGCAGTCCTCGCGTGTGTCGTGCTGACCATTGTCGGTTTCGAGGTACTCGAAAAGTCTACCGCGGCAAAACGGATAACCGTATTTGTCGATATATCCACCAGCCGCACCAGCATATTCAAACTTGTCGCGGTTGTTGTAGTCGATAAGTTTTGGTCCGCACACGCCTATGGTCGGGTCGCTGTCCATAAGTTCCACAAGCGGTGTAATCCAGTCTTTGCCAACTTCGACATCGGAATTAAGCAGCATGAAATATTCTGCATCTATTTCCTTCAGACCACGATTGTAACCACCGGCAAAACCGTAGTTCTTGTCGAGTTTTACAAGTTGTATCTGCGAGAATTGTTCGGTAAGGAAAGCCAGCGAACCGTCGGTAGAGCCATTGTCGATAATGCAGATGCGTACAAGGTCGGGATTGGTGTTCTCGACAAGCGTAGGCAAAAACTGACGGAGAAATTTTTCACCGTTCCAGTTGAGTATTACGATTGCTGTACGTGCTGGCATCTGTCATCAAAATCAAGGTGCAAATATAATAAAAAAATGCCCACCGCAAACGATGGGCATTTTATATTGAATTATGGTATTAATTACCAACCTAATACATAGCTGAAAAGCAGAGGAGCCACGATTGTTGCATCCGATTCGATGATGAAGCGTGGTGTGTCCTTGGAGAGCTTTCCCCATGTAATTTTTTCGTTTGGAACTGCGCCCGAATACGAACCGTAGGAGGTTGTGCAGTCGCTAATCTGGCAGAAGTAAGCCCACAATGGAGTACCGTGCCATTCGAGGTCCTGTTCCATCATAGGAACTACGCAAATCGGGAAGTCACCTGCTGTACCACCGCCAATCTGGAAGAAGCCAACGCCCTTGCCACCACTGTTCTTCTTGTACCATTCGGTGAGGAAGATCATGGTTTCGATACCGTTCTTTACCATTGAGATTGATGGGTCGAATTCGCCACGGATGCAGTGTGCTGTGTAGATGTTTGCTGTTGTGCAGTCTTCCCATGCGGGAACTATGATAGGAATATTCTTTTCGCATGCTGCGAGAACCCAGCTGTCCTTCGGGTCGATTTCGTAGTACTGTTCGAGAACGCCGCTGCGGAGAAGTCTGTAGATAACTTCCCATGCGAAAAGACGTTCGCCCTTAGCCTTCATGTCCTTCCAAATGTCTACAAGGTGGTGTTCGAGACGACGGAAAGCTTCCTCTTCGGGAATGCAGGTGTCGGTAACACGGTTGTAGTGGTTGTTGAGGAGTTCGTGTTCCTGTTCCGGAGTGAGGTCGCGGTAGTTAGGAACGCGGTAGTAGTGGTTGTGAGCCACGAGGTTCATGATGTCCTCTTCGAGGTTGTTTGCCGAGCAGCATACAATGCTAATCTTGTCCTGGCGGATCATTTCGGCGAGCGAAAGTCCGATTTCGGCGGTACTCATAGCACCAGCCATAGCAAGCATCATCTTTCCGCCTGCCTTGATGTGTTCGTCGTATGCTTTTGCAGCATCAACTATTACTGCCGAGTTGAAATGACGGTAGTGATGTGTGATGAATTGTGAAATAGGTCCTTTTTCCATTTCTTTGATTTTTTAAAGTTCGAATATATAAGTTAAAATTTTGAAATACAGTTTTGCTGCGAGGAAGTCCGATGACTTGTCGGCTGGATTTGGAGCGAGTTCAACAATGTCGAAACCTACGATTTTTTTCTGCTTTGCCAATTTCTTGAGCAGTTTTAGTGTCGGATACCAAGTCATTCCTCCCGGTTCGGGTGTTCCTGTCGATGGCACTACCGACGGGTCGAAATAGTCGAGGTCGATGGAGAGGTAAACATTGTCGGTAAGCTTGTCGATTACTTCCTGCTGCCAGTCGTCGGTACGTTCGGCAATGTCTTCGGCGCGGAAAACATTTTCGCGCTTCGAATATTTTTTTTCCGAAATGTCCATGCTGCGGATTCCAACCTGAATGAGATTGGTATGTTTCGATGCCCAGTGCATTGCGCAAGCGTGGCTGAACGGTGTGCCTTCGTATTCGCTGCGAAGGTCGGAGTGTGCGTCGAGGTGCAACACGCTCAAATTGTCGAAATGCTCTACTGTTGACATTATTGCGCCAATCGAAACCGAGTGTTCGCCGCCAATCATGGTGAAAAGTTTGCCGGCCTCATAAAATTTGTCGGCTTTTGCCTTTACCTGCATGGCCATCTGTTCGGGATCTTTGTCGCAGTCCATGATGTCGTCGAGCCATACACCTTGCTTGTAAACCTCGCTGTCGGATTCTAGGTCGTAGATTTCCATGTTTTCCGATGCTTCGAGGAAGGCTTCGGGACCTTGGTCTGCCCCTTTTACCCATGTTGATGTTTCATCGTAAGGCACTGGCAAAACAACTACTTTAGCGTTTTCGTAGCCTGCATATTCTTCTGGGATTCCTGCATATGTTCTTTCCATTTCAAATCTGAAATTAATTCCGCAAAAGTATGTTTTATTATTGAGACAAGGAATGTTTTTTTGATTATTGTTTTACTAACTTCATTTCTTCCGTTTCACCATCAATTTTCACAACTTTTACTATGTATTCGCCGGGGCGGAGTCCGCTGATGTCGATATTCATGTCGGAAGTGTGGATTATTGTGCGGCCAGCAAGGTCGATGATGGTGGCGTAGAGGAAACCGTCGCCAAGGATTGACACCATGTTGTTGGCTGGATTCGGATAGAGCGACATTGCCGTGGTGGTAGGTTCGGTTATGCCGTCGCATACCTGTGCAGTTATGCTGATGGTCTTGGATGCGGAACACTCGCCACGGGTGACGGTGAGCGTGACGCTCTGCGTACAGGCATTGTCGAACTGAAACATTTCGGTGCAACCTGTACCGCCTGTGCTCCATAGGTAGGAATCGAAATCGCCACAGGCATCCAAGTAGAACTGCTGGGCGGTGCAGACGGTAGTGTCGCTAAGCCCGATAGTGAGCGGTGGCAGTACGGTGGCGTGAACTAGCACAATGCTGTCAATCTCCTGCCCGCCTTCGGGATATACAAGCGGGTAGTCGCCCGAAGTGGTAAATGTTACACCTTGCTGTACCTCGCCATAGCAATAGGTAGCGGTATCGTACAAGTATGTTTGGCAGGGCAAACCAAACTTGGCAATGAACATATCGCTTTCGCTATGGGCAAAAAGTGTATCTGTGCCAAAGGCTATGGTATTTTCAAATCTTCCTGTAGTATATATTTCTCCCAATGGGTTTATTCTAGTGTCGTAAGGTTCGTTTTGTGATGCTCCCGTGCAATAAATCTGCATTACATTTGTCATATTTCCTTGCAAGTCCCATTCACAAATGGAATATCCGGCAGGGAAGGTTGTCCCGACTTGTTGTACACTTGGATAGTATGTATTTCCTCCAAAAATAAGGCCAAATCTTGCCCACCTATTTGCCGCATATAACTTGTTGTCGTGGAATGCGAGTTCTCCAATTCTAGATGCTAATGACAATGGACAACTATACCATTTATAATTCCCAGCAGTATCGTAGCATGCAATTATATCTGTATAATCTTCCCATTCTACATGCTCTCCATCATAAAGATTTATAACAGTATCATTATCTCCAAAAACGCTAAAAC
>JAFZWY010000034.1 GCA_017617125.1 Bacteroidales bacterium
ATGAGTCCAACTCAATTTGAAAAAAAGTTTTACCTTTGCAATCAATGCAACCAATAAGGTCGCTACAAATGGAAAAGAATATTAATAAAAATACAATGAAAAATAAGGGAAAAACGGTCAACCTTATTTAGGCATTGACATCTTTTTAGCCTTTAAACCTTAAACGTTGAACCTTGAAACGTGAAACAAGAAACAGCGAAGCGAGAACGGCGAAGCCCTCAACGAAGTTAAACTTAGAAACCCAGAAACGGGCCTAAGTATTGGTACGATTTATGCATTCCATCAATCAAAATATTTTACCTACCTTTGCGTTTTACAAAAAAAACATTGCCTAGTGAAAAAGATAGCAGCCATAATCATTTTTGCCATTCTTGGCTTTTCGGCATTTGCTCAGAGCCAGATGGGAAAGGATGCACCTGCCCCACAATGGCAAAGTTATGAAGAGGCTCTTTTTCAGATTGGGAAGTTAAACCATATTGAGATAGATATTCCTGAAGATGTGTGGCAAAATTTGTTACAAAATCCGGAAAAGAAGGAATACTGCCGTTGTTCTATCACAATAAATGCGGAGCGGTTCGATAATGTTGGAATCCGTGCAAAAGGAGCAAGCAGCCTGGAGGATGTTTTTGCAATGAAATCGGACAGGTACAGTTTCGTTGTCAAGCTGAACAAATATGTAAAGGGGCAGAAATATCACGGCTTATCAAAACTGATGCTCAACAACAACATTGGCGATGCCACGCAGATGAAAGATGTCATAGCATACGATATGAGCAGATACCTAGGACTGCCGACACCTTTGTGCAACTATGCTTCCATAACGCTCAACGGCAAGTATTTCGGATGTTATCTGGTTGTAGAGCCTGTCGACAAGAACTTTTGCAAGCGGAATTATCCTTTTGCCCCGACAAACCTGTACAAACCGTATCACAATTTAACATACACAGGCGACAACATTGCCGATTATGCCGGCATAGGAGACGAAGCCAAGATAAATGGTGGCGAGGAGTCATTGCAAAATGTGATAAAAGCATTAAAAAGTGTTGCGACCGGCATCGACATTGAAAAGCATGTTGATATGGATAATGTGTTGAAATATATGGCGTTGCAAACTATGGTCGTTAACTTTGACGGACTGACGGGTGGAAATGAGCACAACTACTTCCTGCGGGAATCCGATGGCAGAATAAACCTTATTCCGTGGGACTACAATCTTGCTTGGGGAGGTTATCAGGATGATGGCGGAGAAGAGGAAAGCGACGAAGAATTTGAAGATTTTGCCACTTACATTGCTGAAAGAGAAAGATATTTGGCATCGCTTAGTGCCGAACAACTTGATAGTGTTCGTAACGCAGAAAAGGAACTCAATTTTCAGGAAGGGGTAAAAGTTGTTAATTTTCCAATTGATATTCCATTTTCATGCAACATAGAAAAATGCTCCTTCTTTATGAATCTGCTTAATAATAAGGATTACAAAGCGGCATACTACAAGTATCTCAAAATGCTCTGCGTTGATTATGTCCAGAATGGTGTTTTTGAGCGTACCGCATCAACTGTCAAGCAGGAGATTGGTGATTTTGCAGGAAAGGAAGCCAATGCGTTTTACAACAACGGGCAGTTCCACGAAGCAGTACAGATGTTGGAAAAGGTTTTGAACAAGCGAGCTTTGTCTGTTATGGGGCAAATTGACGGAACTATACCATCAACTTGGGAAGCACAGGAATTAGAGAATCAAAAACTTATAGATTGCACCGATATTGATTTGTCCAAGATGGGCAACTGCGGTGATTTTGAATAGAATACGATTAGAAAAAATGAATTAATAATTAGTAAATATTTTTCTATTTATTTTCATCTTCTTACTAAGCCAGCTTTTATACACCTTCCATCCTAAAGTTTTCCCTACTTCGTATGTGCCTTTTCTACCATTTACAATACCTATTATCACATAACTATCGTATAACTCAGACTTATACATGTAAAATTGATATTGTTTAACTGGTGCGTTAGGATAGTAATAATCTATTGTAACTAATAAAAAAACCGTATCCGACAATGCATTTAAAACTTCAATTGAACTCGGGTCATCTACGATAAGCTTTGAAACATAATATTGACATTCAATATTAACCTTATCAGAATTATCTGCAAGTTCTATCCGTCCACCCATACGATCCAAACTAATTTTTCCATCTACAACCAGCAATACATCCGCTTGCAATTCCCCACCTTGTCGTAGGCTCCTGCCTGCGACACTATCATCACATGGCTTCTGCCATTCACCTATATTTTGCGCCACCATTGTACTTGGCGTAAGCATTACAACGAAAAGCAAGAACAATATGTGGCATAAGAAATTCATAGGGACAAAGTTAGAAAATTATTCATTATGTTTGGGACAATAATATAAATTTGTCTGCCAACAAATTTATGAAAAGGACATAATAAAAATCTGATTGGCATCATAATTGCCAGCATCAAAATATTTTACCTAACTTTGCGTTTTAACAGAAAAACATCATCGTAATGAAAAAGATAGTAGCCATAATCATTTTAGCCGTCATCGGCTTTTCGGCATTTGCACAGACAACCGACGACAAGTACACTAAACTTTGGAAGGAAGTTTCCGAGGCTCAATACAAGGATTTGCCAAAGACGGCACTCGAAAAGGTTGAGAAGATAATGGAAATGGCAGTTGCCGACAAGGACGACTACCAGCAGATAAAAGCCATAACTTACAAAATGAAGTTTCTCGTCGAGGCTTCGCAGGACGGCAGTTTGAAATCTGTCGATTTCCTTGAGGAACAAGCCGAAAAATTGTCGGGAACTGGTAAGCACCTATGCAACTTCCTGCTAGGCGCATCGTACCAAAACTACTACTCGCGCAACCGCTACCAGATTGATTCGCGTTCGGCTGTGAGCGACTCGGCCGACAAGAAAGGTTCGCGCCTTGAGTTCTACGACAAGAACGAGTTTATGAAGATTATCATCAGCAAGTACAAGCTCGCGCTCAACCCCGAACTCAAGAATGTTGCCGCCAACGACTACAGGGAATTCTTCAGTGACAACTGCACCGACAACAATTTCTATCCAACTCTGTACGACGAACTTGCATACGGCATTACCGAACAGCTCGCAAAGCTCTACCGTTACACACGTTCCAACCTCGACGACAGTTTCTTCTGCTCTGCCGACGATTTCACCAAGATGGAAATTCCCGACAGCGACGAGAATACCGAAATGGCAAGCCTATACTTCATGCAGCAGATTATGAGGCAGAACCTGCCGAGCAGCAGCGCGTACGCTTTCACCGACTACGAGCGCATAAACTACATAGCCAGCAAGCAAAGCGGAAAGAAGGATGTCGTAATGAACCTGTACACCGATGCGGCAAAGAAATACAAGGGCGACGAAACCGTGATTTTCATCAACACCAAGATAGCCGGACAATTGTCGGAAAAGTCGGCTGCCGACCGCGTGGAAGCAGTGAATCTTCTCAAATCGACCATCGAAGAGTACAAAAACAACAAATACATAACATACTGCTCGAACCTGCTTTCGAGAATAACCTTCCCTGCAATACACATATCGTCCGACAAGGTTACTTATCCCAACGAGAATATTCCGCTCTACATTGAGTACGAAAATACCAAGACCGCAAAAATCAAGATTGTAAAGGTGTCGGACAATGCTTCAACCTACGACAGTTTCAACTCCAACTCGGCCACTATCAACAAATACTACACTAACAAGGCCGTTACCGAAGGCACGATAAATCTTCCCGATGCCAACGACTACTCGACCCACAGCACCTACTATGTTGAAAAGGGCCTGCCTACTGGCTTTTACATCGTGTTTGCCGAAAGCGACAGCACCAGAATCGAAAGCTACACCCTGCTCACCATTTCGCGCTTTGCACTGCTCCGCATCGACGACGGCAAATATATGGTCGTTGACAGGAATTCGGGCAAACCTATCGACAAGGTAAAGGTGAAGGTTACAAATCGCACCTACGAAAAGACCGAAACCTTACTCACAACCGAAACCGGTGCCGATGGTATTTTCAGTTTCGAGCCCAAGAAAAACAGCTACAACACTTCTATTTCCTTGAAAAAGGACAACGATGACATGTGCTTCTCGGCTTACGGATACTATCAGGAGGATTCGAAGGAATATGAACGCACACGAATCAAGATTCTCACCGACAGAGCGATTTACCGTCCCGGACAGAGCGTTTACTTCAAGGTTATCGAATACCGCGGAATGGACAATAATTTCAGCGTTGTTCCCGACGATAGTGTTCGTGTGACCATTTCGGATGTAAACTACCAGGATATCGGAGAAGTCGTCCTCAAGACCAACCAGTACGGCAGTGCACACGGCGAAATCAAGATTCCCGAGAATGTACTTACGGGCTTTTTCCACATCGAGGCACGCGGTTCCAATTACTCGTCGGGTTCCGAAAAGGTTCGCGTCGAAGAATACAAGCGTCCGACCTTCGAGATGGAAATGGACTACATAACCGACGAGGTTTCGTTTGGCGACTCGGTAAGCATCAAGGGACGTGCAAAGAGCTATTCTGGCGTTCCCGTGAGCGATGCCGACGTGAACTTCACCGTCAACTGCTCGTCGTATTCTCGCTACTGGTGGAGGTCGGATAGCAACGAAAAGAAACTTCTCGCCAGCGGCACAGTCAAAACCGACGAGAACGGAGAGTTCACAATTAGTTTCGTGGCAAAGCAATGCTTCAGCGACGTAAACCGCTACAAGATTGATGCGGTTGTTGCCGACATCAACGGCGAATCGCACACCGTGGAAAGAACTTTCAGCATTTCGCGCCAGTCGCTCTGGATTTCGAACAGCATTGCAGATGTAGAAGAACTTGCTAACTTCAAAGAATTTAAGATTTATAGCGAAAACATTTCGGGCAGCCACATCGATGCAACCGTAGAGTACGAAATTTTCAAGCTTGAGGAGCCGTCGCACGCTACCGTGGCAAGGCTCAAGACCGCCGACATGCAGATGTACAGCCGCGAGGAGTGGGAAAAACTTTGTCCCGCACTCGGCTACGGCGACGAAAATACGCTGGATAACCGAAAGATTGTGTCGTCGATAATGAAGGGCTCGGTAAATACAGCCGACACCACGCCAATCGCCATCGGCAAGAAAGTGAAATTCACGACCGGTTCGTACCGCATAATTATGAAAGCCAAGGACAAGGCTGGCAACGAAATCACCGACACAGCCAACTTCCGCATCGCCGACAAGTCGTCGGACAAGATGCCTTACCCGATGCCGTCGTACTTCGCGTTGTCTAAGTCATCGGCAAAGGTGGGCGACAAGGTACAGGTGAAGTTCGGGTCGTCGTTCAGCGATGTTACCGTTTTTTACACCATACAGATTGGCAAGGGCGCACTCGACATCAAGAGCCTGAAGCTCAGCAACGAAGTCAAGAGCATCGAAATACCGATTACCGAAGAATGTTACGGCGATGTGTTTGTAACCGCGATTTTTGTGCGCCACGGACGAGTATTCAAGGACAGTAAGACAATAAGCGTTTCGCGCATCAACAAGCAACTTGACATCAAGCTTGTAACCTTCCGCGACAAAACCTTGCCGGGTTCCGAAGAATCGTGGCAGATGAAGATTTCGGACAAGTTCGGAAAGCCTGTCGAAGCCGAACTTGCAGCCACCGTATATGACGCGTCGCTCGACTCGTACAGGCCGCACAGCTGGTATTTCTGGCCATATTCTTCGAATTCGATAAAAAACAATTTCGACTACGAGGGCTTTGGAAACACCAGCAGCAACCGTCGCTTCTACACCTATCCACCAAGTTCGCATACCTACACACCATATCCTACACCGTATTTCTTCAGCGCTCTCAATGTCTATTACACGGCCTACAAGCGCGAATATACGACAAGGCTATACAATGCAAGGGCAAAAGAGGCCGGCGGAGTGTTTGAAGAGGCAGAAATGTTTGGCGAAGTTGGTGAAGTATCAAACGATGCCATTATGCTTGCCGATAATGCTGTGCAGGAAGAGGAAATCTCAGAAAAGGAAATCTCGGAAGAAGAAAGCGAAGCCTTCGACAATGCCGAAGTGCGCACCAACTTCAACGAGACCGCATATTTTGCTTCGGACCTTTGCACCGACAAGGACGGCAATGTATATATCAACTTCACAATGCCAGAAAGCCTTACACGCTGGAATGTGTTCGGACTTGCCCACACCAAGGACTTGAAAACCAACCATATCAGTGCCGAAATAGTCACCCAGAAAAAAGTTTCGGTAACGCCCAACCTGCCGCGTTTCCTGCGCGAAGGCGATGAAATTTACATTTCGGCCAAGATTGCAAACCTTACCGAAAACAAAATCAGCGGCAAGGCTAAAATCGAGTTCATCAGCACCGAAAATTCCGAGGATATTACCGCTAAATTCGTGAACAGCAACACTGTTTCGTTCTCTGCCGATGCAAACCGCAACACTTCGGTAGAATGGAAAGTTTCGGTTCCGATGAGCATTGGTGCCGTGTCGGTACGCATAGTTGCAGTTGGCGACGGTCATTCCGACGGCGAGGAAAAGGTTCTGCCGATACTCACCAACCGCATGATGGTTACCGAGACAATGCCTTTGCCCGTGCGTCGCGCTGGAACAACAAAGTTCTCGTTCGCTTCGATGAAGAACAACAAGTCGAATTCGCTCGAAAACTACTCATATACGCTCGAATTTACGCCAAATCCCGCCTGGTACGCCGTGCTTGCACTGCCGTATATGATGGAATACCCCTACGAATGTGCCGAACAGACTTTCTCGCGCATCTACTCCAACCTGCTTGCATCGCACATTGCAAATTCCGACAAGAAGATTGAGGAAATGTTCAACAAGTGGAAGGAAACCGATGCCGAAGCCTTGAAATCGAACTTACAGCGCAACGAGGAACTGAAATCGGTATTACTCGAAAATTCGCCGTGGTTGCTCGATGCCAAGGACGAAGCCGAGGACAAGCAGAACATTGGCGTTCTGTTCGACCTCGCCCGCATAAAGACCGAAACACGCAAGGCTACCGACAAGCTCGAGAAGATGCAGAAGTCAAACGGTGGTTTCCCATGGTTCGAGGGAATGAACGCTAACCTTTATGTGACACAGCATATTGTTGGCAACTACGGGCACCTGAAGAAACTCGGCGTGAAGTTCCCCGACTCGTCGATGGAAGGCATGATAAAGAAAGCCATCAAGTACACCGACAAGGAAATAAAGGAAATTTACGACGAGCAGTTGAAATACGGAGGAAAGTTAAGTCTTGGCTACACGCAGATTCATTACCTGTATGTGCGCTCATTCTTCAACAAGGAATACCCGATGGACAAGTCGGCACAGAAGGTTTTCGACGCATATATGAAACTTGGCGAGAGAGATTGGCAAGACTGGGGCTTCTATATGCGTGGAATGCTTGCTTTGGCAATGCAGCGTAGCGGACGCACAGCAACCGTGAATGCGATAATCAAGTCGTTGAAGGAATATGCTCAGCACAGCGAAGAACTCGGCATGTACTGGGATTTGGAACGCGGATGGTACTGGTACAACAGCGGTATCGAAACTCAGTCGTTGCTGATAGAACTGTTCGACGAGGTTGGTGAAAACCAGGATGTCAACGATATGAAGGTATGGCTGCTGAAGCAGAAGCAAACCAACCGCTGGAAGACCACCAAGGCAACAGCCGAAGCAGTTTATGCGTTATTGCTCGACGGCACAAGCATTCTCGGCGAAACCGACTACCCGACAATCACCCTTGGCGACAAGACCATCGACCTTGCCACCGAAAAGACCGAGGACGGCACCGGCTACTACAAGAAGGCTTGGAAAAAGGACGAGATAGAAAGTTCGTGGAGCGAAGTTTCGGTCACCAAGGCCGACAGCACCGTGGCTTGGGGAAGCATCTACTGGCAGTACTACGAGGATATCGACAAGATAAAGGGATTCGAGGACACCCCGCTGAAGATTCGCAAGGATTTGTTCGTCAACCGCGTTGAGAACGGCAAGGAAGTCATTGTGCCGATTACGCAGAAGAATGCCAACCTCAAGGTCGGCGACAAGGTTACAGTCCGCATCGAAATCGAAGTTGACCGCAACATGGAGTATGTCCACCTGAAGGATATGCGTGCCTCAGCCTTCGAGCCGACAGAAAAACTTTCTGGCTACAGGTTCAAGCACTCGTTGGGCTACTACCAGTCGATAAAGGACGCATCGGTAAACTTCTTCATAGATATTCTTCCAAAGGGCACCTACGTGTTTGAGTATCAGGTTATCGCTACGCAGAAGGGCAACTTCTCGAATGGCATCACGACGATACAAAGCATGTATGCACCGGAATATACAAGCCACAGCACGGGAATAAGAGTGAAGGTGGAGTAGAAAAGGCTAAAAAGGCTTACCCCCAAGCGTTAAGGTCGTTAAAAGCCTTAGGGACCTTAACGTGGGGGGCAACTAGACTGTTAGCCTGCAAGCCTGTCGGCCTTTTAGCCTTTTTCTCCCTTTTTCAAATAATAATCGTAAATCATAAATCCAAAATCGTAAATTTTCCTTATCTTTGCAGAAAAATTTTCGATATGTACCTGAACAAAGTAATGTTAATAGGAAGGCTTGGAGTAAAGCCCGAAATTAGATATGTAAAGGAAGATACGCCTGTTGCAACCTTCCGCATGGCAACAACAGAACCCTACCGCACAAAGGAAGGTGAAAGGCGCGAAAATACCGAATGGCACAATATAGTTGCATGGCGCAACCTTGCAAAGTTCTGCGAAACCTACCTCGACAAGGGTATGCTTGTTTACGTAGAAGGCCGTCTGCAGACCCGCAGCTGGCAGGGACAGGACAACACCACGCACTACACCACCGAAATCCTAGCCGACACAATCCGTATGATGGAACCTAAGTCGGCACGCGACGGACAGCCAGCAATGCCTGCACAGCCCGCCGACGCTCAGCCATTTGCCGACCAGCCGGCACAGAGCCCAGTAGCAGCAGAGCCTGGAGCATTCCAGCCGGCAGCAGAACCCGAAGACGATTTACCATTCTAAGTTTTTTCGTTTCTATGTTTCTAAGTTTCTGTGTTTCTAGTTGTTGCGATTGCTTACAAGTAAGCAATTTCCAACTTTTAACTCTTAACTTTTAACTCTTAACTGAATTGGATCAATCGACCATAATCGGAATTATCGTAGTGATATTCCTGCTCGTATGCTCCGGACTTGTTTCGGCAAGCGAGACTGGCTTTTTCGGACTTTCGGCCAGCGACAAGGAAAAAATCCGCAAGGCTAAGACCGCAAAGGGAAAACTTATCGCAAAACTGCTGTCGAACCCCGAAAAGCTGCTGGCAACAATACTTGTAGCCAACAATTTCATCAACATTGCAATAGTGATAATCACGGCATTCCTATCGGATAGGATTTTTGCCCACATCGACAATACGGTGCTCGTAATTGTACTGCAAACCGTTGTCATTACATTCATAATCTTGCTGTTCGGCGAGATGATACCGAAAATTCTGGCGGCAAAATATCCGCTGTCGATTTCAAAGTTTATGGCATATCCGCTTTGGATACTCGAGCCACTATGCTTCCCTTTCAGCATAATCCTTATAAAATCGACCAATGCCGTAAAGAAACGCCTGCAGAAGAAGCACACTTCCGAAATCAGCATCGAAGACCTGTCGCAGGCCATCGAACTCGCATCAGACGACCTTAAGGACGACCGCGAAATGCTTGAGGACATCGTCGCCTCGTCGTCGCTCGATGCCCGCGAAGTGATGACCTCGCGCGTGGATGTGTTTGCTATCGAGTACGAAGCAAAGTTCTCGAAGGTAATTGGCGACATCGTTGAATCTGGCTTTTCGCGTATTCCCGTCTACGAGGACAACCTAGACAATATCAAGGGAATACTCTACATAAAGGATGTACTAGCCCATGTAGAGGAACACGACTTCGACTGGCACAAGCTTATCCGTCCGCACTTCATCGTGCCCGAAACCAAGAAGATAAACGACCTACTTACCGATTTCCAGTCGAAGAAGATGCATATTGCAATAGTAATCGACGAGTACGGAGGCGTGAGCGGAATTGTAACGCTTGAGGACATCTTGGAAGAATTTGTCGGTGAAATTCACGATGAGTTCGATACCGACGAGGACATGTTCAAGAAGATCGACGACCGTCACTACAAGTTCGATGCCAAGACCAGCATAGTGGATTTCTGCAAGATTGTTGATGTCGATTACGATTTGTTCCAGGAAATTAAGGGTGAATCGGAAACGCTGGCAGGTATGCTTCTCGAAATCAACCAGGAAATTCCCGCCAAGGACAAGACTATAAGCGTGAATGGCTTCGACTTTACCGTAACGGCATCCAACGAGCGTAGAATAAAGAAGATAAAAGTCAAATTGCCCGAACCTGTCAAAACCGAAACCGATGAAAAATAAGATTGCTGTCATAATAACGACTATGGTGGTACTGCTCGCCATACTGGGAGCTTGCGGTGGCAAGAATTATGCTCCGCGCCCCAAGGGATATTTCCGCATCGACTTTCCCGAGAAGGCCTACAAGCAATACAACGGTGAATGCCCTTTCAAGTTCGAGATTCCCGAATACTCGTTTCTGATAAAGGAGAAGGAGGACGATTGCTGGTTCGACATATATTTCCCAAAGTACAAGGCAACCGTGTATTTGACCTACCGCAACGTCAACAACGACCTCGACACTTTGCTCAACGACGCCCACGACTTTGCCTACAAGCACACCGTGAAGGCAGATGCCATCGAGGAAAATATTTTTGAGAAGGATTCGTCGCGCGTGTTTGGCTGCCTATATAACATCAAGGGTAATGTAGCTTCTCAGGTACAGTTCTACATGACTGACAGCACAACGCATTTCATGCGCGGGTCGTTGTATTTCGAGGCGCATCCCAACAAGGATTCGCTCGCACCGGTGGTCGATTTCATCCGCGACGACATAGAACATTTTATGGAGAGTTTTGAGTGGAAATGATGTAGTTTCACGGCTTCGCCGTTTCTTGTTTCACGTTTCAAGGTTTTAAATCGTCAATCGTACTTCGTCAATCGTAAATTATTAATTGTCCATTGTTAATTCAAAAACACATATTACCCGACCATTCCCTTCTTGCCTTCTGGAAAATGGAGGAGACCGAGGAACAGCTTCGCACCATGTGCGACCTGTGCGACGAAGACCTGAAGGTAATCGGCAACAACTCAGCCCACAAGCGCCACATCGAACTGCTGTCGGTACGGGCATTGCTGAAGGCCGTCGGCATTAACCAGACAATACACTACAACGACAGCAAGCCATACCTCGACAACGGCTACATCTCGATAAGCCACTCTGCCGACATTGCCGCAATAATCTATAATCCCGAACATCCCGTCGGCATCGACATCGAAAAAATATCGCCAAAGATACAACACATAGCCTCACGTGTATTCTCCGACAAGGAACTTGCAGCAGCCAAAGGAGACCTTGAAAAACTGACCGTCATTTGGAACTGCAAGGAGTGCGTTGTCAAGCTTACCAACGACGATAGTATCAATTTCCGTGAAATGATAAATGTTGATATGCCGTCCGGTTTTTCGTTTCAGGATAATATCATTATCAATTGTACATTAAAAAAATCAGAGCACACTACGGTTTTCTCGCTTTCAGCAATGAAAATTGAAGGAAATACTGTTGCGTGGGGAAGGGGAAAATAAAAAGGTCGCCCCTCCGTTAAAGCCTTTAAGGTCTTTTATGCCATTAAAGGCCGGTGGGGCGCGAAACTTTTTATTCTTCCCTCTTGTCATTCCAAAAACATTTTATACTTTTGCTAAAAATTATATCTCTAAATTAGAAATTTTATGAAAAGATTGATAGTATTAGCATTGGCAACATTGTTTTTGTCATTTGCAGCAAATGCTCAGATCGGCAACCTGATTAGAAACAAGCTCAACCAGAAGGTTGAAGAAGGTGTAAACAATGCCATCGACAAGGCAGTTGATAATGCCGTTGACAAGACTTTCGAGAATACGCAGAAAGCCATTGAAAAGGAAAAGAACGACAACTCCAAAACTGTTCACGACGATGCACACGACAATGGCGGCTGGACTTGTCCTGCATGTGGAGCAAAAGGAAACACTGGCAACTTCTGCAAGGAATGTGCAGCCAAGAAGCCAGGTGCTTCTTCGGCAACAGAAACCAACACTGCATCGGAAAGCGGTTGGACTTGCCCTGCTTGCGGACATACTGGCAACCAAGGTAAATTCTGCAACGAGTGTGGAGCAAAGAAACCGGAAGCAACTGCAGCCGATGATTCATGGACTTGCCCACAGTGCGGACACAAGGGCAACAAGGGTAAATTCTGCGACGAATGCGGCGCAAAACGCGACGGAACAAAGCAGAACGAACGCGCTCAGTCAGAATGGAACAAATTCGACTTTGTACCTGGCGATGAAGTTATCTTCTATGACCAACTTGAAGGCGAGCAACTAGGTGAGTTCCCAAGCAAATGGGAACTCATCGACGGCGAGTGTGAAATCCAGCGGTCGAATGGAGAAAATGTCATCGCACTTATGCCGCATTGCAATATCATGCCGCTTATGAAAACGACATGGAACTACCTGCCCGAGGTTTATACTGTAGAGTTTGACTACTACGACTTTGTTGAGAACGAAGGGGAGGATTTCGGTGACTTACACCTCAGTTTCTATGCCAATCCCGAAGGTAAAAACGATCGTGGTGGCTGGTTGTGGGGGTTCACCTTCGATAACTTCGTAGAAAATTACACGCTGAAAGATCAGAATTTCTACAAGGATTTCCACACAACTGTTTGGGCAACCACCACCGACAAGGGAGTTGACAACACCAATCGCATTGAGCGCGTGGAACCGAACAAATGGCACCACATATCGGTTTCGGTCAACAAGCGCGCCATCAAAGTTTATTTTGACCAGACCCGTGTGTTCAACCTACCCAACTACAAAAACCCGAACGGCGGTCACATCGAATTCACGTATGACTTCTGCAGAACACCGGCTTATATCCGCAATGTTCGCATCGCCAAAGGCGCTGTGCCTCTCTACGACCGGATGATGACCGATGGCAAGTTCATTACCTACGGCATTACCTTCGATGTTGGCAAGTCGGTAATTAAGCCGGAATCAATGGGCGAAATCAACCGCATCGTGCAACTTATGAATGACAATCCGGAACTCAAGTTTGAAGTTCAGGGTCACACCGACAATACCGGCAATGCAGCATCCAACCAGACACTCAGCGAAGCCCGCGCAAAGGCAATCGTTGACAAGTTGGTCGAAATGGGAATCTCTGCCGACAGGCTTACATCGGTTGGTAAGGGACAGACTTCGCCAATCGCCGACAACAGCACCGAAGAAGGCAAAGCCAAGAACAGAAGAGTTGAATTCGTAAAGAAGTAAATGGCTGACAGTCTAACAGTCCAACGGGCTGACAGCCTGTTAGACTGCAAGCCTGTTAGACAGACAACATGTAAACAAACATTTAATAATATGAAAAGGACATTTTTAGCATTTATGTGCATTGCAAGTCTAGCTTTAATGACTGCTTGCGGAAACAACAAGGAACAAAGCACAGACAAAACCAGCGAATCCGCTACCGAATCCGTAGAACAAGCAAAAAGTTCTGCTCCAGAATCTGTTACTAGGACAAAATGGTTTTATGAATCAGAAAACAGTACATATCGTTTGACTATCAGCGTCGAGGATAATGCAAATCTTTTCTTCACGAAGTATGACGATGATGGCAATCTGCTGGATAGCGGCAATCTGTTTGGTGATGTCACATATAATAACGGCGAAGGCAGTATTCCTCTTGGCGAAAATGGAAATGTTGTTGACAAGGCTACATTTACTGTCAGCGACAAGGAGATGAAGTTTACTTTTAAGGGTGAGACTGTAACAATGAAGCAAAAATCAATAGATTAACACAATACGTTCAGATGATTATGAAAAAAAATGTTTTAATACAGATTCTTGTTTTATTGGCATTAGTATTTGCCAATGCAGGTTTTGCACAGACATACATGCCAGAGAAGGTCGGCACGAAAATTACCTACGTTGATAAGGACGCAAAGGGCAAGATTATTCAGGCCTTCAGATACGAAATAACAGATGTTCAGAAGGACGAAGGCAAGACCACAATCCTATTCGACATTGTTTGGCTGAAGGATAACTTCAAGGAGACTGGCGAAGTATATAAGGGCAGAGTTTGGAGCGCCGACGGATATTTCCACACCGACGTTCGCTACGCTCTCGGTTCGCTGGCATCAATGGTAAACGTTGATTCAATAAAAGGTCACACAATTATCCTTCCCGAACACCCCAGCAATGGCGAAAAACTTGACGACTGCCACATAACAGGTTCTGGCATAAGCATTACCAACACCAATATTGCCGTTACAACCGGACAAAGCGTAACAACCGATGCTGGTACATTCGACTGCATACGTGTAGATTCGGAAGACAGTGCGCAGATTATCTTCGTAAAGGTAAACGTAAGTTCGAAGCAGTGGTGGAAACTCGGTGTAGGCGCAGTTAAGTACGAATCGTACAACAAGAAAGGTAAGTTGACTCTGAATAGGGAACTGTACTCTATCGAGTAGTTAAAAGTTAAAAGAAATTAGATTAAAGTTGAGAATCAATTGTAGTTGCGCAATGCTTTGCGCAAAAAGTTGAACGGCGAAGCCAGAAACAAAAAAAATATTGCATCATAACAGAATATTCATTTTATTTGCAAAAAATAATTTATTCATAATTTAAGTAAAGGAGATAAACTCATGGCAGAAGAACTCGAAAACAAGCCTGCAGAAAACAATGCAGCACAGACAGAGGTTACACCAGAAGATGTACAGAACAATAAGGTATTTGCAATCCTTGCATACATTGGAATTTTAGTATTGGTTCCAATATTCGCAGCAAAGGAATCTAAATTTGCTCGTTTCCACGCAAATCAGGGTCTTGGACTTTTCATTTGTGAAGTTGCATGGAGCATCATTAGCTATATCGTAAGCATGTTGTTGGTTCGTACATGGTCGTTTGGTTTGTTGACAATGTGGAGCCTTATCAGCTGGTTGGTATGCATCGGATTCCTCGTATTTGCAATCATCGGTATTGTAAATGCAGCTCAGGGAAGCACAAAGCCAATGCCAATTTTCGGCAAATTCAAAATTTTGAAGTAAGCACACTTAATTAAAAACTATCGCGGTTCTTCATCATTATGGAGAACCGTTTTTTTTATAAAAATTTCTCAGCAAACGATTCTCAAGTCAGTTTATTTTTTTAGATTTGCAGAACGAAAAAAAATAACTTAAACAAAAAATATTATGAATAACGCATTATTCTCATTCAGAGAGCCGAAAAACGAACCGGGATTCTCATACGCACCCGGAACTCCAGAAAGAAAATTATTGAAAGAAGAACTCGAACGTCAGTTCAACCAGTGCATCGAAATTCCTTGCATCATCGGTGGTAAGGAAGTTAAGACTGGTGACATGGGCAAGGTTGTTATGCCTACAAACCACAAGCATGTATTGGCAAAATACCACAAGGTTGGCAAGAAGGAAGTACAGATGGCTATCGATGCTGCATTGGCAGCTAAGAAGCAGTGGGAAGACACCCCATGGATCGAACGCGCTTCCATCATGATGCGTATCGGTGAACTTCTTTCGAAGAAATACAGATATGTAATCAACGCAGCTACAATGCTCGGACAGGGCAAGAACCCAATGCAGGCCGAAATCGACAGCGCACAGGAAACTATCGACTTCCTCCGCTTCAACTCATATTTTGCATCGAAGATTTACGCTCAGCAGCCAATCTCCGACAATTCGGTACTCAACCGCAACGAATACCGCGCAATGGAAGGATTTGTTTATGCAATCACTCCTTTCAACTTCACATCAATCGCTTGCAACCTCAACATTTCGCCAGTATTGATGGGTAATGTTACTATTTGGAAGCCTGCAACTACTGCTATCCTTTCCAACTACTACCTGATGAAGATTTTCCAGGAAGCAGGTTTGCCCGACGGTGTTATCAACTTCCTCCCAGGCAAGGGTTCGGTTATCAGCAGCGTAGCATTCACTTCGCCACACCTTGCAGGTATCCACTTCACCGGTAGCACATCTACTTTCAAGGCATTCTGGAAGCAGATTGGCGACAATATCGACAAGTACAACACTTATCCAAAGATTGTCGGCGAAACTGGCGGTAAGGACTTCATTTTCGCTCACAAGTCGGCTGACCCACGCGAACTCGCAGTTGCAATCGTACGCGGTGCTTTCGAATTCCAGGGACAGAAGTGCTCGGCAGCTTCACGCGCATACATTCCAAAGTCGTTGTGGAACGAAACTTTGAAGAACGTAAAGGAAATGATGAAGACTGTAAAGGTTGGCGATGTATTCGATTTCACAAACTTCGTAAACGCAGTTATCGACGAAGAATCGTTCGACAAGATTGCTGGTTACATCGACAGAGCTAAGAAGTCGCGCAAGGCTAAAATCGCTCTCGGTGGAACATACGACAAGAAGGTAGGTTACTTCATCGACCCGACCATCATCGTTACAACTGACCCGCACTATGAGGCAATTCAGGAAGAAATGTTCGGTCCGGTTATCACCGTTTTCGTTTACGACGACGACAAGTACACCGAAACTCTCCACCTCTGCGACGAAACCTCGCCATACGCACTTACAGGTTCAATCTTTGCAAAGTGCCGTTATGCAATAATCGAAGCAGAAAACGTACTTCGCCATGCAGCTGGTAACTTCTACATCAACGACAAGCCGACAGGCGCAGTTGTTGGCAACCAGCCATTCGGCGGTGCAAGAGCATCGGGTACAAACGACAAGGCAGGTAGCGAACTCAACCTCTACAGGTGGATTAGCACCCGCTCGATAAAGGAAACTTTCTGCCCTCCGACAGAATACGGTTACCCGTTCCTCGGTAAAGACAAGAAATAAAAAATAATTATTTGAATTTAGGGCGGAGACTTAAATCTCCGCCCTTTTTTTTGCTATTTATTTGCCAATCATATATCCTACCTCATATTGTCCTCTCGGGACTTTTTCTGCGCTTATCTTTGGATTATTAAATTATTTGCTACCTTTGCAGTCGATAATAATTCTAAAAACGAAGAAACATGAAAAACTTATTGTCAATATCATTTTTTATGGCATTCGTGCTAGTGTCGTGCATTGCATACGCGCAGAAGCCAGCAAAGCAGACAATCAGCGAATCCAACCGAGTAAACAATATAGGAAGAGAAGCAACAACTATCATCGCCCAACCTGCTTGTTGGAAAATTACAGGAGAAAATGGAGATATTGAGTTCAGATGGGATACTGAAACTAATGTAAGGCAATGGATTAATGAAATGCAATCGCAACACAACGAAATATACACATATAAATCTTGTAATCATCAAACTGTAGAAGCCTGCGATGCAAACAACGAAAAGAGCCAGCCAAAGAAATGCTGGAAAATAACAGGCACCAAGAACGGACAAGGATACGAGCAATATCTATGGTCGACCGAAACAGTAGCAAGACGCAAAACAGCATCGTTGCAAAGCGACGGATACCAGCAAGCTAAGTATGTGGAAACTCCTGCAAACGAAGAGAAGTCGTGCCATGCTCCAGAAAACACCACCAACGTCAACCCCAACGAACCTAACTGCTGGAAGATTAAGATAGGTGGAAATATAACTTATATGTGGGGATATGAAAGGGATGCACAAGCAACAGTAAATGCCGCTATAAATTCAGGGCATACAGCTTCGTACGAACTTTCGCCAAACGGGACTAAAGATTCTTGCAGATAGAAATAAAAAAGTGGCTTATGCCACTTTTTTTTTATGCAGTTTTCCTACGGATTGCTATTCTAACTTTCATCTTTTAGACGTTGCTCTCAACGTCCCTACTGTCAACTTTAAACTATTAACTTTTAACTATCAACTTTCAACTATTTCTACCACGCCCATACCAGCAATCCGCCACAGATGATGATCCCCGTCACCACAAGGTCGATGATGCAGAATCCCATAATGTCCTTGGCATTGAGTTTTGCTATGGCAAGTGCAGGGATTGCCCAGAACGGCTGAATGAGGTTGGTCCACGCATCGCCCCACGAAATTGCCATGCCCGTAAGTCCTGGATCGACAGCAAGATTGGCACCTGCAGTAAACATTATAGGAGCCTGAATTGCCCAGTGTCCCCCACCCGACGGCACAAACATATTGAGCACGGCGGCACAAAGGAAGGTTAGCAACGGATAAGTTGTTGGCGTTGATACCGATATGCAAGCATCGCTGATGACCGTGCCAAGGCAGATTCCCGATTCACCGACACCTGTGATTATGCCCATAATTCCCGCATAGAACGGAAACTGAAGCAGAATGCCTGCGGCACCAGTTGCCGACTTTGTAAAAGCATGAACATACGAAAGCGGTGTCTTGTGAAGAATCAGGCCAAGGAACAAGAACAGCATTATAACCGAATTGAGGTCGAGCGAACCGCCACGGAAGAATAATTTTATAACAAGGTACGTCAAGCCCAAAATTGCAATTATAAGGCTTAGAATACGACTATTCTCCATCTTTTCGGCTGGAGTTTTTCCTTTTTCTACCTTGGCTGGCTCGTCTTCTTTTAACAAGTCGGGATTGATGGTCACAACCTTGTCGGCTTTTGGATGCATAAGCGAGTTTACAGCAACAAGTGCGACTATTATCAGCGCTACAATCACGATGTTGTAAGGACTGAGCACGGTGTCGGTTATAGAAATTGGATTCTCGAGGGCACCGCGAGTAACTTCTTTCAAACCTTCGCCTTGCGTTGCCATCGTTAGCGGAATCGAGCCAGACAGACCTGCATGCCACACCACAAATCCGCTGTATGCAGAAGCTATCAAAAGGCGATAGTCGACACCCTGCAGCTTGCGGGCAATTTCCTTGGCGAAGATTACGCCCACGATAAGTCCGAAGCCCCAGTTGAGCCAACATGCCAATGATGAAATTGCCGTTACCAATGCTATTGCTCCAACAGGCTTCTTCGGCAACGAAGCAAGCCAGCTAATGCCACGCTTGATGAGCGGAGCCGATGCCAAAGTTGAGCCGCACACCAACACCAAAGCCATCTGCATTGCGAAAGCAAGCAGCGACCACACGCCGTTGCCCCAGTTTTCGACCACTTCCAGCGGTGTCTGATGACAGACTGGCATTGCTATTAAAAAAGCTACGACAGTGAGTATTACGGCAAAAATAAATGGTTCAGGCAGAAGTTTCTGCACCAACTTTACACAGGCATTTATTATTTTCTGGAACATATTCTGAAATTTTGCACAAAGGTAAGAAATTCTTTCTCCTTTACTTTTAACCATTGCAATATTTTGAGCACAGACCTTATATGCTTGCAATAAAATCATTAATTATAAAGCAAATAGTTCTATTTTGTTGTGCTATGATGAAATAAGAAACAAATATGTGTATTTTTTACACAAAATATTTGGTCGATTTAAAATTATATTATAAATTTGCGTAAAAATTACACATAATATGACACAAGGTTATACATATAAATATCCGCATCCAGCACTTACCTGCGACTGCGTTGTTTTCGGATTCGATGGAAAAGAGCTGAAAATACTGCTCATCGAGCGTGGCAATGAACCATGCAAAGGTTGCTGGGCTTTTCCTGGTGGGTTTATGAACATTGACGAGACCGTAGAGCAATGCGCCAAGCGCGAACTTGAAGAGGAAACTGGGCTTAAACTTGATATCCTTGAGCAATTCCATACTTTCAGCGATGTTGACCGCGACCCTCGCGAAAGAGTTGTAACGGTAGCATTTTTCGGACTGGTCAAGCAGGCGGAAGTCAAGGGCGGCGACGATGCGGCAAAAGCCCAGTGGTTTCCAATAAAGGACATTCCTCGGCTTGCATTCGACCACGACTACATCTTGCGGCTTGCTCTGCGCACACTGAAGGAGAGAATTCATTTCGAACCGATAGGATTTGAACTTATGGATGAGGAATTTTCGATGCCCGAACTGCAAAGACTATACGAGGCTATTCTTGATATAAAATTCGACCGCCGCAACTTTGAAAAGAAAATGTTACAGCTAGGAATTCTCGACCAGATGGAAACAAACAAAATAACTGCTAAATATTCAGATTCTAGGAGCAAAAGGCGAAAATTCCGCTTTAATCGAGAAAAATATAATGAAATGAAAGAAAGGGGAATATATAGGATTGAATTTTAGCTATCAGAAATAAAATCGAATTAAAAAAATCACGACTTTTAAATATATTAGTATCAAACACCAAAAATAACCATTAAAAATTAAGATTCATGTTAGGAGCAATAATTGGAGATATCGTTGGCTCATCACACGAGTTCAACAGCATCAAGACAACAAAGTTCAACCTGTTTGACAATAAAAGTCGCTACACCGACGACTCGGCAATGACCATGGCCGTTGCCGAATGGCTATTGGACGATGCCGAACACACCAACAAGGTACTGGAAGACAAGATGGTAAAATACGGTTCTCTGGAGCCAGATGCAGGTTACGGAGGAATGTTTTTCAAATGGCTGTTTTTTCCGGAAAGATTTTTCGAGTCCGGGAAACGTCAGCCATACAACAGTTTTGGAAACGGCTCGGCAATGCGAGTAAGTGCAGTCGGCTGGCTGTTCGACACCTTGGAAGAAACTGAAAAAGTTGCCGAAATTTCCGCAAGCATTACCCACAACCACCCCGAAGGCATCAAGGGCGCACAAGCAACGGCAGCGGCTATCTGGTTGGCCCGCAACGGCAAAAGCAAAGCAGAAATAAAAGATTACATATCTGCAAAATACGGCTATAATCTAGACCGTACTTGCGATGAAATCAGGCCAGATTACGATTTCGACGTAACTTGCCAAGGCTCTGTTCCCGAATCCATAATCGCTTTCCTCGAAAGCACCGACTATGAAAGTACCGTCCGCCTTGCCGTTTCGCTCGGTGGCGACAGCGACACACAGGCCTGCATCGCTGGTGGCATAGCCGAAGCATTCTACAAGGACATACCAAAGGAAATAGTAAGTAGCGCAATGCGTCTTTTACCCAGCTACTTCAAGGAAACATTGAAAAAATTTTACGATACAGTAAACTATCATCCTAAATATATTGATATGGAAGAAAAAGAAACAAAAACTGAGCGCTACACACCAGATTTCATACGTTCGCTTGACGAAAACGAAATTTTCGTCTTCGGAAGCAACCTTGCTGGAGCACACGGCGGCGGTGCAGCACGAATAGCAATGGACAAGTTCGGCGCAGTGTGGGGACAAGGCGTTGGCTTGCAGGGACAAAGCTACGCAATACCAACAATGCAAGGCGGAGTTGAAACCATAAAACCATACGTCGATGAGTTTATTGAGTTTGCAAAAGTGCACAAGGAATATAAGTTCCTTGTAACCCGCATTGGCTGCGGAATTGCAGGCTTTACCGACGACGAAATTGCTCCGTTGTTCAAGGAAGCACAGGAACTGGAAAACGTATGGCTACCAAAAACTTTCTGGACAAACTGATAATATTACAAAAAAAAAGTAATTTTGCTTTTTCATTTAGGAAAGACAATATAAAGATGGATTCTCTATTATTAAACAACATAGAAAAGGTTCTGTTTGAAAATGAACCATTTCGCATTTCCGAAGAGTCGCTAAAAGGCATAGATGATTGCTATAAGTTCCTTAAGGAATTCTCTTCCGACAAGGTCATATACGGCATAAATACAGGTTTTGGCCCTATGGCGCAATGGCGCGTTGACGACAAGTATCTTACCGACTTGCAGTACAACATCATCAGAAGCCACGCCACCGGCGCAGGAGAACCTTTGGACGACATCTACGTCAAGGCGGCAATGATAGCAAGGCTCGGCACAATAATGCAGTGCAGATCGGGTATTCATGCCGATGTCGCTTTGTTGCTTAAGGAATTCATCAACAAAGGTATATACCCATTCATACCGCAGCATGGAAGCGTAGGCGCAAGCGGCGACCTCGTACAACTTGCACACATCGCACTTACACTCATCGGCGAAGGAAAGGTCCACTACAACGGAGAATGGCATCCTACGGCTGAAATAATGAAGAAATTCGGCCTAACACCGCTGAAGATATACATCCGCGAAGGCTTGTCAATCACAAACGGCACTTCGGTAATGACTGGCATTTCGATAGTCAACCAGCATTTTGCAGAAATTCTTCTCGAACTCTCTGTAATCGCATCGATATGGATGAACGAAATTGCCTCGTCGTTCGACGACCTTATGTCGGAACCACTCAACGAATGCCGTCGCCACAACGGACAGCAGGTTATTGCCCGCCAGATGAGAGACTTCGCCAAAGGAAGCAAATGCCTCATCCAGCGCGAACACGAACTGTACAACAACGGTCATAAGGAAGAAAAAGTGTTTGAGCACAAGGTACAGCCTTACTACTCACTGCGTTGCACACCGCAAATACTTGGTCCTATATACGAAACACTTGTAAATTCGCGCCGCATACTGCAGGAAGAAGTCTGCTCAGCCTGCGACAACCCGATAGTTGACCCGGTAACGAAGAACGTTTACCACGGCGGCAACTTCCACGGCGACTACATTTCGCTTGAAGAAGACAAGGTAAAGATAGCAATGGTACGCATAGCAATGACTGCCGAACGTCAGCTCAACTACCTGTTCCACGACCGCATAAACGGCATTCTGCCACCATTTCTAAACCTTGGTACTCTCGGCTTGAACTACGGAATGCAGGCCTGCCAGTTTACAGCAACATCGACTACGGCCGAATGCCAGACGCTTGCAATGCCAAATTACGTCCACAGCATTCCAAACAACAACGACAACCAGGACATTGTTAGTATGGGAACCAACACGGCACTGCTTTGCAAGCGCGTAATCGACAATTGCTTCCAAGTGATGGCAATCCACTACATCGCACTTGCACAGGCAACCGACTGCCTCGAAATTACCGGCAAGCTAAGTCCTGTAACCCGCAAACAATACGATGCGATACGCAACTTAGTACCAAAATTCATCGAAGACACACCTTTCTACGATGATATTGCAAACGTAGAAAAGTACCTGAAGGGATATAAGAAGACGATGAATTTGTAACCCAAAACCACAATCGTCATGCTGAATTTATTTCAGCATCTGCTGCTATAGATCCTGAAACAAGTTCAGGATGACCGAATGCTGAAACAAGTTCAGGATGACAAAAAGGAGGCTATTTTACCTTGATTTCGGCTAATGTTTAGCCGTTAATCTTACAATTCTCCACCGGATTTGCATAAATATCGACAAATTGCTTCCTGAGCACTTCGCTGTCAATATCATCAACCTTTGGCAAATTGTTTATCTTATCAAGAAGCATTGCCTTGCATTCGGGCGTATATTGCGACGAATACTCATCAGAAGCATTACGGATGTCGTAGGCTGCATAATTGCTAGGCATAAGCTTGTAGCCACCAAGAATACGCCTGTCCAGAAGCCGCGCAAGAGCCTCGTTGTAATCGCCTTCAGAAGACAAGTCTGTAAGTTCTTCGTGCGAAATAGGCTTGTTTATAGAAAGATGCACCAATCCCTTCTGCGAATTTATGCCAGTGAAAATGCTATTTATATCCTCGTCGGGACCTTTTTCGTAATGACCGAACTTTGCTGTACGGCAAAGTTCCAAAGCCTTCAGCACATCGCAAGGCTCCCACTCGTATGATATTGAAATCGGCACAATATTCAGACTGTCGAAGGCTTCAACCTTGTCCTTGCCACCGCTAAGCCCCAGCATTTTCACAAGGGCAACCTCTGTCTTGTCCATTCCGTCCTTGGTACGTCCGTTCCGCTGCGCTATCCAAACCGAATCGTGAGTTTCGCAGATTGTGTGCCTTATATATTGCGAAAGCCTCGAAAGCGCCATATAGAATTCACGCGGTGTCGGTCCGCCACGCTCAACCTTAAACATCCTGTTGCACTTGCCAGCATCGCGGATTGTCGGATTATGCATAAGATTGGCACCGAAAGTCACCTGTGTAAGTGGAATATCGTACATAACAAAAAGGCACTGAAGCAGATACGCATCTAGTACTATGTCGCGGTGGTTAGAGATAAACAAATAACTTTTCGCCGGATCGAGGTATTCCACACCCGAATATGTGAAATCGGTCATACTTTTCTGCTTGATAACCTCGTATATTCCGAACATTATCTTGTGCTGGAGTTCATATACCGTCCTGATTGACAGGAAAAAGTCACGAACTTCGGACAACGGCTTGCTTGGGAATAAAAATCCTGCCAGCTTGACAAACTCCGGGGTTTCTACAAACCGGGAAACAGCAGACACCATTTCGGCATCGCTGTAAGGCCTCATATCATCAAAACTTTCTGCCATAACCTTATTTGTTTGAACGCAAATCAATAAACTTAATGGGCTTCCTGCTCTTCGGCGGGAAAACTATCTGGCGTATTTCGTCAATGGAAAGTATCTCTATCTGCGGAGCCACACGGATACGCGAACGGAAACTGTCCTTCAATTCCTTTACAACATCGAAGTCGGGCTCATGATTCAAGGCAATCTTCACCAGAACATCGTCGGTGCCGGCATCGTTGGTGCTGACAACAATCACATAGTTCTCAACGTAGTCGGTATTGTCAAGCACATCGTTTATTGCTGGCGGATAAAGCGTTGTTCCCTTGAACTTTATCATATTGTTCTTTCGTCCTAGCAATGGCGTAAGACGATACGAATTTCGTCCGCACTTGCACTGCTCGACGCGCTTCGAAGCGATGTCGCCTGTGCGGAACCTCAGCAAAGGCATTCCTTCCACTCCCAAGGTTGTCACAACGATTTCACCGGCCTCGCCATCGGCTACAGGCATATTGTCGTCGCCAATAATCTCAACTATAATCAGTTCTGGATGAATATGACCACCACAACCATACTCACATTCCGAGAAAGTTGCTCCCATCTCGGTGGACGAATAAGTTGCAAAAAGCTGCACATCCCATTTTTCCTTTATGCGACGTCCGAGCAGGTTAAGTCCGAAATCCTGTTCGCGAAGACCTTCGCCAATGCCGATAATTCGGCGGACACTGCTGTTCTTGTAGTCTATTCCGTGTTCCTCGGCGTATTGTATCAATTTCAGGATAAACGACGGCACACACATTATAGTATCGGGCTTGATTCGCATAATGGTGTCCCACTGCAATTCGGGTATTCCGTTTCCCACACGGATAACCGATGCACCGAGTTCCCTAATTCCCAAGAAATAAGCCAATCCAGCCATAAAGCGCTTGTCGAGTGTTGTCATCAGCTGCACAATGTTGCCAGGGTGCAAGCCTGCACAGGCAAACGACTTTTTCTCGTTGTATGCAAGCCTCTGCAAGTCCTTTTCGGTACAGCCAAAAGTAACAGGGTCGCCAAGCGTACCTGACGTCGTTATGTAGTCGATAATCTTTTCCTTTGGGCAGCAAAGAAACTCGTCGTTGAAAAGCTGCAAGTCCTTTTTCTCCGTAAACGGTATTTTCACAAGGTCCTCAAGGTGACGAATCTTCTTTATGTCGATGTTATAGCTCTTGAACATCCTCTTGTAGTATGGGGAATATTCCTGTAGATAAGCCAACGCTTCGGTCAGTTTCTTTTCCTGAAAAGCCTTTATTTCTTCGGGCGAACAATATTCAATGTCCTTCTGCATAATCGAACGAATAATTTTTGCAAAAATAAATGATTATCCGAAATCTCCAAAGTTTATATGCCTGCGGCGTTTCAAAGTTTCAATGGGCTGCGCCCGTTTCTCGCTGCGCTGTTTGGCTTACGCCGAGCTAAAGGTTAACTTCGTTGAGGGCTTTGCCGTTCTATGGCTTCGCCGTTTCTAGGGTTGATGGATTCTGCACTCCTCCTAAAAGATTTTTATCTCCTTCAGCCATGCAAGAAATTCATCTCGCCAAACTCTTGCCTCGTCAGAGCCTTTTACTTCGCTCACGGCAAATCCGTGTCCACCGATTTTGTACTGCAAATACTTGTGCGGAATGCCATGCTGAGTAAGCGCAGAGTCGAGCAATTCGGAATTATGGTAATGAACGACGGGGTCGTCCTTGCAATTGACGATAAACACTGGCGGACAGTCGGCTGGAATGTGCTTTTCGAGCGACAACGAATCGCGCATCTCCTTGTTAAAACGCTTGTACTCACCCAGCAAACCACGGCGAGAACGCTTATGCACGCACTTGTCCGACATTGTAACAACGGGATAAATCGGTGCAACAAAAGCAGGGCGGTACTTTCCGCGGAAACAAGCCTCCGACATCACAAGGTGCCCGCCAGCCGAAAAGCCAATCATACCGATTTTATTCCTGTCGATTCCATACTCGTCGGCATGTTCGTGTACCCACTGCAATGCCATCTGTCCGTCGTTGTACATGTCGGGATGCTGCTTGCCCCTGAAGATGTAGCGGTAATGGAAAAACCATGCCCACCAGCTCGGCACCCTGTACTTTAACACAAATGCCGATATGCCGTGCTGCTGCATCCAGCGACCTACGGCTTCGCCCTCGTTCCCATAGTCGAGCCAGAAGTATGAACCGCCAGGGCATACGATAATGGCTACGTCCGACGATTCGGCAATATACGGCTTTACGGTTACTTTTCGGGCTTTCCGCGGCGAATTGTCGGGCCATATAGGTATTGGTTCCTGCGCCGATAAAGATAAGGACACAGAAAAGAATAAAAGCAAAAAGTAAACGAACTTCATAAAAAGTCTATTTTGGAGATTCCGCATAAGCGAACTCACAAGGCTCGTTCCTATGCCTATTCGTTCTGCTATGTGGAATGACGTTAATAATTATGCTTTCAATATTGCGGCAACCTCGTCGGCAGGAAGAAGCCTATACATATTCTGTCTGTCGGCATTGAAGTTTACCTCGAAATACTCCTCGTCGTAGAACGAAAGCTTTGAGTTTGTATTCGGGTTACATTCCAGATAAACTATTTTGTTGATGTCAAGTGACTTCTGCTCGCAAATCTGCTCTGCTAGCGACCTGCCCGCATAGGTTACCGAAGTGCCTGGGTTATCCTGATACAATTCAGTCACAATCACATATGTCTTGCCATTTACATTCCTTATTTTCAGTCCGCACGACGACGGCATATCCCATTGTCCTTTGAACTGGAAGATTTCGTCGTAATATTCTTCTGAAACTTTCATTTCTGCTAATTTATAGAGTGAAAATTATTCGGGTCTAAGGTTTACATTTCTCTTGCTTCTATCGACATCGCGGCCGAACGACTTGTTTGCCAGCTTCCTGTTACGCGGACGATAAGTACCTTCTTCCATCTCGCGAAGCGCAACATTGCAGAACAACCTGAACATCTTTGATTCCTGGGTTTCGGCTGCATAGAAGCTCTTCCAAGCGTAATCGTAAACGTCCTGCAACTGCTCGGGCGTCATCAGCTTGGGCTGGAAAACAACCTGACCGGCATTGTAGTGGTTCCAGTCGAAATCGAAGATACGTCCCTGACGCAAAAGATCGTCGTAGGCCTTTGTGTGCGGGAATGGCGTCATTACTGTAAATTCAGCCAAGTCCAAGTCGATTTCGCCAAGGAAGTCAATCAGTCGTTTACAATCGTCAACAGTCTGGTTATCAAGACCAAGCAATATTGTACCTTCAACACCTATTCCATAGTCGTGGTATCTCTTTACGCGTTCCTTGATGTATTCGGAAGTATCGTAAACTGCCTGATATACATACCACGCACCGGCCTTTGCTGCAAGGTCGAGCACTTCGGGGTCATCCTCGATGGTATGGCTTATCCATTTTTTCTTCAGCGGTGCGATGGCCTTGAAAAGTTCCATTTCCCACTGCTTGTCCTGAGCCAGCGAGTTATCGACGATAAACAGACGGTTGTTGTCGATGCTTGCCATATCCTCAACCACCTTGTCGATTGGACGCGGACGGAACTTACGACCACCAAGATACGACACAGCACATGGATAGCAACTGAAACGGCATCCGCGCGAAGCGTGGAACAGGTCAACCATCTGCACACCCTTGTGGTTATACAGTTCGCGCTTGTAAAGATCGCGGCGGCAAGGACCTACCGATTCGATTGGCGGCTGGTTGCCCATATAGTTGTAAATCTTCTTCAGACAGCCATTTTTCCAGTCGATAATAACCTGTTCGGAACGACCTTCCGATTCGCCAAGAAATACGCTGTCAACGTGGTTTACCATCTCCTCTGCATGAAGCATAGTGGAAATACCGCCAGCGATAACCTTTTTGCCACGCTTGTGATATTCGTCGGCAATTGCCCATCCGCGCTTTACCTGCGTAGTAAGCATCATCGACAATGCCACAAGGTCGCATTCCTCGTCGAAATCAATTGCCTCAACGTTTTCGTCGGTAAACGAAATGTCAACGTATTCGGGCAAAGTTGCGGCAAATGCCACCGGTCCGTGAGGCGGCAGGTTGAACGTTGTCTGTCCGGGCAGCTTATTCCATTTCGGGTAAATCAGTTTCAGTTTTACAGTATCCATTAATTTATAGGTAATTTGTTATGTACAATTGCAAATGTAAAAGTTTATTTGTAATTATTGTAATGTTCGTTGATTTTTTTTACTATCACATTGTGTCCGGCAAGAGCCTCTGCCGTCTCGATTGCAGTAAGCGACACTCCACAGAATCCGTGAATGTTAACGTTCTGCCCCGTCAGGAACAAATTCTTCACCTTGGTTGCAACCGCCATCTGCGAAAGCATCAGATTGCGGCTATCCTTCTGGAAACCATAGTTCGAGCCTTCCTTGTTGCCGAGAAAGTCGCGGATTGTAAGCGGTGACGATGCAAACGAGAAATCGACGCAGTCGCGGAAATGCGGATAAATCATCTCCATCAAGTCAAAAATCTTTTCTGTCGTAGCCTTTTTCCACTGTTCGTATTCCTCGCCACGATGACCTGTCTGGGTATCCTCCCACCTCTTAACCTCGCTGAAGTCCATAAGACTTATGATTGCCATAGTCTCGGCAAATTCGCCCTGGTTTTCGACTGGCGGGGTAACATACATTATGCCTTTAGGATATTCTATGCTATTGTTGTAGTAATAGTTTGCGTGGTTCAGGAATGGGAAGGCATTTTTCTTGAACTTAATGTAAACCTTGAAGCTCGAAGTCGATTCGGGAATCATTTTCAATCGCTTTCTGAAAGCAGCGGGGAATGCGTCGCCACTGATGATTTTCATCAAAACATCGGGGTGAACATCGGAAATATAGCTGTCGGCTACATAAGAATTACCATTCTTTGCCACAACCTTTGTAACCACGTGATCTTCGACCTCAATTTTTGTAACCTCCTCGCTTGAAACGACTTCACCACCAGCCTCCTCAATGATTTTTTTCAGCATATCGACCATCTGTTGACCGCTACCAACAAACTGGAATGTACCTCCAATATGCAGAACGCTTAGCAGCGCATTGAAAAACGCAGGCGTCGTATCTTCCTCGCCACCGAAAAGCGGTTTCAAATAGCAGAGTAATCTTTTAAGTTTAGGATTATGTATATACCTGTCAATAAGCCTGTTGTACGGATTTTTAAAATCTTCGCTCAGCGAGGTGAAGTTTGGTTCGGTTGACCTTTCTCGAATGTAGAAAAGGTCTTCTTCCTGCGAAAGTTCAAATAGTTTGTCAATGTATTGCCTAATGTTTCCAGCCTCGTCGGGGAAGATTCCCGAAAGGTATTCTACAAGGTTTTCCTTGCCTTTTGGAAGATAGTATGTAGCATTGTCGTCGGCGATTGTAACAATGTCGCAGGCATTTTCGTCGGTTGGCATTAATTTAAGTTTGCCAGCAATACCAAGGTAATCGAAGATTTTGTAAAGATTACCATCCTTGTTGAATCCACCGAAAATATGCATTCCGGTTGCAAAATCTACTCCTTTGCGCCTAATTGTCTGCAAACCGCCACCTATTATGGCATTTTTCTCAAGAACGGTCACCTTGTAGTTCTCCTTTGCGAGCAAAGCGCCAGTAACAAGACCGCCAAGACCGCCACCTATAATCAGTACCGACTTTTGCCTTGCGGAAATAACCGAATTATTTGCCTCAAGCATCTGTTTCTTAATTACATCCTCGCCAAGCAGAGCCGAGCAAACGTTCAAAGTTCCGACCAGTACGCCAAGTATTCCGTGTGCGTTTATGTTCTGTCCCACCAAATAGAAATTCGGCAACTTAGTCTTGTACGACACGCGCCCGGCCAAGCCCAAAGTCAAGTCTTTTGCCATACCGTACATCGAACCGCCCGGCGACAAGGTGTAGTCGCGATATGTGAGTGGTGTTGCCGTGTAATATTCTTCTATTTGCGACCTTATCCCGGGGAAATCCCTTTCGACGGCATCAAGCAGTTTTTCTGCCTTTGCACGTTTAAACTTCTCGTACGACTCGCCTCGGTTTCCAACCTTGGTCTGCGACCACTCTGACAATTCGTCGGCAAGCATATAGGCTAAGATGACGCCACTGCGAGCATACTTCTGTTCTTTTTCGTGGCAATGGTGCATATACAAATAGCCGCGCGGCCAAGTAGTGTCGTTGTAGTTTTCCATATCCCACGGCGACTTGCATGAGTAGCCGTAGAAATTGGTATTCATATACGGTACTTCCGGCTTGAACTTCAGGAAGAGTGAAAATACCGACGGGGTGTTCTTTATCGACTCTATACGCGAATAGAACGATGGGCGCAACTCTTTTCCTGTAAACATACCGCTCAACTGCATCGGATGCACGTCTGAAATAAATACGTCGCCCTCGAACGACTCTCCGTTTTCCAGTTCGACGCAAGCCACCGAACCATTGTCGCAATGCGCCCTTACGACGCGACAACCGGTATAAATCTTGCCTCCGTTCGTCTTTATCACTTCGGCAAGTGCCTTTGCTATGTTGTCGCTTCCGCCCACAATCCTGAAAGCACTTCGGTTGTAGAAGTTCGACACAAAGGCATATGTAGAAAACGGAGTGCGGTCGCGTTGCGCAGCATAAAGCGACATATCGCCCACAAGCACATTGCGCAAAATCGGGTCTGCTATCACCTCGTCGATTACCTCGTTGATGCTTGTGGTAAAAAGACGTAGGTCAAGCTGCGGATTCCTATCAATGCGGCTCAAGTCGTAATATGGCGATTCCTGTGCAACCGTATCCACAAGTTGCCAGAAACGGCGAAGATTATCCTTTTCGTTTGGAAAGCGTTGTGCCAGACTTTCAATCATCTGCTCGTGACCGTTTGCAATGGAAAAGCGCTCACCATCGAGCGAAATGGTATTGTACGAGTGCGTATCCATCCGCGAAACTTCAACCTTGTCCTTGATTCCAAGAAAATTAAAATAGTTGGAAAGCACCTCTCCGTCGTCGAGACTTCCAACGAAATGCATACCAGTCTCAAACTTAACACCATTGCGCCAGAAACACTGCAAGCAACCGCCAATCTGCTTGGCTTGCTCGAATATGGTTACATCGTAGCCGTTTTTCGCCAGCACCGCACCAGCCGACAAGGCACCAAGCCCGCTTCCGATTATTATGCAACGACGTGTCATCTGCTTTCTCCTTTCAACGAATAATGCAAGTTGGACGGTAACGCTGTGCAATTTTGTGCAACAAGGTAATCGTCCTTGTTTTCGAACTCGTAAAAATACTCCTTATCCTTATGCGACAAAGCCAGCAACAAAGGTATTTCGCCCTGTCCTACAGCATTGTACGACTTGTCGGCCTGCCATTGCTTCAAGGCACGACGGCAACGCATTTCGATGTCGCGACCCTTGTACATATACTGGTATTTCACAAGCGGGATAAAGAACTGCTCGTCTTCGATACGGGCGCACATCTCGGCAAAATGCTGCTGATAATAAGCACGCATTTCCGATGCCACAGCACGGGCTTCCTTGCCGGCAAACTTATCCACACCAATGCGCGGACAAATTTCCAAAGTAATCGCACCTTCACGCAATACTATGTCGTCCTTTGGCATAACTTCGTAAGCCCCGTGTATAAACAATGGCAATATGTCAATTCCAAGCTGTTGAGCAAGCAAGAATGCTCCGTTGCGGAATCGCCCAATCTTACCGTCAGGAGTACGTGTGCCTTCGGGGAATACCACTATCGAATATCCACGTTCCACCAGATTCTTGAGTTTCGGAAGATTCTCGTCGAAACCATTGCTTACGGGATAAAATTCTGCATACCTGATAATCAAGCCGTAAAACGGGTCTTTCCACACCCAGTCGTTTGTGAGCACCACAATCTTGGGCGACAGCATAAGCAGGCACACCAAGTCGAGATGCGACTGGTGGTTTGCAATTATAACGGCAGGTTTGTCAAATGTCTCGTTCTGCGGATTCTCTATGGTGTATTTCACCCCCGGCAGATAATGTATTGCAAAGCTGTTGAACCTGCGTATAATATCGTGGTAATGCAAGCGTTTCTTTTCGCTATTGCGACCTATCAACCTATATATCAACGTATAAGGTGTAACTAGCACAAATGCGGAAACAAAGAAGACCAAGAGCGAAATAAAGGTATAAAACAAGCGTTTCAAGGTAACTGGCACCTGCCTTATTTTGCCGTGCTTATAAGTAATCCACCTGAAAATCACCGGCGGCAAATAGCAAGCCATCAATATTACCGATGCCATACCTATTATTGCCACTTCGGCAAGCGAACGCATTGCAGGGTGCTTTGCAAATATCAGTACGCCGATGCCAACGAACATCAATGCCGCCGAAATGACTACGCTCCGCTGATAACTGCGCAAACGCTTGCGTCCGTATGCGTATTCATACATCAGACCTTCGGTAATGAAAATGGTGTAGTCGTCGCCCTGACCGAATATGAATGTTGCAAGTATAATATTGATAATGTTGAACTTGACAGCGGCAATGTCCATCAAGCCAAGTATCCACAGCCAACCTACTGTGAGCGGTAGGAACGAAAGCAATGCCAGTTCGAGCCTTCCGAACGAAAGCCACAAGAAGAAGAACACAACAAAACTGCACACGTACAATATGTAGTTGAAGTCGTCACTCAAGGCCGACACAAGGTTTGAACCTACATCCTTGCTATCGAAGGCGAAGACATTTCCGTCCTGCGGATATTTTTCCCTGAAATCGTGCTTTACGCTGTCGGCAATAGCATTGGGAATATGTGCGATATTTACAATGTTAACCGTACTGTCGGTCTTGACCATATAGCTACTACACAAATTCACAAGCACGTCCATTTCCGCAATTGGCATAGTCGAATATTCAGCATCGAGATGCTTTACAAACGAACCGAACGCACCAGCTACAAAACCATTTTTGGCGGCTGATTTTTCAAGTTCAGCAGAAAGTCCCGAATGTGCTTCACGGAACAGTTTCCATCGTTCTAGCGACCTTTTCTGCTTCTCGACAGACGGCAGCAATCCTGCCACACCGCCATTCAAGTAGCGACCAGCCATTACAACGGTATCGCCGAGCAATTTCTCTCCAGCGGAAACTGCCTCATCGACAGTCTTGCCCTCGGTGACAACATACAGAAGAGACTCCTTAGCCTCATCGCCAAGCGAACCCGACAGCAACTTCAAGTCCTCCTTCTGCTGTTCGGTCATATAGTTTATGTTGTGCAGGTCGGAATCGAATTCGGTATTTGTGCTGTAATAGCCAAGCAATATGGTTATCAGCAAAACCGGTATCAAGGCGTATGACGAGATTTTTCTCCAACGACCATTTTTATTCTTTTCGACAAGCTGTTCCTGCGCAACCGCAGCTTTTCTTCTTCTGCCCGGTTTAGCAAACAAGGGCAGGAAAATCATCACGAACAAAATCGTACCCACAAGCATCAAGGCGCCGAAAAGTCCAAGGTCGCGCATAGCCTCAGCCCTTACAAACACAAGGCAGGCGAAAGCACTAACCGTAGTTATGTTGCCAGTGACCAGCGGGTCAATCATATCCTTCAAAGCCGAACGACGATCGGTATGGTCGCGTATATGGTCAAGGAAATGCAATGGATAGTTCACCGCAATTCCCACCAGTACCGAGCCTATTCCGATTACAATAATCGAAATTGCAGGCTTGAATATTGCAATTACAGCCAAGGCAAACAGCCAGCCAGCCACAATGGTAAAACCAAGCCACAGGATATTGCGCCAGTGTCCCATTGCAAACAGCAATATGGCCATAATCAAGAAAATCGCTATGGAAATCGAGAAAATACTGTCACGCTTTATCTGACTTGCATTAGTAACGGCAATAATCGGAGCACCTACAGCCGAAACACGCACATCGCGAACCTGCGCCATAGTTGCCGAAATTGCAGAGTCTATCGCTTCGGACAAGACGGCATTGGCCTTGGTGTCGGACGAAGCGTATGGCGAACTCATAAACGCAAAAGCATTGCCCTCATCGTCGAACAAATATCCATCGGCAACCTGATACTTGCCCGAAACATCTAGCACAGACAGACGTTGAAGCACTGGCGAGAACAAATTGAGCGGGTCGGCTGTTATCGCCTCCACCGCCACCGACGACATCGGGAACGAGAGCAAACGCTTCACATTTTGCATACAAGTGTCAACATAACCGTCAATCGACAGCAACGAATCAATCCGGTCGTAATCGTTGTCGGTAAGGAATAGCGCAACATTGTCGCGCAGGAAGTCGAGAGCATCGAACACGGCAGATTCGTCGGTATGACACTGCAAATTCACATCAAACGTATCCTGAGTATATTTGGACCAGTTTTCCTCGAATGCATCTACGGCATCCATAAGGCTATACCTCTTGTCATCAGGATCTGCAAGCGAACTGTCGGCTCTGAATATCAAAGTAATGCGTCCCTGGTCGCCAATGCTTTCGTAAAGCGAAGTATATTTCGCATTTTCCTTGCTCTTTGGTAGAAAATCTGAAATATTCTCCTCGTAATGCAACAGCAAGCTCAGCCATACGCTCAATCCGACACATACCACCAGAATGGCAGCAGCCAAAATCTTGTGTCGGCTTAGATAATCGTATATGGCAAGGAAAAACTTCGACATTACTTTCTAATTAAACTTCTGATTAACATTGATGGATAGCCATATAGCAACGCAGCAAAACAAAGGAATGTATTGAGAATCGATATGCGGGTAAAATCGGCAACCGGACGAAAATGCGATACGCGCTCCTCCTTTGGCGGATAATATACCCTAACCTGCGTAGGTATCAGTTTCACATTGCGCCAAGCCGAGAACACAAGCAATTCGAGTTCGGTCTCGTAACGGCGGGTAAGAATCTTCAGGTTTGGAAGATTGTGAAGCGAATAAAGGCGGAATCCGGTCTGCGTATCGGGCAACTTCTTAAATGTCTGAACCTTGAACCAGAAATTTGAGAAGTTGTTTGCAAATGTGTTTTTCTCGGGCATACCTTCAGCCTTAAGGTTTCGGCTACCAACAACCAGAACTCGGCTCACGTTGGCATTTTTTGCCGCTTCGAGCAGCAACGGAATATCCTCGGGGAAATGTTGTCCGTCGGAATCGACGGTAACAGCATAATCGAAACCGAGTTCGCGTGCCTTCTGCAAACCAAGGCGCAAAGCATAGCCCTTGCCCTTGTTCTTTGGGTAGCTTACTACCGTGATATTTTTGTTTTCAGAAAAGGTGTCGAGTACATCGGCTGTATTGTCTGTACTTCCGTCATTAACTACGACAATATTGCTGCATACGGCCAAAGTACGCTCGATTATGTTGCCCAAAGTCTTGCCGTTGTTATATGTCGGTATCAGTGTACAGAAATTCATTTCGAATTATATTGCAATGACATTTTAGTAAATACCGAAGACTCGTCACGTACTACAGCCTGCACCTTCAGTTGCGAATCGACCTTGACATCGACAAAGAGCTTCATATTTTCGGCAGGAATCACAACGTTCAGAAACTTGACGTTCTTTATTGCACTTAGTACCACATCGTATCCGACGTGCTGTCCGACAAGTTCGCCTACAATACGTATAAGGCAGGCTCCGGGGGTTATTGGAAAGCCAGGAAAATGAGCCTTGTATATGCAACTGTTCATAATCGGCGACATTTCGGTTGAAAAGCCGTCGTCGGTCAATTTGGTTTCGTGTATCTTGAACAGGCTATCAATAAGTTTCATAGTGCAAACTACCTTTTAATCGTTACGTTCTCGAAATTGATGGTTGTCGCATCGCCCGACTTTTCGGTCAGCACTACCGAACGCACCGTATAATCGTCGCTACCAAACAAAAACGTAATATTCTGGAACATGCGCTGCATATCCTTCCGCTTGGGGTTCATCTTCACCCTGTAGCAACCGGTCTCCTCGTATATGTTTATGGAAAAGGTCCTTTCGTCGAACAGCCTATCACCGTTTATGCTTCCTATTATAAGCGACGACATTTCCTTCATCATCCTATTGGCGTTCTGGTTGGGCTTCTTGCTGCCTTCGGCACCAGTCATCGACAACGAATCGCCCTCGACAACAAGCGCATAAGTGTATGGCGATGTGTATTCCCAACGCATTGACTTTGGCCGCGAATAACTCATTTCCCCTTTCGACACCGCATTATCGACAAGCAGCGACGACTGCTTTGTCTGCGTAAACTGGCACGACAGCGACTGTATTCCAACAGTGTTCCTTGTTATTTCATTTATAACTTTCAACCGCTGTTCGCCAACCAATTCCCTGCTATTCTGTCCAAAGGCAGAAACAACGGTCAGCAGACAAATTATGTACAACAAAACCCTTTTCATCACATTTATACTTTTAAATTCTCACATTGCTTACCCTTATCGTCATTCCACAAAACAGAACGAACAGCATAAGGCACGTTGCTTGTGAGTTCGTTTATGCGGAATCTCCCATTAGTACCCAAGGGAGATTTCGGATAGCCGTCTTCACACAGTTCCCCGTTCCGTGTCACTGGTTCAGTCTGGCTTCCGAAATGACAGTTTGTTTTATTTTGGGCATTACAAAGCATAAAATAAGATCTTCTATTTCATAATCAACATACAGCCACCTACTACAAGAACCACACCAATCCAGCGATATACATTAACATGTTCGCCAAAAACCAAGATTGCCGCAATCATTCCAAAGATATAGCCGAGTGCTGTGAGCGGATATGCCTGACTAAACTGGAAATGCTTTAATATGTACAACCACAATACAGTAGCGATTCCAAAACTCACGCCACAAGCAAGAAGCCACCAGTCGGTAAGCACGGCTTTGAAATAACTCCACGTCCAACTGAACTTAGGAAGTTTTTCCATAGCAAGTTTCAAAAAAACTTGTCCACCCGAAAGGAAAATCGTCTGTATCAGCACCAATATAAGCAATCTTACCATAATTCTTGCATTTAAATTGTAACTAGCATAAGCGAACAGCACTTTTCGTCGGTAGTGTTAAGCAAAAGCAACGCTTTGGGTTTTAGCGGTTTGCAACTAGTTGCATCAACATAAAGCGACTCTGGAATACGGCCTTTCGACAAGCAGGTTGCAGCCACATACAATCCAAGTCCCGAAGCCGTATAGCTTTCGCCAAACAAGTGCTTGTAGCGCAAAAGTGGAATGTCAGAAAACAAATCTCCACACAAGTCGGAAATGTATGCATCGTGTTCGGCATTGCCGTTCATACTTGTCAATACGCCATAAACATCGCTCATTGGAACATTGGCAGAAGCAAGCAATTCATTCAACTGTCTGCTAATTTCTTCCTTATCTGGACAATAC
>JAFZWY010000035.1 GCA_017617125.1 Bacteroidales bacterium
CATGTGTCTCTTCATACTCGCGTACAACTGACAATTTAAAAGCCATTGTGTAGTCCTTTTGTGTACGCCTAACATACTTACTTTCTTTATTTTCCATTTCGTTACTATTTTTATTGTAACGCTATTTCAGGACGAGACAGAGTTTCTATCAAAAAAAGTGATGCGCCAAGCGCATTGCTTTTTTTTCATTCAGCGTCTATATAATAGCACAAAAAAAGGCGAAACCTTTCGGTTCCGCCTAAACAACATTATGAAGTTATGAAAAATGCTATTTGCTTAACCAGCCATTGATTTCCTCAATAGTTGGATTCTGAAGGCCAAGCTTGTGCTTCTTGTTCATTCCGCACAATGTTGGGTGCAACTTCTGGGCAGTCATTTCCTTAAGTTGCTTTACGGTAGTGATACCGCACTTATAAATTACCTTTGCCCATTCTTCGCTGATACCCAAGGCGGTATAGTCTTCGAGATTAAAGGTGTCGGCCTTCTTTTCGGGACGCATCTGCGGAAAGAAAAGAACATCCTGTATCGAAACCGAGTTGGTCATAATCATCGACAATCGGTCGATACCGATACCAAGACCTGCTGTCGGAGGCATACCGATTTCCATTGCTGTTAGGAAATCTTCGTCGAGCATCATTGCCTCTTCGTCACCACGCTTTGCAAGCAACAGCTGCTGCTCAAAACGGTAGCGCTGGTCAACAGGATCGTTAAGTTCCGAATATGCGTTGCAGATTTCCTTTCCGTTGCAAACAGCCTCAAAACGTTCAACCAAACCTTCCTTCGAACGGTGCTTCTTTGCCAACGGCGACATTTCAATAGGATAATCGGTAATGAAAGTCGGCTGTATGAGCTTCGATTCGCAGCATTCACCAAAGATTTCGTCGATGAGCTTGCCCTTACCCATGCTGTCGTCAACCTCCACTCCTACTTTCTTTGCAACTTCGCACAATTCAGCCTCGTCCATCTTCGAAATGTCGATACCGCTGAAATGCTCAATAGCCTCGAACATGGTGTAGCGTTTCCACGGACGTTTGAAGTCGATTATATTTTCGCCAACCTGAACCTTTGTTGTTCCGTTGGTGTCGATAGCGATTTTCTCAACCATTTCCTCTACCAAGTCCATCATCCAGTTGTAGTCCTTGTAGGCAACATAGAGTTCCATCTGTGTGAACTCTGGATTGTGGAAGCGGTCCATACCTTCGTTGCGGAAGTCCTTTGCGAACTCGTAAACACCGTCGAAACCACCGACGATAAGACGCTTAAGGTAAAGTTCGTCGGCAATACGGAGATACAAAGTCTGGTCGAGAGTATTGTGATGAGTCTTGAACGGACGTGCAGCAGCACCGCCGTACATAGGCTGAAGGATCGGGGTTTCAACCTCGAGGTAGCCCTTTGCATTGAGGAACTGACGCATCGAATTGGTAAGCATGGTACGCTTGATGAAAGCCTCCTTGACCTGCGGATTTACAATCAAGTCCATCGAGCGGTTGCGGTAACGCTGTTCAGGGTCGCTGAAAGCATCATAAACCTTGCCGTCCTTCTCCTTAACTATTGGTAGCGGATGCAAAGACTTGCTAAGAACTGTAAATTCCTTCACATGAACCGAAATTTCGCCCATCTGTGTGCGGAAAGCAAAACCCTTGACACCGATGATGTCGCCGATGTCGAGAAGTTTCTTGAAAACCTGATTGTACATTGTCTTGTCCTCGCCTTCGCAGATGTCGTCGCGGCGGAAATACAATTGGATGCGGCCTTTTTCGTCCTGAAGTTCGGCAAAAGATGCGTTACCCATGATTCGGCGGCTCATCATACGGCCGGCAATCGAAATGTCCTTCAAGTCTTCGGGCAGATTGTCGTCGCTGAACCTGTCGAGAATATCCTTAGTATTGGTCGTCACCTTGAATTCTGGTGCCGGATATGGATTTATACCTAAATTTATCAATTCCTTCAACGCCTCGCGACGGAGGATTTCCTGTTCGCTTAAACCTAAATATTCCATTCGAAAAAAATTTTTGCAAAATTACATAAAATATTCGGAAATATAAAGCCGATTGAAAAAAAGCCTTACCAACAAGGCAACCTTTTTTGTAATAAATCGTTATAGTAATGGACTAATATTGATACTTAACTTTAAACAAAGGAGGCATGTATCATGATGATGCATGTCTCCTTATGAATTTCTACTATTTTTTCATCGTCATTCCAAACTTTTTCCCTTTCTTTGCACTCTTTAAATTTGTAAACTATGCGAAATTCAACATTATTATTAACTGTGGCATTCGCTTTATTAATAGCATTGCCATGCAAATCTCAAAAGAACGTGAACAAAGTAGAATTAAAGACATTGGAAGATTCCGCAGCATACGCAATCGGAATGCAGTTCGGACAGGCTCTCAGCCAGAGCGGTCTCACTAAACTCAACATCGAACTTGTAAAGCAAGGTCTCGAAGACGAAGTAAACGGCAAGTCGGCAATGACTCAGCAAAACTACGAATCAACTCTTGAAGCTTTCTTCACTCAGAAGCAGAAAGAAGAAAACAAGGAAAAGATTGAGGAAGGCGAAAAATTCCTCGCAAAAAACGCTAAGCGCAAAGAAGTGAAGACCACAGCTAGCGGATTGCAGTACGAAGTAATTACCGAAGGTAATGGTGAAAAGCCTTTGGCAACCAACACCGTAAAGGTTCACTACAAAGGAACAACCATCGCAGGTAAGGTTTTCGACAGCTCTTACGACCGTGGTACTCCAGCAGAATTCCCTCTAAACCGTGTTATTGCAGGCTGGACAGAAGGTTTGCAGTTGATGAGCGTTGGTTCAAAGTACAAATTCTACATCCCTTACAACCTAGCTTACGGCGAACGTGGTGCAGGACAAGACATTAAGCCTTTCGAAACTCTTATTTTCGAAGTTGAACTTTTGGAAATCAAGAAATAATATATAATAGGTATAATCATGAAAAGAACAAGCATTATTTTGATTGCAGCCATCGCTTCAATGGCAATGGTATCGTGCAACAACGAAAGTGCAAAAGTAGAACTGAAGAATTTCGACGACTCATTGAGCTATGCCATCGGAATGAGATTGCACGACATATATATGGGCGACGGCCTTAACAAGGACACCGACTCGGCTATAGTAAAAGCAGCTTTCTCCGATATGGTTGGCGGCACTGCAATACTTACCGAAGAACAGGAAGAACAGGTTATCATGCAATTCTTCACCAAGAAGCAGGAAGAACAGCAGAAGGAACAAGCCAAGCAATTTGAAGAAACAAAGAATGCTGGCGAAAGCTTCCTCGCAGAAAACGCTAAGCGTCCCGAAGTAAAGACTACCGAAAGCGGTTTGCAATACGAAGTTATTACCGAAGGCAAAGGCAACAAGCCTGCAGCAACCGACGTTGTTAAGGTTCACTACAAAGGCACGCTTATCGACGGCACTGTTTTCGACAGTTCGTACGACCGTGGCGAGCCGGCTGAATTTCCACTCAACGGAGTTATCAAGGGCTGGACAGAAGGTTTGCAACTTATGAGCGTTGGTTCGAAATACAAACTTTACATCCCCTATCAGCTTGGATACGGCGAACGCGGAGCAGGCGGAACAATACAGCCTTACTCGGCATTGATATTCGATGTAGAGCTCTTAGAAATTAAGAAATAACAAAAAAAAGCCGATTTTTATTCGGCTTTTTTATTTGTATAAATTACCTTTGCAAAAATTTCTGGCACAATAATTGTTTTATTGTCATTCGTCATTGGAACACAACGCATAAACAGTCTCCGTGTGTTATGGAGCAATGGCAAAAGAAGTTCAGTTTGATAAATCAGGAGACTATTTTTAAAATAAAATGAAAAAGTTTTTATCGATAGTTTTAATTTTAATGCTGAGTGCAGGAATTATTTTTGCTCAGGAAACTGGAACAAAGAAACCGACTGTTGTAAAAAAGACAACAACCACCACTACATCTTCATCCAACAATGGTGGCAACAACGGTTCTACTGAAACCAAAAGCAATTCTGGCACACAAACCAGTCAGACAAGCACAACGAACACAAATACAAGTTCGACAGAGACTCGTACAGCAACCGATACTCCGACTAACGACACTACAGTCTCCACTGCAAAATCTTCAGATGTAACCCTTGACCACTTCATCATTGGCGGTGGTATCAGTGCAGGTGCTTTGATTTCAACCGACATTATCAGCACAGGTGGTTTGTTGAACGCAGAATTCGAAGTTATGGTACAATTCAAACACCATCGCTTGGGAATTGGTGGCGACAAGACCTTAATGCTCAACCTCAGGAACTTGGGTACTGTAATCGGCACTTTGGGCAAGTCTAACTGCAACCTCAACAAGGTGTATTTCATCTACGAATGGACTTTGTTCAAACGCAGTCCTATCAACTTTACTGCAGGTCTTAAGCTCGGATCGTTCGATGTTGGTAAATCTGAATACAGAACCGACCAAGAACAAAATAACGAAAAGGTTACAAAGTCGCCGTTCTTTGCATCGGCAGGCATAGCATTGGAAGTTGGTCACCCACGTTTCCTCCTCTATGTTAAGCCAGAAATCGGATTCCACTCATACGATACAGGTTCGTGGAGAAAAGACCTCTATGTAATGGCAACGGTTGGTTTCCGTTGGAAGACAAAACGTCTCGACAAGTATGATACTTCCAAAACCACCACAACAACAGAAACAGGTAAAAAATTCGAATAATATTAATTAAAGGATATAACTATGAAAAAGTTCATTTTTGTAATTCTGATGGCTTGCATAAGTTTCGCAAGCTTTGCACAGGACAAGAACCAGGCAGTTGAAGTAAAATCGACAATAGCAAGCGGTTTCGACAAATGCGCAATGTACCCAGGTGGTGAAAATGGTATGAACACATTCATCCACAAAAACATCGACTATCCTATGGCAGCAATAAAGAGCGGCAAGGAAGGTAATGTAACTGTTCAATTCACAGTAAACACCGACGGTACCGTATCGAACGTAAAAGTAGTAAAAGGACTTGAACCGAACCTTGACGCAGAAGCAATAAAGGTTGTCAGCAAGATGAAAGGCTGGACTCCTGCAATGAAAGGCGGCAAGGCTGTACCTATGGACTATCAGGTCAACTGCCACTTCGCTAAGTAACAAAACAACAAAAAACTTTGTAAAAGCCTATTGCTCAAGCAGTAGGCTTTTTTGTTAATTGTTAATAAAATTGCAAAAAACATCGTCACCCATTGAAAATATTTGAATTAAATTTGCAGGCGAAATAAAAACAAAATGCGTAAAGTATTTTTCACATTTATCGTCGCAACAATAGTCCTGTTATCAGCATCATGCGAAAGACAGAACCCTCCTGCTTCATCAAAACTCACAAACCTCAAGGACTCGGCAAGTTACGCTATGGGAATTATTCTCGCCCAGCAATATCTTGACGAACAGATGGACACTCTTATGAACCGTGACCTTACCTTGAACGGCATAACCGACCTGATGAAAAACGACACTTCCCTCCTTTCGCACGACGAAGCTGTTGACGCTATTAGCGCATACTCACGACAAATTATCGACATCAAATACGGCAGCATTAAGAAGGAAGGTGAAGATTTTCTTGCAAAGAACATCACCAACACTGGAATAATGCAGACCACAAGCGGACTTCAATACAAAGTTTTAGAAGAAGGCGACGGCTCTGCTCACCCATCTGTTTCCGACAATGTTGTAATAAAGTTCGAAGGCCGTAAGATCGACGGCACTCTGTTTGGCAGCACTGGCGACACTCCATCTGAGAACAACCTCATGAGTCTGCCTCGCGGACTTGCCGAAGGAATTCTGCTGATGACGCCAAAAGCAAAATACAAATTTTTCATTCCGTACTATCTTGCCTTTGGAGAAACAGGCTATCAAACGGTAGAGCCTTATTCAACTGTTATTTTCGATGTTGAACTTTTAGAAATTGTAAAGAAATGATATTTTTAAAACCGAAAGTTTTTTCTTTCGGTTTTTTTTTGATTTGAAACGTAATATTGAAAAATAAAAATAGCAAAGATGATGAAAAACAAAAGCTTAATTTCCATCAGCGACTACACAAAAGAGGAATACTTCCGCATCCTCGAAGTCGCAGCAGAATTCGAAAAGAACCCCAACCAGAAACTGTTGGATAACTATGTAGTAGCATCGTTGTTCTTCGAGCCATCGACACGTACACGTCTAAGCTTCGAGACAGCAATCCAGCGTCTGGGCGGCAGAGTTATCGGATTCAGCGAAGCCACCAACACCAGCCAGGCAAAAGGCGAATCGTTCAACGACACGATAATGACAATCAGCAAGTATGCCGACCTTATCGTAATGCGTCACCCGATAGAAGGAAGCGCACGCTACGCTAGCGAAATTTCGCGAGTTCCAATCATCAATGCCGGCGACGGTTCAAACCAGCACCCGACACAGTGTCTGCTCGACTTGTATTCGATATACAAAACGCAGGGAACACTCGAAAACCTCAAACTCTGCCTCGTAGGTGACCTTAAGTACGGTCGTACCGTTCACTCTTTGCTAATGGCAATGTCGGAATTCAACCCGACTTTCAACTTCATTTCGCCGGCAAGCCTCAGAATGCCGCAGGAATACAAGGACTACCTCGACTCAAAGGGAATTAAGTACAACGAGTACGAAGAACTTGAGCCGAACATAAAGGACGCCGACATAGTTTATGTTACCCGTGTACAGCGCGAACGTTTCTCCGACCTGCTCGAATACGAAAAGGTTAAGAACGTTTATGTTCTCAAGAACAAGATGCTCGACGGCACAAAGGACAACATGAGAGTTTTGCACCCGCTACCACGCGTAAACGAAATCGATGTTGACGTAGATGCCAACCCGAAGGCTTACTACTTCGAACAGGCAGAAAACGGAGTTTATACAAGAATGGCTATCATAGCACTTATTTTAGGTCTCAAATAAATCGTAAAGTCATGAAAGAAGAATTAACAGTAAAGGCTATCGAAAACGGAACCGTTATCGACCACATACAAGCCGACAAATTATACAAAATATTGTCTATCATTGGAATAGAAGATTTCGACACACCAGTATTCTTTGGCAACAACCTTCCTAGCAAGAAGTACGGAACCAAGGCCATCATAAAGATTGCCGACAAGTACCCAAGCGACGACGATGCAAACAAGATTGCACTCATCGACCCGAAGGCTGTAATCAACATCATCAAGGATTTCAAGGTTGTCGACAAGAAACAGGTTCAGTTACCAGAAAAGATTGAAGGCTTCGTAAAATGCTTCAATCCAAAGTGCATAACCAACCACGAAAAGGTTTCAACCAAGTTCACAGTAGTAAAGAAAGACGGCAAGATCGGTCTCAAGTGCCGCTACTGCGAAAAAATCACCTGGGAAGACAATATCGAAATTATCTAATTAAGATATTTCATATTACAAAACAAAGGCTTTGCAGATGCAAGGCCTTTTGTTTTTATGTAAGATGGTTTGAAACTACGGCAATGTCATATATTGCTTTTTTGGAGTGAAGGAGATGAAAGAATCCTAAGCATCAGTTCCAGTCCTCAATCATCCATTTCCAACAAGGAACGACTTCTATCTCACCCACTTTATCGGTAATAGTTTCTTCCGTGTCGTATGTGATTATAGTTCTTCGGCTACACGGTAACACCTTGGTAATTTTTTCCAAGGCAGTTACTTCTCGCTTAAGTGTATCAACATCTGAAATAGAGTACGAAACCTGTATTGCCCATTCCTTTTCCGGAACATAAAAGTCAACCTCTATGCCCGAATTATAGAAATATACCGTATCGTGTTCCGTATCATGACCAAACCGTCTGAACAATTCTATCGCGACCTGGTTTTCAAGCAACGAGGGTTCTCCATTGAGCAAAAAAAGATTTAAGAATCCATTGTCACACAGCAAAACTTTTTTTAGATTCTTTAATGTGTGGCTTTATAAAAATCGGTATGTTTATAAAGTGGCATTTAATAAAATTGCAACTTAATATACTTTAGGAACAAAAAAAATCATAATTCCAGATGCAGATATTTAATAGCATCGGAGTGTAACATTTAGTTGACCTTCCTAAGATATTAGATTCTATACAATTGATTACTAAATAGTTGTAGGTAATCAAAAAACATTCAACAAAAAGTAACCAAATTTGGTTATTATTTATTAGCTTTGCAACCGGAAAATGTTGCCTATGTACGACATATATTTGAAATACCATCACATTCCATTTGGTGCTATTCTCGACAGAATAAGGACAAAAGAGCATCTGTCCCAGCGGGAGTTGGCTTCGCGTTCGGGTATTCCTTACCAGCGAATCAATGACTTTATCGCAAACCGCAGAAGAATTTCACCCGAGAACTCTCTTCGCTTGGAAAAGGCGTTGGGTATTGATTTCCAGTGCTTTTTCTATCAAGCGCAAACGAATTATGATATATATATGGCAACCAAACAACTTTTGGAATTGCCCTCTCCAAGCAGGTCAAAGTTTAGAAAAACATTGTTTTGGGACACTGACTACGATGCTCTTAACTGGCAACACAACTGCGAATGGATTATCCAAAGGGTATTCGACTATGGTAACGAAACGGAAATAAAGGAAACAATAAGGTTTTACGGAAGGGAAAAGGTTATTGGTGTGCTTCGAAGCGTGAATGATCCCTGGAATGAAAAAATCAGAAACATTAACATAAAAAAGTATCTGAAAAATGGAATTAAGAACTAAGATTTGATGGAGCAGATTCCAAAGTTGGAGGGAATGGTGGGAAGAATTAGAAATGAGGATATTTAAGTGGGTAAGTGCGCAACCTTTAGCTTACTGCCATAGCAGGAAATCCGCCACGACAAGTTTAGATGCAATGTTTTGCGCCTGTACGAAAATGCATCATATATCTACATAGAAAATATTTATGGAAAAAGTGACAAAATAGATATGTATAATTATGGAAAAAGTGACAAAACAAATCTCTGTATTTATGGAAAAAGTGACAAAATGAGTGTATAAAACCATAGAAAAAGTGACAATAATTTTTGTAATACAAAATAAATCAGTACTTTTGCATCGCGATAAAAACAATCAAATATGTTAGAACGTAAGTTTTCACAATTTTTAGAATCATTTCTTTCGGAAGAACAGAACAAAATTCTGCTTGTAAATGGAGCAAGACAGATAGGCAAGTCGTATATAATCAGACATATAGGGCGAAAACTTTTCACCAATTACATTGAAATAGATTTGCGTGCCGATAGTGAAAATGAAAGGGGTTTTGCAGGAGTGACCGGGCTGGATATTTTTTATATGCAATTGAGTGCATTTGCTGGCAATAAGCTTGGCAACAAAAAAAATACTCTCATTTTCCTTGACGAGATACAAGTATATCCGCAATTGTTGACTTTATTGAAATTCCTAAACCAAGATGGAAAATACACTTATATTGCAAGCGGTTCACAACTAGGCATAGCATTGGCGCAAACGCCATCGGTTCCTCTTGGCAGTGTGGTTATTAAGCAAATGTACCCGCTTGATTTGGAGGAATTCTTTTGGGCGATGGGGGTTGGCAAAGAAGCCTTGGAGTCTGCTAATAAACTTTTAAGTGACGGAAAATCGTTGCCAGAACCTCTCCACAATCATTTTATGCGTCTTTTCCATTATTATCTGTTGACTGGGGGGTTGCCAGATGCTGTAAATCAGTTTATAAAGGACAAGAATGTCAGTAAGATGCGAGACATACAGATCGATGTTCATTCGCTTTATGGCATTGATGCTTCGCAATATGACAAGCAAAACCGTTTGAAGATAAGGCGGATCTATGACACCATTCCTTCTAATTTGGAAAATAAGAAAAAGCGTGTTGTCGTAAGTAAAATTGAAAACAAGAAAGGCAAGCAGTTCTCTGATTACGAGGACGAGTTTGACTATTTGATACAGTCTGGCATTGCTTTGCAGGTTGATGCAATCAGCAATCCTCGTTTTCCGTTATTGCAATCTGTAAAGAAATCTCTTTTGAAATTGTATCTTAACGATGTAGGCATACTTACGGCTCTGCTTTACCAAAATAACATTAATACAATTCTTAATGACGAATTGAGCGTTAATCTTGGAACAGTATATGAATCGGTTGTTGCACAAGAACTAAGGGCGCATGGTTTTAGTTTGTATTATTACGATAATAAGCAGCATGGTGAAGTCGATTTCCTAATTGACAATTTCGACACACTGTCTGTTGTACCTATCGAGGTAAAATCCGGCAAGGACTATTATGTGCATAGTGCTCTCAACCATTTTGTTTCAAATGAGGAATATGGAATACATAAAGGCATTGTACTGTCGAATAGCCGTGAAATTGAGAGCATCGGCAAAATTACATATATGCCTGTTTATTATGTGATGTTTTTATTCCCAAACGGGAATTAATGGTCATACTAAGACAATAGGAAGATTTGATGGAGCAGATTCCAAAGTTGGAGGGAATGATAGAAAACATTAGAAATGATGATGGTTAAGCATATCGGAGTGTAAAACAGATGCGATAGTGAAAAATTTTAAAGAAGTGATGTTATTAGATGTTCTAATGCGTTTATATTTCTTTATTTGAATCAATATTGTACCAATCGTAATAATAACCATCTATACAACTAAATCCTCTTTTGTATTTAGTTTCTTTTAAAATTTCATTAATCCTTTCTTGATTAATTCTTATTCCATCCTTTATAATTGATTCTATATCTCGAGCCATATTAAATTCTGTCAAAAGATGTTTATTGACAATAAAAGAGTCTTCATGAGAATAACCAATAATATAATGAGGCAACAAACCACACTTTACACAAAATTCTTTTTGCTCTATATATGGAGATATTACATAGTATGGCAACCTCATTTTTTTTATTTTATCATTTAATTTATTTACTTCGTTATATTTAATAATTAGGTTTCGTCTTTCTGTTATTGGAATCCAAGATACTATTAGTATTCCATCTTTTTTGAATTTTTCTGCAATTTTTATTTGGGTAGAAGTTGAAATCATGTAACTATTGTTCTCAGACATAGACCTGCCAATAATATGCATTAGCGATAGATAATAATCTTTAACTTTTATTTTCTTTTCTTCGTCCAAATTGTCTATCTTCGAAAGAAAATCTTTTCTATTTGCCTCTGTTCTAAAATAATTATAGAAGTCTTCGTTGCTGTTTAAAAACGAAGAAACTTTTTCTATTGTACCAAGAGCAGCAAATTTTCTATTACATAATTTGTCATTCAATTTATCAAAAATAGAATTAAATAATTCTTCAGAACAATCATTAAGGCAAAATAATTTTTTATTAGAGCCATCGTTTGTATAATAAATGCTTTTGAGACCAATATTAAACATTATATTAGCAAACTTCTCTATATCAAAGATTGATGTATTATATTCTGGAATTGATTCTGTACCACGATACAAAATCGTTTTATTATTTGCAGAACAAAAATTATCAACAAACTCGTCAAATAACTTTTTGTTAGTTGCATCTAACTCATTTCCTTGTGAATCTTTCAATTTTAATTTTGATAATAGTCTTTTTAGTTGGTGCATATAATTCTGTTTTTTTTTTCATTACTCACTATTCTTGCTTATTACACACTGGACGAACGGATTGCCCATAGATGCGACGGCTGTCGTCCGTGCCGCAATTGTCCGATTCGAAGATGAGGTACCATGCGCTATTCGGATTGTTAGTGTTGAGCGAACTCGTCCAATAGTAGCCAGTGATACCGTCACGGAAAAGTACAACATCGGAGCGAAAACCAGCAGCGGGCAGGAAAATGGAGTTGCCGTTAGGTCCTGTGAACAACCGTCCGTTTGCTCCGTTATGGGTAGTCCAAGTTACTATGCAGTTGTTTTTCAATTCATTCATTTCATCGCATGTAGGCATTCTCCAGCCCGAACCCAAGTTAGCGGTGGCAGCGTCGTCGGTTGCTTTCAAAGTGGTAAGCGCATCGGTAAAGCCGTTGTTGCCAGAGTTGGCATCGTTGCAGTACTTAGTCAATCTTCCGGAAAATGCTCCATTGGCAGAATACATATAATTACGAAATAAGTAGGTGGTCTTTGCGTTTGTTTCTCCCCATGCATAATAGTTACCATAATCACTCGGAGAACTTGCCCCAACATTGCAGGTTGCCCACAATGTACCACTCGGTAATCCAAGGTCAACCCACTCATGTCCGTTTAACATTCCACTAGTCGGATTCATAAGATATTTCAACGCCTTATCCGCTTGTACCATTACTGGCACATTACCACCTTGTTCAACTCCAGTTTTCTGTAATATGTCAATAACTTCCGCTATAGTAATATCTGGCTTTTGGCTTTTCATAAGTGCCACAATTCCCGAAACTACAGGTGCCGACATACTTGTTCCATCAAGGCAGGAATACTTGTTGCCAGGCACAGAACTATAAATGTCAAGTCCTGGAGCAGAAACGGTTGAAGCATCGGCATAATTCGTAAAAGCAGTAGCTTTGTTCCCTTTCTCGGAAGCACATACAACTATGGCTTCGCCAGTGCGGTTTTGCGGTGGCAGGCACGAAAGCACATGGTCGTTTCCTGCCGAGAATACTACTATGCAATTTTTCTTTTTTGACTTCGAAAGCACCATTTTCCACAGGCGTTCCTCGTCCTTCTGGCATCGCTTGGAAAATTCGCGCTGGAAATCCAATGGCACATCGCCACATCCCGCATACGATGGTCCTGCCGACATATTTATCACATCGGCACCGCTTGCCACAGCATAAAGAATACCAGTTGCAAGGGCAAATGTAGTGGTTTGCTCACCATCAAACACTTGTACTGGCATCAAAAGACATTCGGGGGCAACACCTGTTACGCCTTTGTCAATATGTGTACTTGCACCTACCGCGATTCCTGCTACATGAGTTCCGTGCATTCCATTTGTGGAATTATAATACACATTGCCATCGCTTGTAAAAATATTGTACGGACTTATCACTCTGCCCTTAAAAAGTTCGTGGTTCACATCGAAACCATCGTCAACTACTGCTACAACAACCTTTTTGCTTCCTTTTGTGGTCTCCCATGCCTTGCGCAAATTTATAGCATCAATATGCCAGCCAGCATCAGCGCATTTGTCTGCATCTGATTCTTCCTGCGAATATATTGTTTCTACAGTAATTATAAACTTGTAGTCGGGCATTTGCGTTTCCAATCCTTTGTGTATCACATCAAGCACATCTTCTGGTACTTGAATTTCGATTGTCTTTAGCAAGTCGTTGTAACTTATAATTTTATATTCGTCTTTCGGATAAAGTTTCTTGAAATCTTTCGCAAAAGCGTTCAAGTCAGTTTCGTCATCCTCGAAGAAAATGCTCAAACGATTGGCAACAATTTGGGGAGCAACAGAATCTTCGGGATTTCGCACAACCTTCACACCGCTAATCGGAGCCATAACGGGCATCTCCTTATAGTCCGACGGCAACGAATCACCTATTGTTACGGCAGGCACATCGGCTGCTACTGAGATGTTTTCATCGCTATTATTTTCATTATTGTTACAAGAGAACAATAAAGTTGCAACAAACAAGCATAAAATCAATCTTGTCTTCATACTTAAACTTAATTTTTAAGCACAAAGTTAATCATTTTGCAATGCAAAATTGTGGGTGTTAATATTTTTGTAAAAGAAATTTAGGATTAGGCGGTCGGTGGATTTGTAATGAGATGAAGATTTGTTTGTGGATTTAAAATCCTGACATTCAAGCCTTTCGGATTGTTGCTATAAGCAACGAGCTAAAGGTTACAAATCCGAAAGAACAATAAAGACAATAAATGATTTTGAGACTATATATGGCATAATCGAAACTCATCGTAGCCGTGTGGCAAATGTGGTAAACAACGAATCGCTAATAATGGTTTGGGAAGTGGGTGGCTTTGTTTCCCATAGGCTAAAATCATCGGCATGGGGCGATGGTGTTGTTCGTATGCTGGCAGAGTACATACATACACGCAATCCCAAAGCAAAGGGCTGGAGTTATCGTACATTATACAAAATGGTTCAATTGTATGAGACATATTCTGCGACTTCTTTTGGTGATGTTCTTAATCGCTATGGAATGCAACAATATTTGCAAGAGCCTTCTGCGGAAATGCCACTAGATAAAAAACAAGAAATAGTGCCATTTGAAATGGCACAAAATCGGAATTCTGAAATTGTGCCATTCGAAACGGCACAAATTCCTAATGTGTTGTTCTGTACTGGATGGACCAACCATCAGATTATCATGAACCGGTGCCGAAGTAATGAAGAAAGATTGTTTTATATACTATATGCAGGCAGGGAGAAATTGCAAAATAAGGAACTTATACGAGCGATTTCTACTAATTCCATGTCATCTATTTTAGGCGGTAAAGATGCAATGTCATTGGCAATGAGCAATAAATACCCATCATCTCCTTTATTGTTCAAAGATCGCGTATATCTAGATATGTTAGGATTGCCCCATGAGTATAAAGAGTCCAAGTTGAGGAATAAAATCGTTTCGCACATGAAGGATTTTATATTGGAACTAGGCAAAGATTTCTTGTTTATAGATGAGGAACATAGAGTAACGGTAGGCAGTAAAACTTTCAAGGTAGATTTGCTATTCTATCATCGTTTGCTACAATGTATGGTTGCCATTGAATTGAAATCCACAGAATTTCATCCGAAAGACCTTGGCCAGTTGGAATTCTATCTGGAAGCGTTAGACCAGGAAGAGCGGCGCTCCAACGAAAATCCAAGCATTGGAATCATCTTATGCAAAGAGGCCGATATGGAAGTAGTTCGTTTTGCACTGAACCGAAGCATGTCGCCAACAATGGTTGCTCTATATAAAGAACAATTGCAGGTTGGAGGTATCATTCAACGCAGTTTAGTGGAGTTTTGCAAATTCATCAGCGAAGCCAAATAAAGTTTAAACGTATCGAAATCGACACGGTTAAAATCGGGATTGTGCAAACACTCCAATAGTCCTAAGCAACATTCATACAATCAGTCTTGTACATTTTCCCATCAGCTGCCGGCATTTTCAGTTGGTTACAATTTGTAACCAACTGGCTACCCTCTTTTTTTAGCCTGTTTTTCAGCACTTTCCAATAATTGTTAGGATTAGGACTATCTGTTAGAACTGCAACTACATCTACTACCGAGAAAAACCATTCTTCGGTTTCCTTATCCCAAAGAGTTCGCACTTTTTTGTTTTCAAAAAGTTTTATCTGTGTGTCCATCAGCCTGCTAATTTTGTCAAATTTATCTTGCGAAGATAATAAATCTAAACAAAAAATGCAAAATTGTGGGTGGAAATATTTTTGTGAAAGAAATTTGGATTGTGCGGTAGCTGGATTCGTAATGCAATGAGATGTTTATTCGGATTGTTGCCATAAGCAACGAGTTAAAGGTTGCAAATACGAAACATCAATCGTGCTTTTATTTTGCGGTGAACACGCTTTTTTGTGCGTTCACCGCAAATTATAACGATGTTTTAGGGATACTGAAATAAATTATTATTCGGATTTAAAATCCTTATATTCAATTCTTTCGGATTGCAAATCCGAAAGAACAATGTGTTTACCCTATCAACGCACTGCCAAACTTGGTCTTTAGTGTAAGCCAGGTCAGTGCCACCGACACAATAAACGTTATGGCAAAGCCTACAAATGGCAAGGCATACGAGCCTACTGCTGTCGGCAACTGAGTGTGGTAATACAAGAACACCAGCAGGAACTGATGATAAACATACACTCCGTAGCACATCGAATTTGATTTAAGCACCAGATTCGACGGACAATAATTGGGTTTCGACGAATATCTTAAAACTATCAGGTACAGAGCCATAATACCACAGCACGAATACAAAAGTTTCAAACCACTCGAAGCAAAAATCCTGACATAGCGCATTGTGCCTTCTGTATACAACTCCCAGCCATCGGGAACCACAACAATGTAATTAACGAGCAACAAGGCAAAATACAATACGCACAAAATCAATATAACAGGAATATTCTGGCATTTTCGAACAACAGTTTCCTTGTTTTCGTATAGATAATAGCCTGCGTAACAATAAAATAGAAAATACGAAAGTCTTTGCAATCCAAACGGAAGCGAAACAGGTATTGGCACAATGGAAACTGCTGCCAGCACCAACAAAAGCCAAATAGATGACAATTTAAAACGATCAATCAGCCAAATGGAAAGGAAACACCAGAACAACATCGGCAGAAACCACAAATGTCCCGGACCCGACAAAATCGACATTACAAAACCACCCCAAGTAAAGTTTGCCTTGTCGAATTTCAGCAAGAAATAATATATGAGACCGAAAAACAGCATAGGCAAAAGCAAACGCTTTACCTTTTTCCATGCAAACGACTTGAATTCGTATTTTCGTCCAAGCACAATGCTTTGATATGCAAATACATAACCAGCAACCAAGGCGATGGTTTCAACTCTGAATCCAGAAATAAGTTTGCACATCCAATAGTAAACAGGAACGCCATCAATTCCTTCTGGCATTTCCCATCCCCCACCATAAATAGTGAACGAATGAAGCACCACCAGCAGAAATATTATCAGCGGTCGTATTATTGAAACTTCGTATAGCAGTTTTTTCTCCATGCCTATTTATCGCCAAAATCAATATTCTTCACGTAGTCGGCTGCCACGCACATTTCGTTGTACCACTCTTCGCCATACTTACGTATCAGAGGTTCTTTCAGATATTCATAAATCTTGACATTGCGTTCGTCGCCGAGTTTCACAGCATCCTTGCAAATATTCCACACATCGTAGTTTACGGCTTCGAACGATGCATATTTCTTAACCCTTATAGGATACAAATGGCACGAAATAGGCTTGCGAAAATCGACCAGTCCTTCCTCCCACGCCTTTTCTATCTCACAATAAATGATGCCTTCGGCACTGCGGTTTGCAAATACGCAAGCGCCAGCCTTCCCTATTATCGAGGTTGTAAGTTCGCCCTCAATGTCAAGCATCGAAACGCCGTTCACGTCAATGACAGACTTTGCCTCGTCGGACAGGCGGGAATATATCTTAGGCAGGATTTCCTTTAGCTTTTCCTCCTCTTCCTTTTCGAGCGGAGCACCGGAGTCGCCTTCTACACAGCATATTCCCTTGCACTTGGCAATGTCGCAAGCGAAGCACTTACGGAACACATCGAAATGAACTACCTTATTGTCAATCTCAATCATAATGTCAAATTTCAAATTCCAGCCCGTCGCGAGCCTCAATGGCATCGGGGAAAAACGTTCTTGCTTCGGCCATTATCTCCGACGATATGTATCGCGTTGAAAAATGTCCCAGCACCAATTTCTTTGCCGACAACGAGGCAGCCAATTCAGCAGCCTGTTTTGCCGTAGTGTGGCACGTAAGTTTGGCTAGCTCCGCATCTTTGTCCATGAATGTAGCCTCGTGGTAAAGTGTGTCGACATTCTCAACCAAGCCAGCAAGACGTTTCAACGGCAAAGTGTCGGAACAATATGCATAAGTTTTTGGAGCAGGTGGAAGTATTGTAGCATCGTCACTTTTCAAGATAGCGCCATTGTCAAGTTCCACATCCTCTCCTCGTTTCAGTTTCACAATCTGAGCTATCGACAGGTTGTATTCCTCTATCAGCTCCTTGCGAAGATTCCTATCCTTCTCGGTTTCGCGGAAAAGAAATCCCCATGTAGGTTTTGTATGTACAAGCGGAAAACTGTAAACATCAAGATTCTTGTCGCTATGGATATGGTTTATGCCATCAGGATTCAAATAGATATAGTTAACCTTAAAACCAAGGTCGTGGTCGAGCGAGGCGAAAAGGTTTGAGCAGATCTGTTCGAGTTTTTCGGGACAATAAATATTCAAATCCAATTTGCGTCCCAACATCGAGAACGTGGAAAGCAATCCGAACAGCCCGAAAATATGGTCACCGTGAATGTGTGAAATAAAAATATTCCTTAACCTTCCGAAAGGCAAGGAATATTCTCGCATTCTTATCTGTGAACCTTCGCCGCAATCGACGAGGTACGGAGTTCCATTATACAGGACTACTTGTGCCGAAGTAAGCCGTTTCACTGTCGGCAAAGCACTGCTGCTTCCAAGTATCCTGACGGAGAAGGACATTATTCAACTGTCGTTTTTTCTTCCACTATTTCTGCTTCAGCATCAACAGTCTCAACTTCGACGAGTCCGTCGGTCAGCATTTTCTCGTTGAACAACTTGATGGTCTTGCGAACCAAGAACGATTCGAAGAGCAACAAAAGACCGAGCAATATCATTATAACACCGAGTGTTACAGCCATTACCTTGTTGCCGAATTCCGGATCGCTTATGAACAAATAGCCAAGTACAGCTACTGCAATAAGTACAACCAACGACGCAATCAAATAAACCATTGAGAGCTTAGAACCTTTTTCACGATAAATGAGAGTGATTATTATCATGAATATGGCTGCAAGCAATATTATAGCGCCGAGTATAATTGCAAAAATTCGCACAAGGTCGGCAGCAAAGCACAACAAAAGCACACCGCCTATAAGAGCAAATGCGAACATTGATATCATCAACGACTTCTCGAGTTTTGAATCGCCGTCCTTACTCTTGGCTATACGCATTACCAACATGAACAAACTCATGAGAGCAATGGCGCCACCGGCAATCTGAATAAGATGCTCGAAGAAACTTTCGCCGCATACTATAGCGACAACACCTATCAATGCGAGGACAACACCCGTGATTGTCATCGAATTAGCAACGAATAACGACTTTTTCATATTTACAATTTTCTAACAGGTTATATTCAACGAAAAAAGCCCCAAAGACATAAATCTCGGAGCTATTATCTTTTTCACGCAATAAGGATTAGAATCTCTTTTCTTTGATTCTTGCCTTCTTACCAGTAAGTTCACGCAAGTAGTAAATCTTTGCTCTGCGAACTCTACCGTACTTATTAACGTCGATAGAATCAATAAATGGAGATGCAAATGGGAATACTCTTTCTACACCGAAAGTACCCGACATCTTACGTACTGTGAAAGTAGCTGTACGTCCAGTTCCATTAAGCTGTATCACTACGCCTCTGAACTGCTGAATTCTTTCCTTATTACCTTCCTTAATCTTATAGCTTACTGTAATAGTATCACCAGCCTTGAACTTTGGGAACTCTCTTACCTGTTCCAAATTCTGTTCAACAATATTCATTAAATTCATCACGAAAACTTTTTATTATTCCTTAAAATTTTGGACTGCAATATTAGTACTTTTTTTTCATATACAGCAATTTTTTGTCCGCTTTTTTGACTTTTATTACTAACAATGAATTGTTAGATTTAAAAAGCTGTATATCAACACATTAATAAGCCTACTTCATAAGCTTTATTATCAAAACCTCGCAGAGAATAAACAATAAAGCAAGCAATAGGAAGTATTTCCACAGTGGTTTTCCATCGGAAATCTCCTTGAAATCTGAAAAAGTTTGATCAATGCTGTCGAATCTTAGCAACGATGCACGACCCGAAAATTTCTGTGTATTGATACTCTCAAGCTCCTCTTCCGAAAGATAATCCTGCATCGATTCGTTGCGGTTATAGTTCAGCGCTATCGCAGATACCGTATCGCCATTCCTGCACAGACTGTAAGAACCTGCCGTCTTCAGACTGCTTGGAACAAAAACACTTAGCATACCACTATTGTATCTGACATCGACAAGCGACGACTCTCCTTTTGCATCAATTATATTATAGGTATTGGCAACGTCGTAATCCTCCATTCTGGTTTGCGCCACAGTCTCGGTGTTTATAGTTGCATACATCGACGACATAAGCTGGCTGTTCATAGCCATATTGTACATAGCAGGCGAAAATACCACACTCTTGGCGAAATCGGCATTTACATTGTCGATTGGCGATGCCAGCACATAAAGTTTTCCATTGCCATATTCACCAGCCACAAGCACAGGAGTAGAATTTTCGAGTGTTAGCACTGGCACAAACGAAGCCCTAGAGTACAAAGTCAACTTGTGGGTAATTTCCATATCGGGCAGACTGCTCTGCTTTTCCTCCTTCGAGAAAACATTTTTGAATATTGCATTTCCGTAGTCGATGCCATACAATTTCACATTGCGATCGGCAGTTCCTGCGAACTTGCCCATTGCAAACAAATCGAGGAAACTATTCATCGATGCATAATCGATAGTACTTCCCACTATAAGGCATACCGAACCGCCATTGTTTACAAACGACTTCATTCTTTCGGCCAAGCCCGACGATATGTCGGAAAATGAATTCATCACAACAAGGTCGTAGTCGTTAATATTAACATCCGATTCGTGCCCCTGACGCACCTGCTCAAACCTGAAAGTTTCTTCATCGTTACCAAACAAGGCTGTCAGATAACGGCTTTCGTCCTTGGCATTTATCGCCAGTATCTTGGTCTTGTCAGATATTGCATAACAGAAATACAAAACATTGTCATACACAATAGGATAATCAGAAATTTCGAGACGTGCCGACACATTTCCTGCACTAACGTTCTGATAATCGATATTCACTTCCACAGACTCATCGGCCTCGACATTGAAACTCGACATTGCCTTCAGCGAATCGTTGATATAAAGTTGCAATGGAATATCGTAGAAACCTTCGCTCGACTTGTTTGTGATGCGGACTGTCAGGCTCTCGTTCTGCCCCACCCTGTGTACAGGGCTGTCGAACCAGCAGGTGTCGATATACAGATTGTTCACCTTGACAGGATTCAGCGACATAAGCACCATACTTATATTATCGTCAAGCTCCGAATCAATATCGTCGAACATGTATTTCTGCATATCGGAAATCATATACAATGTGACGTACTTGCCATTGCGGGCAAAAGCATTTGCTTTAGCAATCAAATCGTTAACTTTCAACGAATTGGCACTTATAGAACAATCATCAATGCTAGTTATTATCTGATCACGGTTAAGCGTAGCCCTAAAATCAGAATTGTAGTCGTTTGACATGAACATGTAATTCATGGAAGCCGAATTGGCATACACCAACTCCTTTGCAATCTGCTTGGCCTGGTCGAAAATCTTGCCTTTGGCAGCATCGGCATCCATACTGAACGAATTGTCGATGTATATTATTGACAGATCCGATGGCTCATCGTTGGCCTTTTCGTTGTTGGGAATGAATGGTCCAGCGAACACGAACACCAGCATTGCTATCGTCAGCATTCGGGCAATAAGGATGAGAATCTGCTTCAGCTTGGTCTTTGTGCGCGTTTCCTTTTTTACATCCTCGATGAATGCAGTGTTGCTGAAATATACGACCTTAGGCTTGCGAAAGTTTATCAGGTGGATTATCACCGGAATAGCCATCGCAAACAAAGCCCAAAGGAATGATGGATTAAGAAAAGACATTTACGATTTACGATTTTTGATTTACGATTTTCTTTTTTTTAGTCATGCTGAACTTGTTTCAGCATCTGTTACAATTTATTTTCTACCATCGCCCCTTCGATACTTCGACAAGCTCAGCAAGCGAAGCTCAGTGTGCGACTATTTTTTTATCAGCAAATTTTCGACTCCACAACTATCGTTGAATGTACTAATATCAACACCACCGTCGATACCGTCGATATGTCCCACATACGAATCGGTCTGCCAAAGTGTGTATTTTGCTGTGCTTGGAATTGTAGGATTCGACATCCAGAACATATAGTCGGAGAAATCCTTTTTCAGTCGTTTGTGGTAAACACCTACAGAACAGCAAATTATAGGTTTCACACCGCAATAGCTTTCAACTTTGTCCAAGAACGACTTCAAAGCAGCCGAAAATTCCTCCTTCGACGAACGCTTGAATTCACATTCAGCATAAACAGCTGGCACAAGGTCTTGATCTTCAACTTTTACGGTCTTCTTAAAGTTCTTAAACTGGTCTTCGGGACTCGAAGTCATTCTGAAATAATGAGCAGAACCTACCTTCAAGCCAGCCTTGCGAGCAGCCTTAAGCGACTTCTTGTATTTAGAATCCTGCACCGAGGCACCGTCAGTAGCCTTCAGATACACAAACTGCACCAGAGAATCCTGTGCAACCTTGTCCCAGTCGACGACATTGTTTTCGTGCGACAGCACAATACCGTCGTAAATTGTCGAGTCGCCCATATAGTTTGGTTCTTCTTCCCTAATTTCAGCGTACGACTTTGCCGTTGTTGTGTTTCCTTCCTTAGAACCACCGCACGACATACCGAAAACGGCAAGGCAAACAGCCACAAATACCAATACTTTTTTCATAACAATATTTTTTGCAAATATAAGGCAAAGATATGGATTTGACAAATAGGCCGTTTGCTAGAATTACACACCGGATAAACAAAAAAATTCCTGCCCGGATTTCGGACAGGAACATTCATCTAAAATATCAAGACATTAAATTTTTGCCAGACAAGCGACTAGTTGAAGAAAAAGTCACAGAATACAAGTGCAGCAGTCCATAGCTTGTTGCCACAATCGCACGAACCGATTTTCGAACGAGAAGATGGTTCATCAGGACTTTTACCAGCATATACTTCACCAGAAACTGTGCCGAAATCCATCATTGACGACGAACCAGGCTTTTCGATTAGCAATGACGATCCGCTGACCTGACACAGAACCCTACCAGACTTGAGGATTTTGTCGCTGTAGATTTCGCCAATCCTTGAGCCAGAACTGTTAAGAATATCGCCGTTTCCTTTTGGAAGCTGACCGATTTTGGATTTGTAGCGGTCGTAAACAACACCATTTTCATCTACATACCCAACAGAGCTGTAACCTTTAGTGACTTCGTACATGCGGACATTCTGCGAACTTGACGACGAAGAACTGCTTTGTCTTTCTGCTGCAGCCTTTGCTGCTTCTGCCTGTTTTGCATCGTATTCTGCAGCCCAAGTGTTAATCTGGTTTTCGGAAAGAAGCGACCCAAAATATATGTATGCCACGAGCAACGGACTTACATCGCCATACAGACCGCCAATAAGGTCATTGCCCTTGCACCAAGCCTTGTCGGTAGAAACACGGCCGATGAGCTTGTCGCCCTTATAAACGTAATTCTCGATTATCACGCCTGAAATTTCCTGCTTGAATGTAAGAGTTCCAAGGTTTGGCGAAACAATTGTACCGTCGTTGCTGATAGACCCCTTATCCGAACCAGCATTGCTTGTGAACTTACCTGTTGCCGGATCAAGTTTGAATGTAACATACTGGCCAGCAAGTTCGCCTTCATCGTATTTCTGGTTGAAGATAAGTTCGAGAGCTGCAGGGTCCCACCATCCGATGGAAGTCTTTTCCCATGTAAATATAATCTTCTCAGCACCAGCCTCTGGCTGTGGAATTACTGGTTTCGAAATTTCAGCATAACTCTTTTTTGATGCCGAATTGCCGGAAACTGCGTCTTTTGCCTTATTAAACAGCTTGCCTAACTGAGCATCTGCTGTACCTACTGTAAACAACATCAACACAGTAGCTAAAAGTGGTAACATTATTTTTTTCATAGTATCAAAATTAAAAATTACATTTAAAACTCATATTAATGTGTTGCAAAATTAACAATAAAAATCCACAGCACTGAGAAAAATCTCATGAATTTGTCAACAACAAAGCATTGTCGTAAATACAATATAAATATATGCCGCCCCTCTTGCAATATTCGCAAATTAATCATAATTTTGCAGTCGCCAATCGAAATGGCTTAATTAAATTGTATTTCTATTAATAGATTGAAAATATGGCAAGTAGAAGAAAAGAAATGTTTCCGAATGTTACCGATGCAGAATGGAACGACTGGAAATGGCAAGTGAGAAACAGAATCGAGACTCTCGAACAACTGAAAAAATATGTGAAGCTGACTCCAGAAGAGGAAGAAGGCGTTGCAAAGTCGCTGAAGACTCTCCGTATGGCTATCACTCCGTACTACCTGAGCCTCATTAACCCAGACGACCCGAACGATCCTGTCCGCAAGCAGGCTATCCCGACCGCCGCTGAACTTCACCAGTCGGCTGCCGATTTGCTCGACCCGCTTCACGAGGACGAAGATTCTCCAGTTCCTGGTCTCACCCACCGCTATCCAGACAGAGTTCTGTTCCTCATCACCGACATGTGCTCGATGTACTGCCGCCACTGCACACGCCGCAGATTCGCCGGTCAGCACGACTGCCAGTCGCCATCGGAACGCATACAGGCAGCTATCGACTATGTTGCACGTACTCCACAGGTTCGCGACGTCCTCCTTTCGGGTGGCGACGCTCTTATGGTCGATGACGCTATGCTCGAATCTATCATTCAGAGACTCAGAGCAATACCTCATGTAGAAATTATCCGTATCGGTTCGAGAACTCCAGTTGTATGCCCGCAGCGTATAACCGACAGCCTCTGCGAAATGCTCAAGAAGTACCACCCGATATGGTTAAATACCCACTTCAACCACCCGAACGAAGTTACCGAAGAATCGGCAGCAGCTTGCGCTCGTCTTGCAAACGCAGGTGTTCCTCTGGGCAACCAGTCGGTATTGCTCCGCGGCATCAACGACAACGTCGATATCATGAAGAAGCTTGTTCACAAGCTCGTCATGATGAGAGTTCGTCCGTACTACATCTACCAGTGCGACCTCTCAATGGGTCTCGAACATTTCCGTACTCCGGTTTCGAAGGGTATCGAAATCATCGAAGGTCTCCGCGGTCACACATCTGGATACGCAGTTCCTACATTCGTAGTTGACGCTCCAGGCGGCGGCGGAAAGATTCCTGTAATGCCTAACTACCTGATTTCGGAAAGCCCGACAAAGGTTATCCTCCGCAACTACGAAGGCGTTATCACAACCTACTCGCAGCCAACCGATTATGTTGACAACCAGACTCCTGCAAGCGAAGAGTCGAAGATTAAGCCCGAAGGCGTTCTCCGTCTGATGAAGGGCGAACAGATGGCTCTCGAACCAAGCAATCTTGCTCGTAAGGAACGTCACGTAAAGAAATAAAACAGAAATATGCTGATTGAATGAAGGCGTGTTAATCACGCCTTTATTTATTCAAACCTAAGCAGATGCCGTTTATCAGCGAAATATTGAAGCATAAGTCGTTGTCGATTGTCGGAATGGAAAAGAACACCGGCAAGACGGAGTGTCTTAATTATATTATAGGTAGGCTACGCGACAGCGGCACAAGAATCGCCATAACCTCAATCGGCATCGACGGTGAAAGCGTCGACCAGGTGACAAGCACCCACAAGCCCGAAATTGAAATATATCCCGGGACCATGTTCATCACCTCCGAGAACCATTACCGCACACGCAAGATCACATCGGAAATACTGAACATCTCGAAGCAATCGACTTCGTTGGGAAGGCTTGTTACTGCACGGGCGCAATCGCAAGGCAAACTGATATTCTCCGGTCCTACCAACACAATGTGGATCAAGGACATAATCGCCGAAATGCAAGGCTACGGAAGTCAGCTTACCATTATCGACGGGGCATTGTCGCGCAAGTCGTTAGGCTCACCATCTGTTACCGAGTGCATGATACTTTCGACAGGTGCAGCCGTCTCGCACGACTATAAGGAACTCACCCGCAAGACAAAGTTCGTCTATAGCCTGATAAACATCGAAGCCTACGAATCGCCTGTAAACGAACAACTTCTGCGCACAGAACGTGGCATCTGGGCAATAGACGAGAACAACGAAATCCATGATCTTGGCATCGACTCCACCCTATTGCTCGAAAACAAGAAGGACAAACTTTTCGAGTACGGCACCACCATTTTCGCCAGCGGTATCGTCACCGACAAGGTTTTGAATCTTTTGCGCATGCAAAAGGAAATCCAAAACACCACATTGATCGTCAAGGATTTCACAAGGATTTTCGTCACCCCCGAATCGCTCTACTCCTACCTGTCGAAAGGCGGCAAAATCAAGGTCCTGCTACGCACAAAGCTCATCGCCGTCTGCGTCAACCCCACCTCGCCAAGTGGTTACGTATTGAATTCGGAAAGAATCACGACAGAACTTTCGGAAGCACTGAACATACCTGTGTATGATGTGTTTAAGGAGAAAATGAAAATTGAATAATAAACGTAAACGGTCATGCTGAATTTATTTCAGCATCCGTTATAGATCCTGAAACAAGTTCAGGATGACCGAACGCTGAAACAAGTTCAGGATGACTATTCGGGATACACCCTTCGATTTTCCACATCCTTTACAATTTATAATGGTCAATTAAACATCACAGGGTACAACCAAAGTGGCAAAATGTAGAATAAACAGCGTAAAACATAAACTTTAGATACTTACCGCCAAGCATTTTTTCAGAATATATGGCGGTAACTCATTTTTTTTGAAGAGTTAGCGCCGAGGATTTTATTCATTCTTTTCTTTCCAAAACAACTCGCATAATGTTTTTGTGCTATATACGCCTTGAGCAGAATCGAAGATGGCAATGCTGGTGCCTTTGGATGAGTATTCCCTCTCAATGGCATCATTGATGAGTTTACCTCGCTTAATAAAGGCATCTTTACTATAAAGAGTATCTGCTACTATTTTGTTTGTTCGATTGTCATGTACCTCCTGTATAGAATAGCTTTCAATGGGACTAGAATAAAAACCGGACTCTATATCCAACAAGTATTGGAAGTTTCCATTTTCCAACTTTACAATAATATCGCCACAGGTATTTCCTCCTATCACCGAATTACGAATAAGTCCTTTTTTTTCAATATATTGCGAAAAATTAGACCAACTATTATAACAGTCACTATATACGACGCCATTATGCTGTGTCAAAAACACTACTTCTCCAGACCTACATTCTTGACCTAGGCATATTTCTGGAATATCGTCATTATCAATGTAGCAAACCGAAAAAACTACATATTCATATGGATCTTTCATGCTATCAAGAAAGTATGATGCATAAGTACTCATCCAATCAGCATCAATATATTCTTTCGGCAAAGAATCAGACACTCCGGGATAATATTCCGGATATTTTAGTTCGTACTTAAGGCACTCTGCACAATTTGTTGTGTCTATTTTGTTTTTGTTTGCAATATTTGTAGCATCTGCTTCTTTTTGTACTGTTCGTTCGTTGCACGATACAAATGCAAGAAGCAATACTGCGATAAAAAGTAAAATTGTAGTTCTCATAGGTTCATTGCTAATTACTTGCAATTAAAATACTTGTATAAAATAAGCCAATGCCTCAATGACAAAAGTTCAAGATTTTATCTACAACATGTTTTGCATGGTGTTCTGCGCTTTTGCTTCGCATATTCTAAACTAACCTGCTTTATTTCTCCTTTGCAATTTCCTAAACCACTACAATTCTTGTTTCTATGATATGCTGTTGCATATTGACCGGTACAGATATAAACCGTATTTTCTAAATTGTCGGTCTCACAATATTCCTTAAGTGCATAGCAACAATTGCAACAAGCATCAGTTTTATTTACAAATGACTTACCATCGCAAGGCAAAAATGTTATCGTTAGAGATAATGCAATGAATAACAATAGTTTTTTCATGACCTAAAAATATTTCCCCCATAAAGATGATGGGGAATTTAAATCTCTCCCATCTTGATATATATAAATCTTTTTCTCTGTATTTCCTGAATATATTACAACAAATCCATGTCTCCACATTAAATTGTTCGATGATACTCTAATTTTAATGGTTGACAATCCTACAAAACTACAACTAATCCAATACTCAGATACGTCGCAATACAATTCTTCTGCATTTGATGAAAAATCAATATAATATGTTCCGCCCAAACTAGTTGGTTTAAGAATTTCGGACGACACATTAATATATTCGTTATAATATACAAACTGAATATTGTTATTTCGTTTTTTTATTTCCGCCTCACAACTTTCTATAACTATATGTAAATCATTATTAGATGGTTTTTCAGGACATTCATCTGCAGACTTGAAAAACTCAATAGCTTTACTGAAATTCCCTGTATTATAAGCCTCTTCTCCTCTTTGTTTCAATTTTTGATAACAATCAATTTGTGATTCTATTACACCGGGCATTGATGTAAGTAATACAAGAATAAACGCTCTGATTTTTATGTTCAAACTTATTTTTTCCATAATTCCATTTTTTCTCTTATTGTATCATTAGGGTATAACATATATGCGTATTTATAACACGAATCAACAATGTCTTGAATATCATCGACCAAAAATATTCCCTTATTATATTTTTCAACAAGTTTATCTCCAGTGTTTACTAATGCAATATATACACTATTATATTTATTGTCTATTTTTTCTTTTAATTCGGTATTAAAACATATTGACGGAAATAATTCTTGTACTTTTTCTATTTCTATGAAAGAATCCCTTGCGCATAATAATAATTGTACATCTTCTAATGTAGTGCTATCAATTAATAGATTACAATTTTTACACATTTCATCATAACGTTTTTTTACAAAATCTTTGACATCATCTGAATGTATGCCATTGGGATGCTTATTTAAATATATTTTGTAATCTCTCATGTTTTCACAGTTCCTATACATAGAAAACTCGTCATATAACGCATAAGAACCCAACAGAGCAATAACTATTAATACTACGATTAAAACTTTAAACCATATAATACGAGACTTGGGGGTTGTGTCTTCTTGCAAAACAGTATAGACTTCACCTATATCTAGTTTTTGTTCTGTTATTGTAATATTATTACCTTCTATTAAATTAATTAGTCGTTCTTCCCAATTGTCCATGGAGTCATCTACAAACCCATATGCTCCAATTTCTCTGGCGAATTGTTTGACATCAAAATTGTCTGAAACCAGAATTAGCAAAGCATCTTTATTGCAATTTATCAATGAATTAACATTCTGGCGCTCTAATTCTGATATATAATTAATGTGCGCAAGAATTATAGTATCCTTGACATTTTTTAATATGCCTTTTAAAATATTAAGAAGATTTTTTTTGTTATCATCATCAAAACCGTAAAAAATAATACGCACATTTCGCAAATGACTTCTGTTGCTTTTCATACTTTAATGATTTATAACGCGACAAAAAGAACAATAGATGATGCTATGCAAGACGCAATTGGCAATAATATTGCTACACTTCCTGAATAGCCAAAAATATTTATAAGAATAGGGATAATAAACATACTGCTAATGAATCGAGTGGCAATCCCAATCCCAAGGTATATTAATGAAGAAAGAAATCCCGAATACACCCAATTTAAAATAAAGAATATGATATAAACCATCAGCATTATTATTGGTATTAACTTATAAAACATAGAGTTATATATCATTACTGCATTAAAATTTCTCTCGCATTCATATTTTATACCGACAATCCATCCACCGCTAATTACCACCCATATTACGGCGAATAACAGACCATATTCTATCATTGTACCAATGTTCGTTTTCTGCCCACCAGCACCTCATAGGCAATTATACAAAAGAAGCGTGGTACTGATAAGCCACTTCTCTAAGTGAAGGTTGTGAGAAATACCCTAAATGGAAGAAATTGCAACCAGTCCACGCGATATGCGCGAACCATTACACCCTCTTGCCATTTTTTGAAAACTTCTCACATTTTCACCTACAAGACGAGCATAAACGCTTCGTTTATTCAATATGTACGGTCTGGTTCATTACCAAACCAATGGCAAATATAACAAACCTAAACAACATACCAAAATTATTTTTCTGGAGATGTCTACAACAAAAATGAATGTTTAATGAGATGAGAGTATAAATTATGTGTTGATGAAATAAATCTTGTTTTTGAAAATTATAAACCTACCCTTTGTGTCGGATTTAATGCCTTATGGCAGTGAGCGAAAGGTTACAAATACGGAAGGACAATAGTCTATTTCATGCCGTCCAATTTCCGTTCGGCAAAATGTTCACGGGCAATTGCAATGGCTCGCTGTAATTTTTCGGCAAGCAGTTTCTTGTCGGGCAGTTGCGTATAGTACTGGGCAACTTTTATTGGGCTGTTGTCATCAAGCATAAGGTATTCAATGTGTTCGGTGTTCCCTTCGCTGCAAAGAATCAAACCTATTGGAGATTCCTCGCCGTCCCTGCGTTCATTATTGTTCAAATACCGCAAATACAACAACATCTGTCCCTCGTATTCAGGTTTAAACTTGCCAAGTTTCAAATCAATAGCCACCAGACGATGCAGAGAGCGATGATAGAACAGCAAGTCGATATAGTAGTCAACGGCATCTACCGTAATGCGCTTCTGTCGTCCAAGAAAAGCAAAGTCGGTACCCATTTCACAAATAAAATTCTGCAACTGCGTCACAATAGCCGTTTCCAAATCCTTCTCCGAAAAAACATCGGACAATCCAAGCATATCAAGGAAATAACTGCTTCTGAAAACAAGGTCTGGGTTTAGCGTATTATCGTTTTTCAACTGGTCAAGTTCCTGCTTTATAACCTCTTCGGGCTTGCGACTGATAGCCGTACGCTCATATAACTGCGCATCAATCTTTGCGTCAAGAGTGCGGGTGTCCCAATGCTCAATACGGCACATCTCCATATAAAACTGGCGAGCAAGTGGGTCTGATATATAGCAAAGAGTTTTTATATGTGTCCATGAAAATTGTCTCCGCACAGCAGAGAGAATCTCTTCCTCCGAAAAAGTCTCCGCAACGCGGAGACAATGTAATAAACTTTTGTCACTCCATCCACTGCCATATTTATCAGTTAGCTTAACTGCCAGGTTCTTCACTATCTGCTTACCATATTCGGCTCGCTGGTTATAAAGCACATCTTCCTTAATTCTTTTTCCAACATACCATTTCGTCAGACAAATCTCGGAATTGACATAAACAGCAACCCTTCTTCTGGCATTGTCGATAATGCCACAAACATCATTGAACAAGTTTTTTTCTTGTTTGTCTGCTTTCAATATGTCTGTTCCGTTTTCCATAAGAAATACAAAATGTCAGTAAACGTTTTAATATATGTTTGTCAGTTACTTATATGTCGCAAGCGACAAACTAGCGAAGGACACGACAAAGGTACAAAAATTATCTACTGTAAAAACTTTGGTTAGATATTTTTTGATAATTCATACCACTACCATTTGTGTCTGATATAATGCCTTATGGCAGCGAACTAAAGGTTGCAAATACGGAAGGATATGCAAGACACGCAAAAAAAAACTTTTCCAAGTGCTTTTTTTGTGTAAAAAAAAACTTTTGGAAGTGTTTTTTAGAAAGGGGCTATATGGCGGGAGAGATTTAGTTGCTATTACCAAGTGTTTGCAATATATATAATAGGTATGCAATATCAGGAGCAATAATATTACAATGTGTCTATAGACGAGCAAAATGAGATTTGACAATCAAACTCATTCTATATTTTGCCAATCCAAACCAAAACTATATTTTTGTGACAAAATAAATATCAATGAATAACGAATCACAAAATATAAGCAACATTGAAACCAGGGAACATGGCATTGAACTTTGATGTACAGTCGCGGCGCGCCACGACGCAACAAGATTGAACATTGAACGTTGAACATTGAACCTGAAACCAGCACTTCGACCCTTCGACAGGCTCAGGGAGCGAAAGCTCAGTGACCGGCAACCAGAAACTTAAAAACTAGAAACTTAGAAACGTGAAACATATAAACCCAGAAACCTGAAACCAGAAACCTGAAACATAGAAACTTAGAAACCCAGAAACTTAGAAACATCCCTTCCCTCCCATGCCCGAAACATTATCAATATCCCGCGGTGTCATCACCACCATCAAGTTCGACAACGAACCGACGATGAACGCCATGAGCCAACTTTTCCTAAAGGAATTTCACGAGGCAGTTGAATCAGTTCGCAACGACAAGGAATGCCGTGTACTAATTCTCCGTGGCACCGAAAAAGTATTCTCGGCTGGCGGAAATCTGCACGAGATTTCGGAAGCCGACTACGAAAAAGCCGTACTTATGGCGACAAACGCCCATTACATATACGACGGCCTCTTGAATCTTGAAATTCCTGTCATCGCTGCACTTGACGGCATAGTTTATGGCGGCGGACTGGAACTCGCACTGCGCTGCGACATACGTTTCTGCACTCCCGAAACCCGCATGAAGTTCCCCGAAGTCGATATGGGCATAATCCCCGGTGCTGGCGGAATCTCGTTCCTGTCGAAGTACATCGCCCCTGCCGACATCGCATACTATGTGTATTCGTGCAGGCAAATTCCTGTGGACTACGCAAAGCAACACGGAATTGTGCAAGATGTTTTCCCTCGCAACGAACTGTATGCCAAGGCAGAAGAATTTGCAAAACTGCTAGCATCAAAGCCACGCGAAGCACTGCGCGCTGCAAAGCACGAAATCGTTTCCACAATGCACGACAATCTCAAGGATAGCCTAACCATTGAAATAAAGGAATTCGCATCGACTTTGCAGACCGATGGCAAAAGAATTATCGCAGAGTGGTTTGAGAAGAAAAAGTAACTAAATGGTATTGTACGGATATCTGTCGAAATGAATCTTTTTCACCATTTCGAAAAGTTTTGTCTTGAACTCGTCAATATTCTGCAGATCCTTGGCCGAAACAAAAACGCAGTCGCCATTCTTGGCGAAATACATTTCCTTTAACTCGTCGAGCGAATAGTTGTCACGAGTCTTAGGCGTCAAGTCGTCCTCGTCCTTCTTCGTATAGGTAAAAGCATCTATCTTGTTGAACACTACAAGAATAGGCTTGTTTACAATTCCAATATCCTTAAGAGTCTGCTCCACGACCTCCATCTGCTCCCTGAAGCAAGGATGCGAAATATCTACAACATGTATTATAAGGTCGGATTCGCGAGCCTCGTCGAGCGTTGACTTGAACGATTCGATGAGCGTAGTCGGCAATTTGCGTATAAAACCTACGGTGTCGCTAAGCAGGAACGGCAGATTGTTTATCACAACCTTGCGCACAGTAGTGTCGAGAGTAGCGAACAACTTGTTCTGCGCCAGCACTTCAGACTTGCTAATGAGATTCATTATGGTCGATTTGCCGACATTGGTATACCCAACCAGCGAAACCCTGACAATACCGGCACGATTTTTACGCTGCTGAACCATGTTCTTGTCAATCTTCTGCAAATCGAGCTTTAGCTTGGCAATCTTATCGAGAACGATACGACGGTCTATTTCTATCTGAGTTTCACCAGGACCACGCATACCGATACCGCCACGCTGACGTTCCAAGTGAGTCCACATACCCGCCAATCGAGGCAAAAGATACTGATACTGCGCAAGTTCCACCTGCGCCTTTGCATGTGCAGTACGAGCATTCTGTGCAAAAATGTCAAGAATAAGATTTGTGCGGTCGAGAACTTTCACCTGAAGTTCACGTTCAATATTACGAAGCTGCGTTGGCTGCAGTTCGTCATCGAAAATTACAAGAGAGATTTCGTTTTCCTGTATGTATTGCTTTATCTCCTCGAGTTTACCAGTTCCAACGTATGTACGCGTATTGGGAGAATCGACATTCTGTACAAATCTCTTAACAGGCTCTACCCCTGCAGTATTTGCAAGGAAATCAAGCTCAGCAAGGTATTCATCGACCTGCTCGCGCGTCTGCTGGCGATTAACAATACCTACAAGGACTGCCTTCTCGAATTCTTCTTCCTGACACTCAAACATTTTATTCGGCTAGAATTTAAAATTAATAGGAATTGTATATTTAACCTTAACAGGTGCGCCGTCTTTCATTCCAGGTTTCCAGCTTGGCATCGCCTTTATGACACGTACGGCTTCCTTGTCGAGGGATTTGTCAACGCCTCTAACAGCCACAACATCGGTAACTTTTCCAGTCTTGTCGATTACAAACTGAACATATACCTTTCCCATTATGTTTTTCTTCAACGCTTTTTTCGGATAATTGATATTTTCCGACAAATATTTTACAAGGCCTTCATTCCCATTTGGAAATTCGGGCTGATTATCAAGTTCGCTGACGGCATATTCTGCATCTTTTCCTGCTATGGCATTTCCATTCTGCTTGTCCTGAGCATACGACATTGAGCAAAACACTAGGCATAATGCCAGCAATAACAACTTAAACTTCATAATTATCTACCTTTCTTTCATAAAAAAAGCCCTGTCGAAAAGGCAGGGCAATATCATTAACAATTAAATTTTAGTTCAACTTGAAATTGATAGGCACTTGATATGTTACAGGAACTGCCTTACCACGCTGTGAACCTGGCTTCCATGCTGGCATAGCCTTAACAACTCTCAAAGCTTCTGCGTCAAGAGCGGGGTCAACACCTCTCAATATCTTAACCTTGGTAACAGCACCGGTCTTATCGATTACGAACTGAACGAATACTCTACCAGATACGCCGTTTTCCTTTGCGATTGGCGGGTACTTGGTGTTTTCTGCCAAATACTTCATGAGGGCAACGTCACCACCAGGATATTCAGGCTTGTTTTCAACTGCTGCGAAAGCAACAGGCTCAACTTCCTCTTCTTCCTCAATCTCAATGGTTTCAACAATATGAACCTGAGTCTGAGTCTTTTCATCAGCTTCGGAGTTGATGTTGATATCGTCAACCTTTACGTCATCTTCTACGATAACGAGTTCCTCGATAACCTGCTCGGGTTCTGGTTCCGGTTCTGGTTCCGGTTCTTCCGGCTGTTCTTCTTCCTGAATTGTATTGTCAATTTCCTCTTCAATAACCTCGTCAATTGTCAAATCGCCGAGAGAACCCATCGAAGCGTCTTCCGATGACCATTCAAAAGCAACAAGACAAGCAGCCAAAGCTATAACTGCACCTATTTCCAAAAAGATGATTCTCAATCTGTCAAGATCAGCTTTCGGTGATTTCTTTACTTGCATAATACAGTCCTTTCCAATTAATTTTTTCGGTTGTAAAGATACGCAATTTATTTTTTACAACAAATTTTTATTCTTTTTTTATTCACACAAAACATTTAAAACTGCAAAAGAACTTAACTTGCTACTGCACAATACCTTTCAATGTCGCGGAACTAGCCTCGACAATCTTGACCTTGGCATAATCGCCCTTTTTCAAGTTCTTTCTGTCGAATACGACCACCTTATTTTGCTGCGTACGGCCGAATAGCATGTCGGAAGAGCGCTTAGATTCGCCTTCGATCAGCACTTCGAAAACCTTGCCGATATCGCTTCGGTTACGCTGCAACGAAATCTTATTCTGAATGTCGATAAGCCTTGCAAGACGAGCGACCTTTTCCTCCTCGGGGACATCGTCTACAAGATTCTTCGACGCGAACGTGCCTGGTCGATTCGAATACTTAAACAAGAAGGCTGAGTCAAAGCCCACAGTCTCCATCAAATCAACAGTTTGCATATAGTCGGCCTCGGTTTCGCCACAGAAGCCGCAGAATATGTCGGTCGACAATCCGCAATCGGGAATTATTCGTCTTATCGCGGCAATCCTGTCGAGATACCATTCGCGGGTATATTTGCGGTTCATGCGTTCGAGCACCGTGTTGCTTCCCGACTGTACTGGCAGATGTATATGGTTGCAAATGTTATCGTTGCGAGCAATAGTCTCAAGCAATTCATCAGATATATCCTTAGGGTGCGATGTGGTGAACCTGATTCTCATTTCAGGAACCCTGCGGGCGACGGCCTCGATTAGTTTCGGGAAATCGTATTCATCGTATTTATAGGAATTTACGTTCTGACCAAGCAAAGTAAGTTCCTTGTAACCATTTGCCATCAGATTTTCCGACTCCCTGATTATATCGTCGGCACTGCGGCTGCGTTCACGTCCTCGAGTATAAGGCACTATGCAGTAAGAACAGAAATTATTGCAACCACGTGTAATAGAAACGAATCCCGAAATGCTTTCACGGTCGAGACGGACAGGCTCAATTCCTGCGTATGTTTCGGAAATATCGAATTCTGTATCAGCCACAGGCTTAATATCAGTCTCCTCAACCAGTTCTGGAATATGACGGTAGGCATCGGGGCCAGCAACGAAATCGACAGCGCCACTATCGAACAACTTGTCGCCAACACGCTGGGCCATACAACCTATAACGCCGACTTTCAGTCCTTTGTTGCGATGCTTGAGGCCTTTCATGAATTCGAGACGGTTCCATATCTTGCGCTCGGCATTATCGCGCACCGAACAGGTGTTTATCACAACCACATCGGCCGACTGTATATCGTCGGTAGTTGTATAGCCACAAGCCTTCATTATAGCTGCAACCATCTCGGAATCAGCCACATTCATCTGACATCCGTAAGTCTCAAAATATATTTTTCTATCTTTCATTGCAGAGATTTGAAATGAGGCGCAAAGATAATGCAATTTACGATTTACGAATTACGATTTACGATTTTTGAATTTACCGGAAACAACGCTTCCTATTATATCCGGTTGTACAGACGCAAAATTTTGCGTCTCAATCGGCACAACGCATTGCATTCGGTGCAACGACCCAACAAGAACGGTGCAGCCCTCAACGAAGTTAAACTTGAAACTTAGAAACGGGCGTCAGCCCATAGAAACTTAGAAACAGCGAAGCCCTAGCGCCGCTACTTCAGGCCCTTCTTCATATTGAAATCGGTACTGCCAGGTATTTTTACAGAATTCCTTACTGCATGAAGAATCTCCGACAGGCGCACAAGATTGTTGTCGTACGAAATATCAATCAGGAAACGGCAAAAGCCCTTGTTGCTGAACTTTGAAACATTTTGCGTCCACGAAACCGGATTTTTATCTGTCACGATTGTAAATCCCTGTCTATTAATGCAATTATACTTACGCTTTGCATCATCAGAAAATTCTTTTTCGGATATTGGCTGACGCGAGAAAAACAAGTCGGGATGGAAATACAACGGAACGATTCCTCCCCTGTCCCTACCCGAAATCATGTTGGGATAATCGCTCTCAAGCGGATAGCAATAATGGCGCACACCAGCCGACTTTATGAAATTTACAGCAACGTCGTTCATAAGGTACACATTCTCGTTTGTGGCAACAATGCAACCTTTTGGAACCAAAGGCATCTGCGATATATTTGACAGAACAAACCTTGTATAACCTACTGAACATAAACTAGATATAGCATTTCTCCAATCGTCAACCTGCAGTTCCGAAATATATTTCGGCAACTCAACAAAAATCTTCTGCTTTGTCTCCCTTGGAATTGACATCGAAGCGAGAGCCTTGGCATCGCTTATAGAAAGCCTTGCAAAGATGGCTTCAAATCCATTGGAATTCAGCTTCTTAAGAATTCCAGCATCCGAAACACGCAGGAATAAACGCATTTCTCCGCCACGTGAACCAACAGCCGGGAATGCACGACGGATACTTTCTACCTTCTGTGGTGACGGGAAAAATATCTTCTTCGATACAGGACGGCGGAACTTTGTAGAAAACGGATGATTCTCGTATCCAACCAGATACACCGTCTGTCCTACAGAATAACCTTCAGTATTGCAATAAATGCGTATCTTACCATCGGTACGCTCAACGCGACGTATTTTTATGAATTCAGCATCAGTATCGCTGGCATTTCGGCAACGAAGCTTTGCATTTTCGGTCAATTGCATATCGGAAGCAAGCACGATGCATCCATCTTCAATTTTTTCGATTATCCCGACAAGCAAACCAGTTTCTGGATTATGTGTAACGGCGTTCTTAACATCATGTCCCATAAACCATTGCGTCTTCTCGCGGGCAAAATCCGACGAAAGGATTTCCTTTGCTTCTCCAATCCGCGAATGATCGTCGAGAGCCATACGGTACGCACGTGCAACATTGTACACATAATCCGGCGTCTTCATGCGGCCTTCGACCTTGAGCGACGAAATTTTCATCCGTGCAAAATCGGGTATCAAGTCTATCAACTGAAAATCCTTCATGCTAAACAATGGCTCGCTACCTTTCGAAGTATTGAAATTTCGACGGCAAACCTGAGTGCACATTCCCCTATTGGCCGAGTTTCCACCAAGATAACTGCTGAACAGGCATTGTCCCGATACCGAATAGCACAAGGCTCCGTGAATGAAAATTTCGGTTTCCACCTCTACAGACTTCGACAAATCTGACAATTCGTGCATCGAGAGTTCTCGTGCAAGTACCACACGTGAGAAGCCACATTTTTTCAGATAGTTACATGATAACGAATTGTGTACAGACATCTGCGTGCTGGCATGAATCTGCAATTCGGGGAAAAAGTTGCGCACAATGTTTGCAACAGCCAAGTCCTGAATTATCAGTGCATCGGGACGGCATTGCGACAAAGCCGACAATGTCTCGATTAGTTCTGGCAACTCGCTGTTCTTGAGCAGAGTGTTCACCGTGACATATACCTTTGCATTGCGCGAATGTGCCTCGCCCACAACATTTTGCAGGTCGGCATACGAAAAGTTTCGAGCACGGTTGCGAGCGTTGAACTTTTTCAGTCCGAGGTATACGGCATCGGCGCCACCTTCCATGGCAGCAAAGAACGATTCAACATTTCCCGCAGGCAAAAGCAATTCAGGTTTGAACATAAACGAAATTTTCCGCAAAAATAAAGTTTATTTACGATTTACGATTGCTTTGGGACAAAAAGGCGAAATCTAAAATCGTAATTCGTAAATCGTAAATATTTTTGTATCTTCGCACCATAAAAAATATAAAACAAAATAATATGATTTACGATTTCACTTACGAAAACCCAACTAGAATTCATTTCGGCAAAAGCGCACTCGAACGTCTCCCGGAAGAACTCAACAAATTTGGCAAAAACATATTGCTTGTTTACGGCAAGAACTCAATAAAGACCACTGGTCTGTACGACAAGATTATAGCCATGCTCAACAACTGTGACAAAAAAGTAACCGAACTTGCTGGCATCAACTCAAATCCGCGTTATTCGCAGGTCGTTGAAGGTTGCAGGCTAGTACGCGAAAACAACATCGACCTAATACTTGCCGTCGGTGGCGGCAGCGTGGTAGACTGCTCGAAAGGCATTGCAGCATCGGCCTACTACGAAGGTGATGCATGGGCGCACTACTGGGAACAGCAAGGTCCTATCGAAAACAAGGTTGTCGCTGTAGCATCGGTTCTTACAATGACAGGAACGGCCTCGGAAATGAACACCGGCTCGGTAATTACCAACGAGGACAAGAAACTGAAACTCGGCCGCGTATTCCCATTCCCAGATCTTTGCCCGAAATTTTCGATTCTGAATCCAGAATTCACATATACCGTTCCCAAAATGCAGATGATAAGCGGCATAGCCGACATTTTCTCGCACCTGATGGAACAATACTTCGGTGGCGAAGACGACTGCACCAGCGACTATCTGCTCGAAGGCGTAATGCTTTCGCTCATTAATTCATCGCGCAAGGCAATCGTCGATCCACACGACTACGAAGCACGAAGCAACATAATGTGGTGCGCCACAATGGGCTTGAACAAAATCCTCGCACTTTCGAAAATGCAGGACTGGGAAGTTCACATGATTGAGCATCAGCTCGGTGCATACACCGACTGCCCCCACGGAATAGGACTGGCAATAATATCACCTGCATATTACCGCTACATATATAAATATGGTCTGCCGAAATTTGTCCGCTTCGCAAAGAACATCTGGCATGTTGAAACCTGTGGTAAAACCGACGAACAGATAGCTCTCGAAGGAATTGCATGCCTCGAATCATTCTTCCGCGAACTAGGAATACCGTCAACTCTACGTGAAGTCGGCACAACCGAAGAAATGCTTCCTCTGATTGCAAAATCGACAATTCCTGGTGGCGGCTACAAGAAAATGGAAGCCGACGACATACTTGTAGTATTAAAGAATTGCTTCTAAAACATTAAATATGAAGAATATAACTTTTGCATTAATAGCTACCATAATGGTTTTGGCATCGTGTTCGTCAAATGGCGACAAACCAGCAACAACGGAGACCGTCGAACCCGAAATCCAGAAGAAAGACACCCTGATTGCAATGCAGGACTGCCAGCACAAAATGCCGACATACATTTTTGCCGGTCAGAACGACGAACTTTTACATGAGGTTTTGCCTGGCGACTACATCGACAACTCAATAAATGTGTTTTTGCTGGAGCGTGGTGACAGAAATATTCTTTTTGATGCAGGGCTTGGCTCATCGCAAAACGGTCGTCTGCTCGAAAACCTTGACTCTGTAGGCATTCAGCCCGACGAGATAACCGACATTTGCATAACCCATTTCCATGGCGACCATATTGGCGGACTCCTTACTGCCGACGGTGAGGCTGTTTTCAAAAATGCCAAGCTGCACTTTTCCGACTTGGAATTGGAAGTTTGGACAGTAGGTGTATTAAAAGACAACGAAACAGTTGACAAGATGCTTAAGGCATACGACGGCAGATACGAAACGTTTCATGCCGGCGACACAATTATTGATGGGATTGTAACCATTGCAGCTTACGGACATACACCCGGCCATACCATGTACGACATTGGCGAAACACTAATTGTGGGCGACATCATGCATGCTATTGACCTGCAAATCGAACATCCAGAAATTTCCGCCATATACGACTTTAACCCGGTAGAAGCCAGAGAAACACGAATCTCGGTATTAGAAACAGCTCGCAAAAACCACAAGCCAATGGCAGGAATGCACTTCCCCGCTCCTCACATCATAAAACTATAGCAATGGACAGCACCGAAAAACAAAAAAAATACGAAAACCTTATCGAACAGGTAAAAGCATTTGCCGAATCGGAACGCGACGAGATTGCACTTATGGCAAATGTCGCAGCCATCATCCACGAGACCTTCCACTTCTGGTGGACTGGCTTTTACCGCGTTGTTGGACAAGAACTTGTGCTTGGCCCATTCCAAGGTCCCGTTGCTTGTACAAGGATAAAATTCGGTCGTGGTGTGTGCGGGACAGCGTGGAAGGAGAAACGTTCTATTGTTGTCGAGGATGTCGAGGAATTTCCCGGACACATTGCCTGCAGCAGTGCATCGCGAAGCGAAATCGTAGTGCCTATTTTCCGCGACGGCGAAGTTGTCGCCGAACTCGACATCGACAGCGAGAAACTTGCCACCTTCGATGAGATTGACAAAAAGTATTTGGAAATACTAACACATCACATCTACTAAAATTTTCTTAACACCGATTGCACTCTCATAATTATTGTTTACCTTTACGGCAAATTTTCATTGAAAATGAAAAGGTGCATATTTGCAATATTAATTATGGCTTTCTCATTGTCGGCATTCGCACAGAACGACAAGCTATATCTCTATGAACCAGACTCATCGGCGCTTGTAAAGACAAAGCATGACAAGAATTCTCGTTTTGTAAGTCGAATCAGCACCGGCGTATCTGTTGGCGGATTTGGCGGACATGCATTCGGAACTGGCTTTGTTGCACCGGAATTCGGCTACAAGGTAACCGACAAGTTCACAGTTTCGGGCGGATTTGCCGTCTCCTACTCCATGTTTTCCGCATCAGCAAACACAGAAAGCAAAAGTCCGTACGGATTTCCACGATACACGCTGTTTGCCAAAGGTTCCTACTCGCTGACACCAAGAATAAACGTATACGGTGCTGCAGCCGTCAGTTTCTGCGACTACTACAACGGCGACAAGACCTCGTTTTCGGGATACTTCGGTGCCGACTACAAGATTACCGACAAATCGACCATCAGCATAGCCGTAAGCATTCACGAAGGCAACCATCACCCGCTGATGCCAGAATACGGACTGTACCCGATGGCACCGACTACAACATTTTCACCGATGTTCCAAAATGAACTCTTCGCTAGATAACAAACGTAACGGCAAGGAGATTCAACGCACCAACATCCTCGACTATTTTCCAACTTCAGTCAAGGAACTTAAGGCTTTTGGCTGGGACTATATCGACGTTATCCTCGTCAGCGGTGATGCTTTTGTCGACCATCCCTCGTTCGGTCCGGCCGTGATAGCAAGGGTTTTGCAGAACGCAGGCTACCGCGTGGCAGTAATCCCACAACCCAACTGGCAGGACGACCTCCGCGACTTCCGCAAGTTCGGTGCGCCACGCCTGTTCTTTGGCGTTTCGGCAGGAAACATCGACAGCATGCTTAACCACTACACCGCCAACAAGCGATTACGCAGTGACGACGCCTACACGCCTGGCGGACAAAGCGGCCATCGTCCCGACTATGCAACCAAGGTTTACTGCCAGATACTCAAGGACATATATCCCGACACGCCAATCGTTATCGGTGGAATCGAAGCCTCGATGCGCCGCTTTGCACACTACGACTACTGGCAGGACAAAATATTGTCGTCGATGCTCGAAATGTCGGGAGCCGATATACTTTGCTATGGAATGTCGGAAAAGTCCATTGTGGAAGTCGCCGACCACATAAACCGCGACGGACATCACTACAACTGCTTCAACATCAAGCAAATCGCCTATCTTAGCGACGAAAACGACATAAAAAAGGACGACATTGTATTGCACTCGTACAGCGAAATACTTGCCGACAAACGCAACTACGCCGAAAACTTCGTCATTGTCGAGCGCGAAGCCAATTCGTTCACAAACAGACGAATAACCCAGCAGTTGGAGCATTCGAAGCTTATCGTCAACCCAACATACGAACCGCTGTCGGAACGCGAAATGGACAGCATATACGCACTGCCGTTCACAAGGCTGCCGCATCCGCGCTACAACGGCAAGCCCGACATTCCCGCCTACGAAATGATAAAGAATTCGGTAACAATACACCGCGGATGCTTCGGAGGATGCTCGTTCTGCACCATTGCAGCACATCAGGGCAAGCACATTTCGAGCCGTAGCGAAAAATCAATCATCGCCGAGCTAGAACGCATTTCGCTAATGCCCGAATTCAAGGGGCATATCTCCGACATAGGCGCACCGTCGGCAAACATGTACAAAATGCACGGCAACGATGAAAGCCTCTGCCGCAAGTGCAAGCGACCGTCGTGCATAGCACCAAAGATTTGCCCAAACCTCAACACCTCGCACGAAGAACTTTGCAAACTTTACCGCAAAGCACTGGAAGTAAGAGGAATAAAAAAGATAAGCATAGGCAGCGGCATCCGCTACGACATAGCACTGCACAAGACCGGCAATGCCGAAACCGACCGCATAAACGAAGAATACCTCGAACTTGTGATTTCGAAATTCGTGTCGGGACGACTGAAAGTCGCACCCGAACACTCGTCGCCGAAGGTTCTGGAACTCATGCGCAAGACACCGTTCGCCAAGTTTGAGGAACTGAAAGCGCTATTCGACCGCACCAACAAAAAATACGGTCTGAAACAGCAACTTATCCCCTATTTTATATCGGCTCACCCAGGATGCAAGGAAGAAGATATGGCGGAACTCATGGCGCAGATAAGCGACCTCGGCATTTGTCCCGAGCAGGTGCAAACTTTCACGCCAACGCCCATGACGCTCTCGACAGTGATGTACTACACCGAATTGAATCCATATACAATGGAAAAGGTTTATGTACCCAAATCGCGCCAAGAACGCGAAAACCAAAACATGTACTTCTTCTGGTACACCCCCGACGCACGCAAGAAGATTGAAAAACGGCTGAAGCATATGGGTAGAGAAGATATAATAAGGAAGATGAAGGCTAAAGACAAAGCAAAACAATAATAATAATGTAAAGACGCAAAATTTTGCGTCTCAACAACCCAACATTAACAAAAAAGGCGTATCTTTGCAAAACAATATAAAAAGAAATGAAAGCGAAAGAAATAGCAGAATTGCTAAACGGCAGAATAGTTGGCTGCCAAGATAACAACGAAGAACTGACAAACGCATTTTCGTCGGACCTGATGAGCGATGTATTGCGTCTAGGTGGCAAATGTTCGCTACTAATCACAGGCTTGTGCAACATACAGACAATACGCACAGCCGAAATGGCCGAGATAAACACCATAATCCTCGCCCGTGGCAAGACCGCCGACGAAGAAATGGTTGAACATGCGATTGACAACGACATTACAATAATCGAGACCGAGTATAGTATATTCAAAGTCAGTGGACTACTTTATACTCACGGCATTAACCCCATGTATTAATTATGCATTACACATTTGACATTGAAAAAGGCAATTTCACCAATGCCGGCAACGCATCGGGAAGCGTAAAGAAGACATTGAAGCAGCTCAACGTTGATCCGTCGAGCATCAAGCGCATTGTGGTCGCTCTTTACGAAGCCGAAATTAATGCAGTTGCACACGCATACGGTGGAAAGATCGACATCGACATCGATGGCGACAAGATTGTGATGGTCGTCGCCGACCAAGGACCGGGCATCCCCAACATAGAACTTGCAATGACCGAAGGTTATTCCACCGCCTCGCAGAAAGTCAGAGAAATGGGCTTCGGTGCAGGAATGGGACTGCCGAACATGAAGAAGAATACCGACAAGCTTGATATCCAAACCGAATTAGGTGTCGGCACGACTATCACAATGACGGTTTTCCTAAAGAATTAAGAATGGTTATTTGGAAATCACAAATTGTGATGTCCAAATCCAATATCAAACAACTTGAAACCTAGAAACAGCGAAGCGAGAAACACAGAAACCTAGAAACAAGAAACTTAGAGATTAGCCCATGAGTGAAACTGGATCATACTTCTACCACGCCTTGCGAGTTGACCGCAATGTCTGCACAGGATGCACACACTGCCTGAGGTCGTGTCCTACCGAAGCCATCCGAATCAGGAAAGGCAAGGCGGTGATTTACAGCAACAAATGCATCGACTGCGGAGAATGCTTCAAGGTCTGCCCTAGCCATGCAATATACATCAAGCAGGACGACTTCGAACTGCTAGATGACTACAAGTACCGCATCGCACTGGTGCCAGCCACTTTCATCGGACAGTTTGCAAACGATGTGAAGACCTCGCAGATTTACGCCTGCCTCAAGAAAATCGGCTTCACCCACATATACGAAGTCGAACACGCAGTATCATTCCTCATTGAACTTTACAAGCAGTACATGGCCGAACACGATGAAATCGACACTTTCATATCGCCATACTGCCCTGCTATCGTGAGACTTATACAGGTAAGATTTCCATCGCTTGTACACAACATCATACACCTTAACGCACCGTTGGACATTGCCTCGATAGTAATCCGCCAGCGACTTGTCGAAGCTGGAATCCCAAGCGAAGACATTGGTATTTTCTATGTAAGTCCTTGTGCTGCAAAGATTGCCGCTGTGAAAAGTCCTGCCGAAGGGAAAAAATCCTTCATCACTGGCGTTATCAACATGGACTTCCTCTACAACAAGGTAAAACTGATGCTCAGCAACTCGAAATCAATAGCAGAGCCTATAAATCATAGTCTTACCGGAAAGGATGTCTTGTGGGGACTTACTACTGGCGAATCGCGCAATTTCAACAATTCGTGCTTTGCCGTTGACGGAATACGAAATGCCATTGAGTTTTTGGAAAAGGTTGAAGACGAAGACATTAGCGCAAACGGCCTAGTCGAAATGCGAGCCTGCGACCAAAGTTGCGTAGGCGGAGTTCTCTGCCCTACCAACCGATTTGTAGCCAAGCAGAAGTTGAAAGCCCGCGCCGAAATCATCGACAGCAAACCGAAAAAGGAAGATGCTGACCAGAAAGTAGCATTCAACAACAAGGAATTTGCAGAAAAGATTGCCGAAATGGTAAAAATTGACGAAATAAAGCCTCGTTCAATCTTGAAACTCAACGACAACCTTCAAATTGCCTTCCGTATGGTCGAAAATATGAAGAAAATAGAAGGAATGTTACCCGGAATCGACTGCTCGGCCTGTGGTGCACCAACCTGCAACGCTCTTGCCGAAGATGTAATCAGAAACGAAAGCAAAATTGAAAACTGCATTTTCGCCCACAAGAAGATGGAAGAATTCTACAAGGTGATGTTCGACATCTGGGGAGAAGATCTAAAGACGTTATAAAGTTAAATGTTCAACGTTTAATGTTCAAGGTTCAATGATTTAACAATTTGATTGATTTGATTGTAGCGACATTGCGTGCTACGTCTTAGCGAAAAGATGGATTCAAAAATTTAATGATAAAAAAAATTAAAGATTCAAAAATTCAAACTTTGTAGCATCGCAATGCTTTGCGATGGTTCAAAAATAATAAAGGAAATAATTAAAAAATATAATAATATGTTACTAAAAGACATTATAGAAAAACTTAACCTCAAGGTTTACAACGAGGTAAATATGGATGCTGATGTAAAAAGCGCATACTCATCGGACTTGCTTAGCGATGTAATGGGCAATGCAAAGAGCGGTCAAGTATGGATTACCATGCAAACACACAAGAATGTTGCTTCTATTGCAGCATTGAAGGATGTTCCCGCCGTTATCATCGTTCGCAACGGTGTTCCCGATGACGATATGCTCGAATTTGCCAAGGACAACGATGTTGCTGTTCTTTCAAGTTCGGAACCAACATTCCCGCTCTGCGGAAAACTTTACGAACTTATAAAATAAGCCCAAACTGTCAGTTGCATGAAATTCCGTGCCGACCTACATACGCACACCGTCTTGTCGCCCTGCGGTGACATTGAGATGAGTCCCTCGGCTATCATCATGAAAGCCAAGGAGAAAGGTCTTGATATAATCGGAATTACCGACCACAACAGCACGCTCAACGCCGAGGTTACACGCAGAATCGGCGAGCAGAACGGAATCGCCGTGATGATGGGTGCCGAAGTCACAACCAAGGAAGAAATCCATTGCCTCGGTTTCATGCCAAACGCCGAAAAACTTGCCGAATTTCAGAAATTTCTCGATTCAAAGGTAATTTTCTACGAAAACGACCCAGACAAGTTCGGCTACCAATTTGTTGTTGACGAGGAAGAGAATGTGCTTGACGAAGTCCCTCACCTATTAATAAATGCACTCGACCTGCCAATGCTCGACTTACAGAAAAAGGTTTACGAGATGGGCGGAATTTTCATACCTGCCCATGTTGACCGTAGCACATTCAGCATTAGTTCTCAACTCGTATTTGTCCCAGACAAACTTAAGTTTCAAGCACTTGAACTAAGTTATCACGCCATGCGAAACAAATTCTTCGACAACTTTCCTTGGTTCAGCGACTACAACTACATACAGAGTTCCGATGCCCACTACATTGACGACATCGGCAAAATTTCGAGCGTTCTGGAGATGGATAGTTTCAGTTTCGACAACCTTAAAAATTCACTTCACACAGGAGAACAGATAATTTTATGAAAACACTTGATTTACACATAATTGACATAGTTCACAATTCAATCCGCGCAAAGGCGACGGAGATAATAATCGAAATGGTTGACAGTGAAAAACAGGACTTGCTGTCGCTCAAGATTGTCGATAACGGCTGTGGTATGCCCAAGGAAATGATGGATGCCATAAACGAGACCTTCTACTCCTCGCGTCCCGAGCGCAAGATTGGCATGGGCATCGCCCTGCTGAAATTTCACTCCGAACTATGCAACGGCAAGTTCCATTTGACATCCGAAGTTGGCAAAGGTACAGAGATTTACGCCGACTACCAGCGTTCCCACATCGACCTGCAACCCAAAGGCGACCTTGCAGGATGCTTCAGCAACTTCATCTGCCAGTATCAGGACATCAACTTCATCATCCGCTACACCACTGATGATGACTATTTCGAACTCAGCACCGCCGATGTCAAGGAAGTCTTTGAAGGCATGAACCTCAACGATGTCAACATCATCAACAACCTGAAGGAACTAATTGCGGAGAATATAAATCCGAGCGAGAAGAAATAGAGTAAATTCTCAATGAAACAAAAAAATCAGCAGCCGACCATCGCCGACTGCCGTAAATCGCAAATCTTGTATTTTGCCCCCCTACGGAAACCTTGCCCTGTGGCGCCCTTGTGTGCGCTACCGCGCAGGCGCCCCACGGCAATGTTCCCGCTCCTATGCGCGTGCTGGGGGGGAGAACAGATTAGTTCTGGGACTGGCAAACAGCGCGAACGGATTGCCCGAGGTAACGGCCGTCGTAGCTCACGTAGCAACTGCCAGAATTGAAGTAGAGGTACCACGCGCGGTAGGTACTGAGAGAGGAGAAGAGCGAACTCGACCAGTAGTAGCCGTAACCGGCACCGTAGAGACTACTACCGTAGCGGCGAGCAGCGGGCAGAAAGATAGAGTTGCCGTTTGGTCCGATAAACAGGCGTCCGTTTACGCCGTTCTGGGTTGTCCAAGTTACGGTGCAGTTGTTTTTCAACTCATTCATTTCAGCGTAGGTCGGCATTCTCCAGCCAGAACCCCAGTTGGCGGTGGCTGCATCTCTATTGGAGGGAAGTGTGGTCGGATTGTCGGAATAGGTATAGTTGTCTTCTGTATAAGTTGACTTCGGGCTGGTTTCGCCCCAAGCGTAGTAGTTGCCGTATGCTGTAGGTGTGCTTGCGCCTACATTGCAGGTTGCCCAGCGTGTTCCTGATGGCAAACCGAGGTCAACATAGCCGTAGCCGTTGGTATAGCCTGTTGGGTCGCTGTAATCATACGCCGGTGTTGTAAACGTCATCACATCGCCATATACAGTTCCTGCTACATTGGTTGCGTATGCCTTATAATAATAAGTAGTTTCCAGTGAAAGTCCAGTAATAGCCTTTGTAAAACTGCCAGTTCCGCTTCCGCTCTGCACATTCTGAGACAAATTGCTTGCACTCGTTCCATATACAAATCCGCGAGCAGTAACTGTTGCACCGCCGTCAGAAGTTACATTTCCTACCAGAGTAGCCGAAGAACCTGTAATATTCGTTGCTTCACTTGTCTGCACAATTGGAGCGCCAATGCCTGTAGTAAACCACAGAATTTCTCCTTCTGCCGTTCCAAATGCATTCTTTGCAAATGCTTTGTAGTAATATGTTGTATTACCACTCAAACCAGAAACAGACACTGAGAAAATGCTGTCGGGTGTGCCTGCAAATTGGGCAGTTGCCTTGTTGCTCATATTATCCGAAGTGCTGTAGTAGAATCCGCATGAGGTTATTTCGGAGCCACCGTTGCTTGGTATGGCTGCATTGAGGGTTGCGCCGTTTCCTGTAACATCGGATGCAGGACGGGTCTCAACCGACGGCCCCGCCGCTTGCGAGGTAAATGTCAAGGTTTCGCCTTCTATTAGGCCTTCACTACAGCGGATATAGGCTTTGTAATAGTAAGTCGTGTTAGACAAAAGTCCTGTAACTTTAGCAAAAAAAACGCGCATCGCTTTTAGCTTCTATGTCTTTAGGACTGCTCATTTCTGCCGAGACATCGTAGAAGAATCCGCACTTGTAATCTTCGCCATCACTCATGTTTCTAACTTCGCCATGCAGTGTAGCATAGTCGCCCTTAATTCCGGTAGCATCCTTTGTAACTACATTAGGCACTATTGGGTCTTCCTTGCAACTCGATAATAACGCCACCATCATAATCATTGTGGCAAAAATGTAAATTTTTGATTTCATTTTAGATATTTTTTAATTGCCGCAAGCCCACAACGGCAGTTTTCAACATACACAAATAAAAAAGTGGGCTTCGTTTAACTCTTATCTGCGCAAGAGGCTCCGCAATGCCCAATAGTCAAATAAGAAAAGCCCACGGAAAACCGTGAACATTTTCACTTTTTCTTGACTATTTTAGAATTTTGCGGATTCCTTGCACAAGAACAAAAGCAAAAACGCTTTTTTATTTTAATAATCTGTTAATTACAAATTTTGTATATCTGTTTCGTATTTCAAATTTTAGTTAAAACTCCGTTTGTTATCACTGCTACAAAAGTAAGAAAATTTCAAATTAAGGGATAACAATATCAAAAATTTTCAAAAAAATTGACATTGCAAATCGTAACGGGTGCTGAAACAAAACAGATGCTGAAACAAGTTCAGCATGACTGTGAAGAGAGAAATCGTAAATCGTAATTCATTTGCATCTTGTCAGCAACCTTCTGCTCAACGCAGTCAAAATCGTAAATCGTAAATCCAAAATTGTAAATCCCCTAGATTTTTCCTTCCGCGTACCCCAATTTCACATCCAACTCGTAGTTGTACGACGAGCGATGGCTGTAGCGACCTTTGGAATACACCAACTTGTCCTCGTATTTCTCAAAATCCTCGTCGGGAACAAGTTTTCCGTCAATAGAAACACAACCGTCGCGGCCATCGAGCACAGCGCCCAATGCCTCATCAGCTTCCATTATTTCCGAGAATAATATTTCATCGTACGAAGGCTTTACATACTGACCGTCCATAGTAAGTACGCCTACCTTGTCGCCACTGCGAAGTTCGAACATACAGTCGTCGTACCACGAACGACCGTCATCCTCGTTGGTTATGAAAATGGGACGGAAAACAACGTCGTCCATCGAGCACGGCACAAGCAATCTGCCCTTTTTGTCGGCGACACCATTCCTACCCGACTTCGAAACAACAAAAAACTTGTCGAAACAGTCAATTTCATCGTAATCGAAACCTAGTACTACCGTACCGTAGCCATCTGGCATAACAAGCCCCCATTTTCCTTCCGACATGGCAGATACTGGGAAGTTTCGGTCGTTGACCTTTCCTCGGCAACAGCCTAAACGCTCATACTTTGCAGGAACAAGCACCTCATCCTTTATGTTCATCAACTTCTCGCAGCCATTTTCCTCAACCACATAATCCATCCAGTCGTAGTTGTCGCAAATATCATAAAAAGCAATCCGAGAAGCTTCAACATCTTCATCCGGCAATTTATTGGCTACTGCAGACCTGTATTCCTTATACAACTTCTGCATCTTCAAAAGCTGTTCCTTATGGGCGTGCTGTTTTTCCATGATACAAACAAAATTTTCCGCGAAGGTATATAATATACCATCAGCAGGAACAAGAAAGAAAAGTATTTATTAAAGCGTGAAAGTTAACAAAAACAAGCGGCTAATCAAGCTTCAGCACAGCAAGGAATGCCGACTGCGGAACTTCGACCGAACCAATCTGACGCATACGCTTCTTACCTTCCTTCTGCTTTTCTAGAAGCTTGCGCTTACGGGTGATATCACCGCCATAACATTTTGCCGTAACATCCTTACGTACAGCCTTTACAGTTTCGCGAGCAATGATCTTTCCGCCTATTGCAGCCTGAATTGCGACGTCGAACTGATGTCGAGGAATGAGTTCCTTCAGTTTTTCGCACATACGACGGCCAAAAGTCTGGGCATTGCTTACATGCGTTAACGTCGACAAGGCATCCACCATTTCGCCGTTCAACAAAATATCGAGACGTACGAGTTTCGACAACTTGTATTCCGACTGGTGATAGTCGAACGAAGCATAACCCTTCGAGATGCTCTTCAGCTTGTCGTAGAAGTCGAAGACTATTTCGCCCAGCGGCAAGTCGAAATGCAATTCTACGCGGTCGGCACTCAAATAAACCTGATTTAGGAAAGTACCACGCTTGTCGATACACAATTTGATTATAGGACCTACGTAATCGGCCTTTGTGATGATCGTTCCGCGGATAAACGGCTCCTCAACGTGATCGAGATAGTTTGGTCCAGGCATTCCCGACGGATTGTGAACCTCAACCTTCTCGCCCTTGGTTGTGTATGCAAGATACTGAACGTTTGGAACTGTGGTTATTACATCCATCTTGAACTCGCGGTCGAGACGTTCCTGAACAATCTCCATGTGAAGCAGTCCAAGGAATCCGCAGCGGAAACCGAATCCCAATGCTGCCGACGATTCAAGGTCGTATGTAAGCGAAGCATCGTTGAGCTGCAACTTTTCTATCGAAGCACGAAGTTCTTCATAATCGTCGGCATCCACAGGATAGATACCAGCATAAAGCATAGGCTTTACCTCGGAGAAACCAGCGATTGCCTCGGCGCAAGGACGATCGACCTGAGTGATAGTATCACCGACCTTCACTTCCACAGCCGTCTTGATTCCGGAAATTATGTAGCCCACATCGCCTGCCGACAAAGTCTTGCGCGGCGAGTAGTCCATCTTGAGCACACCGATTTCCTCGGCATTGTACTCGCGACCAGTATTGACGAACTTCACAAGGTCCTTTGTATTAACCGTGCCGTTGAAAATACGGAAATACACAACTATTCCACGGAAAGGGTTGAACACCGAGTCGAAAATAAGAGCCTCGAATGGAGCTTCGGGGTCGCCCTTAGGTGCAGGTATCTTGCTTACGATTGCCTCTAGTACATCCTCAACGCCTTCGCCGGTCTTGCCGCTGGCACGAAGAATATCCTCGCGATCGCAACCTATAAGGTCGATTATCTGGTCTTCGACAAGTTCGGGCATAGCAGCATCGAGGTCAATCTTGTTAAGCACCGGAATAATCTCCAAGTCGTGCTCTATTGCCTGATACAGTACCGATATGGTCTGGGCCTGAACTCCCTGTGTAGCATCAACTACCAGCAGTGCGCCCTCGCAAGCAGCGATGGAACGGCTGACCTCGTACGAAAAGTCCACATGCCCAGGAGTATCAATAAGGTTAAGAATGTATTTCTGTCCATCCTTTGCCTCGTATTCCATCTGTATGGCGTGGCTTTTTATGGTAATGCCTCGTTCGCGTTCCAGATCCATGTCGTCGAGAACCTGATTCTGGAAATTTCGTTCCGAAACTGTACCTGTATATTGTAGGAGACGGTCGGCCAAAGTGCTCTTTCCGTGGTCGATATGTGCTATGATGCAAAAGTTGCGTATATTCTTCATCTACTGATGTAATTTTCGAAAATCAAAGTGCAAAAATACACAAAAGTAGCGACATCCGAAAGTCAACACAAAACAAAATAGGCAAAACTATTTTGTAAAAACAGAAATTTATTATTTATCAACCTAATAGTCAATAAATTGCAAATTACAAACATTTTAATGGATATTAATCAAAAAAAATATGTGGCATTAAAAAATAAATTATTATCTTTATCTCCGAATTTGGATAAATATTTTTCGATTATGAGGAGAACGATAATATTACTGACTATCGCTGCAATAATGGCACTTCCAGTTGCGGCACAAAACATTACACGCGTTGACGACAACGGCAATACGCTTTATTTTGGACTTAAGGTCAACAAGGCAAACAAGTACGACAAGGTAAAGACACCTCCGTCATACGAAGTAATTGCTCCGCTTACTCCTGCAGTCGGCAAGTCGGAAACCGTGAAAAACGCCATCGATACCGCATGGGTACCGTTCGTCTACGAGACTATACAGAAGTACAACAATGCAATAACAGGAACTGTTACTGTTCCTAAACGCATTACCTACCAAGGCGTAAATTACCCTATAACATGCATTGGCATACAGGCATTCAAGGATTGCAAGAAGTTGAAAAAAGTTCTACTGCCACTATCGGTAACAGAAATAGGTATTGATGCATTCAACGGATGTTCTGAACTCGAAGCCATAATATTTCCTCCCAGTTTGAAAACTATAAATTCGGGGGCATTCGAACACTGCAAGAAACTCAAAACTATCGAATTGTACAGTGAAACACCACCAGAGTTCGCACCGCATTCCGACTTTTACCTATACGGCGTAACTCTAATCGTTCCTCCAAAGACTGCCGACATATACGGCACAAAGGAACCGTGGAGCGATGCAAAGAAGATTATTGAACGCGACGTCGACAAGTCAAGCGCAAACACATTCTGGGTAACAGCCGAAACCGGACAGAAGTTCATCTGCAACGTCACCAACCAGGACGAAGGCACTGCATCAATCATCTCCTATGGAATACAGACCCCATACATCAAGTGCGAAGAGTCGTACGACGACGTCAGCGGAGAATTGAAACTTCCGTATTCAGTAACAAAGGAAAATGTTCCGTTCAACATCACAACCATTGACGTAAACGCATTCAACAGCTGCGGCATTACCAATGTGAGAATACCTTCGACAATCACAAAAATCGAAAAAGGTGCATTCAAGAACTGCAAGAACCTGACATACGTCAGAATCGACGGTGGAAATGTCGAAATTGCCGACGACGCATTCGAAGGACTTCCCGAAAATGCAGTTTTGTCGGTTCCAAAGCTCAGCGGCGCATACTACAAGCAGTTGCCAGCATGCAAGCGTTTCGTAGAAGTAAAAGAATCGATGTCGAAATAAGACACTCCTTTTTATAATAAAATGATGAGATAGAGCACAGCTTTATCTCATCATTTTTGTATCAGATGCACAACATATAAAGCATATAAACCATAAAATTATCTTATCTTTGCAAGCAAAATTCACATCATGTTCAAGAAAGTTCCGCATACATACGTAATTGTATTCTCGATAATAATCATCGCCGCCATACTCACGTGGATTGTTCCTGCCGGACAATTCGAACGCACGACTAAAGCATTGGCCGATGGCAGTTCAACGACTGTAATCGTCGAAAACTCCTACCACGAAGTGTATGCAAGTCCGCAGACCTGGCAAATTTTCACGTCAATTTTCGACGGATTCAAGAAGCAAGCTGGAATTATCGCCTTTATCCTGCTCGTTGGCGGCAGTTTCTGGATTCTGAACGAGAGCCGTGCACTGGCAGCCGGAATAAACTCGTTCCTACGCTTCAGCCGAAAACTCGAGAAATGTAAATTTCTCCAGAAAATCGGTGTAAACAACATCATCATGGTACTGATAATGACACTATTCAGTGCATTCGGTGCCATTTTCGGCATGAGCGAAGAAACAATAGCCTTCGTAATAATATTCGTACCGCTTGCTATATCGATGGGTTACGACTCGATTACAGGACTTTGCATGGTTTATGTGGCGGCACACCTTGGTTTTGCCGGAGCAATCTTCAATCCGTTCACTATTGGAATAGCACAAGGAATGTCAGACTTGCCGTTGTTTAGCGGATGGGAATACAGGTTTGTATGCTGGCTGGTGATAAATGCCGTAGGCTTTGCATTTATATTATGGTACGCCTCGCGCATAAAGAAGAATCCGCAGAAGAGCCTCACCTTCTCCATCGACGAATACTGGCGTAAAAACAACAGCAGCCATGCCGACGACATCGAGTACTACACGCCAAAATCGGCTTGGGCAAGCTACATTATCGTTTCCATTGCAGTAATACTTTTCTCGGTCTTCTACCCCATTTCGAGCCTGAAGGTCGGAAATGCTGAATTTGAGTTTGCTGCAATTCCAATAGTATCGGGACTTTTCATAATCACATCCTTCTTTATGCTGCGCAAGTCGGTTCATTTCTACATAATCAACCTGCTGTTGTTCACCGTATTGTACCTGATTGTAGGAGTTATGGGCTACGGCTGGTACGTAGAAGAAATCGGTGGGCTGTTCCTTGCAATGGGCATAGCCGCAGGAATTGCGATGGACAGGTCGGCAAACGACATTGTAAAGATGTTCCTCGACGGAGCAAAAGACATTTTCTCAGCTGCTTTCGTAGTAGGTCTGGCAGGTGGTATCATAGCTATCCTTACCAATGGCAACATCATCGACACCATAATGAACAGCCTTTCGAACGGGATGCAGGACACAGGCAAGGAAGCCTCACTGTCGATAATGTACGGAATACAAACATTCTTGAACATAATAATTCCATCTGGCTCGGCAAAGGCCGCACTCACGATGCCAATTATGGCACCATTCTCCGACCTTGTCGAAATTTCGCGGCAGACAACCGTCCTCGCCTTCCAGTTCGGCGACGGCTTCACCAATATGATTACCCCGACATCGGGCGTACTTATCGGAGCTTTGGGCATGGCGAAGATTCCCTACAACCTCTGGTTCAAGTTCATCTGGAAATTTATGCTAGTTTTGATTGCACTCGGTTTCCTGCTCTGTCTGCCAACATTATACATGACCTTAAACGGATTCTAAGCAATGGAAGCAAACGAAATAATTTGCTCCGGCTGCTGGAACTGGATAAACCTGTTCGGACTAATTACCATAGTGCTGATATTAGTTCCAAACATCATATACGCCGTAAAGTTCCGTGGCAAAGAGATGAAATGCAACTGCTGCCGATCGATGTACATTCTGGAACAAATAGGGCGTTATGGCTCAATGTTCCTGATGGCATTCAACATTGGAATTGCAGAATTCGGTTTTGCCTCGGCACTGCATTTTGTTGCCTACCTTATTGCCAACGCAACGCTGCTACTAGCATATTTTATTGTGTATGCACTATATTTCAAACAACAAACGAACTGGAAAAGCATGGCATTGGCAATAATTCCATCATGTCTGTTTTTAATCGACGGCATACTGCTTAGACATTTTCTGCTAGTAAGTTTTGCAATAATATTCGCTCTGGCGCACATTTGCATAACGCGAAAGGACAATTGTAACGTTTCATAAGAATGAGTAAATTTTTCCGAACAACGGAAAAAATATTGTCATACCTTTGCACCCCGAATAATATAACAACCAATGGCAAAAAATAAGGCTGAAAAAGCCACACCAAAAGCACCTAAGACAAAGAAAGGTGGCAAGTCCATATTCCGAAAGATTATGAAGGTTATCTTCATTACAATTCTTTGCATATTCGGACTTAACCTACTTACAACCATACTATACCGCTGGGTAAATCCGCCCATTACGCTTACCATGATTTCCCGTTCGGTATTCGAAGGCGAATCGCTGAAGAAGGAATGGAAGCCACTGGACGAAATTTCGCCCTACCTTGTCGATGCATCGGTTGCCAGCGAAGACAATATGTTTCTGGGGCACAATGGTTTCGACCGTGTAGCCATCGACATAGCCATCGAAGAGCACAATTCGGGCAAGAAACTCCGTGGCGGAAGCGGAATTTCGCAGCAGACGGCAAAGAATGTTTTCCTATGGCAAGGCCGTTCGTGGATACGCAAAGGACTCGAAGTATATCAGACATTCCTTATCGAGTTGTTCTGGCCGAAAGAACGCATTATGGAAGTGTACCTCAATGTCATAGAGATGGGTCCTGGTATTTATGGCGCAGAAGCGGCTGCACAGGAATATTTCCACAAGAGTGCAAAAAATCTTACAAAAGCCGAAGCCTCGCAGATTGTTGCCGCCTACCCCAATCCCCGCGACCCTAAGCGCAGTCCAAAGAAAGCCTCTGCCCGTGCCGCCCAAATCCGAAATCTCATGAATCTTATCGGGACCATAAAGTTCGACGACGAAAGCATAGCCCAGTGGGAAGAACGCTACGAGAAATACAAGGACGACTACTTCGAAAAAAAAGAAAAGAAACAGTCGAAAAGCAAAAAGAAATAATAAACACACCCACATTTTTCAAAAAACTGGTTTTTCAAAAAAAATCATTATCTTTGTTTGATTAAAAACTCATTCAAATGAAACGATTATTTGCCATATTAGCATCAATAATTGCAATTTCTGCGACAATAAATGCACAAGTAAGCTACAAGACCATTAAGTCGCATAGCGAAAACGGGACAACTCTTGTCAGAATACAACTTAACGAAAACCTTATTCCCAACGCCGACGGCGGATACGGATACAAAATGCAGGCGCCAATCCCGTTTACCTCGTTTGCAATAGGCTTCGATGCTACCGACCGAAATGCACCAGAAGGACATTTCATAGTTTACTACCGCACTTCGCAGGGCAGTAAATGGACAAACTGGCATGACGATCACGGATATTTCCGTCCCGAATACATCGAACCGAACATATTCTACACCGACCTGCTTTTCGGATTTGACTTCAATCCACACGATTCGATTGAATTCTTAATTTTTCCTCCTGTAAACGTGCAACTAACAAAGATAGAACTCGTATTCCAAGACATTATGTCTGAAAACGAAAATGCTTCGAACCAGACCACACACATAGAATCGACCCGCGATGGCGACTGCCTTGAATTCCCCGAATACGTTCCTCGTTCGTCGTGGTGTGGAAGCTATACAGAATGCCTAAACCCGACCTACTCTGTCGCATACATAACATGCACACACACCATAATACACCACGGAGCAAGTCCCGACACCTACACCGACGGTGCCGCTGTTGTGCGCTCGTACTGGAACTACCATGTAAATAGCAACGGATGGACAGACATCGGCTACAACTATCTTTTCGACAAGTCTGGAAATATGTATCAGGGACGCTACAACCCCAATCTGCCTACATCCGACGTCAAAGGTGCACACGCAGGAAATTGCAACGCAAAATCAATTGGTCTTAACTTCATAGGCAATTCCGATGCCCCGGCCACCGCTCCTACCGATGTGCAGCTCGAAAAATGCTGGGATATGCTAGCCTGGTGGTACGACCACAAACAGCTCGACCCGACATCGTCTGCCGACATAACCAATCAGGCTGGACAATTCACATTCAGCCGCTACCGTATTTCGGGACACCGCGATGTAAACCAGACATCTACAGGTCAATTAGGTACAACCTGCCCAGGCGAAACCCTATATGCAATGCTGCCAAACTTCCGCGTTCAGGTAGCACGTAAAATGAACGACTGCGGATGGAACATTGTTCTGCCCGAAGAAGATACCGTTCCACCTACAACCGAAATCACCGCCAACGATTGGAACAACAGCAACTTCAATGTGTCGTTCAGCGACAGAAGCAACACCAACAAGGCATTCTACCAGATTCTCGACAAGGAAGACGGCAAATGGACAACCAACACATCACGAGGAACGCTTTACGAACCTTTCGATGAGCAAACTATTCCCGAAAACTGGACAAATGCCAATGGAGCTTGGGCAATGAATTCGGGTTCAATCATGCAAAGCGATGAAGAACTTACCGGCACAAACCTGCACTGCGCATTGCATCAGGAACGTGGCTACACCTACCTCTACCACGCCAAGATGAAAATCACAGGCGAAGGCTCCAACCGCCGCGCGGGTTTCTACTTCTTTACCGACAATGCCGAACGTCAGAACGGTTATATGATGTTCATACGTCCCGACCAAAATACAGCACAGCTTTACAAATATGTCAATGGTTCGTATTCGGAAAACGGCGGAACATACACCTCGCTTTCATATACCATAAATGCTGGTCAGTGGTACGACATCAAGATTACTTTCGACACCAACACTGGCAAAATCACCTGTTATGTGGACGACATTGTAGCCGTTACGCTCACAGATTCCAATCCATTCACTTCGGGAGAGTGCTTCTCGTTGCGTTCGGCAGGTTGCAATACCGAGTACAAGGACATTTATGTTTCGCGCTTGCGTAGCAACAACGCCAACCTTACCGCCACAATAGGTGAAAACGGTGACATCCGCACCGAAAGTGAAAACGGAAGCTATGCAGGAAGAATCAGAACCATACTCCTCGGCAACAACGGAATGTGGTCTGACTATTTCGAGAAGGACGTAAAGGTTGACTGGACAGCACCTGTAACCGAAATCAGCACCGACCATGCATGGGACGGAACCGACTTCGAAGCCACATTTGTCGACAACGAAAACAATTTCATAGCAGAACGTTTCTACAATGTTAAATATTTTGCAGGAAACGAATGGATCGCCAACAACTCAAACGGCTTTGCCAACAGCGACTTCGATACCGAAATTGGCGACGAATGGACAAGTGTTGCAGGCTCGTGGAGCATTAGCGATGGACATCTGATCCAAACCGAAACTGCAACATCCAACCTATACGCGACAGTAAACCAAACCTTGTCCGACAAATATATGTACGAGTTCAACTTCAAGATGTCGCCCGATGCCACAAACCAGCGCATTGGCTTGCACTACATGAGCACAAACGGACAGACCGAGAATCACGGCAACGGATATTTCATATACTTCCGTCTGTCGACAAGTTCATCGAGAGTTGAATTCTACCGTGTCGAAAACGACACCTACTCGCAGGACAAGTGCATAAATTTGCCATTGGACGCCAACAACTGGCACAATGTCAAGCTGATTTACGACCGCACAAACGGAAAAAGTTCAATATATTTTGATTACAGCTATTACGGCTCGTATACTGACGCCAACTTCTTTACCGAAGGTAACATTGTTGCTCTTCGCAACGGCGGAGCGACCGCACACATCGACAATTTCAGGATTTACCGTTCTCGTAGCAATTCGGCGAACATAACAGCTGGTGAAAACGGTGACATTCAAATTTCTGCAAATATCGAAGGAAACCAGGATTTTGCAATTATAAGTTCGATTGCTATCGACTCAGCACAAAATATCGCATGGTACGAATACTCGGTAGCAAACGATACTACAACGGTCGACATTGCCGACGAAGATTTCCACGGACTTGCACTCTACCCGTCGCCAAACAATGGAAAATTCACAATAAACATTACACCCGACCTTGTTGGCAAACAACTTATAATTACCGACATAAACGGTAGGATTGTGCTTATGCACAAGGTTGCATCCGAAACAAACGAAATTTCGCTTGGTAAAATTGCTGCAGGAATTTACTTTGCAAGAATTGGAAAGAACGAGATTAAGTTTGCTGTTGAATAAATACCGTTCTGATGTCGTTCTTACGCGTCCTACTTGCAATATTATTTCCTCCCTTGTCGGTAATCGACCAAGGTTGCGGCTCTGTCCTTATAGTTTTTCTGCTCACATTATGCGGATGGGTTCCTGGCGTAATTGGTGCGCTGATTATACTCAACAAGGACTGAAATAAATTAAAATGAAAAAAGATTCGCCCATAATAATCTACCCATTGCTGGTAATAGCGATGTTGTTCTGGTCGTTTTCGTTCATCTGGGCGAAACGTGCACTCGTAAGCTACAATCCGATAACAATAATTTACCTGCGCACAATTGTCGCATCGGTAATTCTGCTACTCGTGCTGGTAATTGCAAAGAAACGCATAAAGATAAAGCTCAGGCATTTGCCACTATTCATAGTGCTTGCCTTTTTCGAACCATTCCTTTACTTTCTGGGCGAAACAAACGGACTTACAAAAGTCGATGCATCGACGGCAGGAATTATCATCGGTATGATTCCGCTTTTCACCCCTATTGTCGCCTACATTTTCCTGAAGGAAAAAATCTCTAAGCTCAACATCGTCGGCATTGTGTTGTCGGTTATCGGTGTGGCTATCATGACATTCGATATCAACCTAAACATGCAGGTTTCGCCCGACGGACTTATGCTGCTTGGGGTTGCAATACTCGCCACTTTGGGCTATACCGTTGCCGTGAAGAAAATTCCCGAAGAATATTCGGTGTTTACCATAACGTTCTACCAGAACCTCATTGGGTCGTTAATGTTTCTGCCGCTTGTGCTTATTTTCGAAAAGGACAACATCATGCAGACTGGTTTCGTATGGGATTCGATTCTGCCGATAATCGAACTTGGTATTTTCGCTTCGGCGGCAGCTTTCGTATGCTACACATACACACTGCGTTACATTCCTATTGCTCGTGCCAACATCTTTACCAACCTGATACCTGTTTTTACGCTTTTCCTATCGGCACTGCTGCTAGGCGAAGATATTACCGCGCAGAAAATCATCGGCATTGTGGTCGTACTGAGTGGCGTGTTTATTGCACAAGCAAGACGGAAAAGCATCAAGTAACTTGCACTTTTCAACAAAATTGGAAAATAAGGAACGAATCTCAAATAAAATTCGTATCTTCGCAAGTTAATTAAAATGGGAAAACAGATGAACGAAAACAAGAAAGCCCTCCTCATGATACTTGACGGATGGGGAATCGGAAAGCACGACAAAGCCGATGTAATCGACTCGGCAAACACAATAAACTACCACAATTTTCTAAAACAATATCCCAACTCGCAACTGCTTGCCTGCGGTGAAAATGTAGGTTTGCCCGATGGACAGATGGGTAATTCGGAGGTTGGACACCTCAACATTGGCGCAGGAAGAATCGTATATCAGGACTACGGTCGCATAAACAACGCCATTGCAAGCGGCGAGTTCTACAAGAACGAAAAGCTAAACGAAGCCTTCGACTATGCCTTGAAGAACGGCAAGCAGGTGCATCTGCTGGGGCTTGTCTCCAACGGTGGCGTACACTCGTCGGACAAGCATCTCGAAGCACTGATTAAGATGTCGGACATGAAAGGTTGCAAACAGACTTTCGTCCACGCCCTCACCGACGGTCGCGACACCGACCCGAAGAGCGGAATCGGCTTCGTAAAGGGAATTGTCGATTATATGTCGGAAACCAAGTCGGCTGTAAAACTGGCATCGCTCGTGGGTCGCTACTATACTATGGACCGCGACAAGCGCTGGAACCGCATAAAGCTTGGCTACGACTTGATGGTCAGCGGCATAGGCGAAAAATCAACAGACATACTTGCCTCGATGCAGAAATCGTATGACGAAGGCGTTACCGACGAATTCATAAAGCCGATAGTAATGGTTGACGACAACGGCAATCCGCTCACAACCATACAGCCAGATGATGTTGTAATCTGCTTCAACTTCCGCACCGACAGGCTTCGCCAGATAACCACCGCCCTCACCCAGCAGGAATTCCCCGAAGAAGGAATGCACACCATTCCGCTCAAATACTACACAATGACCTGCTACGACGAGAATTTCAAGGGCGTGAATGTTATCTACGGCAAGGAATATCCGCAAAATACTCTCGGCGAGATAGTTTCGCGCAACGGACTGAAGCAGTTGCGCATAGCCGAAACCGAAAAGTACGCACATGTGACCTTCTTTTTCAACGGTGGTCGCGAAACCGAGTTTGATGGAGAAAAGCGCATACTCATCCCCTCGCCTAAGTTGCCACCTACGACCTGCAGCCCGAAATGAGCGCGTTCATCGTCAAGGACAACCTTGTTGCCGAAATTAACAAGAACGAGCACAACCTTATTGTCGTCAACTTTGCCAACGGCGATATGGTCGGACATACAGGCGTTTACAAGGCAATCTGGGAAGCCGTCGAAGATGTTGACAAGTGCATTGGCGAAGTTGTTTCCGCCGCCCGCGACAACGGCTACGATGTTATCATCATCGCCGACCACGGCAACGCCGACAACGCCGTCAATCCCGACGGTTCGCCCAACACCGCCCACTCGCTCAACCCAGTTCCGTGCATTGCCATTTCCGACAAGGTCAAATCCCTGAACAACGGCATCTTAGCCGATGTCGCCCCCACCATTCTCAAGCTCATGGGCATAGAACAGCCAAAGGAAATGACGGGAAAGGCGTTGTATTAACAACACAAATATCGTATCAATGACACACAAACTCACAACCATATCGCTCTGCATCATCGCTTTGCTCGCTTTCGTTGCCTGCCACAAGGAAAACGAAATTCCCGCCGATGTGGAATTTGCCGCCGACAAGCAGTACTTTCCGTTGCAGACCGACAAGGCTTTGATTTACAAGGTGACAGAAATCAACATTGACAAGCCGAGCGACTACTACGATACCGCTGTTTACTACCTGCGAGAACGCACCGACATCCCTTTCATCGACAACGAAGGCGACACCGCCTACCGCATCGAACGCTACAAGTCGCCAACACAAAGCTACAACTGGAAAATAAGCGACGTGTGGGAAGCCAAACTAACAACCTACACCGCCGAGAAAGTCGAAGAAAACCAAAGGTTTATCAAGATAAAGTTTCCGCTCGCAAAAGGCAAAAACTGGAACGGCAACCTGAAGAACGAACTCGATGCAAAGGACTGCACAATAACATCGTTATCGTCAACATACAATAACGGAAACATTCATCTTGACTCATGCATTTCAATCACCCGCGACAGTAGCCTATCACAAATCAGCAAGGTTTACGACGTTGAAATATACGCAAGGAACATCGGGCTGGTCTACAAGGAGATAACCGACATCAACTCGCAGGAAGTTGTATATGGCGTGCCGATTGAAAACAGAATATATCGCGGAACGATTTATTATCAAGAACTTATTGGAATAGAAGAATGAAAAAAACACTTTTGATAGCAACATTGATTGCACTTTGCACTGGCGCATTTGCCCAGATTGGACCCGATTTGTACTTCATCGAGTTCACCGACAAGAACAATACCCCCTACTCGCTCAACAATCCTCTGGAATATCTGAGCCAAAGGGCGATCGAACGCCGACAGGCCCAAAACATTGCCATCGACTCACTCGACCTGCCTGTAAATCCGTCGTACATTGCAGCCTTGCAGGAACTTGGGCTTGAAATCGTCAATCCAACCAAATGGCTCAACGGCACAACTGTCCGCACCGACAACTACAACCTTGTCTTACAGGCGCGCAACCTTCCTTTCGTAAAATCAACGCCAAGATTCGAAATCGACACCGTTGAAACTGCAAAGAAAGTCGGCAAGTCAATGATGGTAACAGAAAACCGCCCAAGCACAAACATTATTGCACCAAAATACACTGATTCAGAATACGGCCTTTCATACAATCAGATTGCACTTCACAACGGACATTTGCTTCACGCAGAAGGATTTAGGGGCGAAGGAATGCTCATTGCCGTTACAGATGGCGGTTTTACCAATGCCGACCAGATGAGAAGCCTTGAACACCTGCGCAACTCGGGCAGAATAGTTGCCACCCGCGACTTTGCCTACAATGGCTCAACGGTTTACGACCACCATGTACATGGCTCGATGGTGCTTTCGATAATGGCTGGCTACTTACCAGGCGAATACATTGGTTGCGCACCCGAAGCCGACTACATACTCATCACCAGCGAAAGCGATGACTACGAGGAAATTGTAGAAGAATTTAACTGGGTTTCGGCAATTGAATACGCCGACAGCATGGGTGCCGACCTCGCAAATGTTTCGCTCGGATACGTCGATTTCGACAGCGAACGCTACAACCATTCTCGCAACGACATGGACGGACACACAAATCCAAGCAGCATAGCTGCAACAATAGCCGCCAGCAGAGGAATGATGATTGTAGTTGCCGCAGGTAACAGCGGACAAGACGAGAACGGACATGTGTGGATTGGCGCACCATCGGATGCCTACGACATTGTAACAGTCGGTGCAATCGATGTTCACGAAGACTGCGCGCCATTCAGTTCTTACGGATTTGTCGAAGCCAATCGTATCAAGCCCGACATCGCATCCGTCGGCTGGGACACATACGTCGATTATGTAAACGATTCGATAGCTGTCGGTTCTGGAACTTCGTTCGCTACACCACTTAGCACAGGACTTATCGCTTGCTTCTGGCAGAAATTCCATGACAAAACAAGCGTAGAAATCCGAGAAGCACTATTTTCGGCAACCCGCCCAACAAATCCTATCTGGGATGAGGATACAACGCTGATAACCGGAACTCCTAACATATTTACTGGTCGCGGAATTGTTGACTTTGAGGTGGCATCGAACCTGTTGTCGAAAATAACAGAAGACCATGCCACATTCGGAATCGAACTCTACCCCAACCCGACTTCCGACATCATTACAATAAACCTCAATTCCGACAAGAAGGCTCAGATGAGCATCTTCTCAAGCGACGGAAGGCTTCTCGACTACAAGAAAAACGTTTCGCACGAAGCAAAATACAACTTCGCGAAATATCCGGCAGGAAAATACATTGTCAGCATCAGCATCGACAAGCAAATCGTTTTCTCGCAAACCGTCATCAAGCAATGAGCGAAGAGGTTAAAACATACACGCTCAGCGAATTACAGCACGAAATAAAGGAAAGTATTTCGGAGCAATTTCCGTTTGCCGTATGGATTGTTGCCGAAATAAACACACTCACCCGCCACAAAAGCGGACACTGCTACATGGAGCTAGTGCAGAAGTCGAAGACATCCAACAGCATAATTGCCCAGGCACGTGCAACCGTATGGGCAAACAAGTTCAGCTTCATATCGGCATACTTCGAAAGCGAAACCGACAGCGAACTTGCAGCAGGAATGAACGTAATGCTTCAGGTTACAATAACTTACCACGAAGTTTACGGTCTGTCGCTCAACGTAATAGGCATCAATCCCACCTACACCATCGGTGACATGGAGCGCGCCAAGAAGGAAATCATTGCACGTCTAATCAACGAAGGCGTCTTCGACATGAACAAAGCGCAATCGTTTCCCGCTGTGGTACAGAATATTGCCGTAATCTCATCAAGCACGGCCGCTGGATATGGCGACTTCGTGAACCACCTGGAGACAAACACTTACGGATACCATATAAACATAACGCTTTTCGAAGCGGCAATGCAAGGCGAACAGACCGAAATATCGGTACTTGACGCACTAAACCGCATTGGCGACGAATACGAAAACTACGATGCAGTTGCGATAATCCGTGGGGGTGGCTCGAAAAACGACCTTTCGTGGTTCGACAACTACAACATCGCCTATATGGTAACGCAGTTTCCGCTCCCGGTGATTTCGGGCATAGGTCACGAACGCGACGAATCGATTGTCGATATGGTTGCCCACACCCGCATGAAAACGCCAACCGCAGTCGCAAACTTCATTATTGACTACAACGCACAATTCGAGGAGCAGGTTGACTCTACATCGTCAGAGATTTTCGACATTGCAAAGGAATTCCTGATGAGCAGCGAGATGTACCTCAACAATATGACTATGAGCATAATGAAGATTCGCACCCTTCTCTCGAAACACACCGAACGCTGCGACAGGATAATGTCGGAAATCCGCACCGGACTGAACGTGCGAATGAAGGAAGAGGAAATTAAGCTCAACATGATTGGAAACAAATTGGAGACCTCACCCCAACGCCTCATTTCCGATCAGGAATCTCATCTCAATGGCATTAAGGATCTTATTTCCCGTACAACAAAGCACCGCATCGAAAAGGCAAACGAAAAGCTAAATTTCCTCGAGCATCGCCTCACCCTCAACGACCCGCGTACAATACTCAAGCGAGGCTATTCCATCACGCGCATCAACGGCAAGGTCGTCAACAACGACCTCGAAGCCAATGCCGGCGACATTATGGAAACTATCTTATACGATGGAAAGATTACTAGTGTGGTAAAATGATGTAGTCGTCCTTACAAATACAAGCCAAATTGTAAATATTCTTCTTAGTACTGTAGAAATTGTAATCATCAACAGCATAGCTCAATATTACGGTTACCATAGTAGTCGAATCGATATCCTTCGGAACTCTACTTGTTATATAAAATACATTTCCGTCAGCGTCAATGAAATAAGAAGTTATCTTATAACCTTCTGCAATAAAAGTATCATCTGTCCTGAATGGTTTGTCCAAAGCATAAAAATGACCACTAATAAGCCTTCCATCACGAGCAAACAAAGAGTCGCTGCACGATTCACGCTTCACGCAACCTGTAATTACAAAAAGTCCAGCAAAAAGGACAATCATCAAAAGGATAAATCTTTTTCTCATAACCTATCAAATTTATTCATACTTCATTACATCCGTTTTTACAACCACTCAGCGCACACCTCTCCAGCTCCTCGCACTTGGAGCACTTGATGTTTCGTTTGCGCATCTCTGCATTACGTCCGATTTCCGTTTCGGGAAACTTCTTCTTTTTACAGAAAAACACCTGCAAGCCAATCGCCACAAAGCAAATTGCTACGAGCACTACAGTCGCCAGTAATATGAGCAGAAATGTATTCATACAATAACAATAGTACAAAATCTATGCCCAAATATCACAGTTGCAACAACTATGAAATTAAGTTATTTGAGACTTTCGACAATTTCCTCTACCTGTGATTTGATACTTTCGAGAAGTTCGGTCGATTTTGCCTCACAGAGGAAACGCAGATATGGTTCGGTATTCGACGGACGGATATTAAGCCACCAGTCCTTGTACTCCATGCGGTAGCCGTCGAAATCGTAGAAGGCTTCGGGTTGCGCCTGAGCTTTGAAATGCTCCACCACCTTGTCCATTGCCTTCTGCTTCTCGTTTATCTGGAAATTAATTTCGCCTGAATTTTCGTAATGGCTGATGCGTGAAATCAACTGCGAAACCGAAACGCCCTGCTTTTTCATTCGCGATATTATACCAAGAATCAGTAAACTAGCGAGAATGCCCGAATCGGAATAATAAAAGTCGCGGAAATAATAGTGACCAGCCAGCTCGCCACCGAAAATACCATCGACCTCGCGCAGTTTCTTGGCTGCATAAGCACGACCGACACGCCACATTACCATCTCGCTGCCGAACTTTGCAACATATTCGCCCACAGCTTTCGAAGTGCGTATATCCTGATAAACCTTGCCCTTCAAGCCTTTCTCTTCGAGGAAATAATGGCAAAGAACTGCAATCATAAGGTCGGGTGATACAAATTCGGCATTCTCGTCAACGAACATCACACGATCGGCATCACCATCGTAAATTACGCCGATGTCGGACTTATGTTCGCGCACATGATTCTGCAGCATAACACGGTTTTCGGGCAAAAGCGGATTACCCTCGTGGTTGGGGAATGTACCGTCGAGTTCATCGCAGATATACATAGCCTTATCGCCCAGCAACTGCTTGATAAACAATGCCGACATTCCGTTGCTACAATCGACGCTTACAGTCAGATTTGAAATATCTGGCAAATACTGACGCATGAAATCGAGATACTTGTCAGCAACTTTGTATTCAACTATCTTGCCCTTATTAGCGACAGGCTTAACCTCCGATTCCAATACCAGTTTCTCGACAATCGACAGACCGTCGTCGTATCCCACCGGTGAAGCATTCTTTCCCGAAACCTTAAGCCCGTTGTGCGACGCAGGATTGTGCGATGCAGTAATCATTACCGATGCCTCGAATCCGAATTTTGCAGTTGACCAATATACTAGCGGCGTTGTTGAAATACCGATATTATATACATCGACACCTGCATCGGTAATACCTTTCGACAGATATTCGAAAATTTCTGGCGATGAAACTCTCACATCGCGACCGACAAGTATTTTGTCGCACTTCATTATCTGCGGAAGGAAAAATCCAATCTTGTAAACGTCGTCCTTTGTAAAATCGACGCCATAAACGCCTCTGATGTCGTATGCCTTAAATGCTTTCATAGTTTTATTTTTTTACATCACCCGACGGCGGAAGGTAGAAATACTGTACGTCGGCCTCCTGCATTTCGGGAACATTATATTGTCTAGTATTTTTAAGTTGCACTGTATTAATTTCGAAGCCATCGGGACAGAACACCAATCGATAAAGATTGTACAGGAACATGAAGTCCATGCCCGAATACTCCCACACGTTTGTACAATCGACCTTGCCTGTATTTTTCGGCCAGTTCATACGCGAGGTGGTCGACCAGTAAGGGCTCCAATCAGGGCGTGTAGAATCGGTTGACGGACAATCTGACGGGACTTGCGACAGCAAGTTGCGGTAAAAAGGTTCATCATCGTCGTAAAGTTTTACGCCGCTATGATATATGTGGGAATATTTATCCTTATGCAACAAGTAGAGTATCAAAGGATTCTGCTCGTAAGTCCATTTTTCGCGCTTATCGTCCATAAGGTAGAAAAGCCGTGCCGATTTTTTTCCACCACGATTTATATCGCCAACAGTTGCAAGTGCTCGCATCATATAGTCGTCGAGGCCGTCAGGCAAAGGCAAACCGCCGAGCCCTAGCACACGCATATCCTTGTATAGTACCGAGTTGAAAAAATATTTACTTAGGCCATAATTAGAACCGTCGGCATGATAATTCTTGCCTGTGAGTTTAGTTGCGGCCTCTGCTATTCCATACGAATTCATCCACACACCCAAGTCTTCGCCATTGCCTTCGGCAACCAAATCGTTGGTAACAGGATTCATAATATACCAGCGCGAACTCTGCAAAGCACCCATAGTAACCTTATATGGCAAAGCCTTCATCGATTTGCTGATTTTCAACGCAATACGACGATCTGGATAATCGTGGTACATTTGTCCGACAAGCCTGTCGACAATATCGTCGACCCAAACGCCAAAGCGGACTTTCCCGTTTACGAAAATGCCCTTTTTCTCCAAATAATCAGGTATGTACGGATTTACAAAGCTAATCGGCACATTGGCAAGCGACTCATCGTCGACCAAAGCCTTCACAAGAGCAAGCCCCTGCATCATGTAGCAGATGTTGTCCTGGCTCATACCTTCCTTTTCTATCACACCCCGCTGAAACACCGACAGATATCTTCCTGTACCGTCTTTCTTCTTGTTTACAGAACCATAATCGATACCGAACTTGTCGTGATACTGCTTCCAGAAGCCGAGTGTAACATCGTCGCGAAGCAGGAAACCATTGATATCGTCTGGATACTTTACCATCTGCGACACATCCGCCGATTCTGGCGAAACCAATCCGTGATGGCAACGCAGAGCATATTCGGAATACAAGTCGAGACGCTCTATCGACAGCATTGCATAAACGAGCATCTTCAACGTTTCGTCGTAATTCTGGCCATTGTCCTTCAGCAGACGATATTCGGTCGACAAGATACCAAGCCAATGGTTGAAATTTGCATTGCCATCGCTCCAGCTAATCCATATCCGCTTTCCGTTTGCATCGATCCGCCTGTCCATTGCCGGAATGTTCACGCCAAACTGCTCTACATTTTCAGATGTAACCAGCCACTCGTCTAGCAAACGCGAGCGATAGTCCTGATACTTCGAATGAATGTCGGCGACCTCCTGTGCCAATGCAAAACCAGACATCAACAAGAACAATATCAGAACTTTAACTTTCATAACCTTTATTTTTTAATATTTCTACCAATTCTATACCAACACTTTTAGCACATAAACCTCCTTAGTGTCCTTATCGAACTTAAACCTCTCGTCGATACGCATACCAACAACCCAGACAATCTTGCCATCCGACTCGATTATGCGGACATCGTTCTTTTCGGCCTGTGACAACTTCTCATCCTTGAAGAAATCGCTAAGTTTGCGCATACCTTTCATCCCCAGCGGCATAAACTTGTCGCCAAAGCGCCATTTGCGAAGCGTAAGCGGAAATTTCAACTTTTTAACGTCGATATAAGCAATGTGAGGATTTTTGTCATAGACAAAATCGTCGTCGCAATACGCAAACGAAATTTCGAAACCATATTTCTTCAGTTCGCCAATAGCAGAAATTGACACCTCTGCATCGACGTCATCTGCTACAGATTTGCGCACCTCGATATGCTCACGGTTTCGGGCAATCACAATACCATCCATTTCGCACTTGCGACCTGTCTGTGATTCGAGCAGACACACCGCTTCGCTTGCCAACGGCTTAGGAACGCCCTCGCCTATCAGAATCTCGAAAAGCACTGTCGCTGGAGCTGCAGTCTGCTTAATCTTATCCACATCGATTCGGAGCAATCCGTTTTCGCTAGTCATTGCAAGCTCCTTGGCGCGACGCACATAATCGTTCATTATGTTTTCGGTATCAGCGAAATAGGAAACCGACTTCAGGATATTCTCCTTTGCGGCTACATTTATCTCCTCGAGCAGCGGGACTACCAGATGGCGAACCTTGTTGCGGGCATATTTAGTTGTTGCGTTAGTTGAGTCGTTGTGGAAGGGAATATTGTCGTCGTTGGACATCTGTACAATGTCGGCACGCGAAACCTCTATGAGAGGACGGAAAAGTTTTCCTGCCAGCGGCTTCATTCCAGACACGCCACGTATGCCGGTTCCACGAGCGAAGTTGAGAATTGCCGTTTCGACCTGATCGTCGGAATTATGTGCTAGCGCAATGTACGAGCAGTTTTCCTTTTCGGCAAGTTCGTAGAACCAGTCGTAGCGCAACTTTCGGGCGGCCATCTGAATCGACAATCCAGTTTCGTCTGCGTATTTGTGAGTATCGAAAGTGTTCACATGGCACGGCACATTCAACTTAGCACACGCATCGCGGACAAACTGCTCGTCACCGTCAGATTCGTCACCTCGCAACCTGAAATTGCAATGAGCGACTATACACTCGTAATTCATCTCGTTAAGCAGGTGCAGCATCACCATCGAATCGATGCCACCGCTTACGGCGCAAAGCAAGCGTGCCCCCTTAGGAACGCCATAGCCCGATATCAATTCCTTAACCTTTGTCTTCAACATATTCAGTAAACGGAAAAACTCCGTATTCCTTTAAAATTTTCAAATATTCTGTCCGTGGAATCGACTCGCCGCCCAGGCTTTCGAGAAGCCTAGTCTTCTGTTGGCAATCGATTAACACCACACCGTTTTTCTGGCAGAAATCCACTAGCGCACAAAAAGCCACCTTTCCGGCATCGGTTACCTCGTGAAACATCGACTCTCCCATAAATACCTTGCCGATAAGGTTTCCGTACAATCCACCTACCAGCATGCCATCCTGGTAAGTCTCGAACGAATACCCGTAGCCATATTCGTGCAGTTTTGTATAAGCCGAAATTATACCATCGGTTATCCACGAACCGTCCTGGTCGGCGCGTTCGATTGTGGAGCATCGTCTAATCACAGCCTCGAAATTGGCATTTACCTTGACAGTAAATTTACGGCAGCTATGACGCAGCGACTTCGAAATGTGAGCCTTTTCGGGGAAAACCACAAAACGAGGATCGAGCGAAAACCACAACAACTCCATCGAATCGCAAGGCCACGGGAATATTCCCGAACAAAGAGCCAACAGCACCCGTTCGGGCGAAAAATCGCCTCCCACGGCGACAAGCCCGTCGTCGTCGGCTTCGTTAGGGTCTGGAAACCAGAGACAATCGTTCGGAAGTTCATATACTGCCATAGACAGCAAATGTACTAATAATTAAAGAAAAAACTAATCTAAGATTGCAAAAGTTTCCAACTCCGAACACTGACATTAAAATTTTGTAACATTGCCATATTCACTGCAATACAAATTAACATCAAAAGTTAGTAACAAATCATTTTTTATTAGTTTTCGTGGCTAAAAAGAAGTACTTTTGTTAGTTAAAAAATATATCAGCAATGGCACTGACAGCAGAAGAGCTAAAATATATTGAAGGATTGTATGACGACCTGATAAAGTCGGCCAAGCGACTGAAGACAGACGAAGACATTGCATTTGTGCGAAAGGCTTTCGAACTTGCCAACAAAGCACATTCGAAAATGAGGCGCAAAAGTGGTGAACCATACATAATACACCCGATTGCCGTCGCCAAGATTGTCGCTTCCGAAATAGGACTTGGACGCAAATCGATAGCAAGCGCACTTCTGCACGACGTGGTCGAAGATACCGACTACACAGTAGCCGACATCGAAAGGATGTTCGGTCCGAAAATAGCAAGCATAGTCGAAGGACTGACAAAGATTTCCACCATTCTCGACCAGGACGCATCGAAGCAGATAGAGAACTTCCGCAAAATGCTAATGACAATGTCAGAAGATATCAGGGTTATCATGATAAAGCTTGCCGACCGCCTGCACAACATGCGTACCCTCGACTCCATGCCCGAGTACAAGCAGATAAAGATCGCCAGCGAAACAAGCAACGTGTACGCACCCCTTGCCGAACGACTCGGTCTATACGCAATCAAGACCGAACTGGAAGACCTTTCGATGAAGTTTACCAACCCAACCGCATACAACGAGATTACCAAAAAGTTCCACGAGACCGAGGAGGAACGCAACAAGTACATCAACGACTTCATAAAGCCTCTGAAAAAGATCATGGACGACAACGGCATCCCGTGCAAAATAAAAGGTAGGCTGAAATCGGTGTACTCCATCTGGCACAAGATGCAAAAGCAGAACATTCCGTTCGAAGATGTTTACGACCTGTTTGCCATAAGAATCATATTCGACCATCCCGACGACATGACCGACGACAAGGCACGTGAAACCTGCTACAGGATAATGTCGTTGATAACAAACGTATACGAATACCATCCAGGAAGAATACGCGACTGGGTAAAGAAGCCAAAACCAAACGGATACGAAGCTCTTCACATTACCGTCATGGGTCCGCAGGGACGCTGGGTGGAAATTCAGATTCGCAGCCGCAAGATGGACGACATCGCCGAGAAAGGTATTGCCTCGCACTGGAAATACAAGACAGGCGAAAAGGGTAACAACCCAGGACTGAACTCCCTCATCGAAAACATGAAGGAGACTTTGAGCAACACCGAAGGCTCGTTTGACTTCCTCGACGACTTCAAGCTCGACATTTTTACCAAGGAAATACATATTTTCACGCCGAAAGGCGAAATCGTCGACATACCCAAGGGCTCTACCGTCATCGACTTTGCCTACGACATACACACCGACGTTGGCAACCACGCCATAGCAGCCAAGGTAAACCATAAGATGGCAGCCCTCTCGCAGGTGCTTTACAGTGGCGACCAGGTCGAAATCCTAACATCGAAAAAGCAGACGCCGAAGATAGAATGGCTAAACTTTGCCATGTCGGCAAAAGCCAAGGCTCAGATAAAGAAAGCCCTGAAAGCCGACAAGTCGGCCGATACCGACAAGGGCAAGCGCATGTTCGAGAAGAAACTGAAAGAACTGAACATAAGCCTCGACTTCAAGGACATGCGGAAACTGCGCGAAAAACTCGAGGTCAACTCCGACGACGACATTTACTTCATGCTGGGTTCGGGACAACTGAAAGAAAACGACATTTCTGGACTTATGTCGCTTATCGACAGCCAGAAGACCAACAAGCAGGACGGTTTCTTTACAAAATTCTGGAAACTCGGAATCGGCAAGTCGGAAATTGCCCCAAACGAAAAGATAAGCCACAAGGACACTTTCGTAATAAACGACAACGAAAAGCGCTTTTCGTTGGCAACATGCTGCAACCCTATCCCGGGTGACGAAGTTGTTGGCTACATAACGCCAAACAACACCGTAATAGTCCACAAGAAGGATTGTCCCGAACTGAAGGCGCTAGCGGCAACCCATGGCGAAAAAATCGTCGCAATAGAATGGGAAAGCTACAAGGGCAAGTCGTACGAAGTACAGATTAACATCGAAGGTGTCGACCACCTCGGACTTGTGTACAATATCACAAAACTTATTTCGCAGGAAGCAAACGTAAACTCCAACATGCTCCACTTCGAAACACATGGCGAGATATTTACCGGCAAGATAAACCTCTTTGTACAGAATAAGTTCAACCTCGACGACCTTATCAGGAAAATCCTGGAAATAGAAGGCGTAATAAAAGTATCAAGATGCGAATAGTATGAATGCTGGCGAATTAAAATCGATATTGATGCTGCTCGACGACCCCGACGAAAAGGTTTTCGACGGAATAAAGGATGTAATTGTCGACAATTTCGGCATTTTCTCGTCACATCTTACAAAGAAGCTATATTCCGGCGAATGCAACGACACTTTAAAGAACAGAATATCATTGCTTGCTCAGTCGTCAATCTCGAGAATATTTCTTACCGACTTCCAGAACTACACATCAAAACTCACTCCGGAACCGTCGTTGCTGGCAGGCACAATAATGATAGAGAAACTTGTCGACAGCTCGTTCGACTCTGCCGAATATTCGCAATACGTACGCAACCTCGCACGAAAAGTATGGCTGGCCATTGGCGACAATACAGGAATAGAAACCCTGACGATAATTAGGAACCTATTCGACGAGGAATGCATTCAGGTAGAAGACAACGGACAAATCTCGCTGAATGGAATATTCCAGAGCCAGACCAAACATTTACCAAAAACGCTATTCAACATTATATTCCTGACAATATGCCAGGAAAACGGAATTAACATACGTCCAATACTTACGCCACGCCCAGGCGAGCGTAGCACAATAGAAATAGGATATGTGAACAAGGAACTGGCCATTGATGCCAATCTCCCGTCGAAATACGGTGCAATGTTCGCTGTCGACAGCAATCTGCAAGTAAAACGCGAAGCACGTATACTTCTAGGACAACCACTACCCTATTTCAAATACCTGAAAGAATGGCAAACCGACAGATATCTCACCACAATGGCAGACTCGAAGAAATATCCAGCCTACTATTCGGTGATAATGGGAAAGATTGCCGAAGTATTACATAAGAACATTAAATATTAGAATATGAACATAATCATTGCTGGTTCGGGAAATGTAGGAAGATACCTTGCCAAGAAACTGGTAAAGGAAGGACACGACATTGTTGTGATTGACACCAACAAGGAAATTCTCCGCGAAGTAGAGTCGTCGTACGACCTGATTTCACTATATGGTTCATGCACATCGTTTTCGGTGCTCAAGGAAGCCGGCGTAGCCAACTGCGACCTATTCATAGCCGTTACAAATTCGGAAGATTCCAACGTACTTGCCTGCGTATTCGCAAAGAAATTCGGTGCTAAGAAAACCGTTGCCCGAATCGACAATATGGAATACCTCTCGCCAGTAAACAAGCTTTCGTTTATCAATCTGGGAGTCGACAGACTGATATATCCCGAATACATTGCAGCACAAGAAGTTGTTGGTGTAATCAAGCAGACCGGCACTACCGAGATTTTCGAATTTTCGGGAGGAAAACTTACTATGTTCGTCATCAAGGTCGACGAAAACTCACCGTTGCGCAACCTTATGCTAAAGAACTTCGCGACCCTTACCGACTTGCGCGACTTTAGAATTGCAGCCATAACCCGTGACTTCGAAACCATTATACCTAACGGCGAAACAATTCTTAAGACAAACGACTACGTCTACATTATAACCTTGCCCGAAATAATGCAGGACCTGTTAGCCTCGATAGGCATCTCTAAACTCGAACTGCACAACATCATGATTCTTGGCGGAAGCCGAATCGGAATCCGCACATCAAAGTTCCTCGAATCGCAACTCAACATAAAGCTTTTCGAAATAGACCCGGAAAAGAGCCGCAAACTTGTTGATATACTTCCCAACACTATGGTTATCAACAGCGACGGGCGAAATATCGACAATCTGCTTGACGAAGGTCTCGAAAAAGCCGACGTGTTTACCGCAGTCACCGGCGACGACGAAACCAACATCCTAACCTGCCTGATGGCAAAGCGCTACGGTGTGAAAAAGGTTATTGCCGAAATCGAAAACATGGATTATATCGACGTTGCATCGCGCATGGGTATCGACACCATCATCAACAAGAAGCTGAGTACAGCCAGCATGATATATGCCCTTACGATGAAGGCCGAAGTAGCTATGATCAAGTGTCTTACTGGAACAAAGGCCGAAGTGCTAGAGTTCATCGTTTCGAAGGATGCCTTGGTGACAAAGAACCAGCTTAAGGACATTAAGTTCCCCGACGGAATTATAATCGGTGGTATTGTCCGTGGTAACAAGAGCTTCATTGCAAAGGGTGACACTCAGATTCGTCAGGGCGACAGCGTAGTGCTGTTTGCTTTGCCCGAAGCCATCAACAAGATTTCCAAGTATTTCTAGGCTAAGCCTGTCGCTTGCCGAAATATTTCGGTGCCAGAATTATCAGCAACACGGCCAGCATTATAGTTACGAAACCAAAAATAAGCGATACTGTAAAAGGTTCGTCGAATACGATGCAACCGAAGAAAACCGCAGTTGCCGGCTCAAGTACTCCAAGTATAGCCGCAGGAGTGGAACCTATATTTCGTATCGAAACCGCCAGGGCTATAAGCGAAACAGTCGTAGGAAGCACTCCCAATCCGGCAAGGCAAAGCCACGAGAAACCGTCGGGAACTGCCTGCAGCTGAGTTCCACAACCTAGACGGAAGAAAAACAGCACAAAGGTGCCGACCACAATAGCGTAAAACGACAATTTCACACTGTTCATTTCCTTAAGAGCAGAACGGTTGACGCCTACAATATAAATTGCGTACGTCAGCGATGACATAACCACGAAGAAAATTCCCATTAGTGTAACAGACCCAGAACTGTCGCCCTTGTAGAGCAACATAAGTCCACCAAACGACAACGCAAGGGAAAGTACCGTGTACCAGCGTATTTTTTCCTTGAAGAAAACCGCCATGATTATCGCCGTAAGCACTGGGTATACAAATAGTATTGTGGATGCAATTCCGGCAGGCATCATACGGTAGCTCTCGAACAAGAAAATCGACGAGGAACAGAACAATGTTCCCATTATCACAACAGCAACAAGTTCCTTTGCCTTCAGCCTAAAATCAATTTTCTTCACCATCATTAGCACCGCCAATGCCACGGCTGCGATTGCATAACGGTAAAACAATATCGAATCCACCCCCACTCCACGCTCCATCACGGGCAACGAAAACAACGGATTAACACCATAGCAGATTGCCGACAAGCAACCGCAGATGTACCCTTTTACCTTATTGCCTTCTAGTTCTGTCATCTCTAAAAAAATTGACCGCAAATTTACAACTTTTATTATTTTTGCATCGTTCACTAAAATCAAAAGTAAAATGAAAAGAATATTTTTCCTATTAGCATTAGTTTTAGCAGCAAGTTTCTGCTTCTCTCAGTCGGTTTTATGGAAAGTTACGGGCAAGAAAATCAAAAGTCCGTCATACCTATACGGAACAATCCACATTCAGGACAAGCGAGTATTTTCATTCGACAAAACAGTTACCGATGCCTTCGACTCGTGCGAAGCATTCGCTATGGAAATCCTGATGGACGAAATCGATCCTAAGGAATCGCAGGAAGCAACCTTGATGAAAGACGGCAAAACATTGAAATCGCTCATGTCGGACGAAGACTACAAACTTCTCGACAGCGCATTCACAGCTGCTACAGGTGCAAATATAATGCTGTACAACCGCATGAAACCTTTCTTCGTTAGCAGCGCCATGATGCAGGCAGGAATGAAGCAAGATATGGAAACAGCCCTCGACCTATACTTTCTGCAAAATGCACGCAAGGCTGGAAAATCGTGCTACGGCGTTGAAAAATTCATGGACCAGATAAATGCAATCGATGCCATCAGCCTCGACGACCAGATAAAAATGCTAATGGACGGAATAAAGGATACGACTTCAGACGGCGGCAATAAGGAAGAAGAACAGTTTGCCGACCTGCTCAATGCATATCTCACTTTCAATCTTGACAAAGCCCTGGAGATGAGTTCTGATCCCTCTCTGCCGGCAGAATTCAACCAGGCATTTCTTATCAACCGCAACAGCGGAATGGCAAAGAACTTCCTTAAGATTGCAAAGAAACAATCGCTTTTCTGTGCCGTAGGTGCAGCTCATTTGCCCGGCGAGCAAGGCGTCATCAACCACCTGCGCAAGGCAGGACTTACCGTTGAGCCAGTAGTTTTCAAATGGAAGGAAGAATAAGAATACAAAAGATAAAAAAAGAGGCTTGCAAGCCTCTTTTTTTATTTTGAGAAATACTCAATTGTTCGTTTAACCGAAGCTTCCCCCGACTTCAGTTCTATCCAGTTGCCATGCTCGTCCTTCTTCACAATTTCGACATCGGCAGACCATTCGTCGTGAATATCCTCCGCCCTGTCTTCGTCAACGAAATTGTACCTAATTATATTTCCATCCTTGTCATACTCGAGATGGCACTCCGAATAATAGGCGCCATCGCCAGCAGCAGTCAGTGCTAAACGGACATTTTCCTTGTCGTAGTCAAACGACTCGCTTCCACCAGGGCCATCATAGGTTGAAACGATATACCCTTCGTCATCCCTGCCAATGTGGACTTTGTTCTCTCCCGAATATTCAGTAGCATAGTCAATAAGATTGCCTTTTTCGTCAAACACTGCTTTGCGTCCATTGGGATATACAACAGACTTAACATGTCCATGTACTTCCATGAAAGCCAAGTCGGGTGTAACAAAAATAGGCTCCGGCTCAACAACGTCCTCGGCTACAATGCTGTCCTTAACTATTGTATCGGCAACAGCTTTTTCATTATCAGCTTTTACTTCGTTAGACTTTTGTGTGCACGAAAACACGACAAACATCGATGCTATCGCCAACAAAAAAGCTAAAACTTTAATTCTCATATTATTCATACAATTTTACTTTAAGAAATACTCAATCGTAGTCACAACCCTTACCATTTTGATATAAGGAGTATTCTCGTCGCGGTCGTAAATCGAGAACTGACCCTGCGAAGCGGTCTTAATGCCGCCTAGCGTACTTTCTGAGTCCGCTGCAAACTTTTCGGCCACAGCACGGGCATTGCGAGTTGCCTCCTCTACCATTTCGGGCTTCAGTTCATTAAGTCCGTTGAACGAAAAACTGGTCTGGTGCTCCCAGCTCGACTCACAGGTAATGCCTGCGCTCAAAAACTCATCTTGACGCGAAATAAGCTCACGAACCTTGTCAACCTGGTCAGATGCAACGGTTATCACCGATTTCAACTGGTAACGATATGGTATCGAATTTGTCGACCAACGGTCAGCCTCGCGGTCGTCGGCAGAAATCGGTGCTACACTTATCTCGTCGGCAGAAATTCCATTTTCCTTAAGGAAGTTGACAATAAACTTATTTTTCTTGTTGACAGTCGAATACAATTCAGACATGTCGTTACCGACTTCCTTGAAAACAATCGGCCATATAACATGGTCGGCCTTCACCTCGCGCTCCGAGAGTCCCTTTACCGAAACAAACCTGTCCTTGTCGGCATAGCTGCCAATTCCTGACTTCACATAAAAACCATGACCTATAAGGCCAATAACCAAGCCCAACATTATCAAAAGGGCCGATACAATAACATTCTTAGTATTCATATCTATTTAATTTTAATTGCAAAAATATCATAAACAAATCAAAAAACGCGCCAATATTTTCACGAAAAAAAGGTGTCTAACATATTGGGCATATATCAGACACCAAAAATAAACCAATCTATGAAAAAATGAAAAAAATTAAGATGCATTTTCATTTGCAAACGACAGACAACTCGTTCATTGACTTTCGATTGCGTTACAAAAGTACGACATCATTTCAATACCATTTATACGACAATACAAATAATATACATATGAATATTATTTATATACAATCAAACAAAATATTTCAACATAATAAAACAAAACTAGAAACAGTCCAACTAAAATGTATGTTTCATTGATAACGAAACCGCCAAAATGCACTACATTTGCAGTGTCATGAATACTGAAATTATTAGCACAAGCGATGGCTCCTATACGCTTAGGAGCGAATACTTTGGCGAAACCTACCATAGTATAAACGGGGCTGTATCCGAGTCGCTGCACATTTTCATAAACCTTGGGCTACGAAATTTCAAAGATTCAGAAATAAGCATCCTGGAAATCGGATACGGAACAGGACTTAACGCCATGCTTACCTTCATAGAAAACATGCAGCTCGGCAACAAAATAAAATATCACAGCATCGAAAAATACCCGATAGCCGAATCCGACTTTATGGAATTTGCAACACGAACAGTGCAAATAACAAACAAAATCAGCGACAAAACTCTTCATAAATTCGGCAACGGCTGGAACAAGGAAATCGAAATATCCGACAAATTCGATCTGCTAAAGCAATCGGTCGACTTCAATGAATTTACGCCTGACCGCAACTACGACCTAATTTATTTCGATGCCTTTTCGCCCGACACACAACCCGAAATGTGGTCGGAAGAGAATCTCCGCAAAATTATCGACAAGCTTGTCCCGGATGGAATTTTTGTCACCTATTGCAGCAAAGGAATTGTAAAGCAAACGCTCAGGAATCTGGGCCTTACAGTAAAACGAATGCCTGGCCCTGCAGGGAAACGCCATGTTCTGCAAGCACGGAAAAACGCCCCAAGCGACAACTAGCAATCTTTTTTATTTTAAGGTATTGCATATTTAAAATATTGTAAATACTTTTGGAAATTGTTTAATTGAATATGTTTTGCCTAACAGGATTCAGTGCTTTTGTATTGGTATCCAATATATTATGCAAATATTATCCATGAGGAAAAATAATAGTTTCCAACAAAAATTGATGGAACATGAAGAAATTTTTATTGATATTATTGTTGACAGCTAGCATATCGGCGATTGCACAGAACAACCTGCCAGACCCTCCTAAATTCAAGTCGGCCAGTGTAATTCCCGAATCGTCGCCTGCTACTGTAAAACTAACTTGGAATCCGAGCGACTCAACCGACGTTGCAGGATACATCGTGTACAAGATAGTCGACAATATCACTACCACCCTCGATACCGTACGCGGACGTAACTCTACATCATACGAATATGTAGGTTCGTCGGCCAACACTACAAGCGAAAGGTTCAGAATGGCAGCCTACGACAACGACGGCTACAAGAGCACCATCACCGACCCGCACGCTACCATATTAATGACAATGTCGTACGAAAAATGCGAAAGAAAGGTAACATTGTCGTGGTCTCCATATTCTGGCTGGGGACAAAACATTACCAACTACAGGATTTACAGACGCTACTCCGAATCACAATATCAGATTGTGACCACATTGCCGGCTACTGCTTCTGAATATACAGACGAGAACCTTACCAACGGACGCACATACTTCTATTATGTAGAAGCTGTAAGGAACGACGGCGTAACCGCAACATCAAACTCTGCGACCGTAACTGCTTCTGGTCACGAAGGACCTCAGTCGCTTAAGGCGACCGCCTCGTATGTTGATGCCAACAACGACATATCGGTTTACTTCCAGATCGAAAACGGCGGCGAAGTTACCGAATACCAGTTATACAGGTCGATAAGCCTCGACAGCACATTTACAACAATTGCAAGTTTCCCCAATGCCGGTCAGGTTCAGATAGTATACAAGGACACCGCAGTCGATGCTACAGAAAACATATACTACTACAAGCTGGCATCAATTGACCCATGCGGAAACATTTCAAAAATATCGAACATCACTTGCAACATTCTGCTTAAAGTAGAATCGATATCCCAAACCGAGCACATACTCGAATGGACCGACTACAAGGAATGGGCTGGTGGCGTCGACTCATACAAGCCGTATAGCAATTTCGACGGTGTTCCTGCCGAATTGGGAACCACCGGATCGGGATCGCGTAGATTCAGAAACGACATTGCTAACTATGTCAAATCGTGCCACGACAAACAGATTTACCTTACAAACGCTTTCTGCTACTACGTAGAAGCCTACGAAAACACTCAGGAATACGCACAGCAAAGTATTAGCAGGTCGAATATCGCCTGCGCTTACGAGACTCCAATAGTATGGGTTCCTACGGCATTCAACATCACCTCGACAAACGAAGAGAACAGAGTATTCAAGCCTGTTGTTTCGTTCGTAAAGGAAAGTCCATACGAATTCAGAGTTTACGACCGCTGGGGACAGATGGTTTTCAAGACTAACGACATAAACGAAGGCTGGACTGGTAAGGATGCAAAAAAATATTACCACACAGACAGTTATGTATATTACATCAAGTATGTGGACTATCTGGACAATGTGTACCGGAAGTCGGGAACATTCTACCTGATGATGGAATAAGAAAAAAATCTAGCAACAAGTGCGGCTGATGCCGCATTTGTTTTTCACACCAATAATTATTGTTAAATTTGCGCCGCAAAAAATTAAAGGAAAAATGGGTTTACATTGTGGAATCATAGGCATAGCCAACTGTGGTAAAACCACGGTTTTCAACTGCATGTCGAAGACTAAGGCAGAAACCAGCAACTTCGCATTCTCGAGCAACAAATCTAATATAGGTGTAATTTCTGTTCCCGACAGCCGTCTGAAGGAAATGGAAAAATACCAGCCTACCGAAAAGTTAGTTCCAGCAACCGTCGACATTGTTGACATTCCCGGACTTACAAAAGGTTCGAATCATGGTGAAGGCGTCGGAAACCAGTTTCTTGCCGACATCAGAAATGCCGATGCGCTCATCCACGTACTCCGTTGCTTCGACGACGACAACCTTCCCCACATCGACGGTTCGGTCGACCCAGTAAGGGATATGGAAACCATCGACCTTGAACTTCAGATAAAGGACATCGAGTCGATAACAAAGAAAATCGCCCGCATGGAAAAACTCGCCAAGGTTGGCGACAAGGAAGCCAAGCAGGCCGTAGAGGTACTGAAAATTTATCAGGAACACCTCGAAAACATGCAGAATGCTCGTACAGCTCCTGTAAAGGAAGAAGACAAAAAATATATTTCCGACTTGTTCCTGCTCACATCAAAGCCCGTCATGTACGTATGCAACATCGACGAAGGCTCGATAAAGGACGGCAACAAGTATGTCGATGCAGTAAAAAAAGCCCTCGAAGGTAGCGATGTAAAGATTCTTACCATTGCCGCAGCCCTCGAATCGGAAATTTCGGAACTCGACACCGACGAGGAAAAACAGGAATTCCTTGCCGACTACGGACTCGAAGAACCAAGCGTAAACAGGATTATCCGCGCCGCCTACGACCTGCTCAACCTGCAGTCGTTCTTCACCGTCGGTCCTAAGGAAATCCGCGCCTGGACTATCCACAAGGGCGAAACCGCTCCCGAAGCTGCAGGCGTTATCCACAGCGATTTGCAACGCGGTTTCATACGCGCCGAGGTTATGAAATACAACGACTTCGTAACCCTTGGGTCCGAAAATGCTGTGAAGAGCGCAGGAAAATTCCATGTCGAGGGAAAAACTTACGTCGTTGAAGACGGCGACATCCTTAATATCAGGTTTAACGTTTAATAAGACAAAAAAATGGCTATACAGGTTTCTACACCAAAAGGAACTCGCGATTTCGGTCCTGCCGAAATGAACAGAAGAAATTACATCTTCAACACCATAAAGGAAGTTTTTCACGCATACGGATTCTCGCAGATAGAAACTCCGGCAATGGAAAACCTCTCTACCCTGCTTGGCAAATATGGCAACGAAGGCGACAAGCTTCTTTTCAAGATCCTGAATTCAGGCGATTTCACAAGCAAGATTTCGCAGGACGACCTCGCCAGCCAAAATTATATCGGAATCACAAACAACATCTCCGAAAAAGGTTTGCGCTACGACCTTACCGTTCCGTTTGCACGTTTTGTTGTGCAACACCGCAACGACATCGTCTTCCCGTTCAAGCGCTACCAGATACAGCCAGTTTGGCGTGCCGACAAGCCACAGAAAGGCAGATACAGAGAATTCTACCAGTGCGACGTCGACATTATCGGCTCCAAATCATTGCTCAACGAATTTGAACTGATACAGATTATCGACAACGTATTCGCAAAGCTCGGCATATCGGTAACATTAAAGATAAACAACCGCAAGATTCTCTCGGGCATAGCCGAAGCAATTGGCGAAGCCGACAAATTCGTTGCCATAACAGTCGCCATCGACAAGATCGACAAGATTGGCTTGGAGAAGGTTGAAGACGAATTGCGCGCAAACGGACTTTCCGACGATGCAATTGCAAAGCTGAGACCAATACTGACCAACAAGGGCAACACCGACGAGACTTTCCAACTTATCGAAAGCGTCATAGGAAACACTGAGACCGGCAAGGCAGGTATCGAAGAGATGAATGTCATTTTCGGCTACGTAAAAGCACATAAGCTTGGCATAAACGTAGAACTCGACCTCAGCCTCGCCCGTGGTTTGAACTACTATACAGGCGCAATTTTCGAGGTAAAAGCCAACGACGTGGAAATAGGTAGCATCTGCGGTGGCGGTCGCTACGACAACCTTACAGGTATCTTTGGTCTTAAGGACGTATCAGGCGTTGGCGTATCGTTCGGTGCCGACCGCATATACGACGTAATGACTCAGCTCGACCTTTTCCCGAAGCAGACCGACGAATACAGCAAGGCACTGTTTGTAAACTTTGGACAAGCCGAGGAATGCGCATGCATCGAAATTGCAGGCAAACTAAGAAATCAAGGCATCAGTTGCGAAATATTTCCCGAAAAGTCGAAACTCGACAAGCAGTTCAAGTACGCCGACAGCCACAATATCCCCTACGTTATTATTATAGGTGAGAACGAAGTCTGCAACAAGACCGCAACAATAAAGGATATGGCAACTGGCAAGCAAACCAGCATACCGCAAGACGAAATAATAAATTTCATAAAATAGTGTCGGAAGCAATTCTGAGGGGTAAAATAAAGCCGGCATTATTCAAAACGCTCTCTTCGGAGAGCGTTTATTTTTAAACACAAAAAATGCTGGAAGAACAACCCTAAAAAAATCTTCCAGCATATTCTTGTAATTGCCAAATTTTGTTACTTTATTTTTAAAACCTCATGCACTTTATTTTATTTTTTCCTCATGCACTTTATCTTAACCTCATGCGATACAAAAGTATGTCTTTTCGGAGAAACTGAAGATGCGTAATTATACGCAAACTTATCATAAACATTGAATTTTTATATTACACCCTAATTATCAATACTTTATATCGCCTTTTATGAGTCGTGCATAATATCGCAATCTCACGCACCGAGGCAGATTTGCCTATACAGCAAACTTAATTAACAACACAGCGCACATTTCAACAAGTAATACTACTTACTTTTTGAAATGCTATAATTTTACGATTCCATTACGCACCGAATATTTGATTAATTCGGCGGTATTTGTGATACCCATTTTTCGGAAAATATTTAGCTTATGACCTTCCACCGTCCTAGCACTAATGCATAATTTTTCGGCGATTTCCTTGCTCATAAGTCCATCGGCACAATATCTGATAATTTCCAGTTCGCGCGAAGAGAACAATTCCTCCTGGACTTTCTTCTCCTCTGCTACGGCCTTAAGTATTTTTGCGATATCCTCGCCGAAATAGTCGGCCCCGGCCAATATTGTTTCGATTGCATTATATATTTCCTCTGGCAGTGCCGACTTGCTAATAAAACCGTCTACACCAATTTCCATAGCCTTTAATATGGTTGCTTCATCGGTTTCTGCCGAAAGCACAAGTATCTTCACGTCAAGGTTTTCTGCCTTAATCTTTTCAGCCACCTGCAAACCGTTCATCTCGGGCATCATAATGTCGAGAAGGACTATTTGTGGCTTGAAATCGTTGTATGCCTCGAAGAACAATTGTCCCGTAGCGTATGTGCTGATATTATTAAGCTCATAGAAAGGCATAAGAGCCATTCTGGTTCCGATACGGAACAATGGATGGTCATCGACTATTGCGATTTTAACAACTTTTGACATTGGCCTTGTTTATTGTAAAATTAAACTTAGTGTATTTTCCCAATTCGCTCTCTACCGAGATCTGTCCGCCGTTCTTCCTTACCATCTGGTCACATACGGCAAGTCCAAGTCCGTTTCCAGTCTCACCATTGGTTCCAATGGTAGATTTGTTTGCATCCATGCTAAAGATACCATCGATACGTTCTTTTGAGATTCCGACTCCATTGTCTATAACAGAAACAACATATTGGCGACCTGCATCGGCGACAGAAATCTTAATTTCCGAATTCTCGTTCGAGAATTTTATTGCATTCGATATCAGATTACGCAATACCGTTTCAATCATATTCTTATCGGCATATACTATAACATCATCCGGCACTTCGACATTTATATTGATGCCCTTGCTGGTGGCAATCATCTTATTGAGGCGAGCAACATTATCTGCTAGTTCGACAAGCTTCAGGTCAGTTGGATTATAAGGCATTCTGCCCACCTCCATCTGCGACCAGTTCAACAAATCGTAAATAAGCTTCACCTGTTCTTCGCTTGTCTGCAGCACCTGAATACCCAGTTCCAAAATTTCATCTCGACTCAGAGTCTCATAATTATCGGCCAATACCTGCAATACATTGCGGATTGCAAGTGCAGGATTCTTAAGGTCGTGCGAGATTATTGACAGGAACTTGTCCTTCGTACTGTTAATTTCCAGCAGTTCCTTATTTCTTACACGCTGAATATGCCATATTCTTATTATCATAGCAATAAGGACAAGAAGCAAACCAATAACGATAAAAAGGAAAAGTCTCATCATCCTTTGCTGTTCGATGGTATTTTTCTGGTCCTCAATCTGTAGTTCCTTCTCTCTCAATTCAAACCTAATCCTCTGCGTGTTAAGTTTGCTCTTTGTATCCTCCGAAAACAATGAATCTGAAAATTCCTGATACTTGGATAAGGATTCGTAAGCTTCGCGATATCTGCCCAGTTTTACATAAAACGTTTTCTTTTCCTTGTAAAGGCTTTGCAATGCCTGTCGAAAATGATTTTCATCAGCAATCCTCTCACTCTCATTCAGTAATCTTTCGGCTTCTTCGTAGTTACCATTGTATGCTTCTACTTTTGCAAGACCTTGTAAGCATAATGTATATATTTCGATATTTGACGTCTCTGCAACATCCATCGCCTGTTTTAAGTATATGGATGCTTCTTCGTAATTTTCCAAATCGATATAGCAAAGTGCAATATTATACAATGTATTACTTATGGATGAACTATCTTTTACTTCTTCTAGAGTTTCAAGACTTTTCTTAAACATTTCTACAGCCTTGTCATACTCCTTTTTTTCGCCATAAACGCATGCCACATTGGTCTGAGCAATTGCTATTCCGGATGACATACCGTGATTATGAGCACATACTAACGCTTCTTCGTAGTATTTAAGTGACTCATCAAAATTTCCCTGGAAAAAATAAATAGTACCATAGGCCGTCATTACTCGACCCCGGAAAGATTCATTATCGCGAGGTGCCCGCAATTCAGCTTCTTCAAGATTAGCAAGCGCACCCGCATAATCTCCAAGATAGGTTAGTGCCCTACAATATGCTATCAGCAATTCGGGGAGCTTCGACTCATCGTTTTTTCTGGCAAGTTTTATTCCATCCGAATAACACAAAGCTGCATTATATAAATCCGAGACAGCCTCATATTGCTTTGCCGCCTTGAAACAACTGTCAATTGGTGAAACTTTTTCTTCAGAAAAGGCCAGGTTTGAAAATATCACGCCTGACAGTAATAATACTAATATCTTACTTTTCATAGTTCTCACCACTTTCCAAAATTGATATTAAATCCATAGCAAGTTGCTTTTTCATACCGTCGAAAGTTTGATAGTTTTCTCTAACTATCTCACGACTACGTATTAATGAATCGTTTGTTATGTTTCCTAAATTATTTTCTACTAGTGATAGGCAGTCCAAGGCAAGCATATCATCGGCGACGACAAACTTTTCGACAAATGGAACAACATCGTCGAACACAACCGACGACTGCCATAGGTTGGTAATAAATTCCCCGATTAGTTCGTGCTCCATATACTTGGCAAGGCTGTCTAATATTTGCTTCGAAACTTTTGCACTCTTGAGATCAAGAAACACCCGACCGATTTCGATACGCACATTTGCAAACGGCGTAGAAAAGAATACGTCAATCATAGGTGCAATACAATATTCCCCACCGACTTCCCGAATTCTATACAACGTATCAACAACCACCTCCTCATCAGGACTATACAGGTCGGCAACGATTTTCTTCTGCTCCTTGGTTAAGTTTAGCAAATCGGCCATAATTACAAGAATTTTTAAGGCACAAAATTAATAAAACATTCTACAAAAGCCACAAATATTTTTATTGTTTTTGTACTGTTTTTTTTCACATACTGCTAATACTTATCGTGACTTTTATTTGCAAAAAAATTATTACCAAATTTCATATCATTTCTGTAATTTTGCACCACTAAAAAATTGAAATTATGTATAGAACTCATACCTGCGGGGAATTGCGCCTCGCAAATGCAGGACAGGAAGTTACATTGAGCGGATGGGTACAGCGCGTCCGCGACAAAGGTGCGCTTATTTGGATTGACCTCCGCGACAGATACGGAATTACACAGCTTTTCCTTCAGGATGGCGTCAGCGACCCGAAGTTAATCGAACAGGCTCGTTCGTTCGGACGTGAATACGTTTTACAAGCAAAAGGCACTGTTGTTGAACGTGAATCGAAGAACCCCAATATGCCAACTGGCGAAATCGAAATAAAGGTTTCTGAATTCAATCTTCTGAATGCCAGCAAGGTTCCACCATTCACCATCGAAGATGAAAGCGATGGTGGCGACGACCTCCGCATGAAATACCGCTACCTGGACCTTCGCAGAAATCCAGTACGCCGCAACCTCGAACTCCGCCACAACATGGCAATTCTTGTTCGCAACTACCTTAGCAACTTGAATTTCCTCGAAATAGAAACTCCATTCCTTATCAAATCGACACCCGAAGGTGCTCGCGACTTTGTCGTTCCGTCGAGAATGAACCCAGGCGAATTCTACGCTCTGCCACAAAGTCCACAGCAGTACAAACAGTTGCTTATGGTTGCTGGTTTCGACCGCTACTTCCAGATTGTACGCTGCTTCCGCGACGAAGACCTCCGTGCCGACCGTCAGCCCGAATTCACCCAGATCGACTGCGAAATGTCGTTTGTTGAACAGGAAGACGTACTCAACACTTTCGAAGGACTGGCAAAGCACCTATTTAAAGAAATAAAAGGTATCGAGTTCGACAAGTTCCCTCGCATGACATGGCACGACGCTATGAAATACTACGGTAGCGACAAGCCTGACATCCGTTTCGGAATGAAATTCGTTGAACTCAACGATGTTGCCAAGGGCAAAGGCTTCGGTCTGTTCGACGGTGCAGAACTCGTTGTTGGTATAAACGCCGAAGGTTGTGCCGAATACACCCGCAAGCAACTCGACCAGCTTACCGAATTCGTTAAGCGTCCGCAGGTTGGTGCAGGCGGAATGGTTTACATTAAATATAATGCCGACGGTTCGTTCAAGTCATCAGTCGATAAGTTCTACAATGCCGACGATTTGAAAAAGTTTGCGGACAAGTTCGGTGCAAAGCCAGGCGACCTTATGTTAATCCTCTGCGGTCCTGCAATGAAGACCCGCAAGCAGCTGAACGAACTTCGTCTCGAAATGGGTAACCAGCTCGGACTTCGCGATCCACAGAAGTTTGCTCCATTGTGGGTAATCGACTTCCCGCTTCTCGAATGGGACGACGAAACTCAGCGCTACTATGCTATGCACCACCCGTTTACCGCACCAAAGCCCGAAGACGAATATCTGCTTGACGATCCGTCGAAATGGGGCGAAATCCGCGCTAATGCATACGACATTGTAATGAACGGCAGCGAAGTCGGTGGCGGTTCAATAAGAATCCACGACAGAGTATTGCAGAACAAGATGTTCCACACTCTCGGGTTCACCGACGAGCAGGCTCAGGAACAGTTTGGCTTCCTGATGGGCGCATTCGAATACGGAGCTCCGCCTCACGCTGGTCTTGCGTTCGGTTTCGACAGATTGTGTTCAATCTTTGCTGGAGCCGACAGCATCCGCGACTTCATCGCCTTCCCAAAGAATAATTCCGGACGCGACGTAATGAGTGGCTCTCCTGCCCCACTTGCTAAGGAACAGCTCGAGGAACTGGAAATCAAACTCGATTTAAAATCTGAATAATCACACAAAAAAAGCGGAAGAAATCTTCCGCTTTTTTTATATACTCTGCTAACATTTATTTCTTTGCGAATTCGTATCCTGCGCGTATTGCAGCGAGGTTTGAATTTACAACAGCTTCGCCCTTGCGGCCGAAGATGCGCTGGATTGAAGCCTCGAGTTCTGCCAAGTCAATTTCGAGGAACGGAACAGTTGCGCCAAGCAAAACCATGTTCGAACGGGCATTTACCTTCTTTGCCATGTCGTTTGCATTGAAAGCAACGGTATTCTTTACCTTGTTCAATTCAGCCATAACCTTTTCCATATCAGGATAGTTCTTGATATTTACAAAAGGTTCCGAGTTTGTGATTATGCAACCGTCGGCAGCGAGGAACGGCAAGTAGCGCAATGCTTCCATAGGTTCGCTCGAAAGGATAATGTCGGCCTGTCCTTCGGGAATAACGTCAGCATAAATCGGCTTGTCGGAAATACGCAAGTGCGAGAAAACCGAACCGCCACGCTGCGACATTCCGTGGATTTCGGACTGCTTCAAATACAAATTCTTGTTGAGTGCTGCATCAGAGATGATCTTGGCTACCGATACTATACCGTCGCCACCTACGCCGCACAATATGATGTCTTTTTTCATGATAATTTCTCCTATTATTAAAAGGTTATTTCTTTTCGCCTATGTGCTTCTTGAGTTCAACGATACAGGTTCTGCGCGGAATGATTACCGAAACGCCGTTGTAGTTGATTTCCTCTTCGAGAATCTTTACAAATTCGTCGTGGTTCTTTGGCAGCGGAACAATCTCGCGGATATGTTCTGGTTCAACGCCAAGACCTATACAAATCTGTGCAATCTTGCAGTGTGCCGACGATGGCTGACCACCTGTCATTGCGGTAATGTCGTTGTCGAGAATCATGATTACAACATTTGCCTTTTCGTTTACGCAGTCCAAAAGACCAGTCATACCGCTGTGACCGAAAGTACCGTCACCTATTACAGCAACTGACGGGAAGATACCTGCCTCAGCAGCACCCTTTGCCATGGTGATAGATGCACCCATACAAACGGTTGTGTCGATTGCCTTCATGTTGAAGCCCAATGTGTAGCAACCTATATCGCCGAATACCTTACCATGATACTTAGCCATAACATCGTTCAAAGCAGTGTAGCTGTCAACGTGAGGACAACCCTGGCACAATGCTGGTGGACGGTTAGTTACCAATTCAGGAACAGGCATTCCCTTTGCAGGAGCGAGTTTCAATGCAGCAGCAATCTTTTCTGCGTTCATTTCGCCATCGCGACGGATAGTTTCGTCCAAGCGACCCATAACCTTCTTGCCCTTTGCAAGGAATCCCTTTATGTGCTCCTCGATGAATGGCTGACCATCTTCGAGAACAAGGAGTTCTTCGCACTCATCGTACAATTTGCTGAGCATATTGTAAGGCAACGGATACTGAGTAATCTTTACAACAGGATACGGGCAATGTCCGTCCTTGAAGTTTTCCATCAGGTAGTTGTAAGCGATACCGCTGGTGATGATACCGAGTTTCTTGTTTTCGCCTTCGAAATACTTGTTGTAACCAGATTCTTCTGACGACTTTGTGAACAACGGCTGCTTGTCGATAAGGTTTCTGTACAAGCGCTTAGCATTTGCCGGCAACAAAACGAACGAACTAGCGTCAGCTGGTTCTGTCAATGGGTTTTGTGGCAACGGATTGCGACGTTCAACACCTGCACGGCTGTGAGCCAAACGGGTAGGAATTCTGTAAAGAACAGGAGTTCCAAGCTTTTCCGAAAGTTCGTAACCGAAGAAAACCATATCGTAAGCTTCCTGCTGGTTCGATGGTTCGAGCATTGGAATCATAGCCCAGTGTCCGTAGAAACGGCTGTCCTGTTCGTCTTGTGACGAGTACATGCTTGGATCGTCGGCAACAACTACGAGCACGCCCTTGGTACCGATGATAGCTGCGTTCATGAACGGGTCACCGCATACATTGAGACCAACATGCTTCATGCAGGTCATAGCACGCTTGCCAGCGTATGCAACACCGATAGATGCTTCGAGAGCAGTCTTTTCGTTTGCACACCAATTGGCGATAACACCTTTTTCCTTTGCTTCCTTTGATTTGATTACATATTCGGTAATCTGAGTGGACGGAGTTCCAGGATAGCTGTTGATAGCGCTTCCGCCGGCATCTATGAATGCTTGAGCTATCGCTTCGTCTCCCAACAATAATAATTTCTGCATATTTCTATTCTTTTATTTTTTACATTTAATTAGTCCACGAAGATACAAATTTTCCGACACTTACAAAAATGTTTCAAAGCATATTTTGAATGGAGTTATTCACGACAACATTTTTTTACAAATCACTTTAAATCAAAGACATAATCACCAACAAATATTTCTTTGTTAAAAAAGCATTTGTTTCTTCTTAACAATAGCAACCAGATTATAAACGCTGGTCGGCTGAATATGTGACAAACAATGGCGGTCTATTCCTTTATGAATTTCCGTTGAATATCCGCACCCTTCGACAAACTGAGGGAGCGGACATTTACCACATACACACCACTTGGCAAATTCTCAACATCGCATACTGCACTCTCGCCATTCACATCCATTTGCAAAACAACTTGTCCCAAAGTATTCACAATCTCGACTGAAGAAATTGTTTCAGACGATGTGATGTTGAGTATGTCGGTTGCTGGGTTCGGGAACAAAGAAATCTCGTTGGCGACATTATCTTCTATGTCAGTAACAATTTCAAATTCAGCAACAAAAGTAGTATCAGACGAAACATGTACTGTGCGCGGATTATCCGTATTTCCATCGTTCCACCGAACAAAATGGTATCCATCATTAGCTATCGCCGTAATAATAGCGGTGGAATCAATACATACTGGCTCCTGCGTAACTACAGCATCCCCCATTTCATTATTGTTGCTACCTACAATTACATTATACATCACTTTTCCTTGAATATTTGTAAATTCAGACCAATATCTGGCATTATTGTAAGCCTCATCACTGCCACAGGGGACAACAACTGGAATACTAGTATTACCATAAGGGAAAGTGCAATATTGTATTGACGGAGGATTTTCTGCGTAAGAATATATCGTATCCAGGTTAGAACAATCAAAAGCATAATTATCAATTTCAACGACCGAACTACCAATCGTTACTGTTCTTATTCCATTGCAATAACGAAATGCCGCCCACCCAATTTCAGTAACAGAATTAGGAATTACAACGGACGTCAACCCACTACAATTGAAAAATGCCTGTGAAAGAATATTGGTCACATTATCACCTATGTTCAATATTGTAAACAAATTGCAATTAGTCCATACATCGCTTGCCATATATAAACAATTCGTTGCATTATAATTTACAACTCTCAGTTGTCTGCAATTTCCAAATGCATTGCTACCAATTGTAATGACAGAATTAGGAATTGTTAATTCATGAATCATACTACATCCATAAAACGCATTTGAACCTATGTAAGTGACAGAATTACCAAGCCTTAATGATGATATACCGTTGCAATTCTGGAATGCGTATGACTCTATCCGTGTCATCGTATTAGGTATATCCAACAAGCCTATCAGGCCACTGCAACCTGAAAAGGCATAACTACCGATTGTATCAACAGCAGGTGAAAACGACACTGACATCAAGCAAGATGCACCTTGAAATGCATACGCATTTATTTTTGTTGTTGTATCTGGAATAACCAAATCTGTTACTAGATTTTCGTTAATATATAAAGCATGAGCCCTAACGAGCGGATTTGAAGCGCTATTTCCAAATGTAATATTGCACCACTGAGCGACAGAACCTGTATAAATAACTGAATTTAAGCGTGTGCATGATGAAAATGCATCATTGCCAATGTATTTGATTGATTCTGGAATTGTTACACTATGAAGCATAGAGCACCCTTCAAATGCATAATGAAATATTTTCTCGCCTCCAGTTATATTAACGTGCCTCAATCCACCTGGAATACATGTACCTACATTATGACCTTGCGTAATATAAACACCATCATATATATCTGTTCCAAATATATATCCAAATTGCGTAATACTGGATTGGGAAGTTGCAGATGCACTGCCACCTACAAATGGTATTGAAATCTCTTCAAGGTTTTTGCATCCAGAAAAAGCACCCGAACCAATTTCCGTAACAGAATTGGGAATTGTAATCGATGTTAGTTGCTCACAATTAAGGAAAGCCTGCGGTCCAATAGTCGTAACTGTATTTGGTATAGTAACTTCACTCGCAAGCTGATTACATCCGATAAGATAGGTTTCGGTATTATCGGAATAAATAAGATCTCCATCAACAAAACCGCCAACCGAACGAGCGCCCCATGGACTGCCAGTTGCAGGACCATTGTATATAATTGACCCGACCATATAGAATGCTTCTGAAGCTATAAATGTAACTGTACTTGGTATTAATACACATTGCAATCCGATGCAATTATAAAATGCGCGAGAATAAATGCTTGTAACCGTATTAGGTATTGTTACAGATGTAAGACATGACGCACCACTGAATACATTACTTTTTATTACCGTTATGCTTTCCGGTATAGTCAAATTTGTAACAAGACTATCGTTTATGTATAGATTATGACCGCTCTCAAGCGGATTGGAACCATAACTTCCATTAAATGAGATATTGCACCATTGAACAATGTCTCCCTGATAATGCACCGCCGTGAGTCCGTTGCAATTATAAAATGCTCTAAAATTTATGCTTGTTACTGAATTGGGAATCGTGACCGAAGCCAAACTGTTGCAATTCTCAAATGCACCGCCAACAATCTGCTGTATTCCGTCGGGTATTGTGTATTCGGATGCATATCCGTATGGCATGTAAACAAATTGTCTTTCAGTAAAAATCGGCTCTGTCAAACCAGTACAGCCATAAAATGCATAATCGCCAATAGTTTCAACAGAATTGCCGAGACTGACTGATGTAAGACATGATGCATTATAAAATGCGTATGGCTTAATCTCAGTTATTGTTTCTGGAATTACCAAACTTGTCAAAAGGCTATCGTTTATATATAGGTTGTGTGCATAATAAAGCGGATTCGTCGAGAATTGATAATTGCTGCCAAACACTATTCTGCACCACTCCTCAACACTGCCTGTATAATACACTGCCGTTAAATGAAGACATGAGGAAAAAGCATTGTTTTCAATAAATTCTAGCGAACTTGGAATTGTTATCGTTGTAAGGCCTCTGCATCCACTAAATGCATTACCGCCAATCCGAGAAACCGAGTTGCCCATATTCACAGAAATCAAACTTTCGCAGTTTAAAAATGCGTTTTGGGGAATTTTCAACACATTATCGCCTATGTTTACAGTTGATAAAGACGGACAATTCCAAAATACCATATATTCAGGATTACTCATAGC
>JAFZWY010000036.1 GCA_017617125.1 Bacteroidales bacterium
GAAAACCAGACCTACACAATCGCTGCTGCCGATGGATATACGATTGAGGATGTACTTGTCGACGGACAGAGCGTTGGCGCAGTAACAAGCTATACTTTCAGCAATGTAACTGAAGGTCACAGCATCAATGCAACATTCAGCTTGATTCCGCCAGATGAATTTGTAATTAATATCGATGCTGACGCTGATGGTGGTACAGTAACCCCGAATGGAGCACAGACTGTCACCGAAGGCGAAGACTTCACATTCTATGTAACTCCTGACAACTGCCACACAATTGGTACTGTAACAGTTAATGGAACAGAAGTTACTCTCGATGCAAACAATTCGTACACTATCGCAAACGTAACCACCGAGCAGAACGTTAATGTAACATTCAACTTGATTACCTACACAATCTCTGCTAGTGCTAGCAACGGCGGTTCCATCACTCCAGCAGGCAATACTACGGTAAACTGCGGCGAAAGCCAGGCTTACACAATCGCAGCTGCCGATGGATATACGATTGAGGATGTGCTTGTTGATGGACAAAGCGTAGGTGCAGTTACAAGCTATAATTTCAGCAATGTAACCAGCAACCATAGCATTGAAGTAACATTCAGCCTTATCCCAGTTGAACCATGCTATTCAGTAGAAAACCTTGAGGTTTCGGTTGAACCTTACGGAAACGTAATCAGCTGGACAGCTGCCGAGAATGCCGTTTCGTACAACATCTATCGTAACGGTGAAACTACAGTTCTTGCTAATGTACTTACAACAAGCTACGTTGATATGAATGGTACTGTCGGTGACAGTTATCAGGTAGTTACAATCTGCCAGAATGGTGTATCTGATCCATCAGAAAGCGTAGAAGCTGTTACTGGCATCGACGAAAGCAGCATTTCGGTTGAACTTTACCCGAACCCAACTGACGGCAAGTTCATGATCGAATGCAGCGAAATGACAACCGTTGAAATATTCAACATGGTTGGTCAGTCAATTGGCATGATTGAAGTAAATTCTGACACTGTTAGCATCGATGCGTCGGCTTGGACAAGCGGTGTATATAGTGTAAGGATTACAACAGAAAATTCGGCAACAATCGTAAAGCAAGTAATTAAACAATAACAAAATTTTGAAAAAGGTCGCTTTCGAGCGGCCTTTTTTGTTTTATATTACAAAAAAATAGGCGGAAATTTCCGCCTATTTTTTCATATAATACCTATTATGTTTAAATCTTTGCTATTTCGTTCTTAATTCTTGTCCAACGTTTTTCGTCCATAGTTGCACCAACAACCTCGATTACGTTGCCTGCAATGATATTGCCAGCCTTTACGCATTTGTCGAGCGACCAATTGTTTACTAGACCGTAAATGAATCCTGCTGCGAAATTATCGCCAGCCGCTGTTGTGTCGACGCGTGTGGCAGGGAATTCTGGTTCGAGGTCCTTGTAGTCGCCATGCTTTACCCAGGCGCCATGCTTTCCTATCTTTACTACTGCAATATCGCAAAGCGACGAAATCATTTCGAGCGCAGTTTCTGGATCCTTGCCACCAGTAAAGGCAGCAGCCTCCTCTTCGTTTGCAAAAACTATATCTACATACTTTTCGATAAGGTAACGCAAGAAATCAAGATTATCCTCAACTACATTGTAGCTTGCAAGGTCGAGCGAGACTTTAAGTCCGTTTTCCTTTGCCAACGCCATTGCTTTTTCGATAAGTTCGTGATTTATAATTAGATATCCTTCTATATGTAAAATATCATAATCAACGAACATGGTTGAATTCAAGTCGCTGGCCAATAGTTCTGCTGCTGCACCGAGATAAGTCGCAAAGGTTCGTTCCGAATCCTTGCTTACCAATGCCACGGCACGTCCGCTGGCAGTTTCGCTTTTTATCAGGCGAGGGATAACTCCTGTGCGTTTCATGTCGCTTGCGAAGAAATCGCCAAGCTCGTCGGGACCGATTTTGCCTACGAAGCCTGTTGAAATGCCCATATTGGCAAGACTTCTAATTGTATTTGCAGCCGAACCACCGCTAGCCATGCTACGTGGAAACTTGCTTGTTTCCTGCTGAATTTTTTCGCTCAACTCACTGTCGACAAGTTGCATACTGCCTTTGGGCAGATTCAGTTTTTCCAAAACCTTGTCGCTATCTATTACGGTCATTATATCGACCAGTGCATTTCCAAGTCCTATTACTTTTGCCATAGTTTTAAATTTTACCTTGCAAAGATAAAAAACAATTGACAATGGTTAATGTACAATTGATAATTAATTTACAAATAAAAAAGGTCGTCCAAAAGGGACGACCTTTAGTTGTGTTCGTTTAACCTTAAATCTATCTAGCCTTGAGACCAAGAATCTGTCTTGCTTCGGCTGGAGTTGCGATTCCACGGCCGAGTTCCTTAGCAAGTCTTACGACCTTGGCAACGAGTTCGCCGTTAGATTTTGCCAAAACGCCCTTTTCAAGATAAAGGTTGTCCTCAAAGCCAACGCGAACGTTACCACCCATTGCTATTGCAGCGGCTGCCATCGGGAAAGCATTGCGGCCAACACCAGTTACTGTCCAAGTAGAACCAGCAGGAATGCCGTTTACAAGCCAGCAGAGGTTTGCAACTGTTGCGGGGGTACAACCTGGTACGCCAAGTACGAAGTTGAACTGCATCGGGTCGCCAGGAACCTGACCTTTGCGAGCCATCGTGAGGATGGTGTCAAGGTGTCCCATTTCGAAGCATTCGTATTCAGGCTTAATGCCACGTTCGATCATGCGCTTTCCAAATGCACGCATTGTAGGCATGGTGTTGTCGAAAATTTCGTCACCGAAGTTGCAGGTACCGCAGTCGAGGGTAGCCATTTCGGGAACAGGATTTGTATCGGTCGATTGTAGACGTTCGTCTGGAGTCATACCTACAGCACCGCCAGTCGATGGGATAAGTATTACATCGGGGCAAACCTTGAGGATAGCCTCGGTGCATTCCTGGAAGCGGTCGCGGCTCTGGGTAGGAGTACCATCGTCGAAACGAACGTGCAGGTGAACGATAGCAGCACCGGCATCAACAGCCGACTTTGCTTCGCGTACGATTTCCTCAACGGTATAAGGTACGTTAGGATTCTGTTCCTTGGTAACTTCTGCGCCACAAATAGCAGCGGTAATTATAAGTTTTTCCATATCGTACGCTTATTTTTTTCTTTGACATTCCTTTGGAGTTACGCATGTTCCCGAAGCACGGCAAACAAGTATCGGTTCGTCGAGTTCATCTGCAGCAGATGCAGAGATGTCGGGACGAGCAACAGCAACCTTGCGAGCTTCGAACAGCATGTGGCGTGAAGTATTGCCTTCGCGGTCGATCCAACCTTCAGCCTCGATGAAGTCGCCTGCATAAACAGGAGCCTTGAATTCAATCATATCGTATGCGCAGAAAAGGCCTTCGTCGCCGTCACGCATAATGAGAAGTTCGGTAGCTACATCGCCAAACAGATGTACCATGTGAGCACCATCAACCAAATTGCCACCGTAGTGTGCATCCTTTGCGCTCATGCGCAGTCTAATCTTTGTTCTGTATTCCATGTTCTAAATTTCTTTGTTTCTATGTTTAACTTCGTTGAAGGCTTCGCCGTTCTATGGGCTTCGCCCGTTTCTAAGTTTCTTGTTGAGACGCAAAATTTTGCGTCTTTACTCTTTACTTTATAATTTTTATTGGCTTGCCGGTTAAAAGACTTTTAGCCTGTTAGCCTGCAAGCCTTTCTGCCCTTATTTTACAATATAGTCAACGAAAATGTTCTGTGTATGAATAGCTTCAGGAGCAATTTCACCAACCTTAACGATGTTTTCGATTTCGGCGATAACAACGTCAGCTGCCATAGCCATCATCGGGTTGAAGTTCTGGGTTGTGCCCTTGAAAACGAGGTTACCTGTTTCGTCGCCTACGGTTGCACCGAGCAATGCGATGTCGGCATGTATCGGGAGTTCGAGGAGGTAATCCTTGCCGTCAACATTAATAACGCGCTTTCCTTCTGCTACAACGGTTCCAAGTCCAGTTGGAGTGAGAACACCACCAAGACCAGCACCACCGCAACGGATACGTTCTGCAAGAGTTCCCTGAGGTACGAATTCGATTTCGAGTTCCTTAGAGTTCAACTGTGCGATAGTTTCGGGATTGGTTCCGATGTGGGAAACTATTGCCTTCTTAACCTGATGGTTTGCAACAAGAATACCTACGCCCTTGTCAACAAAAGCGGTATCGTTACCTATGATGGTAAGGTTCTTGATTCCTGCATCGTGTATTCCCTTCAATACCTTGTTGGCTGAACCAACACCTAAAAATCCGCCGATCATGAGGGTCATTCCGTCCTTCACCATTGATACGGCCTGTTCTACTGAAATGAATTTATCCATAGTTAATTCCTTTAATTTATCTGTTGTTAAAAAACGGCTTCAAATATAGCATAAAAATTTGGGATGCGTATAATATTTTTAAATAAAAGCAGATTTGTTCAATATAAGGTAGGGTAGGACCTTGCAATAAGCTTGGCTAATGTGCTACATATAATAAAATATTCCTGCGCACAAGATTCTGAAACAAGTCCAGGATGACAAATGCGAGAAGCAGGAAGAACCTAATCGGCAAAATGCCGTCTATCTTTCGAGCACCACCTTTACGGTTTCGATACCGTTGCCGGTTGAAATGCGTACGAAATACATTCCGTTTGGCAAGATGCTCATGTCTATAGCCGAATTGTTGCCAGCGACATTGCTGCTAATAACGGCAGTACCAATGCTGTTGAAGATTTCAATGCTGTCAATTTCTTCGTTCGATGTTACATTAAGCATTCCTGTTGTCGGGTTCGGGTATATTGACATTTCGGTTGCAAATTCTTCTGGAGCCGAAACCGTTCCAACGCAGAAGTTTACAGTCCTTGTGGAGAAACTTTCAGAACCGACAGAAAGTAGTGTTTCGTTGGTGTTTATGTTGGAGAATACTGCGCTACCAGTGGCGTATCCGTAGAATCCGGCAAGACCGTTTCCTTGACTGTCGTAGAGGTTGAAAGTGTAGCAGCCTTCACCAAGGCAGAATTCAGAAACCACCGGATTTCCAGTATAATTGCCAGCAGCACCGCTATATAATACATTGTTCTCGTCATCTTTTATATCCCAAGTTGTTTCGTTGGGATCCGGATTCATAAGATCGTTGTAATCAGCAGTAAGGCTTAATCGGAATCTTTCACCGTCGTGTACTATTCTGTAATTTGCACTCTTGGGTGCTTGAGTCTGGTTTTCTCCTCCGTTCACCTGTCTTACTACAAATGTAATTCTGCCTAATCCTTCGGGAATTGCAACAGGATTGAAAGCTATGCTTGCTGTTTCTTCTGCAGGTATGTTTACGTCAAATGTCTGTTCGTTGCTTATGCTGTCGCAGGTATATGATGCAACGAGGGACGTTACAGCAAAAGCGCTATTGTTCTTGACAATTATTGTTGGCTGTACCTCAGTGTAGTTGCAATATTCCCCATTAGGTTCCGAAACGCTTACAATTGTAACGTTGCCGGATGATACATTTACATTGCGGGTCTTGGTGTTGTTGCTTGGATCCTCGTCGGTTTGTCCATTTGGATTTTCGACAACGAAATCGAATTGATAAACACCTGTTTCAAGGGTTATTTCATCAAATGTTATTGTTGTGGTCTCGTATTGTGCAAGATTTCCTGTCCAGCTGGTGTTTACAGTAGTACCATCATTGATAGTGTAGCTTGCATTCAGAGAAGTCAAGTTTGCGGTTCCAATGTTCATGATAGTTATTTGTGGTTGGAAAGTTGCGTTCAGTGCCGACATTGCCGATTCTGGTGCGTCAATTGACATTAACGCCACATTGTTTTCTTCAGTGCCAGACACTACCAAAATCTTTTGAATGTAAGGAACGCGGAACTGACGGGTAATTACAAGGTCAAGTTCTCCTGGTTCTGAAAGTTCTTCAAACGTAAGACCTGCACTTGTGCCGTTGCCTGTGTATTGTGCATCAAGAAGAACGCCGTCCTTGCTGAGAGCGATATACGAAAGGTTTTCGGCTGTAACATTAAGCGTTGTGGTTCCTACTGGCACAATCGAATAGTATTCGGGATTCATTTGTGTAGGAACACCAACGTATGGCATCAGCGACGGGTCGCCCATGAGTGTGTATATTTCCCAGTAGTACTGTATGTTTTCGGATGTAGATGAATTTACAGAGAAGTTGCCTATGAACACTATCTCGCCCGCCGAAACGTAAGGAGCTTCGCCACGTTCGTGGAACAGGTGGTCGTAGGCGCCAAGCCCGGTTTCTTCGTAGGTCGGGTTTACATTGATAGTCTGCATTGTTCCTACCGACCAGTAGAAGTCTTCGTCCCATATTGTACTGTTGGTTCCACCTATATGGCAAACTGCACCTTTGCCCGATTTTCTCAACAATGCTTCGCCAAAGCATTCGGACACATCGAACTTGTTCGACAGACAGCAGTTGCCGATGCTGAAGAAGTATTCGCTTTCGTTTTGCAGATTATTGACATCGCTTACGTTGAATTCAGGATCTTGCCATCCGTTTTGGTCGCAGTGCGCCGAATAGTTTACAAAGCCTACGCCTTCGCTAATCTGTGCCTTTATTGCATCGCCGCTAGTGTGGCTTTCGGGCGAGAGGTAAACCGTAGTATTAACGCTATGGTCGTCGTTGAAATAGTATTGCGTCGCATAGTTTATCTGTCCGTTACCATTGATATCATCGAACCCATTTGGATCTGTTTCATCGTATCCAGCTACAAGAACTGCATCACCAAGATACGAAGGATCTGGGAATGTGTATTGTTCGAACATCAAGGTTTTTTCAATCTGTGGTGTCAGTTGTGAAACATTCTGAGCCGAAAAACGTCCGAAGAACATATCGGGAATGTAGTCGTTGCTACCGTCGAAGCAAGCTTTGTAAACATCTGAATAGTGGTCGTTTGAGGTTCCCAAAATGCTGGCACTATGCTCCAATTTTGAGTATTGTACCGAAATCTGTGCGGTGTCGCCTACGTATAGCACATACGACGGAGCAGGATTTTCTGCTGTAGCAGCATCGTAAAGACCTTGCAGATATGTGTGTACTGCAGATTCTGTGCGACCGATCTCATCGGTGTATGCTGTTACAACGTTGAATCCCTTCTTTGTCTTCCATGCGATGAAAGGTTGCAGAGCCTCTTCGAACATGCGGTCGGCAACGATGACGTACTTTATAGGATAATGCATTTCGGCGTCGCGGGTTCTCTTGTAGTTCCATATCTTGCTGTACAATGCCTCGAATGCAGGGGAGTACTTGCTATCCTTTATGTTTGCGCTGTGCGTATTGGCATTGAGGAACGAAAGTTCAACCGTGATGTCGTCGCTGATAGTGAGCGCATTGTCGGCAATATCGTATGTAAATGGATTTACAATAACCTTTACCAAGCGGATTCCACGCATAATGCCTGCTTCCTCTATTGTTACGGTTTGTGGCTGGTACATACCGCCTTCGGCATATATCTCGTTTTTCGCAAACGAAATGCCTTCCTTTTTCTGGTTCTTGAACAACGAACGCTGGCAGGGAACTATCTGCTGGTCGAAGCCAAGCGAAGCAAGACTGATTGCCTTTTCCGAGTTTACAGTTACATTGGCAACTATTTCAGCGCCCATAGGCACTTCAATCATTTTTACCATTACTGGCAGTTGCGGATAACCAACCTGGTTGTTGGTGATATAGCCGTCGACTACAATCTTAGAGTAGATTTCTCCGTTTTCGATTGTACGGGTCAGCGAAATTTCCGACAGCTTGCTTGTAAAACTTAATGTCGAACTAGTATTTTCGACAATTTCGGTGGCGTTCTTTCCACCATTGATTGCAACCGGGACCAGCGTCTGTGCAAAACATACAGCACCGATGAGCAATCCAAACATTGTAGACAATAGTTTCTTCATAGCAGAATATATTTTAAGCAAGCAAATTTAAAAAATATTTCCTATTAAGGGGTTGCTATACGCAATCTTTTTTACTCACAATTGTCATGGTGACCTTATTCTGACATAAGTTAAGGCATTTCGATAGCATCCAGCTGCCATTTTGTTCGGTTTTTGTTGTAAAGAAAACAACATTTAGTATATAATAAATAAGTATTTATTCGATAAATCGGTCACTTTGTCTAATGTTGTAAAAATACTATTGTAGAACTAAAACAATGCTATACTTTTGCAGTGTATTACTTCACTAATACACCAAGAAACAAAATAAAGAATTTAACTATTATAATATATAGGTATGATTAAGATTGAGAATATGAATTTCGGGTATGTGCCGCAGAGAAGAATCTTCGACAACCTGAACCTTTCGCTCGAGGCAGGACATATCTACGGTCTGCTTGGGAAAAACGGCGTGGGCAAGACGACCCTGCTGAAAATTATTTCGGGACTTCGTTTCTGCAACAAAGGAACGGTCTCGGTATTTGGTATGAAACCTGAACAACGCGATCCAATGATGCTCGCCGACATTTATTTTGTCACCGAGGAAATGGATGTGCCTTCGGTTAGTGTGCGCGAATATGCGAATATATATGCGCCGTTCTATCCGAACTTCAGCATATCCGACTTCGAAGACTATCTGCATCAGTTCGAAATCGTCGACATGGAGCAGAAGCTGACAAAGATGTCGCACGGACAGAAGAAAAAAGTGCTTGTGAGCTTTGCACTTGCTACCAACACCAAGTTATTAATTATGGACGAGCCGACCAACGGAATGGACATCCCGTCGAAAAGCACCTTCCGCAAGGTGGTGGCTTCGGCAATAACCGACGACAAGGCGTTCATCATTTCTACGCATCAGGTGCGCGACCTGCAGAATGTAATCGATGCCGTACTGGTGCTCGACAATGGCAAAATTCTGCTCAACGCCGACATCAACACAATTTGCGACCGCCTTACTTTCAAGGTTCTGTCGGCTGACGAGTACACGAAACTTTCGCAGCAGGGCAAGGTGCTCTACAGCGACGACAACATTGCCGGCAAGGTGGCGGTATGTACACATCTTGATGATGCCGACGACAAGTTCGATATGGAACTGCTGTTCTGCGCAGCTATCTCGGCAAGGGAAAAGATGCACGAAATCTTCACCGAAAGGGAAAACGGCAAATCGAGGTTTGCCGACGAAATGGAAACTAAGTTGAACAATTAAAAAAGTATGGCTATGAAAAATATATCATTCTATCGTATAGGACTGCTTTTTAAGCGTTATTTCTGCGAAAACTGGAAAAAGGATGTCATCGTGGCGGCTATAATTTTCGCTGTCGAGATGCTGACATCGCTAAATCAGGGAGCCTCTGCTATTTCGTGGGCAGTGCTTTTCGTTTTCTTCATCCTCTATTCTGGACGTATATTCGGTATGCTCGGGAAACCGCAGAAGGCAATTAACTACCTTATGCTTCCCGCAAGCAGTGGTGAAAAGCTTACAGTAAACATCATCCTCAGCCATTTTTACTACCCAGTTCTGCTTATCTTGGCTTCGTGCCTCGGAATCTGGGCAAGTTCGTTCTTCTGCTACTACATATACGGTGAGTTCGAATTCAAGACAATAAATTATGTTTTCACGCGAGGATGGTATGTTTATCTGTTCCTGCTTCTCAGCAATGCAATTATGATGTTCGGCTCGGTATATTTCCGTAAGGCCGCAGTGATAAAGACTTTGCTTTGTGAAGCTGCGTTCTGTATGTTGTATGTATTAGTTATCGCGGTTATCTTTTTCAAGATATGTAACTACGATACAGACTTAACAATTGATAAAATTGATTCTACCAATTTGATATTATCAATATATTTACTCTGCATTACAGCGTTCTTCTGGGTTTTGAGTTATTTCAGGTTAAAGGAAACGGAGGCTTAATATGGACTTTTCAGAATCAAAGGCTATTTACCAGCAGATTGCCGACTATGTGTGCGAGCAAGTTCTGATGGGCAGGTGGAAGGAAAACGACAGGATACTTTCGGTGCGTGAACTCGGCGTACAGCTCGAGGTGAACCCCAATACCGTTCTTCGCGCCTACGATTTCCTGCAGCGGTTCGGCATTATCTCCAACCGTAGGGGCATAGGCTACTTTGCCTCCGAGGACGCGATAGCGAAGATAAAGGAGTTGCGCCGCGAAAGATTTGTGAACCGCGAACTTCCACGCATATTCCAGGAGATGGAGCTTCTTGGAATGGACATAAGTGAATTGAAAGAATATTATGACGGATTTTTAAAAGCAAAGAAAAATGAAAAAGATAACTAATATATTATTGTTCAGCGGCTTGGCTGTATTATTTGTGCTGATGGTTGTTCGCGTGTTGATTTGTTTCAAGGTATCTGACAACGAAAACCAGGACAACGATGCCGACGCAACGCAAAAGGTTGAAACTCGTAATTTGGAATCATTCAATGCCATTAAAAACGAAGGTATGTGCGATATTGTTTACGTGCAGTCAGAGAAATCGGCAGTCGAAATCACTGCACCAGCCAGATATATCGATCGGTTTGAAACTGATGTCGACGATGGCGTTCTGCGTATTGATGTTTTGGGTAAAATTAGAGGTAGAAATGCAGAAAAATTTAGCATCAAGGTATATTCGCCAACCTGCAGGTCAATCAAGAACGAAGGTGTTGGAAAGATTAGCTGCGACTCGCTTTATTCCGATACTTTGATAGTGAAGAACGAAGGCGTTGGCTCCATCGAACTGAAGAAATTGTCGGTTTCACACCTAAAAGCCGACAACGAAGGTGTTGGAGCAATAAGTGTCGAAGTGATTGACGCCGAATATGTACATCTCGACAACGAAGGCGTTGGAAGCGTCAGCATTTCCGGCAAGGCTGAGACAGCAAAACTCATAAACGAGGGTGTTGGCTCGATTGATGCTTCTGATTTGGACTGCGAGGATGTCGGGGTTTCCAACGAAGGACTTGGCAAGGTTTTTGTGAAGGACTAATAAATCATATACATAAATTACTTACTGCATAAAAAAGAGTCTGTTCCCAGCGGACTCTTTTTTTTGTTTCAGGTGTCTCGTCCTGAAATAGCGTTACAATAAAAATAGTAACGAAATGGAAAATAAAGAAAGTAAGTATGTTAGGCGTACACAAAAGGACTACACAATGGCTTTTAAATTGTCAGTTGTACGCGAGTATGAAGAGACACATGTC
>JAFZWY010000037.1 GCA_017617125.1 Bacteroidales bacterium
ACCTTTGCAATCAATGCAACCAATAAGGTCGCTACAAATGGAAAAGAATATTAATAAAAATACAATGAAAAATAAGGGAAAAACGGTCAACCTTATTTAGGCATTGACAAACTTTAAACCAGAAACCTGAAACATTAAACATTGAACCTTGAAACAAATCCCTTGACCCTTGTACAGTCGCGGCGCGCCACGACACAACCAGAAACCAGCACTTCGACCCTTCGACTACGCTTACTTCGACAAGCTCAGCACGCCGCAGGGAGCGAAGCTCAGTGACCGGCAACCAGAAACTTTGAACGGCAAAGCCCTCAACGAAGTTAACCTTTAGCTCGGCGTTAGCCAAACGTGCGCCAGCATCTCCAAATCAATCGAAAATCGTACCTCGTAAATCGTAAATAATTTTTATCTTTGTCTCACTAATTTTAAAAAGCAATATGCTATGGCAGATCAAAGACTAGAAGAGTATCGCGCATACTACGATGCACGCACGGAGCGATACGCAAACAACCCTCTTATGAAACACTCATATGAGGCTGAGAAAAAATTGAGAGACTTGTTCTACCGCTACGACAATCTCGATGAAATTGGACAAAACATGGGCCGACTCAACGTCGACTGCGCATTCGCAGTTACGCGCGACCAGTACGAGATGGAAAGCGAATACTACGAGAGCGTTCAGGAGCCTGTACGCAAAAAAGGCGCCGACCAGATACTTGCCGAACTTGACAAGCAAAGCGAACTCTTGGACATGATGAACATGGTCAATGACCAAACCAACAAGAACAGTGTCGAAATTACTGCCGACGAAGCCAGTGGAAAAGCTCTAATGGAGAACTGGAAGCAGCTCGACGAAATAGAAGTTTACACCAACGCCGTTGTTCCTGCAAGATACAAATCCAACATGCAGAATATTGTCGACAAGGCAAAAGAATCCATCATCGAATCGCGCGACAGCAAGGAAAAAACTATCGGCGACTGGGTAAACGGCTGGCGTATGAAACCTGAAACCACCAAAGAATACAGATTCCGCCATATAATGCCATATAGCGACGAGGAAATTGAGGAACACCTCAGAAAATTTAAAAACATCATTAACAGATAAAAGGAGGACAAAGATATGGCAGTTGATAAGACAATGCTCGACGCATTTTTAGGCGGATACAAGTTCTACATTGACGATATGAAGAACAAAAATATCACGGGCGAATATTACGACGAAGTAGAAAGACTTTACAAGCGCATCGAGGAACTCGGTCAGGAATGCTCCGATATGAACGAATTCTACGCCAAGATGCAGAACGAAAACATCACCGTGAAGATGTCGGACGCCTACACCCGCGCCCTTACCGAGGAAGGCAACAAGAAATATATGCCAAAGGACGGCGAAATTCCCGACGACAGCCAGCTTTTCAAGAACAACATAGATGCTATGCGTAATTGCATAAAAAGCCTGCGCGACAGCTATGAAGATTCTCTGAAAAAAGCTACAGAGTCGCAACGCATGAGAATTATGGTGGAAAGCAACCCCGAAGATTTGATAAAGAGCATTGAGGACATGATTGCTCTCGCCGAAGAACCGGGAATGACTTACGCCAACTTCCTGCGCATACAGATTGAACGCGGACTCGACAAGGTTGTAGAAGGTGTGGTTACACGTAAGTCTATCGAATACTGGATTGAAGCCAAGAAGGCTCTCATGGAACCCGAAATCGAAATCAAGGTACTGGAAGAAAAACTTGAAGAATACAACAAAGAAGCTTCGAAAAACAAGTTCAACATTGTTGACACACACGTTTGGAACCTCATCTCCGACAGAATCGAAAGGAAACACCAGGCCGAGATAATAAAACGCGACAAGATTTACGATTTGTTCCATAAGATAATTAGCGACTTGGGATTCTGGAGCATCGCACATTGTCCGTTTGCACCCACCGATGTAGCACCTTGGTCTATGATGGGAAACCTCGAACTTGCAAAAGCCGACATTGAGAAGACAAAGGCTATATATCCTGGAATTATCCGCGAATACGAAAAACTTTTGTATCGCTACTTCGGACTAAGACTTAAAGATGTTATCCGCGACGAGAAATTCATCCACCTCATAAAGTCTAACTATGTTGACGATTCGCAGGAACTTATTGAGCACCTGCTTCTCGACGTATATCCTCAATGCAAGCCGTTCAATACTCTGCCCAATGATATAATTGAAAAGAGAAGCGCAATGTACAAAGGCAACCGCGAGAGAAATCCTCTCAGAAACGAGCCTTATATGAGGATGAAAAGGTACTACAATTCCAAGTTCGGTGAAGGCTATATGGAGAAATACATGGAAGAAATAGGTCAGAAAGACGTTGATGTCAACACGGCAAAGGTGAATAGTTCTGCCGCTCCGTGGGATCTCGCAACTTTCATCCAGCACACCGAAGGCAAGATTGCAGAACCCGACCTCAACGAAACCTTTGTTGACAATTCCGCATCGGCCAAGGTTGACGAAGCCGCAAGCGCCATAAAGGAAAAAGCCGGAGGATTCTTCTCCTTCTTTAAACGATAGACTTGACATAAAAACGGAGACCAGATCCTGAAACAAGTTCAGGATGACTGTCTCCGTTTTTACAAATAATTATGTATAATTAATGTAAAGACGCAAAATTTTGCGTCTCTCTAAAACTTCATACGATGAACAACGGCAAAAACATCTGCAAATATCTGAAACAGGTTCGCAAAAACATTGCGGCAGAGAATAATATTCCGCTGGAACAAACCGAATGCACCTACAAAGGCGAATGCCTCGGCACATGTCCGCATTGCGAAGCCGAGGTACAATACATCGAGCAGGAACTGTCGAAAAAAGGCAAAATGAACATTCTCGGCAAAGCCGCCGCCATAGCAGGTCTTTCGCTAAGCATGGTAGCCTGCAACACAGGCAGACACCAGCTCGTTGGCGATGTTCCTCTGCGTGGAAAAATCGCAGACCCCGACACTACTCATGCCAAGGCCGTTGTCGATACTCCACCAACGCAACAACCCGAAATCATCGAGCCGCTCATGGGCATTGTCCCAATCCCCGACTCAACCATAAACAAACCTGATACCGCAGCCGTCAAAACCGAAATCGATTCAATAGTAGAAATCGAAATAAACGAAAAAGACATGCGGCTTATGGGCGACGTTTGCGCTCCAGTACGAAAACCCAAAGACAAGAAGGAATAAGCCTCTCGACCATATATGGAAGCTGTTCCATTCATAGGCGTTTCGCGACATAGAATCAACATCGATGGCAAAGGAGTGAATACTTTGGCTGCTTTTCACGGATGCCCGCTACGTTGCCGCTATTGCCTCAATCCCACTTGTTTCGGGAAAACCGACGAACTTACACGCTATACTCCCGAAACGCTTTTCGACTACGTGCGCATCGACAATATTTATTTTCTCTACACTGGTGGAGGCATTTGTTTCGGTGGGGGAGAACCGCTACTTAGAACCGATTTTATACGTGAGTTCCGCAAACTCTGTGGCGATGCGTGGAAAATTACAGTCGAAACTTCGCTTGCCGTACCGCGCTCGTCGGTAGAAGCCGCTGCCGAAGTCATCGACGACTTCATTGTCGACATAAAGGACACCAATCCCGATATCTACAAAGCCTACACAGGCTGCAGCAACCGCCGTAGCCTCCAAAACCTACGCTGGCTTATTTCGGCAAAAGGCGCAGAGCACATCATGGTCCGCGTACCGCTCATCCCCAACTTCAACACCGATGCCGACCGTGACCGCTCAGTCGCATTGCTCCACGAAATGGGCATAACGCAAATCGATAAATTCAACTACGTTGTAAGGTAAACAAAAAAAAGGCCGGGCAATCGCCCGACCTTCTCACTATCAATCAAAGTACTAATTAAAATTTCGTAACCTTTCTTACAATAACTTCGTTTGCAGTGTAGATTCTTACGAAGTACATGCCAGCAGGCTGTGCCTTGAGCGAAACGCTGATTACATCCGAAGAAACAGCTTCGCTGGAAACAATCTGTCCATCTACATTTGCAATTTCAACACGCTGAGCATTGCCGTTAGTTACAATGTTAACTATGTCGCTTGTCGGGTTCGGGTAAATTGCGATTTCTGTAGCAAGTTCGTCAACCGAAGTTACGATAGAAACATCGTTGTTGTTACGAGGATATATCTGTTTTGCGTCGTCGTAGATTACTGCAAAACCTGTGATATCCCAGTTGGTATTGTCACCGATTGTCATATCGAGAGTCTTGAAGTTGTTTCTCAAAACTGCTTCGTTACCATTCTGCGAGAAAATAGTATTGTTACCTGTTGAACCTTCGGTGTAGGTGTTTCCTGTTTCAACATGAACATTTTCTACCTTTACAAGCTGTGAAACATAGTCGTTGATATTGTTGACAAGCTGGTCAACAGTAATAACAACTGGAGCAACCGGACCATTATTCTGAGTTGAAACTGCAGTGTTTGCTATTGGAACATATTCCAAAAGTCCGTGATACATGCTTATTGTTCCTGCGATACCTCCCGAAATAACATCACCTTCGTTGTATTCGGTAGTAATCTTGTTGCCACTGTCGTATACGAGCAAACCGCCTGTTGCATCCTTTACATACATATTTCTGTCGCTACGATATACGAAAGTAACATCGCCTGTAAGTCTGAATGTACCTTCGGTGCTTTCGAGAGCATAGAGAGCTGCAATGTTTGCAACCATTGTCGGGAAGGTGTATTGTGCAGTTGCAACAACGCTAAACTCCTCGCCTACGTATGCGATAGCCTTTATTGTAGTGCTCTGGCTAACTGCAATAGGCTCGGTGTACTGAGTAGATGTAGTTGTTGGTTCTGTACCATCGATGGTGTAGTATATTGTTGCACCTTCGGTAGCGCAAGAAATAGTTACATTCTGTGCTTCCTCGTAGTAACCGGCTGCCGGAGTAAATACTGGAGTTGCTACTGTTGGAACATTGTCGCCTAAGTCAACAAACAAGTCAAGTGCGAAGTTGTATTCGTCGTTGCCATCGTTTGAGGTTGCGTAAGCGCCAAATGCATTAGCCGTTCCAGCCCTGAATGCGGCTGCCCTGGTATTTGTATTAGCATTAGTAATCTTAAATCCAGAATAGTTGTCAACAAGAGCCATACTTGTAAATTCGGCAATATTCCAGCTTGTGTTCGAAGAGCTTGAGAAGTTGGTGTTGCTACCATATCCAAGGCTTGCATTCGATGCATTTGTAAAGGTGTAGTTGTCACCATTGATGCTTACTGTCCATACGATAGTGTCGACATCTGTAGCAATTACATCGTTTTCAACATCCAAAGCAATACCGTTGAGCTTGCTAGCAATTCGTGCCGATGCAATATAGAAATGGGTGTTATCTTCGTCGTAACGTGAAGCGATGATAAGTCTGTCGCCGTTGTGCAACTGCGACAACGAAGCTATACGAGTGTAGTTTACAACAACTGGCGGATTTGCAACAAGAGCAACGGTTGCTACTGTTTCTCCGCTGGTAAGTGTAAGTGTTCCTGTAGTTACTGCATCACCTGTGAATGTAACATTCAAAGTTGCATCGGTATTCATTGTTATGGTTTCTGCATCAACAGAGAAGTTATCAGTTACAGTAACGGTAATGTCATTTGTGAGGTTGAGGCTCGTAATGTTCAAGGTCTTAGTCTCGTTTGTACTTGTGAAGTTCAATGTTTCAGCATCAACAATAATCATAGGAGTTGTAACAACATTGTAGAAAGCTTCGGCGACAGCACTTGCTATGCAATCTTCCTTGTAAGCCTTTGCCTTTACAGTTGTAGGTTCTGTAATTGTGAGAGCTGCTGTGTATTCTGCCGATTCTTCGGTTGGGTCAATACCATCGAGAGTGTAACGGATTGTTGCGCCTTCGGTTGCACTAAGGATTTCTACAGTTTGTACTGTAGTGTAGTTTCCTGCAGGAACCGAGAATGTTGGAGCAGCCACGATTGTTGCACTGCCTTCCATCTTTACAAAAATGTCAAGAGCAAAGTTGTATTCGTTGCCATTTACATTGCCTACCGAATATGCCCCAAATACATTATTGCTGCCGCCCCTAAACGCTATAGCTCTTACCGTACTTTCATTAATAGTACCTAAATTGGTAATCTTATATCCTGTATAATTCGGAACAAGACCGTTAGCGGTACATTCCTCTACGCTCCAATCATAGTTTGATGCACTTGAGAAATTAGTGCTAGAAGACCAACCCAAACTTGCATCAGAAGCATTTACAAACCTGTAATTGTCATCTTCAATGTTCAGTGTCCATACTATAGAGTCAACATCAGTAGTAATAATATCGTTTTCCACAGTTACATCAACAGCATTAAACCTGCTATTTGCAATTCTAGTCGGAGCAACTTTGTAGTGAGTTGCGTCGTTATCGTAACGTGAAGCAAGGATAACCTTGTCGCCATCCTGCAACTGGTTGAGCGAAGTGATGCGTACATAGTTTGCAGCAACAATCGGTTCCAACTTTGTGAATGTTGCGGTTGCAAGTTCGCTGTTATTCATGTTTTCCTTTATTGCAATAGCCTTAACTGTTGCAGTAGCGTCGAGTGTGAACGGTGCTGCATAAAGTGTCGACTCTGCAGTCGGGTCAGTTCCGTCAATTGTGTAGTAAATCGAAGCATCAGCTGTTTCGCAGGTGATTGCTACTTCCTGAGTTTCTTCGAAAGTTCCACCGTCGGGAGTGATAACTGGAGTTGCAACGGTTTCCATGTCGGAAACATAGTATATTTTTGTAACTACAGCACTTGTTATATCGTTCTTCTGTGCAAATGCATGAATAGTAGTTGTGTCGGTAAATACCAACGGTTGGGTGTATTCTATTTGAGCATCACTAGGTTCAATATTATAATATATTGTTGCACCTTCGGTAGCACATGATATAGTAACAGTCACGCTGCCAAAATGATTTTCTACTTCCGGGTCGAAAGTAGGTGCAGCAACGGTTTCACGAACAACAATGTCTTCTGCAGTACGCGGGAAAATCTGATAGTCTGAATTATATTTTGATACAAATCCAGTTACCGTTGTTAGAACGTCGTCAGCAGCATAGTCGCTTTCGGTTATTATACTGAATCTGTCAAAGATTTTTATAGTGTTTTCGCCATCCGAAACAATTATGTTTTGTCCGCTTATTCCTGTTACCGTCAAATTCTGAACAGTTACAAGCTGCGACATAAAGTCGTTTTCGTTGGTCATCTGTGGTATAGTTACAACAACAGGTTCAATAGCACCATTATTTTCTGTTGAAGCAGCAATATCTGCTGTTGGAACTAATTCGTACAAACCATTATATATTGAGGTTTTTCCGCTGATTCCACCGCTGATAATATCACCATTCTCATAAGTATTGGTAATTATTGGCGTAGTGTTGTCATATATCAACATACCTGCAGTTGCATCCTTTACAAACATGTATCTACCGCTTCTGAAAACAAAAGTAACATCTCCGAGCATCCTATACTGTGCATTGTTTGCTGTTGAGTAAACTGCTGCAAGGTTTTCAAGGAATACCGGCATTGTGTATGCTGCCGAAGCAATATCGCTATTGGTATAGCCTTCCTTTAATGCGATAGCCTTTACGGTAGCCGATGCGTTAAGAGTGAACGGTCCTTCGTACAAGGTCGATTCTGCTGTTGGGTCGGTGCCGTCGGTTGTGTAGTAAATCGAAGCCTCGTCGGTAGCACAAGTAATAGTTATCTGTTGCGGATCGTTGTAGTTACCAGCTTCGGGAGTAATTACAGGAGTTGCAACAACTTCCATGTCGCTAATATTATATAATGCAGTAGCCACTTCGCTATTTGCCATTCCGTTCTTTACAGCGATAGCCTTAACTGTAGTTGTTTCGGTAAGGGTGAATGCTGCCGAATAAAGATTGGATTCTGTTGTTGGATCATCACCATTGAGAGTATAGTGTATTGCTGCGCCTTCTTCCTCACAAGCAATGCTTACTTCCACGTTGTTGGTGTAGGTTCCAGCTGCTGGTGAGAAGGTAGGAGTTGCAACTGGCTCCAAAGGAGCTTCCAATGCAGTAACAGACAACAAAATATTGTCCATACGGGCATTTTGAGAACCAGTATTTGTTATTACTATTTCAAAATTCTCAACTGTTGATTCAGCGGTGATTGTCCATGACTTTGCCGAACCTTCAATAGCAATACCCTCGGTTGATGAAGTTACCGAAAAAGTATTCTTGTTTGCGAGAAAATTCAACGACATCTCGTAAACACCGCCTGTCGGGAGGTTGGAAATTGTCCACGACTGGTTGCTCTTGGACAACAATAACTCTGGAGAATCTCCTCCTGCTGATGTTTCTGCATACAACTTAGTATTGGCGGATGTCTGCGCATAAGTCAGCGTTGCACCTCCATAAACGGTAGTTCCCGAAAAATCGTATGCACTAGGTGTTGTTCCCGTAGCACCATCTGTCCAGGTTTCGTACCACAGGGTGTCGCTCACCTGTATCTGCGCCCACAGGCCGCCAGACACCATCATCATCGCCAAAGCGACTACGACAGTCTTCATTTTTTGCGAATGGCTTTTCAGACCCTTCGCAAGTTTTCCAAAACTAAAGTTATGGAAAACGTTCATGTAAAGTTCTCTCATGTTTAATAATTTTTAATTCAATTTTCTTTCTAACATATTGGAATACAATACGTACCCCTACAAAACTCAAGGCTACAAATTTATAGAAAAATTTGATGTACAAGCATTTGTTTTAATATTTTTTCAGCCTAACAAACAAAAGCACTGACTGTCAAGTCCGTAAAAAATGCTTCGCAAAATTGCACAAACTTTAGGAAAAATGCGCTTAAAATGACTTTTATCTAAATCTTATTGCAGACTATAATAAAACTTAGCCATGAGGTCTAAAATCTAAAATAATCAAAAAAAAACATACCGATTTTTACTTTTAATCATATCTTTGCAAGATTATAAATTACACATAAAGCGCAATGAAAAAATTAGCACTATTAATTGTCGCCATTTTTGCGACTTGCCTGATTGTCAATGCTCAAACTACAACAATTATTGACAAACAGAAACCGAATGATTCACGAATTGAAATTGTCGGAGAAAACAATAATGAAATAACCCTTCGTCTCAATCTAAACTCTTATACGCTTACCGATGTTCAGACACCAAACGGCACCGAAGTAATAGTTGGTTCGCCCAATGGTATCAACGACATGGGAAAAGGCATGCCCGATATTCCATACTTTGCCACATCGGTACGCATCCCGTCAAAAGGAAAAGCTGTAGTCGAAATAGTTGACGCCAACTATATCACTGTAGACAATATCAGCATAGCTCCGTCGAAAGGAGCAATCAAACGCAACATCGATCCATCGACAGTTCCATACGAATACGGAAAATGCTACAGAATGGATGCTTTCGTTCCGAACATCGATGCTACCAACAGCGAAGCATTCTGCATAAGGGACATGCGCGGAACATCCGTAAGATTTTTCCCATTCCAGTACAATCCAGCACAAAAGCAGCTGAAAGTTTTTACCGAGATAACCGTAAAAGTAAAGTTCACACAGCAACCTGATGTAAACGAACTCACAAGTTCGTACGAAAAGATTGACGAGTTCGAAAACATCTACCGACGACTTTTCATCAACTACGGTAGCAAGACTCGCTACACCCAGTTGCAGGACGGACATCCAGGCAGAATGCTCATCATCTGCAAGGACACCTACCAGTCGGCAATGGCAGACTTCATAACTTGGAAGCGCGAAAAAGGTATCGAAACCGAAATGGTACTAATGAGCACTGTAGGCTCAACCGCAGCAAACGTGCAGACTTACATTACCAACTATTTCAACGCACATAGCGACCTTGCTTATGTTCTTCTTGTTGGCGACGCTTCCGACGTCCCTTCCAGCGAATTCACCTCTGGTTCCGGATGGTATGCTACAAGTGGAGATTCCGACAACATATATGTTTGCCTTGTTGGCAACGACGACTATGCTGATGCGTTCATCGGACGCTTCTCGGGAGAATCGCTTGCCGACATACAGAATATGGTACGCAAAGTCATCCTCTACGAAAAGGAACTCACAACTTCTGACACATGGCTTGCCAATGCATACGGAAGTGCTTCGAGCCAAGGTGGCGACGGTTCTGGTCACGACCAAGGAAACGGAAATGAAAGCGACATGACTCACATGGGTTACATCCAAACCGACCTCGAAAACTATGGCTACACTGTTACACGTGTAAACGAATCCACCAGCAACGGCATTGCTGCAACTTCAACGGCATTCAACAACGGTATAGGCCTTGCATGCTACGTAGGCCATGGCGGTGAAACAGAATGGGTCAACACCGGATTCAGCAACTCCGATGTAAACTCCCTAACCAACGAAAATAAACTTCCATTTATAATAAGTGTTGCCTGTGTAAACGGCGCCTTTGTTGGCATGACATGTTTCGCCGAAGCATGGCTTCGTGCAACGAAAAACGGCAATCCAACCGGAGCAATTGCCTTCTTAGGATCAACAATCAATCAAGACTGGAATCCACCTATGACGGCACAGGACGAAATGGTCGACATCATTACCGAATCTTTGGAAGGAAACATAAAGAGAACTATCGGTGGCATAGCATTCAACGGATACTTCCGCATGATACAAGATTACCCCGCTACATCTTCCGACGGTAACGGAGTTGGAACCGCATACGCTTGGACTATCTTCGGAGACCCGTCAACTATGTTCCGTAGCAAAACCCCACAGGAAATGATAGTGTCACATCCCAATGTACTTACTGTTGGACAAAACAGCATAGAAGTAACAAGCAATGCCGAAGAGACCCTCATTGCTATCACAAGAGAGGTTAACGATGAAGTCATTATCCTTGGTACTGGATATGCCAACAACGGCACTGCAATAATAAACATCGCAAGTCTTGACGAGCCTTGTACTGTAAAACTTACAGCAACAGCATACAACAAAGTTACCTACCAAACCGAAATAATGGTGATTGTTCCTGAAGGTCCATACGTAGTTAACGGCGGCTACACAATTAACGACAGCGAAGGCAACAACAACGGACAGATAGACTACAACGAATCAATAAAACTCAACAATACAATAAATAATGTAGGTGTAGAAACAGCAAACAATGTTAGCATGTCAATTTCGACGACAAGCAACGACATTACCATTACCGACAATAGTGAATCGTTTGGCAACATTGCCGCCAACGAAAGTGCTACAAAGAACGACGCTTTCGCAATGTCAATACGCAACGGCGTTGCCGACCAAACCAACATCGAGATAGCATACACACTTACAGCCGACAACTGCGAAACAAGAACAGGTTTGTTCTTTATAACAGCAAATGCACCTGCACCAGAAATATCGTTTGTAGGAGTAAACGACTCCGATGGAGGAAACGGCAACAACTTGCTTGATTCTGGAGAAACAGCAAGATTAATCTTCAATCTAGCCAACAACGGTCATGCATTGCTTGAAGCAGGAACTGTAACTCTTGCTCTAAACGATGAAAACGTTACATTGATAACAAGCGAAGTACAAACCGACGCCATAAATGCAGGCGACTCTCAAAACATCGAATTCGAAATTTCAGTTGCCGAAAATGTTGCAATGGGTACAAATGTATGCTTCCAAGCACAAACAAGCGGCATATACAATACAAGCACAAATTCTTGTCTATCTATAGGCCTTCAGATTGAAGACTGGGAAAGCAATAGTTTCAACTCATACGCTTGGGTAAACTCCAGCAGTAGACCTTGGACTATAGTTTCGACAGGTGCTTACGAAGGACAATATTGCGCGAAGTCGGGTAGCATCAGCAGCAACGCTCAATCAGACCTTACTATTACCATCGACGTTGTAACCAACGACAATGTAGAATTCTACAAGAAGGTTTCGTGCGAAGAAATGTCGTATGGATACTACTGGGATTACCTCGCATTCTACATCGACGGCGACATGAAAGATCAGTGGGCTGGCACAAGCGACAACTGGAGCTTGCAATCATACCCGGTTAGTGCAGGAACTCATACTCTAAAATGGTCTTATGTTAAGGATTTCTATGGTACAGATGGTAGCGACTGCGCATGGATCGACAATGTAAAATTGCCGGCACACGCCTCTGTAACCAGCATACATACCAATTCTATAATTACCGAAAACACAATGTCGATCTACCCTAACCCGGCAAACGACAACGCATACATCAACCTTAACCTTACCGACAACAGCGAGGTTTCGATTGAAATATACAACACTGTAGGACAACTGGTTAAAACTATTGACAGCAACATTTTGCAGGCTGGAGAAAACTACATTTCTGTAGAAACCTCATCAATGACTGCTGGAATGTATATTGTAAAGGCAAATATCGGAGGTAACATAATTACAAAGAATTTGTCGATAGTAAAATAATAAAAGACTTGCAATGGCATTGAAAAATGCCATTGCTTAAAACTAAAACCATGAAAAAAGTAGTATTTGTATTTTTTTCTCTATTGTGTGCATCAGTTTTATTCGCACAAGAAATTCCGCAGGAACTGCAAGGCAAATACCATGCTCTGCGATGGGAAGAACTCTCAAGCCAAAGGAACACACGTAGCCTTATTGTTACCGACCCACCTGAGAATCCGCGAAGCATAGCCGAATTTGAGCCCAACCAGGGTGTAATCGTGGCATACCCGCAATCAATGGGATTCGGCATACCAAATTCATTAATAGCCGAATTGTCGGAAGACGATACCGTATACCTCATTTGTGCATCTAACAATCAGTCGTCGTTAAGCAATACACTGCAAAGTAATGGTGTAAACATGAATCACGTCAAGTTTGTTAACCATAGCATCGACTCATACTGGTGCCGCGATTATAGCCCATGGTTTATCGAATATGGCGACAAGCAGGTTGGAATGATCGACTACGTCTACAACCGCCCGCGTCCAAACGACGACGAGATTACAAATTTCTTCGGAACATATTTCGGCAAACAGGTGTTCGGAATGCAGGTAGTACATACCGGAGGCAACTACATGACCGACGGACTTGGTGTAGCAGCCTCATGTTCTGCATCACTCGATGTAGAAAATGACGAAGAATATGGCTATACGCAAGCTCAGCTCGACACTATTTTCAAGCATTACCTTGGACTAACCAACTATATGCATCTCGACGACCCTCTTAACGACTATATTGCACATATCGACTGCTGGGGAAAATTCATTGATGTCGACAAGGTTGTGATAACAAGAGTACCAACTTCAAATTCGCAATATGCAGCCTACGAGGCTATGGCCGACTATTGGGCAAATCAGACAAGTTCGTACGGCAACAAATACAAAGTATACAGGACCTACAGTCCAAATAGGCAGCCGTATTCAAATTCTCTGATACTTAATGGGAAAGTATACCTTGCATTCCCCAACAATGATGCAACCAATAATGCCAATGCGAAGGCCGTGTATGAGGAAGCAATGCCAGGATACGAGGTAATTGGATTTACGCCTCGCAGCAATGCTCCTTGGGAAGGAACAGATGCTCTGCACTGCCGTACGCACGAAGTGCCTCGTTTCGATATGCTTCGAATTGCCCACTACCCTATCCTCGATACTGTTGAATACGCCGAAACTTATACTATTACAGCAAGCATCTACACTCTTGGTAATGGCGGAGCTATCACAAACGCAGAAGTATTCTTCAAGATTGACGACGGTGAATACACATCGGCAGCTATGACAAACGTATCCGACGACGAATATTCGTTCACCTTCGAAGGGCTTCTTCACGGACAGACAATATCATACTACATAAAGGCCACTACCGAATACGGACAAGTACAAACCCACCCATTCATCGGAGAACCCGATCCGCATGTCTTTGTCATCGAAGATGGCGACGATCCTATCGACCCACCAACTTCGATTGCTAGCACAGACGACGGATACATCAAATGCTTCCCGAACCCTGCAACAGAAACACTATTCTTCATCTCCAACAATGTTGATGGAGGTAGTTATGCGGTTGAAATTATCAACCAGCAGGGTGCAGTCGTTAAACGACTTGCAACCGACGCTTCGTCGAAATGGGAAGGTGCCTGCATCGATATTTCAGACATGGCATCTGGACTCTACTTCGTACGTATGTACAACAACCAGAAGTCATACACTTGCAAGTTCTCGAAACTATAAAACTACACACATTGGAGTAAAGAGAAGAATTTTATTAATTTCTCTGGTATAAATATCTCTTTATACTCCTCTTTGGCGTACGCTCAAAATCTTCCGACATAAATTCTATGCGTTGTATCGATGCATACGACGGCAGTTCCTTGTTTACCGACGGCAACCAGTCACGAATCATCTTCTCTAGCACATCGCGACAGATGCCATCCTGTTCGGCCTGCTGATAGTCGGGATAAATAAGCGCAGTAAGGACTCCATGGTCATCGATAACGAGACTTTCGACAACGTATGCCAAATTGTTTAGCACATTCTCAAGTTCCTCGGGATATATATTTTGTCCCGACGGTCCAAGAATCATACATTTGCAACGACCTTTCAAATAAAGGTAACCATCGCTGTCAACAACACCCATGTCGCCTGTACGGAACCAGCCATCGTCAGTGAAAACCTGCCGTGTCGCCTCCTCGTTCTTGTAGTAGCCAAGAAATACGTTTGCGCCCTTTACCTGTACTTCGCCTGCAATATGCTCGGGATCTGGTGAATCGATGCGCAGCTGCATGTTGCGAACAACTTTGCCGCACGAGAATAATTTTGTGTCGTTCCAATGTGCATAACAAATTATAGGAGCACACTCGGTCATGCCATAGCCTACGGTAAAGCGGAATCCGATCTTTCTGAAGAAGCGTTCGACCTCGTTGTTGAATGCTGCGCCACCTATAATTACCTCCTCGAATGCATTGCCAAAAGTATTGGTAAGTTCGGTGCAAATCTTCTTCTCCAGCATCTGGTCGACAATAGGAATGCGGAACAAAAGCTTGTTCTTGTCGAGAATAGGCTTAAGTTTGTTCTTGTATATCTTCTCGATAATTAATGGTACCGATATTATGATGTCGGGGCGAATGTCGGCAAAAGCCTGCAATATGAGCTTTGGTGTCGGCATGCGCGTAATGAAATGTACATGCGCACCCATAGTCATTTGGAACAAGAATTCGAACATAAAGCCGTACATGTGTGCCATCGGCAGCATCGACACTACTTGCGAACCCTGTCCGAAACGCGGCAGAGCGTCGAAATGTGCGAAATCGACATTGCTCGACAATGCCCTGTACGGTATCATTACGCCTTTCGACTGACCCGAGGTGCCTGAGGTATAGTTTATGATTGCAAGTTCGTCGGGCGAATCTGTATAGTATTTTACATCGTCGGGCGTGAAACGCTTCGGATAACGTCTACCATACGACTCGTTGAGGTGTTCGCGAATCTGCATAAGGTCGTCGCTGGCAGCATACAGGAAATTGAGGTCACTGATATTTACAACTACCGAAAGCCCTGGCATGTCGGCAATGTCGAGACCCTTCCAAACTCCATCGTCAACAAATAATACGCGCGCCTCCGAATGGTTTACAAGTTGCTGTATCACAACAGGCTTGAATTCGTGCTGAATAGGAACAGGAACGGCCCCGTATGTAAGTGTCGACAGCAGACATACGCCCCAGTTGGCCTGGCTTCGCGAACAAAATGCTACTTTGTCGCCGCTATGCAGACCACATTGTTCGAATGCAATATGCAACTTGGATATGCGACGGGCAATGTCCGAATATGTAAGTGTAATTCCTTGATAATTAGAAAGTGCTGGCCTACCCCAGTTGAGGCGGATGCTTTCTTCCAATCTTTTATTGAATGACTGATTCTCCATATTTATCTTTTAAAAATTCGGCGCGAAATAATGCAAAATAAATCTACCCCAAAAATTATTAGGAAAAATTGACAACTTTTAGTGTTATATTTATATCTTTGCAACTATGAAAGCAAGGATCAACTACAACGATGGCGATATCCTGATAAAGGATTCATTCGATGACATTATGCTTGCAGGTAGCGTGCGGACATCAATGGTTTCGGCGGTAATATGTACGTCGGGATGTATGAAAATTGGCATGAACGGTTCTAAATACGAGGTTTCAGGCAACAATATTTTCATTTTGCCGCCAAACGTTTATTTGGACGAAGTTTCGATGGACAAGGATTTCAACGGTCTGTTCTTTGCTCTTTCGTACGTAAAATTTGAAAAGACAATAATGTCGGGACGCGGGTTGTGGCCATTGATGATGTATACGCGTACTCATCCGGTAATCAAGATGAACGAACAGGAAATGAAATTAGCCCTCGACTACTTTTCTATTGTACGCGAAAAACTTGCCTCTCCGCGCGACTTCTACTACAAGGAAATCATGCTTCACCTGATGGAAACCGTATTCTATGAAATATGCGTAATCATAAACCGTAACCTTGATGCAAATACTCTAACGGTAATTGCCAAGCAGAAAGACCTTGTTTTCAAGAATTTTCTTGACCTCCTTGCTACCGAAAGCATTCATTCTCGCAATGTTTCGGCATATGCCGAAATGTTATGCGTATCGCCTAAATACTTGTCGCATGCAGTTCAGACCTTAAGCGGAAAGCCTGCGCTCTCATGGATTCTAGAGTACGCAACCGACGCCATAGCCCACGAATTGCGATATTCGGACAGGTCGATAAAAGAAATCGCTAATGTCTTTGAATTCTCAAGCATTAGCGCATTTTCAAAATTTGTACGCATGCGCTTAGGCTGTTCGCCTCGCGATTATCGCAAAAAAATAAACGACAATTGATAATATCTGTAAATGTTCTTGTTGGACATGTTTCTGTATCCTTTACAGAGAACTATTTAGCACTGTGATATTTCAACAATTCCGGTAGTACTTCGTTTATAATCAATACGTTTTCTTTTGAATATCCGATTTTCTCAAGTTCGTCCAGCAGTATGTCCCTGAAGTGGAAGGCTATGCTTCCGCAGAACCCAATCCTGTATTTCAGATAGTCAGGGTATATCAGCAGGTAGTTTTCAAAGAAATCTCTAAACGAATTTCGCATAATGGCTTGCATCTGCGGATGTTCAATGTGGTTATTGATTGTTTTTGTGAAGTTTGCAAGGTAACGGTTTGGATGCTCGCCCTTATATACCGAATTTAGCACTGTAGTTATTGTTTCGCCAGTTTCGTCCTTTATCTGGCGGGTAAGGTCGGCGTCAAGTTTTCCTTCGAGGTATTGCTTTATGAATGTTTTTCCAATCGTGGCACCGCTCCCCTCGTCACCGAGGATATATCCCAGCGAGACAGCGTTTCCCGTGATTTCGCTGCCATTGTAAAAACAAGAGTTTGAACCTGTTCCAAGAATTGCAGCTACCCCTGCCTCATGTTTTAGCACTGCTCGCGCCGTGCCAAGCATGTCGGAATATATGTTTACGTTTGCCTTGCCGAAAAAGCCTGCAAGTGCAGATTGCAGGTGCGCAAAGTTGTCGCAATTAGAGCATCCAGAACCATAAAAAAAGACATCGGTAATATCCGTGCTTTTAACTTCTCTAGGAAATGCTGCCGACAAACAATACTCCACCTCGTCTTTCGTAACAAAATACGGATTGAACCCAATTGTCTTGAAGGTATATTCCAGGCCTTTACCATCCGACAAAAGCCATAAAGTCTTTGTTGACCCACTGTCTGCAATTGCTATCATAGCTTGTTTTTATAAAGGTTTTACAAACTTTTTACCCATTTTTCAAGGTCTTCTTTGCTTGCATCGTTGAGCAGACGACCTTCCTTCCAGTTCGCCTTTGGATATGCTGCTTTCAGATCTTTGCAAGCCTGTTCGATCGTGCTTCCGCCAGAGGTTGCAAATGGGATTACCGCCTTTCCTGCAAAATCGTATGCCTCCATAAAGGTGTTGATTATTGTAGGGCAAGTATACCACCATATTGGGAAACCTATATAGACTGTACTGTAGTCATCGATTTTGAGTTCAGTTTTCTTAATTGCGGGACGGGAAGTCTTGTCCTTCATTTCCACCGATGAGCGCGACAACGAATCTCTCCAGTTGAGGTCTGCATCGGTATAAAGTTGTTCGGGTACAATTTCGTAAATGTCGGCATTTGCAACTTCTGCCAGTTGTGTTGCTACTTGTCGTGTTACTCCCGATGCTGAAAAATAAGCCACCAATGTTTTCATTTCCTTAGTTTCGTTTTGATTTTCGCTTTGATTATCTGTTTTGCGTTCCCCATTTGCACATGCTGCCACCATCAATGAGGCTACTATAATGACTAAACCGAATCTTTTCATTGAAATATAATTTTATCGAAGGACAAATTTAAACAATATTTCATAATCTCCAAAGCACAAAAAACGAAGGGCATCCTTCCGGATGCCCCTCGCCTGATAGAATTATGAAAATCGTTAGTTTTTCAAACCGAATCTTACGAATCCAGTTGCTACGAGACCCTTTTCAACAGATTCCAAATACTGAGCGATTGAAACCTTTGAATCGGAAATGTAAGCCTGGTTCATAAGAGTTGATTCCTTGAAGAACTTCTGCAAACGACCGTTTGCGATAGCAGTGATCTTAGCTTCGGGCATTGTAGCAACAGTTGCTTCGGTTACTTCGGTTCTGATCTTACGTGCTTCGTCAGCCTGTTCCTTAGTAATCCATCCCTTTGCCATATTGCTTTCGATATGATCGTCGCTGTCAACGAGGTTCGGGTTGATACCAGCCTTCTTCAATGCTACGTCAACTGCCTTTGCACTGAGTTCGAGCTTGGTCTTGTTGATTGCAACTGAGAATTCTTCGTCCTTGATGCTCTGTGGAACAGAATTTTCATCAACTGCGATAGGATTCATAGCAGTTACCTGCATTGCTACGTTGCGGCCAACCTGACGGTCAACAACCTTGTTAAGACCGATAACGGTAGCAAGCTTGTTTCCATTGTGGATGTATTCTACAACGTACGGAGCCTCCATCTTACCGTAGTATGTGAGTTCCATCTTTTCGCCAGTAACACCGCTTCTTTCAGTGATAGCGTCAGCGATGGTCTTTCCGTTTAGCTGTAAAGCCTTGAGAGCTTCGAGATCGGCAGGAAGATTGTCGCAAGCAACCTTAAGGATATCCTTTGCAAGGTTTACGAAATCATCGTTCTTAGCAACAAAGTCGGTTTCGCAGCTCAAAGCGATAACAACACCAACAGTATTGTTCTTTGCAGTACCAGCGAGAACAGCACCTTCGGTAGCCTCGCGGTCAGCACGCTTGTTAGCAATTGCAAGACCTCTTTCCCTGATAAGATCCTTTGCCTTTTCGAAATCACCGTCAGCTTCGGTCAAAGCCTTCTTGCAGTCCATCATACCTGCACCGGTTATGTCTCTAAGTTTCTTTACGTCAGCAGCAGTTATATTTGCCATTGTCTTTCAGTTTTAACGTTAATACTAGTTTTCTTCAGTTTCAGCAGCAGGAGCTTCTTCAACGTGTTCCTTCTTTGCTGAAGTTCTTCTCTGTCTCTTTCTTTCTACAGGAGCTGCCTGTTCTTCGGTTTCTTCACCAGCTTCCTTAGCAGTGTTTTCCTTTTCAACTGCTCTTTCGTCCAAACCTTCCTTTATAGCCTGGCACATAGTAGCAACGATAAGCTGAATTGACTTTGAAGCATCGTCGTTTGCTGGAATTGGATAGTCGGCGTTCTTAGGATCCGAATTAGTATCAACCATTGCGAAAACAGGAATACCCAATCTCTGAGCTTCGTGAACAGCGATCTTTTCCTTGAGGATATCAACTACGAAAAGTGCTGCCGGGAGTCTCGAAAGGTCGGCGATAGAACCGAGGTTCTTTTCCAATTTTGCTCTCTGACGGCTGATCTGGAGCTGTTCACGCTTCGAAAGCGATGAGAAAGTACCGTCGCTAATCATCTTGTCGATTGACGACATCTTCTTAACAGCCTTGCGGATAGTCGGGAAGTTGGTAAGCATACCACCGGGCCAGCGTTCAGTAACGAATGGCATTCCAACCTTTGTTACTTCTTCTGCTACGATGTCCTTAGCCTGCTTCTTGGTAGCTACGAACAAAACTTTTCTACCTGATTTTACAATGTTCTTCATTGCGTCTGCAGCTTCGTCAACCTTAACGGCTGTCTTGTGCAAGTCGATGATGTGGATACCGTTGCGCTCCATGAAGATGTAAGGAGCCATTGCGGGATTCCATTTGCGTCTGAGGTGACCGAAGTGTACGCCAGCCTCCAACAATTGATCAAATGTTAATCTTGACATTTTTTAAAATTTAAGTTTACATTCTGTAGTAACAATCGTGAAGTAGAACCACGAATGGCCATCTCCACGATTTAGATACTAAACTCTGTTTATAATTCTCTAATAAAATACTAACGCTTGCTGAACTGGAATCTCTTACGAGCCTTCTTCTGTCCGGGTTTCTTTCTTTCAACAACCCTCGAGTCGCGTGAGAGGAAACCGCAAGGCTTCAAGCTAGCCCTGTATTCAGGATCTACCTTCAACAATGCCCTTGAGATACCAAGGCGCAAAGCTTCAGCCTGACCTCTTACACCACCTCCGTCGATGTTGGCCTTTACATCGTAGCAATCCATCTTGTCCAATGTCAAGAATGGCTGCTTAACGATATACTGGTACTGCATAATCGGGAAGTACTCTTCCATTTTGCGGTTGTTAACCGTGATGTTTCCTTTTCCTTCGCTAAGGTAAACTCTTGCGACAGCAGCTTTTCTGCGACCTAATGCATTAAATACGTCCATGCTTATTTAATTGTGTTTAAATCCAACTTTGTCGGGTTCTGAGCTTCATGCTTGTGCTCGCTACCAACGTAAACTTTCAAATTTCTGAACAATTCGCTTCCGAGACGGTTCTTTGGCAACATTCCCTTGATAGCGTGTTCAATGATGCGTTCCGGATGCTTCTCGAGCATTTCAACAGGAGTTTCAACCTTCTGTCCACCAGGATAACCAGAATGTCTGATATATTCCTTATCGGTGAGTTTCTTACCCGTAAGAACTACCTTCTCAGCATTGATGATGATGACATTGTCGCCACAATCAACATGCGGTGTGTATTCGGGTTTGTGCTTTCCTCTCAACACGTAAGCAACTTTCGAAGCCAAACGTCCGAGGATTTCGCCTTCGGCATCGACAACATACCACTGCTTGTTAACAGTTTCCTTGTTTGCCGATATTGTTCTGTAAACCAATGTTTTCACTTTAAAAATTCTTCTTTAAAAATTAATAAATTAAGTTCCTTAGGCTGGATGACCAAACGGACTGCAAAAGTAATACTTTTTTTATTACCAAAAAATCTTTTTTTGCATTTTCTGTAAAAAATATTTTGTCAATAAAATACTGGCTAATAGGACGCTATAATTTACCCCGCCGACCAACACTTCCGGCAATAATCCGACTGCAAAATTGGTGACTATATAATATAGGTATATCTCAATGCTGAAATTCCACCCTCTATTTCTATTGCCAATTTGCCTTTCATTTCTTACCTTTGCACCTGCAACTCATTATTTTAATTGAAATGAAAAAGTTTTTAACTATCGCATTATTAGTAAGTTTCGTTTTCTCAACTGCTATGGCGCAAAACGCTCCCAAGAAAGTTTACGATGAAACAATAAACCCATTGGAACAAATTGACAAAGCTGTAAAACAAGCCCAGTCGCAAGGCAAATTCGTAATATGCCAGGTTGGCGGAAACTGGTGTCCGTGGTGTCTGCGCTTTGCTGAATTCATCACCAGCGACAGCACTATCAACAAGTTGGTCAACGACAATTTTGTCTATATCCATGTCAACTACAATCCTCGTCAGTCAGACCCTGCACAAAAGGAACTTGCCGCACAAATGATGAAACGACTTGGCAATCCTGCAAGGTTCGGCTATCCAGTTTTTGTTGTGCTTGATGAGAACGGCAAAGTCATTCACACACAGGATTCCAGCTTCCTTGAGGAAGGCAAAAGCTACAACAAGGAAAAGGTAATGAGATTCTTTGAATGCTGGACGCCAAAAGCGGTTAAAAGTTAAGAGTTGACTCTATTGCGTTTAGGCGCATGACAATGCGTCTAAACGATTTGGCTGAGCATTACTTTTTTCATTTGCAAATTTGATTGAAATATTAATTTAATATGTATTAACTTAATGATGATTAAATTAATTATATGACATTCAATTGTTATACAATTAATTATGAATGCCATTTCATTCAAAATAGCAGCAAAAAATTAGATTATATTTATTGCAGTTCAAATATAAAGAATTATCTTTGCGGCAAATTAACTACAATTAACTTAATAGCCGTTAAATTACATTTATAATAAAAGATTTAAAACCATGAAGTTCTACGATAGGAAAGACGAATTAGGCACATTAAAATTATCGCAACGACAATCAAGGAATACATCCTGTTTCACATTGATGGTAGGCAGAAGGCGTATAGGAAAAACAAGCTTGCTTCTGGAGTCGATAAAGGGTTGCAAATCAATGTACTTCTTTGTCACAAGGCAAAGCGAAACACTTCTTGCCTACAGCTTTCAGCAGGAGGCGACAAGGCAACTTGGCGTGAACTTCATGGGAACGGCATCAAATTTCGCTGAGGTTTTCGAAATGCTGATGAAATATTCGGAACAAGTGCCGTTTACACTTATAATCGATGAATTTCAGGAACTGAACAATGTAAATCCAGCCATTTTTGGTGATATTCGCAATATTTGGGACAAAAATAAGGACAAAGCACGGATAAACCTCATTGCCTGTGGCTCCATCTACTCTATGATGATTCGCATATTCGAGGGACGGCAGGAACCCCTATTTGCCCGCCAGACATCAAAACTGGTGCTGAATCCATTTTCGATGGCAACATTGAAAGAAATTCTTGGCGACTACGACCCGAAATACACTCCCGAAGACCTTCTTTGCCTTTACCTACTGACTGGCGGAGTTGCCAAGTATGTTTCCGTGCTTATGGACAGTGCGGCTGTAACCTGGCGTAAGATGCTCAAGCGCGTGATTTCTCCCGATTCGCCATTCCTGACCGAAGGTCGCGATATTCTAGTTTCGGAATTTGGCAAGGACTATGGCATATATTTTTCTATACTCCAGTTAATTGCATCGGGCAAAAACACCCAGCCCGAAATTGATTCCATAATCGGCAAGAATACAGGCGCCTATCTTTACAACCTTGAGAATGAATATATGCTTATTCGCCGTGTGCGCCCGATTTTCTCCAAACCCGGAAGCCGAAACTCGCGTTGGACTATTGCCGATAACTTCCTCCGATTTTGGTTTAGGTATGTGTATCCCAACCAGATGCTGATAGAACAAGGACGATATGATTTGTTGCGTGAGATTGTGGAAAAGGATTACGAGCAATACAGTGGGCGCGTTCTAGAAATGTATTTCCGCGACAAGATTGCCCAGCAGGAGCGCATGACAAATATCGGAGCATTTTGGGATCGCAAAGGCGTAAACGAAATAGATTTGGTCGCAATAAGCGACTTGGACAAAAAAGCCGTTATTGCCGAAGTTAAACGCAATCCCCGAAAGCTGAATGCAGAAGCGCTAATGACCAAATCGGAAGTTCTGAAGCCAAACCTTGACGGCTACGAAATTGAATATAGATTGTTGTCGATGGAGGATATGTAGAGAGGAAATAGATCTCCAAACATGCCGTGCCTTTGACAACCTGCGCTAGGAATTTGTTTCTTGCAACAAAAAAAAGTGTTTCAAAACACTAAAATTCGCTACTTTTTAATGTTTGCAAACACTAAATGACAGGAAAGACCAAACTATAATCAGTACAGCAAACCAAACATCCACAAGGGGATTCTGTTTTTATGCCCGATTTCTGTGCCGTCAACAGCAAGGAAACTATTCGGTTCGTCCTTTATCTGCTCGAATGTCTTGCCAAAACCGCCAACCTCGAACAAGTACTTGCCATCGACAAGGAAATCGCCCTTTGCCGGATATACGACTGGAAGCACCTGCCTAACCTGATTGAAGAAAAATGTCTCACGGATAGTACCGATTTCCGTCTTTGCACCAAGCGCATACATAAGATTGGTGTTGTCAATCAAAATCTTTTCTGGTCGAGACAATGTCTTCAAACTCTTTGTGTTATCAGTGAGCATCGCTATAAGTCCAGCCCTCTGCAAAGCATACAGCATCTTCATGCCTTGGTTTCTGTCGGTCTCCAGTTGCCCGTACAATTTGCTCATAGTAGGCACCTGCGGCACATGTTCGGCAAGCACCATCAGCATTTTCCTCGTCTTGTTTATAGTCGAAACGCTTACATCGTCAATCTTCGGATAATCCATTTCGAGCACACGACTGGCTATGTGCTGCAACCGCAATTCGAAACTACGCGCAACTTCTTTGTAGAATGGATAATAACCATGTCTCAAATAGGCATCAAAATGCGGCAATATGCTCGGAATCTTTTCCTTTATCGTCATAGCAATAGGCACGTGTTTTGTCAGCAGGTCGTCCCACGAAACCGCAGGAATATCGGCAACACCTTCATAACAAAGGAATTCCCGGAACGACAAACCCGGCAATGTATAATCTATCAGCCGCCTTGACAAGTCGCCCTGCGCCGTTTCGAGCAACAGCATCGAAGAGCCAGTATATACAATGTGCAAATCAGGATAACCATCGTATAGGTTTTTAAGTATCGTCTGCCACGCATCGTAATGATGCACCTCGTCAACAAACAGATACCTAACGCCTTGTGCATACAAATACGACACAAGCTCCTCCAACCTGTGCGAAGCGAACCAGAAATCGTCTAGCGAAACATAAAATGCTTCGTCGGGATTTTCAAACGTCTCCTTTATGTGCTGAAGCATCAAAGTCGTCTTACCAACGCCCCTCTGACCTTTTATTCCAATCAGGCGGTCTCTCCAGTCGATTTCTTTGAACAAATACCGATGAAACGAACCGTCAACAAAAGCAAGACGATTGTGATAAATCTGCATTAACATCTGAACATCATTCGGTTCCATAGCTATAATTTTTTTATCGGGACAAAGGTAATACATTTATTTTAAATACGCAACAAAAAAAGTGTTTCCAAACACTAATTTTCATTACTTTTTAATGTTTCTAAACACTAAATGGAATAAATTTACCCTTATAAAACCCAAATTAATGTTTCTAAACACTAATTTGTGGTAGTTTTTAATGTTTTCAAACACTAATTTTAAACATCTTCCTAACACACGTTAATTGCATTATCTCATTTTGCAAAAGGCATTGTTTGGCGTAAGACGCATTAGAAATGATGATATTTAAGCGTGCAGGATGGCAAATCAGATGCGAAAGGGAAAACAAATAAATAATCGTCATTAATATTGGTTAAATAAGCCAAAACATGTGTATATTTGTGGCAATTAAATTATGTAATTATGCACGAAATATTTAATCAATACATTTCAGAAATAAACAAATGCTATTCTACTGGAGTCGCACGCGAACACGCATATCGTCCAGCATTGCAGAACTTGATGATAGGACTGCTACCTAATAATTATACAGTTGTCAATGAACCTGCGCGTTCTGAATGCGGTGCGCCTGATTTCATTATATTGAAAGGAGAGTCTCCGATAGCATTTATTGAAGCAAAAGACTTGCAAGACACAGACCTTGACGGAAAGAAAGAGCACAAGGAGCAGTTTGAGCGGTATCGTGCATCGCTTGACCACATTATATTCACTGATTATCTTGATTTTCATTTATATGAAAACGGAGAATTTGTCGATGCGGTACGCTTGGCAGATGTGCGAGGTGAAAAAATCGTACTTAATAAAGAATCAGTAAACAAGTTTCTTGAGTTGATTAACCGTCTCGCAAATGCCACTCCACAACGCATTACATCACCAATGAGACTTGCAAAAGTGATGGCTAGCAAAGCTCGCCTACTTGCTAATGTTATTGAAAAAGCATTGGAAAACGACAAGGATAAGACATCGGAACTGGCAAATCAGATGAAAGTGTTTCAGAAACTTCTTATCCACGATATGAATGAAAAGACCTTTGCCGATATATATGCACAGACAATAGCTTACGGACTATTCACAGCACGCCTCAATGATAAAACACCTGAGGACTTTTCTCGTATGGAAGCCAATATGCTTATTCCAAAGAGTAATCCGTTTCTGCGCAAAATATTCAACGACATTGCTGGATTCAATGTTGATAGTCGCATAGCTTGGATTGTTGACGACCTAGTCGAAGCATTCCTTGTGACAGATATGTCTAAAGTGATGAAAGATTTCGGAAAATCCACCAAGCGTAACGACCCTATTATGCATTTCTATGAGGATTTCCTTAATCAATATGACCCGCAAACCAAGGCAAAACGAGGTGTATATTACACTCCACAACCTGTGGTTGACTTCATTGTACGCGCTGTTGACGACATTTTAAAACATGACTTCAACCTTCCGATGGGGCTAGCGGACAATTCGATGATTGAACATGAGGTGGTAAACGATCAATATACAGGCAAGAAAGGCGATGCAAAAACCTTAAAGAAACAAATGCATCGCGTTCAAATTCTCGACCCTGCCACTGGTACTGGCACTTTCCTTGCTACTGCCATCAGGCAAATTCATGCCAATATGGAAGGGCAATGGGGTGCATGGAATAGTTATGTAGAACAACATCTGCTACCTCGATTGAATGGTTTCGAACTAATGATGGCTTCTTACACAATCGCCCACCTAAAACTAGGCATGGTACTTCAAGAAACAGGATTCACACAGCAAAGCGACAAGCGTTTCCGTGTATATCTTACCAATAGTCTTGAGGAACACAATGCCGACACTGGTACACTCTTCTCTGCTGCCATAAGCAACGAGAGCAATGAAGCTAGTTACATTAAGCGCGATACTCCTGTGATGGTTATGATAGGAAATCCGCCGTATAGTGGCGAGAGTAGTAACAAGGGCGAATGGATAAACCAATTGATGACTGCATATAAAAAAGAACCAGGAGGAACATTCCCATTACAAGAACGCAACTCAAAGTGGATAAATGACGATTATTGTAAATTTATAAGATTAGCTCAAAACTATATTGATAAGAACAAGATAGGTGTTGTTGCATTTATCAATAATAATGGATTCCTTGACAATCCCACTTTCCGCGGTATGAGATGGAGTTTAATGCAAAGTTTCGACAAGTTGTACATTCTAAATTTGCATGGGAATAGTATGAAACATGAAACTTGCTTTGATGGATCTCCAGACGAAAATGTATTTGACATTATGGTTGGCACATCTATCAATATTTTCGTAAAAACAGGCAAAAAAGCAACTAATAGTTTATCCGAAGTCTATTATTGCGACTTAATGGGAGAGCGACAAATGAAATACGACTGGCTAATCCAGCATAATCTTGAAACATCTGATTATAAAAATATTACCCCATGTGCTCCTCACTACTTGTTTGTTCCTCAAAATAATGATTTGTTAGATGAATACAGACAGGGTTTTATTGTTTCGGAATTGCTGAAAGTAAACTCTATGGGTGTAACAACGGGAGATGACAAGAATTTAATTGGTTATACCCATGATGACCTCATTGAATTGGGCAACGAGAGGTTGATTAGAAAGATTACTTATCGACCTTTTGATTCTCGATATATATACTATGACACAAAAAAATTAGCAAGAGCAAGATGGCCATTTATGGGGTTGTTTGACAGAAATAATATTGGAATTTGTCTGATTAGAATAAATAGCAAAGATGATGATTTGTGTGTATATGCAATTAATTGCATAACGGACAAAACTATTCTTTCATCAAAAGACAATGCCAATGTTTTTCCTCTATACCTATACAGCGACGAAGGGAAAGTATGTGTTCCAAATCTAAATAAGGAAATATGGAATAAAATAAACACAATAATAGGAGAGGAAACCATACCAGAGAATATTTTTGATTACATTTATGCTGTATTGCATTCTCCAGATTATCGCGCCAAATACAAACAGTTCCTGAAGATTGATTTCCCTCGCATTCCTTATCCTAAAAACAAAGAGGAATATCACAGATTGGCAAATATAGGCAGTCAACTTCGCCATCTGCACCTTATGGAAAATGTACCTTCATCAAAATATGCACAGTTCAACATTTCAGGAAGCAATGTGGTGGAAAAACCAGAGTATAAAGCCAACAATGTATGGATAAACAAGGAACAATGTTTCTCAGATGTTCCCGAAACCGCATGGAATTTTTATATCGGTGGTTACCAGCCAGCACAAAAGTGGCTCAAAGACCGCAAAGGTAGAGAGCTAACCTTTGACGATATTGCGCATTACCGTAAAATTATCTCAATACTACTTGAAACAGATAGATTGATGAAGGAGATTGATGGGAAATGAAGTAATATTAGTACAATTAAAGACTAAGAAAATCTTTCGGATTACTGCCATTAAAATGTGCTGTTGTGCTTAATTTAAATCCTCGCATTAGTGAAATTGGAGTCTATGTAATTGTGGTTTATTGTTTTTGCTTGTTCCCTTAAATCTTGTTTGAATTTTGTTAAAGGACGTTTTTCTATATCTTTTTCGTCTAAATATGTTCCAAACCATAATCTCTTAATATATTCGGGCTCAATACTTGAAATGCATTTGAAATTTTTAATGTTAGAATAATATGGCAATTCGTATGCTTTATCAAAAGCCTCTTGCGCAATATCACCGTGTCTTTGATAAAGTGCCTTTAAGTGAAATGTTTTAACAAAATCATCTAATTCAGATTGTTTTTTAGAATCTTTTGCAATGAAATTTACATTAATCAAATCATTTATTTTTTGTCCACAAAATATATATGCAGGATTGTTTATTGCTAATTCGAATTTGAATTGTTTACAAATATCTGAATGGTAAGGGTGGTATGAAAGAGATAGTTCCTTTTTTGACTTACTTTGATTACAAATAGGACATGATGGAATTAGATTGTATAAAGACATACTCAAAATAGGGTATTCGCTCTTATTGTAAAAATGATCGAATTGAAATTTTGCAAGTTTTTTTACTGTTTTCCCTTTGTTCTTTTCTTCTGCGAAAAGAGTGTAGTGCATATTACAATAAGGACAACACTTTACATTTATTATTTTTGCAAGATCTATTAGTTTATTTTCCCGATAATCGGAATAGTTAAAAGCATCTTTTAATGAATTAAAAAAATCGGGAGAAATACATGTATTTCTATATACTATCATATAAAATTTCCAAGTATAATACATTTGGGATGGAGTGTCCAAAAGAATATTTTTTAAATTGTCTATGATAAAATCTAAAAAATTTTTCTCATCATCATTTGTGCACTGTACATTATTTGATAGCCTATACTTTATGTCATCATAAAATTCGGTGATAAACCAAGCTTCTACATCTTTTTGGGTCCACCATTTGCCATCAACATCCTTTCTGGGAAAAGTTATTTTATTCATGATTAGTTTTCCTTTCCTTTCTTTATTTGCTCAATCCTTTCCTCATAATACTTAATAATGTCATTGCTTAAAGATTTGTCTTCAGGATGCATTTTTTGATATTTATCCATCAAATATTCTTGAATTCTTTCATCTCCAATCATTTTTATTTCTTTCATTATGCCGTCAGTATCCCCTCGCTCTATTCTATTATTCAATTTGTTTATTTTGTTGCAAGCCCATTCTCCAACAAGACCGTTTTCCATAAAAAAAGACATTCGGTATAGGTTGAAAACATTTGCTGCAAAAGTTTCTCCAATATCATCTATATGAACATTTTTTGTTGTGTTATCTGAATCTTTTTTAAGAAAATTTGTACAACATTTAGGAATATCAGACAAAAGAATAGGAGAATGAGTAGATATGATTATTTGGCAATCGGGAATTTTCGGTTGCATTATTTTTAGAGCATCAATAAATTCAATAACAAGGTTTAAAAATTTTCTTTGCCAATCAGGATGAAAACCGATTTCCGCTTCGTCCAGTGTTATTAAGTGTGGAAATTTGACATTGGAGAATTTTGTTGGTCTATAATAAAGAAAATCATATAAGCGAGAAAATAGATTTAAAAGTTCTTGCTCTCCAGAACTGAGCCTTGTTTCTGAATCAAGAGAATGAGAATAATATATGTCAAAAAATTTAGATGTTAGAAACACATCATTTTTCAATATTTTTTCGCCTAATGCAATAAGATTGTCACTATTTTTTTTGCAATCAATAAATAAATATGGATTTCCGGAATTGTCTAATGAAAACTCAGTTAAATTCATTAATTCTTTAAGTACATTATATGTTGAATTAAGTATTATTTCCTTTTTCGTATCATTAATTCCTTTGATAAAATCTCTAAATTGGTCTATTATGGGTATGTCATTCTTTATGCTGTTCTGCCATTCTTCAATAATCCGAAATCCATCTTTTGCATCAAACTCAGGTCTGTCATATATAATATTGATTAGATTGTGATAAATCAGTAATGACATGAAATCGTCGATTGTATGGTTCCGATTATAAACACTTCTATATGTGGGAATAATCAGGTCCTTATACTTATTGTTAAGACTAATCTCTTTAGGTAACGATGATGCTCCACTTTGGTTTGTCCTTATAATTACATATTGAGGCCATGTGAAATCTTTGATAATATGTGATATTTGTTGATTTGCTAACATTGTACAAATCCTATAGTTATTTTGTGCCCAATGAGTTTCTATATAAGTATTCAATGGCATACTTAAATGTGGAGTGGCTATATTGTAGTAGTATGAATAATCTTTTACGAGCAAAAAATTATCAGATATATTGTAGCAATCTCCAAGGTCGTCAATTCTTAGCTTCTCATTTGTATTTAATGCAAAATGTCCACTATAATATATGCAAGGAATTTCCCATTCTGAATTTTTACTTGACGAATTTGCTTTTAATGGATAGCCATTATGATATATTGAGATATCATCCCCATAATGTACGAAAGAATGGTCTTCCTCATATACGACAATTCCATTAATTGAATTACATCTATAATCATCTATAAGAAAATCTAAAATGTACCTCATGGCAGTACTTTTTCCTGCTCCATTATTGCCTACTAATCCTGTAATCGAATATATGTTTTCTCCCCAGAATTTATTTGGGAAATCTTTATTATTAGTAATGTTTAAGGTCCTTTTTTCTTTATCATATTTATATTTATAATGACAATCGATTACAAGTTCAATATCTTTTAGACATTTATACTCGTTAATGTATACATAACATAGATGTTTCATGTTTAGATCTTTGTTTTTCAATCGAGTACAAAAGTATTAAATTATTTTGTTGAGGACAAGTAAAAAAAATACGAATACATTTTTTTATCAGTAGCATGCATTTTCAGTTGGTTACAGTTTGTAACCGACTGTCCTCACTTTAATTTTAGTCGAGTTTTGTGGGTGTTAATATATTTCTGAAAGAAATTCCAATCGTTTCCTCCTCCATTTCCGCACAACCTAACATATATTCTCGTAAAAAGCCCAAACAACAATCATTTGTTTACAAAGGAATCCCTCTTTGTGCTATGCTACACGATAAAATTCTTCAACCAAATGAAAAATTTTGTACAAATTTCTTCAACGCACTGAAAAAATTAATGATTATCACCCTTGCAATAAATCGTTTTCTCATCTATTTTCCCCATTCCATCCCCTTGTGTTTTACAACACATATTTTCTCACAAAAATCCCCAATTTTTTATTTCATTTCACAAAATTCCTTTGTAAATTTGCGCAAAAATTTTTAAAAATTTAACAAAATGGATATATCTCATATTGAACACATTGGCATCGCCGTTAAGTCGATTGAAGAGACTAGCAAATACTACGAAGGTGTATTGGGTCTCAAGTGCTATGCTATCGAAGAAGTTGCAGACCAGAAGGTAAAGACTGCTTTCTTCAAGGTTGGACAGACAAAAATCGAGCTTCTTGAACCGACAGCAGAAGACAGCACTGTTGCAAAGTTCATCGAGAACAGGGGCGAAGGCATACATCACATCGCTTTCTGTGTAAACGGCATCGAAAAGTGCCTCTCGGAAGTAGAACTCGCAGGTCTGCGTCTCATCGACAAGGCTCCTCGCAAGGGTGCCGAAGGCCTCAGCATAGCTTTCCTCCACCCGAAGTCAACTTTCGGCGTACTTACTGAAATGTGCGAAAACAAAAACAAGTAAATAATCACAAGATGGCTTTAGAAGAAAAAATTAAAAAATTGGTTGACATGCGT
>JAFZWY010000006.1 GCA_017617125.1 Bacteroidales bacterium
ATAATCTTGCAACCAACCATTATTTCCTCGGTATGTTCGAGCATAAGTCTGTGGTCGGCAGTAAGGTAAGGTTCGCATTCAACACCATTAATAATAAGGTGCTCGCACTTTTTACCTTGCGGAATCGAAAGTTTTACATGTGCTGGGAAAGTTGCACCGCCAGTACCTACAATACCGCATTCTGCGATTCTTGCGCGTATTTCTTCTGCGCTCATTGTTATTTCGGTCTTCACGTCTGGAGTGCGGTCGATTGTTTCGAGCCATTCGTCACCTTCGACATTAATGAAGATACAAGTATTCTTGTAACCTGATGTGTCGATAGTCTTTTCAATCTTTGCAACTGTACCCGACACTGACGAGTGGATATTTGCCGATACGAAACCTGTGCTCTTAGCGATGAGCTGACCGACCTTTACGGTGTCGCCCTTTGCTACAACCGGTTCAGCAGGAGCTCCGATGTGCTGTGCAATAGGAATCATTACCTGCTTTGGCAGTTCTATTGTTTCGATAGGATTTCCTTTCGAAATCTTATTTTCTTGTGGATGAACACCACCTTTTGGAAAAGTTCTTAACACGATGAGTCCTCCTGAGTTTAGTTGTTGTTTACATTGTTATCTACCACTGGAGCTTCGGCCTTCACTTCCTGCGGAGCAGGTGCTGGTTCAGCTGGCTTTGGTGCTGGCGGAGTTGCAGGCTTAGGCGGGAAATTTACCGCATTGATTGCGCCTGTCGGACATTCGGCAACACATTTACGACACGACTTGCACTTTGTGAAGTCGATGTATGCTACATTGTTTTCGACGGTGATAGCCTCGAACGGACATGCCTTTGCGCACTTACCGCAACCGATACAAGCGGCCTTGCAAGCCTTCATAGCCTCGGCACCCTTGTCCTTGTTGATGCAGCCTACATAAACGCGACGGTCGTTCTTACCGCGAGGTCTTACCTCGATAACGCCGCGCGGACACATCTTGGCGCAACCGCCACAACCGCCACACTTGTCGTAGTCGATTTCGGGAAGACCAGTTTCCTGGTTAATAGATATTGCACCGAAATGGCATCCGGCAACGCAGTCGCCATAGCCAAGGCAACCATACTGGCAACCGGTGTCGCCGCTCGATGTAGCGTGAGCGATAGCGCAGGTCTTGGCTCCGTCGTAGGTCGAAGTCTGCGGACGCTTGTCGTGTGAACCGCAGCATCTAACGACTGCAACCATAGGTTCCTTTTCCTCGGCTACAAGTCCCATAACGGCAGCAACCTTGCTCATGGCAGCATTACCGCCTGCTGGGCAGTATTTGCCATCGAGATTACCGCTTTTCACAACGGCTTCCGACAAACCCCTACAACCGGGGAATCCGCATCCACCGCAATTTGCACCCGGCAGGCACGCTTCCACTTCGTCGATGCGCGGGTCCTCTTCTACCTTAAATTTCTTGGCGACAAAGAACAGTATTATTGCTAACACTATTCCTAGCGCACACAAAGGTATCACAGTCCAAATTACAATCTCCATAAATTCACTGATTTTAAATTATTAATTTTTGTTTTCAATATTTGATGATTCGATAATTTGATGATTCGACGATTCGATTATTTCCGTTTCATTGGCTTCATCTTGTGTTTCACTGAGCGAAGTAGAAGGGGTGGAATCATAAGAAAGGCTTTTCTCTATTCTAAAGTTAAAAACCTTCTTTATCTTGTCCCTCAGCAGATACAGCACAACGTAGTATGCCGTGAGCAGTACCAGCGACACCAAGGCGGCAATTCCTTCATTCACGCCGACACCAATCAGCACGAAAAGTCCAATCATCACCACGACAAACGGAAGCGCATAGCCGATAAGCACAGCCTTGGTGCCCATTGTCTGCGTCATCTTTACATTTACCTCGTCGCCTACGGAAATTTCCTGTCCTTGCATAAGCTGGGCCTCGACGACCCTGCTGCCCGATTCACTTGATCCGCAGAACGATGTAGCCTTGCAGGTGGCGCAAGCCGACGACACCATAATCTCAACGATGGCGGTGCTACCAGCGATTGACTTCACTGTTCCCTTGTGCGATATTTCTGCCGATTCGGGCATTTTACAAATTCAATAATAATTGATTGCAAAAATAGATTAATAAATGTTTTTATGCAATAATAAATTTAAGGAAATTTTAAGTTTCCTATCAATCGTAAATCGTAATTCTAAAATCGTAAATAATCTTTATCTTTGCCGTCCTATGAACGAAACAAAAATCATATCGCTTTTGCCCAAGTTCGATACCACTTTCTTCGAAAGGTATGCCAAGATCGTGCTTGTCGATTTGCTCGGCGAGAAATACGCAAACCTCGTCAACCGCGACCGTCCCGACCTGCAGGACAATGAGGCTGGCATCGGTATAGAAGTTACGCGTGCAATGGTCACTGGCCGCGACGATGCGATTTCGCTCATCACCGACATGGCTGGTGCCGACGATATTTCCGACAGCGACATCGAACGCATCAGACGCTACGGCTACAGCTACGGTATCCACCGCAGGCTGATGGGTAAGGTCGAAGAAGAATTCTGGTCGCTGGCAATTCCGCTCAAGCGCATAATAGAAAGCAAAGTGTGCAAGGTGGCAAACGGATTTTACGGAAGTTTCCACGAATTCGGGCTGTTTGTTTTCTCGAAGGACGAACTTTCGCTCGAATACGCAACGCAAACTATGGACTATACCATCGAAATACAGCAGGAAAACGCCACAAAGTACGCCACGATGTTCATTTTCGATACCCATTCGCTTTTCGTCTGCGACCTAGTAAACGACCTCATAACGCAGATTAATGTGAATGCCGAACAATGCGAAAGATATTATATGGAAGCGTTGAAATAATTTTTTTTGTTTTGTATTTCGATGAAAAGATTAATTTTGCGTTGTAAAAAGATTGTCAAATTTAAAATATAAAAAAATGAAAAAGAGTGTATTCTTTATGATTTTAGCAGTTGCATTTGCTTTTGCTTCATGCAGTTCGATGTCGAATGTTGCATCATCAGATTCAGTTGCAAAGACTGCCGGAACTTCATGCGGTTCATCACTTGCAAACCTTTACAGGTCATACAAGGCTGCAGGCAACAAGATTAACATGAACGATGCTTCTGTTCTTACCAACGCTATCGCTTTGTCGACAAGCATTTCGGGTTTGAAGCAGAACAGCAAGGATTCAAACTACCGTAAGTCGTACATAGCAGGTATGCTTCTCGGTGGCGCTGGTCTTCTTACCGAAACTAACGCTTCGAATGTTTATGACGGTTTGGTAACTTCGTCGAACGCGTTGTCAAACATCAACACATCGTCGAGTACAACAACATTGACGACTGCTGCAAATGCACTTAGCACAATTCTCGGATTGTTCTAATTGCAGCCAGTGAAAAAAACAAAAAAGCGGAGATTTATCCGCTTTTTTTATTAATAGTTAAGTCCAAAATGCCACAATGGAACAATTATTCCATTGCCATACTCAATATCATCGCGAACAACTATACCATTAGCAATATCAGTAATTTGCTTTTTGCCTTTCTTTTTTCCTCCAACTTCAAATGTGAATTTGCCTATTTTAAAGTCCGATTCACGCGATGATGTAATCTGATTATTAACTCTCATCTGGTTATAGAAGAATGTTTCTCGCAGGTTACCGACATCTGGATTCCCATTCGCAAGTACAGTCATAAGGCTTGGATTGTCAACATAAATTTTCTCTACTTTTCCCAATGAAATCAAGCCGCTTGTATCATCTCTTAACTGGCCAAGCATTCCTGCCTTTTCAAGATAGAGCAAATAATCAGAGACATTGTTTTTACTAACCCCAATTTCTCTAGCTAAATTATCAGCATTTGGCTTTACAGGAGCCAATCCCGAAACAATCACAAGCATACGCTTTAGTTTGCGTGCTGTTGTTGCCTTCATATCGGCAAATTGAGGGATATCAACCTCAACGGTCTGGTTCACAACCTGAAGCATTCGCTGTTGAAAGCGACCTTCAGCAGAAAAAGGATAATATCCTTCTTGAAGATACGACCTGAAATATGGTAGTGGATGAGGAAGTTCTGGAAGAGCAACTTTATGTTCCAAAATGTCATCAAGCGAATATTTCTGAGCCTTTATACTATGGAAAAGTTCAAGATATTCACGGAATGAAAGGCCTTGCAAATGTTCTATCACCACCCTGCGGCTCAAGTCGGCTGTGCCTTTTGTAATGTCGAGAATTGACGAACCAGTAAAGGTTACTTTTAGTTCTGGATGAGTATCGTATATTTGTTTCAATTCATTCGACCACCCTTCATATTTATGAACTTCGTCAATATATAGGTGCGTTCCGCCATCTTTTACAAACTCGTCGGCAAGATCGGTAAGCGTATTTGCTCCAAAATAAGTATTGTCCGCAGACACATACAAATGATGTCCCGATTCCTTATGCTCATATATGTATTGGAAAAGCATAGTTGACTTACCGACTCCGCGTGGACCAACGATTCCAGTTAGCCTTCCGTTCCAGTCAATATCATTGTAGTTATAGCGATGAAACGACTTGGGTGCCAAACCGATAAGCTCGTCCATTATTTGATATAATGTTGTTTCTACCATAATTTTTTTTTGCAAAAATAAAAAAAATCCCTCAATGAGGGATAAAAATAGATAAAAATCTCCCTTATTGGGGGAGATTTTTATGCAAGTGTCTTTATTTAATTGATTTTTAGCAAAATACAGAGCAAAAATCTCATTACTTTTTACCTGTATGTCCAAATCCACCGGCTCCGCGCTCGGTTTCGTTGAGTTCTTCAACCTGAATCCATTCGGCTTGCTCGTGGCGGGCTATAACCATCTGGCAAATGCGTTCGCCATGCTCAATCTTGAAATCTTCTGTCGAGAGGTTGATGAGGATTACTCCTATTTCTCCACGATAGTCGGCATCAATTGTGCCGGGAGTGTTGAGGACAGTGATTCCGTGCTTCAGTGCAAGACCGCTGCGTGGACGAATCTGTGCTTCGTAGCCTTCGGGAAGTTCGATGAAAAGTCCAGTCGGGATAAGTTTGCGCTCCATCGGCTTCAGAACAACCGGTTCTGCAAGGTTCGCACGAAGGTCGATGCCTGCCGACTGCGATGTTGCATACTGCGGCAAAGCATTTGTGGATTTGTTTACTATTCTAATTTTCATTGTATTATCGTTTTAATAATTTTCGTTTTACACCAGAGATAACCTGCTTTACCAGCACTCGTTCGTTGTACATAACAACAGCAAGATACAATATCATCAGTAACGTGTTGACAATTATTGCAATAACTGTGCTTTCTGGATACAGGAACTCTCTCATATACTTTTCGGCAAGGAATATTCCTACCGCCAGTGCAAAATATCCGAATATCGGCATAAGTTTGTATGGTACAGGATTTTTCTTCCGTCCGATCAGGTACGACAGCACCATGCATATTCCGTAACCGGCAAATCCGCCCCAAGCGCAAGCCATATAACCGATTTGCGGGACAAGCAGGAAGTTGATTGCCAGCAGTACAGCGCATCCGATCGCCGAAATTATTGCTCCCCAGTACGTCTGGTCGGTAAGTTTGTACCAGAACGACAGGTTGAAATAAATTCCCATGAAAATTTCCGCCATCATCACAATCGGAACGGCGTCAAGTCCTTCCCAGTAGTCGCTGCTGATGATGAACTTCAGTACATCGATGTACGACATTACCGCCACGAATGCCAGTAGCGTGAAGATGACGAAATACTTCATCACTTTTGCTTGCATATCCTTGCTTTTCTTGGCTTCCTCGCGGTTTTCGCCAAACACAAACGGCTCGTATGCATAGCGGAATGCCTGTGTTATCATAGCCATAATCATTGCAATCTTCACACAAGCACCATATATGCCAAGCTGGGTTTCGCCTTCCTGTCCAGGAACGATGAAGCGGTAGCAAATCTTGTCGGCAACCTGGTTCATTATGCCTATGATTCCAAAAATGAGCAATGGCCATGTGTATTTCCACATTTCCTTCATTAGGCTTCTGTCGAAACCGTTGCGCAGAGCCTTGAGCTCGGGGAGGAATCCAAAGGTAATCAACGAAGTACATATTAGGTTCACTACGAAAATGTAACCTACCTGGTAGCTTGGATTGTACCATCCCATAAGCGACGGACACCATTCGCACATTTTTGGTGCAAGCAGGAATATGAAGAGGTTCATACCTATATTGAGGAATATGAACAGCAGTTTCAGAAATGCAAACTTTATTGGTCGCTTCTGGTAGCGCAGGTAGGCGAACAGTATTGCCTGGAATGCATCTATTGCCACCACAATTGCCATCATCTCGATGTATTCGGGATTGTCGGCATAGCCAAGCGCATCGGAAATCCATGGCAGACAAACCGTGCATAATGCAATGAATATAAGTGCAACAACACCTACCGAAATAAGCGAAGTGGAGAATGCCTTGAGTGGATTCACGCCTTCCTTGTTGGCAAAACGGAAGAAAGTGGTTTCCATTCCGAAGGTCAGAATCACAAGGATAAGGGCTGTGTAGGCATAGATGTTGGTGACAACTCCGTATCCACCCGATTCGGCTGCAATCTTGTAGGTGTAGAGCGGAACGAGCAGGTAGTTGAGGAATCGTCCGATTATGCTGCTAAGCCCGTATATAGCGGTATCGCCGACTAGTTTCTTCAGTTTTCCCATCTTGAGTATATATAAAAAAGAACACAATCACCCAAATACTTGGATAATCATGCTCGGCAAAAACAATAAAATTATTATTACTATCTTCTCTTGTGTCTTGGTTCGTCAGAAACTGTGAGTTTCTTTCTTCCCTTAGCTCTTCTTCTTGCCAATACCTTGCGTCCTTCAACGGTTGACATTCTTTCTCTGAAACCGTGTTTGTTTCTTCTTTTCCTATGTGAAGGTTGAAATGTTCTTTTCATTGCCTTATAATATTTTATGTTTTACAATTAAGTTTTCTTTTCCGTAAAAATCGGACTGCAAAAGTACTGCTATTTTTTTAATCCACAAAATTTTGTTCATATTTTTTGAAGGAAGATTTGAGTATGCTTTAATTTGCTGTAGATCAATGTCTTCCTGAATAATTTAGGCAAATATGCTAGCAAGTTAACAGTATGACAGTCAGATGTCGTACAGGCTGTTCTTCAATCAGACAGCAGGAATTCTTGCCTTTTATAGCTCTTACTCCTCGCTTATCTCCTTCCACTCAAAAATGTCTTCCTTCTGCTTGGGGCGTACGCTGTCGAACCACTTGAAATTTTTAAGGAAAAGTTTGTCGGGGGTAATCTGGTCCATTGGCAGGGCAAGGCCGTCGGGCTTCTCAAAGAACATAATGTCCTTTATGGTCTTGTCCTCGTAGAATACGCGCATATTGCTGCTCAGCAGTTTGTTCTGCGCCACAAACTCGTTGGCTTCCTCGTCCTCTATATAATATATGGTCTGGCAGTCGGAATAAAGGTCGGTGCGGTAGAGTTTCTTGTCCTTCAGGTAGCCGTTGATGTTCTTGCAGTTAATCTGGTTGTAGTAGTCGTCCTCGACATGCTGGCACAGGAACGACGAGTTTTTCATCACAAACGAATCTGGCTCCTTGTTCACAAACTTCACCGAAATGTACTCGGCGGTTGCCTGCATGTTGTCGCTCCACATTATGGGACTGTAGAACATTTCGGCAATGGAGTCGTTGGAGTGGAAGGCAATGGAGTCGCATCGCGCCTGTCCGTCGGACTTGAATGCCTGCACCTTGTGGAACGCCCGCATCAACTTGAAGTCAAGCGTGTCGCCCTGCTTTTCGGTGGTTATGAAAATGGTGTCGGCATGTATGAACAGCGAATCGCCGTCCATAATGTAGGTGAGCAGGGTGCTGTCGGTCATAAACGCCTTTTCTGGCTCCTCGTAGAAATAGCCGTAGTTTCCGCTGGCAATCATATTGTTTGAAGTGTCAATAATCGACACATTGCGGAAGCCTTCGCCATAACGAATCTTGCGGTCGTAGTATAAACTATCACCATAGAGGAAGTTGCTTCCCGACTGCAGCCAAGCGTTTTTGGTAAGGTTCGCTTCATCAGTAGTTGTATTGTAGCGGCCGTATTCGCAGTATAGGTAGTTGGAGTCGGAAACTATCTCGGTAGGACCGAAAAAGTCGGCGATTTCGGTTTCGGTGTTGTAGCGTAGGGTGTCGCTGACAATTGAATAGTCGGGATTCTTGAGCAGCACGCTATCGACAGCATAATATTCGTAAGTCTCTGTGTAGTAATATCCCCACTGACTGCGCAGACGGTTTTCGCCATCGTACATTCGTCCGCCCTCGAAGTAGTATATTAGGTTTTTGTCGCGGTCGTAGTCGAGGGAATCGGTTATCAGGTACGACTTGTTGTGCTGCATAATCACCGAATCGCGCATCTTTGCCATTCGAATGTCGCCGTCGTACTCGGCGTACTTGCCTATGAGCAGAATGGTGTCGCCCTGCTTGAAGCGCACATTGTTGTACGCTTGCACCGAGTTGGTTTCGTCGTAGAAGTAGGCAGAGTCGCAAAACATATAGATTTCGTCGTGGCGGAAAACCACATCGCCGAGCAAGCGTTTTGCTTCGATGCCCGACTTTTTGCTGTATTCAAGGGTGTTTGCGTGAAGAATCTCCACTTTCTTCTGCGCCAGTGCAAGCAAAGTCGCGAAAGTTAGCATCAATGACAGCGCAAACCTGAATTTCATCGGTTGTAAGTTTGGTGAGACTTAGTCTTTCACAAGTTCGTCGATGATGTCCTCGATGGAAAGACCTTCGGCTTCGGCCTTGTAGTTCTTCACAACCCTGTGGCGCAGAACAATCTTTGCAACTGCCTGAACATCTTCGATGTCGGGTGAATATTTTCCGCCAAGTACAGCCACGGTCTTTGCTCCTATGACAAGGTATTGTGAAGCACGCGGTCCTGCTCCCCAGTGTATGAACTTGCGAGTGATTTCGGGTGCAATCTCCGAATCGGGACGAGTCTTGTTTACGAGGCGAACAGCATATTCGAGTACATTGTCGTTAATCGGAATCTTGCGGATAAGGTTCTGGAAATAAATGATTTCCTCGGCACTGAGTATCTGCTTGATTTCGAAATTCTTGTCGGCGGTAGTGTTCTTCACTATGCGGATTTCGTCGTCGAGGCTCGGGTAGCCGACATTTATGTTGAACATAAAACGGTCGAGTTGGGCTTCGGGCAACGGATATGTACCTTCCTGCTCAATCGGGTTCTGGGTTGCCATAACGAAGAATGGTTCGTCGAGTTTGTAGATTGTACCCGAAGCAGTTACCGAGCGTTCCTGCATGGCTTCGAGCAGTGCGGCCTGAGTCTTTGGAGGGGTACGGTTAATTTCGTCGGCAAGTATGAAGTTGGCGAAAATAGGGCCTTTTATGAACTTGAACTGGCGGTCTTCGCCAAGAATTTCACTACCGATGATGTCGGATGGCATAAGGTCGGGCGTGAACTGGATACGCTTGTTCTTCAAACCGAGAACTTCGGCTATGGTGTTTACCAACAAGGTTTTTGCCAGTCCCGGCACACCTACCAGCAGGCAGTGTCCACGGCTGAAAATCGAAATCAGCACTTCCTTCACAACCTGATCCTGACCGTAAATCTTCTTGCCGATCTCGACAAGCATCTCGTCATATTTCGACCTTAAGGCGTTTGCAGCCTCCACATTGTCCTTGTACTCAATCATACCGATAAAATTTAGGGTGCAAAGGTAAAAAATAATTTGATGATTTGAAAATTTGAAAATTCAAGGGTTCACAGATTATCTTTTTTGTCTATCTTTGTCTCGTTTGACAATGAATATTTTGACCATGAACAAAAGATTTAACTGGCTAATTTGCATAGGGATAGCAGTCGCCTGCATTTTTCTGTCGGGATGCGGCAAGAGTAAGGGAAAGGCTGTTGATACACCTGACGGCAATGCCGTATACTACTGGCGCACTACTTTCAGGATGAACGACTACGAACGCAATTTCATAAAGGAACACAACATCACGAAGATGTATGTTCGTTTCTTCGATGTAGTAGAAAACTGGGATGGAAGGATTATGCCTGTCGGAACGATGATTTTCATCGACAAGGTTCCGCAGGACATTGAGATTGTGCCTACGGTTTATATTTCGTCGGAAGCGATTGCCAGGTACGAGGAGGTCAAGGACAAGATGCTTGCCCGTATCGAAGATATGGCCTCGGCCAACGGTGTCAAGTACGGCGAAATACAAATCGATTGCGACTGGACGGAAAGCAGTGCCGATAAATATTTCGCCTTCATGAAGGAATTCAAAACAATGCTCGAACCCAAGGGCATAGGACTTTCGACCACAGTTCGTATGTTCCAGCTCGACTACGAGGCTCCTGTAGCCGATTATGGCGTACTTATGTGTTACAATACCGGCGATATCAAAAAGTGGGAAACCGACAATTCTATACTCGACATCAAGGATGTTAAGCCGTACGCAAAGAAGTTGGGTGGCTACGATTTGCCTTTGTCGGTTGCTTTGCCTTGCTTCTCGTGGGATATAACCTATGGTGTTGACAAGAATATGCTCGGCATCGAGTACGACAGCTACGATTTTTCAGATACAAAACGTTTCAGCAAGATTTCGGAAAACAAATACGAAATAGACAAGGACAAGGAGCGCAACTCGTACTACGACTACTGGACTCCATGCTTTGTGCGTCACGAGGAAGTTTCGCTGAAGGATATTCTTGAAGCCAAGGATATGATTGTGTCGGAAATGTCGGACAAACCTTTGCAAATAGTTTTGTATCAGCTCGATTCTGTTAACCTTTCAAAATTTTCAAGCGATGATGTGGAAAAGATATATCGTTAGTGCACTGTTCGTTGCATCTGTTTATTCATGCCTGGCATGTGGATATTGCGAACCCGATGCGTCCGGCACCTATATGTTCAAGGCTTACGACATAAGTTCGTACTTGCAATATAAGGAAGATGCAAATTTTTACAACGTTGGATTCTGGTATCAGTATGCAAACAAGGAAGTACCACGGTCGGAAGTGTGGGCTGCGCTAAATAAATGTCATGCCATCGATATTGAAAACGGCAAAAATGCCTTTTTCGCATATCTGAAGAAAAAGCACGATTCCGATGCGTTGACATATTGGGAAACAGTATTGGGATTTCAGGACCTTACTGGTGACGAGTGGGGCTATGCCGAAAAGATTGACAGCGCAGTTATGCGTGAGATGGCAAAGACACTCGAAAGCGCTGGAACAAAATGCAAGGATGCTAGCCTGAAGGAACGCTTCGCTTACCAGTACATGCGCATTATGTTTACGTTGAGCGAATATAAGCAATGCCGTCAGACATGGGAGTCGGGAGGCGAGCAGTGGCAGGATACAATTCTTAGGAAACAGGGAAGACTGTATTATGCAGGTGCCTTGTTCTACACAGGAGAACTTTGCAAGGCTGCCGACATTTACGGTGAGTGCAGCGATTGGAATAGCCTGCGCTTTTTCAAGAATAAGGTCGATTTTATTCAGGAACTGTACAAATACAATCCAAAGTCGAAGGCTTTGCTGTTCTTTGTGCAGAATTACGAAAACTCATATCAGGAAGGCAAAAATGTCGATGTAAAGAAGTTTACGGAGCTTTGCCAGCAAGTTTTGAAGGAAAAGAAAACCGACAATCCTGCATTGTGGCAGGCTGCTCTTGCACACATCGCCTTCATCGACGGCGATTATGCAAAGGCAAACGAATTGATAGAAAAAGCCAACAGTATGAACGGTGACCCGATTGTCAAGGAGAATGCACGTTATCTCAGGCTTGTCTATCATGCCGCCGACACAAAGGCATCCAACTACGACGACCTTCTGTATGCCGATCTGACATGGTTGTTGAAAAAAGTTAATGAAACTGAAGAATACTATTCGAAAAACGGGAACGGTTACGCGCATTTCATCAATATTCTGCGCCGCGTAGTCTTTGTTTATGCATTCCCGCATTATGTTGATGTTGGCAACCACAACATGGCCGCTGCGTTGCTCAATGTATACGACGAAGTTTTCTGCTACGACAAGGAGCATAGAGCGGAGTTGCGCAAAAATCCAAACGAGACAGGAAGCTGGGACTATTCCACTTTTTACTTCAATTATCTTGACACCACTTCGGTGGAAAATGTGAAGGACTTTCTCGCATTTGTAAAGTCAAGAGGCAAGACAAATCTGGAAAAGTCGCTTATTTCGATGGGTTATGTAAACGAAAGTATGATGAACGAGCTTATTGGCACCAAGTACATGCGTTTGCACGACTATGTCAATGCAATCGAATACCTTCAGAATGTTAATCCGTCCTTCCTAAAGAAGCAGAATATTACAGATTATCTGAAACGAAACCCGTTTATGGAAGATTGGATTGCGGCAAAAAACGAAAAGGGAAGCTTATACAACTCTATTAAGCCTACAACGATGTATGCGACATCATCTACCAAATTGCAGTTCTGCATAATAATGAAGATGCTGGACGATAAGATTCATAGCCTTACCGACAAAGAGGAGTGTTCGTTGCTAAGTTATGCATATGCTGTAGGCCTTGTGCAGGCCGAAAGATGGTGCTGGGCGTTGACGCAATATGCCCAGAGCAGCGACGATTGGAATGGCGGATTGTTCCAGAGCATCAAGAATCTACAGACCGATGACAATGGTTGGGACTATTTGTCGTCGCGGTCGTATATGCTGCAGGACCAATACAATAAGGTATATTCCTATCTTGACCTTGCCGAAAAAAATACAACAAATTCGGAACTTATAGCTCGTTGCCAGTATATGCGCGGAGTAGTCGAATTAGACGATTCGCACAAGTGGCAATATTATAGGAATCTTACAGGCAAGTACGCAAATACTAAGTTTGTCAGCACCGAAAGACGCCATTGCGACTGGCTTTGCGACCACAGGTAGAATCTCTATAGGAAAAACATCAGGAATATTTGTGTCAGGATTCCTGCTGCTATTACAATTGGAATCATAATTTTTGCAACTTTAATTATGAATTCGTTCTTTATTTGCCTATCTTCCAGGCAGTAACAATTATGGAACGATAGAGCATTCTGCGCTGTAAGTCTTTGCAAGCACTCCGAAATGTCATTTTCGGTTATGCCATTGTTCATTTGCTTTTCCATAACTTTGGACATAAGTTCGTCACTGTCAATAAACATTTTGCAGCTGGCAGTTTCGAGTATGCATCTGTCAAGTTGCGAATAATTTCTGTCAATTTTTTTCATGTTTTTTAGTTTTTAATTCGGAGACAAAGTTCTGGTATAGTTACGACATTTTGTGTCGTAGGTGGTCGTGGTTGTAGATATTTTTTGAAAAAACAACTGATTTTTATAAAAAGCATTATCTTTGCAAGGTAAAATTTAAATTAATACGAATATGAAGAAATTACTTTTTCTATTAGTTCCTGCATTCTTGTTGGTTGCTTGCTGCAATAACGAACCTAAGCAGGACGCCGCTGCAGAAGGCGAACAGAAATGCTGCAACAAAGAAGGCGAACACAAGTGCTGCAAGGAAGGTGAACACAAGTGCTGCCACGAAATGAGCGAAGAGCAGAAAGCCGATATGGCTGCTTGGGAAGACTGGGCAAACCAGACCGACGAAAAGAAGGCAGAACTCTTGAACAAGCGTAAGGAATGCTACGACAAGATGGTTGCAGAAAAGAAGGCCAGAGAAGAAGAAATGGCTGCAAAGAAGGCTGCTTTCGAAGAAGGAATGGCTAACTGGGACAACCTCAGCCTCGATGAAAAGAAAGCATTGTTCGACAATATGCCTTGTTGCGGCAAGTGCCACAAAGGTCACGGCTGCCACCATGGCGAAGGCAAGTGCTGCAAAGAAGGCGAACATAAGTGCTGCAAGGATGGTGAGCACAAGTGCGGCGAAAAGCACGAAGGTTGCCAGCATCACGAAGGTTGCCAGCATCACAACGACTAAGGCGATTCTCGCAGAAAGAACATAAAAAAGCTTCGCAGTTGCGAGGCTTTTTTTGTTTGGTTTTTCTACCTAACTAACAAAAAAACTCTACATTTGTACCCTCAAAATTTTATACGATGAAAGTTAGGAATACACTGATATTCATATTGATAATATTTGCTGCGATTGCAGGTGTGATGGCTGTTTTCCCGAAAGACGGCATCAGGATTGGTGATAGTTTTGTGCTTAAGTGCCCGTCGTTCGAGGATTTTTGGTCTTCGTCGGCAAAGGATGAGGGTTCGGTTGATCTCGACTCGCTGCTTTCGAGCCAGATAAATATCGACGAGCATATTCCCGAAAAAACACCTGCCAAACTGAAGGATATGCCTGAATATGTTGAGCAACCAGACCCGACTTCCGACAATATCGTCAGCGACGACGCTTCGAACTACAACATCGAGGAGATAAAGTCGGCTGTAAATCTGCTCGAAATGCCGGCAGGCAACAATACTGCCCTCGACAATTTCTTCCGCAAGCTCTCGCACCACGGAGAATATGAAAAAATTAGGATTCTGCACTACGGCGACAGTCAGCTCGAAGGCGACCGCATCACCGCATATATAAGGTACAAGATGCAAGGTCGTTTTGGCGGATGTGGAGTTGGAATGTGCTCGCCAGTAGCAGTTTACTCGCAGTATAGCATGAAGCAGGAGGCTTCGGAAGGCTGGATTCGCTGTCCTGGATTCGGCAAGCGCAATCCCGCTGTAACTCATAGGAAATATGGTCCGATGATGGCCTTCAACCGCTTTTCGCCAATACGCGATTCTCTGTGGGAGCGTCCCGAAGAACCGTACACCGCCTGGCTGAAGTTCACAAAGTCGTCGATGGGATACGGCAACACGCGCAAGTTCAAGAACGTATATATATATTATGGTAACTGCACCGAGGAAGTAAACGTAACCATTAAGGTTGGCGGTGCGGTTGTCAACGAAGGCCGTATGCCGATTTCGGAAGGCTTGAATGTATATGCATACAAGTCGCCAGACTATATCAGCGATGTGACTTTGGAATTTGAGGCTTTTGACAGTCCCGATTTCTACACTATTTCACTCGAGGACGACCACGGAATACAGGTTGACAACATTGCCATGCGCGGTTGCAGCGGCGAGGTCTTCACAGGCACCGACCGTTCGCTTTTGTCGGCGTCGTATGCAAAACTCGGTGCCGATTTGTTCATCTTGCAGTTTGGTGCCAATGCAGTTCCAAACACCAAGGACGAGAAGGGTGCATCGTACTTTGTAAGCCTTTTCATGTCGCAGGTGCGCACCATTAGGGCAATGTGTCCCAATGCATCGATTATGATTGTCGGTCCAAACGACATGTCGGTGAAGAACAAGGATGTCTACGAAACATACCCGATGCTCGACACTATGGTCACTATGCTCCGCGATGCCGCAGCACGCAACAACTGCGCATTCTGGGACACTTACAAGGCTATGGGAGGTCGCAATTCTATGCCTAAGTGGGTTGAGGCCGATCCACCACTGGCAGCAAAGGACTACACGCATTTCTCGCCGCAGGGCGCACAGGTGATTTCGAATATGCTATACAACGCGATAATTGTAGAATACACCAACTATTTGCAGAGGAATAAATAACACTCTAATTTATGACCGAATATTTATTGCATATTTTCAATAGAATAATCCGCTGGCTGAGCGTTAGTCGAAGCCGCGTTGCAATAAATTTCGTTGCTATTCCCTTCTACCCTTCGACTGACGCTCAGGGGGCGAAAGTCCAGGGATTGAACATCATGAAAAAGACTGTTTTGCTGCTTGCTGTGGCTTGCATGTCGCTTGCTGCCGTGGCTCAGTCGCTGTCGTTTCCTTATCCCGAACACAAATACGATTTTGTAAACTACGATTCGTCGGTTCTTTATACGCCGGCTGGTAATCCCAATCTAGAAACATTCTTCGCCAAGCTTGACAAGTTCTATTTCGATGGCGACGAAGGATTTACCGTGCTTCATCTTGGCGACTCGCACATTCAGGCAGGTGTGGTTTCGTGGTGTCTGCGACGACATTTCGAGAGCCTCTGCCACGATTCGCATGGCGATTTCGGTCTGCTCGCGCCATTGTCGATAGCACCCAAGAACAACCATCCTTATTATTATGTGTCGCGAAATTCGGGAAACTGGGAGTTCGAGCGCATAATTAAAAACATTACAGGAACGCAAATCGGGCTTTCGGGATTTGTAGCTTTTACAAAGGATAGTATTGCCAACCTGACTTTTGCCTTCCCAAAGCGCTCGATGAAGGAGTTGCACGAGTTTACAAAGGTGAAGTTACTGCATGGTGTTTCCGACACCTGCTACGACATATTTACCAATGTCGATTCTCTTATGGTTGACTGCACGACCGACTTTACCGATGGTTATACCGAAATGGTGTATTCGCATTCGTTCGACTCGTTGGTATTCAAGTTTGTGCGCAATGTCGATTCGCGCGCAAGGGCAGAGATGCATGTGCACGGCGTTTTGGTCGAGGACACCTTGCCTAATGTGAATTTTATAACCATTGGAACAAATGGTGCTTCAACAGAATCGTATGTAAAGGAAAAGCTCGTTCTTGAGCAGCTCGGCGTTGTAAAGCCAGATCTTGCCATTGTCGCCCTCGGTGTAAACGATGCATCGGGAAAGAATTTTGACAAGGGCAGATTCGTGCAGAACTACAAGAAGATTGTGAATGCAATACAGAACGCAAATCCCGATTGCGCTATAATCTTTGTCAGCAACAATGATTTCTGCGGTTACCGTACAGGCCACAATAAAAATCAGCCGCTAGTCGTGGAGGCCATGAAAGACTTGTCCAAAACCTATAACGCATCGTTGTGGGATCTTTATACGGTTATGGGTGGTAGCAAGTCGATTTACACCTGGCAGAAGCACGGACTTGCCAACACAGATAGGATTCATTTTACCAACGACGGCTATATTTTGGAAGGTGACCTGCTTTTCGGAGCTATACTCAGGGAGTATGAAGCGCATTTGAAAAAAAATGCAAAGGAATAATCGTTGCAATAAAGCGTCTAATTATTTGTTAGTCAACATATTAGTGTTTGTGTCCGGAATTTGTGCAAAAAAGTGTTGAAAAATTTTTGCCAGTTGGATTGAAAGCATTAATTTTGCAGTCCAAATTTTTAAGAAATAGAGAAATGTACGCAGTAGTAGAAATTTTAGGTCAACAGTTCAAGGTTGAAAAGGGCACAAAGCTTTTCGTAAACCGTATGGCAAGCGAAGAAGGCAGCAGTGTCAAATTGGACCGTGTTCTCCTCGTTGACAATGAAGGCAGCGTTAAAGTTGGCGCTCCAGTGGTAGAAAATGCTTCAGTATCAGCAAAGGTTATTAAGCACTGCAAAGGCGAAACCGTGTTGGTATTCAAGAAGAAAAGAAGAAAAGGCTATCAGACCCTCAATGGTCACAGACAGGCTTTGACTCAGATTGAAATTGAAAGTATTAACGCATAAAACAGTAAAATTATGGCACATAAAAAAGGTGTTGGTAGTTCGCGCAACGGTCGTGATTCCGAAAGTAAAAGATTAGGCGTTAAGGTTTATGGCGGACAGATTGCTATCGCAGGTAACATCATAGTTCGTCAGCGTGGTACTGTTCACCACCCAGGTGAAAATGTAGGTATTGGTAGAGACCATACTCTATATGCTCTTTGCGATGGTGAAGTAAAGTTCCAGAAGAAGAGAGACAACAAGTCGTATGTTTCGGTTCTTCCTTTCGCTGAAGAAGTGACTGAATAAGGATCTTAATAAATTTTTCATAATAAAGGTTTTAATTGTTTCTTGAGTGATATTCCCCATATCACTCAAGATTTTTTGTGTATTTGTATGAAAAAGATTGGTTTACTTTCGGATACTCATGGCTTTTTGGATTATGATGTGCTCGATTTCCTTGAGCCTGTCGATGAGGTGTGGCATGCTGGCGACATTGGTACCGAGGATGTCCTTGATGCTCTTGAGGCTCGCAAGCCGGTTCGTGCTGTCTTCGGTAACTGCGATGGCTGGGGAATCCGCATGCGTACGGCAGAAATCGAACGGTTTACCGTAGAAGGTCTCGATGTGCTAATGACTCACATTGGCGGTTATCCTGGCCGCTACGAGTACAAGATAAACGAAATAATGAAGGTCTTGCCTCCAAAACTTTTCATTTCGGGACATTCGCACATCCTTAAGATCGTAAATGACAAAAAATACAATCTGCTTCACATAAACCCAGGAGCAGCTGGACGCATGGGCATTCACCGCACAATGACTTGTGTTCGCTTCGATATTGAAAATGGAGTTGTGAAGAACCTTGAGTTATTCGAGAAGGATAGGGGAAATACGCCATTGTAATTTTGGATTGCGGAATTTGATTTCTCATTTCAAAATAATTTATTATCTTCGCCCATGAAAACAATATGGCAATGAGGAAATTATATTCTACAATACTTCTCCTTGCTATTTGCATGGGATTATTTTCTCAAGGAATAGCAGTCCGCTTTTCGGGAAGACTAAATGGCACACAATATTGCCAGTTGGACAGTGTAGTAGTTACAAATCTATCTCGCGACTGGGTAGAAACTGTTGAATATCCCGACACAACTCTTATGCTTGAGTTGAGCACTGGTTTTAGTGCAAAAAATGTGGAGAATCAGGGATTATTACAAAATGTACCTAACCCGTTTGACGGCGAAACCCGCGTCGAACTCTCTGTTTCGCATTGCGAGGATGTAAATATGCAGTTGCTTGACATTACGGGGAAAGTTTTCGCCCAATATGATGGCAAGTTGGATGAGGGCACACATGCATTTGATGTCACGGCGACCAAACCGCAGACATATATACTGAATGCAATTGTTGGCGACAAATCCTATTCCATAAAGATGGTAAATATAGGTTGTGGCAGTGCCAACGATATTAAATATTCTGGTTTTTCTGGCAATATCACAGCAAAATTAACATCGACCAATTATTTCCAGTCTGGCGACAATATGCGTTATGTCGGATATGCTACAATCGATGGTGCAGCAGTGGCAAGTGTTGTGGTTGTGAGGCAGCAGACAGAAAGCCAGGATTTGACATTGAATTTTTATTATCCAGGTCAGGGAACTTTGAACGGACACGAGTGGGTTAATCTCGGCCTACCAAGCGGTACTTGTTGGGCTACTTGTAATGTTGGCGCTACATATCCCGAAGGTTACGGCAACTACTATGCGTGGGGAGAAGTAACAGCCAAAACAATATACGATTGGAATTACTACCGCTATTGCAACGGAAGTGCAACGACATTCACCAAGTATTGCGATAATTCGACCTACGGAAGCAATGGTTTTACCGATAATTTGACAGTTTTGGAAGCCGGTGATGATGTTGCAACAGCCAACTGGGGCGATGGATGGCGTATGCCGACTCAGGAAGAAATGCAGGAGTTATTAGAAAATTGTTATCGTACTTTCACAGATAACGGGCTGTTGCTTATGGGACGAAACGGCAATACTATTTTCCTTCCGTACGCAGGTCATCGCTATGAAACCCAGCTCTATCAAGCTGGAGATGAGGGCGGATACTGGACTAGCACGCTTGGGGATTATCCGCCTTATGCAGCTTCTTTCAATTTTAGTCCATCTAGCCTTTACATATACGATATATATCGTTTTTATGGAATGTCTGTGAGGGCGGTTTGCAATCCGCAGGAATAATCTATAATACATACAAGAGAATTTGTGGTAGGGGACAAATTGTCCCGTTGTTGAATGTTGTAATTTGGGGCAAATATTTAGCAAAAATGAAACGGTAACAGATTGTTACCAGTTGAAACTATTTTGAAAGAAGAAAATGAAACCGTGACAAATCGTCACGGGTTTAGAAAATCTGCCTATTGAAATATGTCGCAGAATGTGAGCGAGTTACTAAATCGGCAGCTAACAACTGCCGATTTGAATATATAGCAGAATGTTGATAAGTTTATTATGAAACAAGTATGCTTTTTTGTAGATTTGCAGAGTAAATAATGATTTATATGCCAAACGAATCTATAATAAAGGTTTTTGAAGGGAAGAATGTCCGCGTTGTGTGGAATGAAGAGGAAGAAAAGTACTATTTTTCTATTGTGGATGTAGTACAAATATTGACAGCAAGTACAGACTATCAAACGGCACGAAAATATTGGAAAGTATTGAAAGGCAGACTGAAAAAAGAAGGTAATGAGTCGGTAACAAATTGTTACCAACTGAAATTACTATCTTCTGATGGTAAAAAATACAAGACTGATGTTGCTGATTTAGAACAACTTTTCCGTATCATCCAGTCCGTTCCTTCCAAGAAGGCAGAACCTATAAAACAATGGCTTGCCGAAATAGGCGCACAACGTATCGACCAGATGATAGACCCCGAACAGACTTTTCAGATGGCAGTTGAAGATTATCGTAGGCAAGGTTACAGCGAGCGTTGGATAAACGAACGTATGAAATCCATACAGATGCGCAAGGAGTTGACAGATGAGTGGAAACGCTCGGGGATTACGGAGCAGCGCGATTTTGCCATACTTACCAATGTGCTGACAAAGGCATGGAGCGGTTTTACAACTGGCGAATACAAGAAATACAAGGGACTTACCAAAGAGAATCTGCGCGACAACATGACCAACATTGAACTTGCTCTTAATACGCTTGCAGAAGTTGCAACAACTGAATATTCTCGTCAGTCCAATCCGCAAACTATGGCCGAAAGTAGCCGTATTGCCAAGGAAGGTGGCGAGGTGGCAAAAGAGGCGCGTGAAACAATGGAACGCCGCCTTGGGCGCTCGCTTGTATCTCCAGAACGTGCCAGCGACTATATAAAAAGCATAGAGGCAAGCGATGATGAGAACCCTAAGCTGACGGATGGAGAATAAGCATTTGGAGTTGATAACTTTATATATTGAGAGTATTTTTATTACTATTTTTGCAAACATTATTACAAGTACAATAATATGATAACCATTTCAGAAATTCTAAAAGGTAGCGATTACAATTTGACGCAATTCAGC
>JAFZWY010000038.1 GCA_017617125.1 Bacteroidales bacterium
GAACTTCTCCACAGAGTTGCAAAGGTTCTCAATGGCGAAAAGGTTGCAATGCCTCAGTTCACTTCATGCTGCCCAGCATGGATCATGTTCATGGAAAAGAACTTCCCGGATCTTCTCGACAACCTCTCAACAGCTAAGTCACCGCAACAGATGTTCGGTCCTGTAGCAAAGAACTTCTTTGCAAAGAAGATCGGCGTTAAGCGCGAAGACATGGTAGTTGTATCTGTAATGCCTTGCTTGGCAAAGAAGAGCGAAGTTGCTCGCGATGAATTCAAGGTAAACGGTGATCCAGATGTTAACTTCTCGATTTCTACCCGTGAACTTGCACACCTCATCAAGCAGTTCAACATCGACCTCAACAAGCTCCCAGAAGAAGACTTCGACAGCCCACTCGGCGAATCTACTGGTGCAGCAGTTATCTTCGGTGCTACCGGTGGTGTTATGGAAGCAGCACTTCGTACAGCTTACGAAGTACACACAAAGAAGACCTTGCCAAGAATCGACTTCGAAGAAGTTCGTGGATTGGACGGCGTAAAGACTGCTACCGTTGATTTCGACGGATTGCCAGTAAAGGTTGCTGTATGCCATACCCTTTCAAATGCACGCGCTATGATGGAAGAAGTTCGCAACGGTAATCCAAGAGGATTCCACTTCATCGAAGTTATGGCATGCCCAGGTGGATGTATCGGCGGCGCAGGTCAGCCTTACCACCACGGCAACAGCGACATCATCCGCAAGCGTATGGAAGCTACATACCGCGAAGATGCCGGCAAGCCGATTCGTAAGTCACACGAAAATCCGGACATTATAGCAATCTACAAGGAGTACTACGGTGAACCATGCGGACATCTGTCACACGAACAGTTGCACACCAAATACTTCGATAGATCAACTAAGGTAGAATTTGAAGGTTAAATTTAAAGAGAGGAAAAATTATGGCTACAATAAAATTGTCAGAATGTAATGTAAAAGTTATCAAGGAAATATGCGATTCCTTTGATAACAAACCGGGAGAATTGATCAATGTTCTCCATAAGGCTCAGGGTCACTTCGGATACTTGCCAGCAGAAGTACAGGAATACATCGCAGAATGCCTGCATATTCCAGTAGCTAAGGTTTATGGTGTTGTTAGCTTCTACAGCTTCTTCACTATGACTCCTAAGGGCGAACATCCAATCAATGTATGCCTTGGTACCGCTTGCTACGTAAGAGGTGCTGAAAAGGTTCTCGATGCATTGAAGAACGAACTCAAGATTGAAGTTGGACAGGTAACTCCAGACGGAAAGTTCTCATTGAACTGCCTCCGTTGCGTTGGTGCTTGCGGTCTTGCTCCAGTTATGAGCATAGGTAGCAAAACCTACGGCAGAATGACTCCTGAAAAGGTTAAGGAAGTTTTGGCTGAATACAAGAACTAATTCAGTCACTGCTATAACAAAAAAGCCACTCGTTTGAGTGGCTTTTTTTATTTAATATCGTTTTGCTAAGCTACAGGCAATTTGAACTTCATAGTTTCCATAGTAGCAAGGTCAATCATAAACAAAGTGTCTTTCAGCACCTCACCTACCCCGGTTATCATTTTTACGGCTTCGTTTACCTGCATTGATGCAATTACCGATGGCAAAACGCCCATAACTCCACGGTTTACATTTCCCATCGCTACGAGTTCCTTTTCGTTGGGATACAAGCTGCGATAGTTGGAGCATGGCGGAATGTAGTTGAAAACCGCCAACTGGCCTTTTGTGTCGCCGATTGTGCCGTAAATGAACGGCTTGCCAAGTGCCACACAAGTGTCGTTTATGAGGTAACGAGCCGTGTAGTTATCGGTGCAGTCGATCACAATGTCGTACTGTGAAACTACTTCGGTGGCATTTTCTGCAGTTAGAAAGCAGGGATAAGGCACAAATTTCACATTTGTGTTTAGCCTGTGGAGTGTTTTTACAGCAAGGTCGAGCTTTGGTTGCCCTATTTCGTCTTCGCGATAAAGCACCTGCCTCTGGAGGTTGTGCAACGAAACGACATCCTTCTCCATAAGACCAATAGTGCCAATGCCAGCGGCTGTAAGGTAGAGGGAAACCACGCTTCCCAAACCTCCAACACCTACAACAAGCACCTTTGCCTTCAAAAGTTTTTCCTGTCCTTCTGCGCCAAAGTTCGGCAGGACAATCTGACGCTGATAGCGTTCGAGTTCGTAATCGGTAAGCATAATCGTCTGTAAAAAACAGATGCAAAAATATACAAATTTGATTAATATTATTCTACTTTCTCGTGTTTTGAATGTAACTTACATCTCAACCTCGTTTTGATAGTCAAAACTATAATAATTGGTGAATAAATTCACCGATTATTATAATATTTGGTGATTGTATTCACTAAATATTATTATATTTGCACCGTAAAAATATTGTTGCAATGATAGAACGTAAACTTAAGTCGCTTATAAATAGTAGATTATTCAAAGGAAAGGCCATAATTCTAGTTGGAGCCAGGCAAGTAGGTAAAACAACATTACTAAAGGAACTTACCAACAATATGAATGATATCCTATGGCTCAATGGGGATGATATTGCTACACGAACGCTTTTACAGGATGTTTCTGTTGAAAAATTCCGGAGCTTGCTAGGACAGCACAAAATATTTGTTGTTGACGAAGCCCAGCGCATTGAAAATATTGGTCTGAAAATGAAACTGATTACAGACCAAATACCAGAGGTACAACTTATACTTACAGGAAGTTCTTCGTTTGACCTCGCTAATCGCATAAACGAGCCGTTGACTGGTCGCAAGTGGGAATATACTCTTTTCCCATTGTCATTCGCCGAAATGTCAAATCATACAAGCGTATTTGATGAAATAAAGCATTTGCCTTTGCGTCTCGTGTTCGGATACTATCCTGATGTTGTAACAAATCCCGGAGATGAACAGGAAGTCCTTAAACAAATTACCGAAAGTTATCTGTATAAAGATATTCTTGAATGGGAACGAATCAAAAAGTCGGACAAGTTGGTCAAGTTGTTGCAGTCGCTGGCATTCCAAGTAGGAAGCGAAGTGTCGCTGAACGAATTGGGACGGCAAGTTGATCTTGACAAGAATACAGTGGAAAAGTACATTGTTTTGCTGGAACAGACACAAATAATATTCAGGCTGACATCATTGAGTCGCAATCTGCGTAACGAGTTGAAAACTAGCAGAAAAATATATTTTTATGACAATGGTATTCGCAATGCACTAATCAATAACTTCAACGACCTGTCAATGCGAAACGACATAGGTGCTTTGTGGGAAAATTGGATGATAAGCGAATTTGTAAAGAAAAGGCACTATGACCGAAAATTTGTAAACCGCTACTTTTGGCGCACTGCACAACAACAAGAGATTGACTATATAGAGGAATCTGATGGTATTTTCACCGCATACGAATTTAAATGGAATCCACAAAAAAAGGCAAAAATCAGTCAGACATTCCTGAAGGCATATCCAAATACCGAAATTGTAACAGTCAATCGGGATAACTTTTATACTCTGCTAGTTTAATTTACGGTGATTCAATTCACCAATTATTATAATATTTGGTGATTGTATTCACTAAACTTTATAAAAATAGTGGCTATGAAAAGATTTCATAACCACTATTAATATTTTTACCTCAATGTTTTGTCCCAGTCCTTGTAAATGACATCGTAGCCCTGTGCGCGAATCATCTTTTCCATTTCGGCAGCAGAACGACCGTCGTTGATGTGGAACTGCTCCAGTTCCCTGTCGGGATGGGCATAGCCGCCCGGGTCGGTATGAGAGCCTGCGCTTACCGATGTCACACCAAGGGTGATGAAATGGTTGCGCATATTGCTGGTTTCGCGCGTTGACATCGACATTTCAACATCGTTGTCGAAGATGCGGAATGCCCACAAGGTCTGTGCAAACTGCTTTTCGCTCATCAGGAAGTTGGGCTGGAAACCGCCGGCAGCAGGACGCATACGCGGGAACGAAAGGCTGTACTTGGTGCGCCAGTAGTTCTTCGTCATAAAACGCAGATGAGATGCAAGGAAGAACATTTCGGTGCGCCATTCCTCAAGTCCGATAAGTGCGCCAAGTCCTACGCGGTGTATTCCTGCCTGTGCAATTCTTTCGGGAGTGCCGAGACGCCACTTGTAGTTGCTCTTCATTCCCTTGGGATGGTAAATCTTGTAGCGGCCTTCGTTGTAGGTTTCCTGATATATGTAAACGCTGTTGCAGCCAGCCTGTTCCATACGCTTGTATTCCTCGACCTTCATCGGGAAGACCTCAAGGTTTATGGCGGCAAAATGGTCGCGGCAAAGCCTTATTGCATGCTCGATGTAATCGACGCCCGCAATGCTCGGGCATTCGCCAGTAAGCAGTAGCACATTGTCATAACCCATCGACTTTATGACCTTTATTTCCTCCATAATCTCGTCATCTGTCAAGGTTTTGCGGGCAATGTCGTTGTTGTGGTTGAAACCGCAGTAGATGCAGTGGTTGCTGCATTCGTTCGACAGGTACATCGGGATATAGAGCAAAATCACCTTTCCGAAACGCTTCTGTGTAAGGTTGCGCGACATCAGCGCCATCTGCTCGAGATATTTTTCAGCAGCGGGCGAAATCAGCGCCTTGAAATCCTCGAGCGTCAAGGTTTCCTTGCTCAACGCACGGCGCACATCAGCATCCGTCTTTGCATAAATGCTTTTTGTAACTTCCTCCCAGTTAAGGTCTTTTATCGTATCATAAAATTCCATTGTTCAATGCCTCCTTATTCTGTAATCTTTCCTTTCGATGAAACTTCTCTCGAAATGCGCATTGCACAGAAGTTAGGTCCGCACATTGTGCAGTATGGTGTGTGCTTTATTCTTTCTACTCCGTAGAACTCCCTTGCCTTGTCGGGGTCGAGCGAAAGGTTGAATTGGTCGATCCAGCGGAATTCGAAGCGGGCTTTGCTCAAAGCATCGTCCCTTTCGCTTGCCATAGGATGGTGTTTTGCGAGGTCGGCGGCGTGGGCTGCAATCTTGTAGGTGATAATGCCTTCACGAACATCGTCCTTGTTTGGCAATGCGAGGTGTTCCTTCGGGGTAACATAGCAAAGCATTGCTGTGCCGAGCCATCCAATCATAGCAGCACCTATTGCCGAAGTTATGTGGTCGTAGGCTGGTGCTATGTCGGTAGTAAGCGGGCCGAGTGTGTAGAACGGAGCCGAATGACACCATTCAATCTGCTTTTCCATGTTTTCCTTGATTTTGTCCATAGGAACATGGCCAGGACCTTCGATGAGTACCTGAACATTCTTCTCCCAAGCACGCTGGCAAAGTTCGCCCATGACCTTGAGTTCGCCAAACTGGGCTTCGTCGTTGGCATCGTGGGTGCAACCCGGACGCATACCATCACCAATGCTAACAGCCACATCGTAGTCGGCAAGTATGTCGCATATTTCGTCCCAGTGCGTGTAGAGGAAGTTTTCCTCGTTGTGGTCGCGCATCCACTTTGCCATAATGCTTCCGCCACGCGATACGCAGCCTGTGAGACGTCTGTCCAATGCAGGAAGCAAGTGTTTCAACAAACCTGCATGGATTGTAAAGTAATCGACACCTTGTTCGCATTGTTCGATGAGAGTATCGCGGTACATTTCCCATGTGAGTTCGTTTGCCTTGCCATTTACCTTTTCAAGTGCCTGATACATAGGAACAGTTCCCATTGGAACGGGGCAGTTGCGGATTATCCATTCGCGTGTCTGGTGTATGTGCTTTCCAGTCGACAAGTCCATAAGAGTGTCACCGCCAAGACGAGCACTGTAAACGCTCTTTTCTACCTCTTCCTCGATGGATGAGCCAAGAGCCGAGTTTCCGATGTTGGTGTTTATCTTTACGAAGAACTTGCTTCCGATAATCATCGGTTCTGCCTCGGGATGGTTTGGATTTGAAGGAATTACAGCCCTGCCGGCAGCAACCTCGTCGCGAACGAATTCGGGAGTGATGTAGCTGTCCTTGTTTTCCTTACCTAGGTTTTCCCTTATGGCAATGTATTCCATTTCGGGAGTGATTATGCCCTGACGTGCCAACGCCATCTGTGTGAAAGCCTTGCCTTTCTTTGCTTTCTTTGGCAAATAGGTAATCGGGAAGGCGATTTTTTTCAACTCAGCATCAGCAAGTTGCTCCTGAGTGTATTGCGAAGTGAACTTGTCCAACTGCTCAAAGTTGTCGTCATCTTTGTGCCATGCTTCGCGAAGGCGCGGAATACCTTTTTTAACATCGTGCTTATAGTCGGGATCGGTAAAAACACCGCCAGTATCGTACAAGTTTATGCTTCCGTTGGGGATTCTCTCACCCTCGACCACGGTATCGGTCAGAAGCACCTGTTTCATTCCCACTTCCACTGGGAATCTTTTCCCTTTGACATATATTTTCTTTACTCTGTCGTCGCTATAACAATTTTCTTGTGCCATATAGTTAAGTTTTTTAGTTTCTAGTTTCTAAGTTTCTGGTTGAGACGCAAGATTTTGCGTCTGTACATTATTTCTTTCTAAGTTCTTGTCGAGACGCAAAATTTTGCGTCTGTACATTGTTTCCGCTGGCTGAGCTTGTCGAAGTATCGCCGCGGAAGATTACAATTATACCTTGCTAATTGCAAATCAAATCGTTCAGAGTGTGGAAAAAGAGAGAAATTTGAATCCCGAATCTGCATTACCAGACTGGTCAACGGGTGTAATCTCAGCCTACTTTTTTCAGCACCCCAATTTTGCCCCGACTTTCAAGTCAAGACGATGCAAAGGTAATAATAATTGTTGAAACAAAAATAAATATTATCAATCTTGATGCATGACGAGCATTATGTCTTTACACTACTTACCTACATTATTTTAACACCGACTCATCAACACCAACCACAGGCACTTCCATTTCGCCATACTCATAAAATACCTTGTCTGGCGTTTCGATCTTGCCCTTTGTAGCTCCACGTGATATTAACACAGCACCTTCCTTTTCGTAATCGAATATATAAAGGTTGCCATTGTTGTCACCAAATGTGTCCGGATCACGGTAATAGTTTCCAGAAAACCTTCTACTCGAACTTGAATTGTTTTCGGTTACGTATAGGCACCTGCCATACATCTCAATACTTATTATACGGTTGTCTGCATTATACGTAATTGTCTTGTTTTCAATAGGGAGCCACTTATCCGAACTGATTTCATAGCTTACCACATCATTCGAATATAATCTGGCTTCGAAACACGCATTGCCTTTGCCATCTGTAACGACATTTATAGTATAATAGTCGCTTTCGCCATATTCCTGACGGTAGTATGTTCCCGAAACCTTGTCCATAGTAACATCCGAAGACAGTCGCTCGAACGGCAACCACACTTTGTTTTCAGGGGCTACAAACTTTTCGGAGTTGACGTCAAAATTGTTTTTAAACCATTTCCATGTTACTTCCTTGCCGTCGTACTCGCATTCGTGGCCTACCTTGTCGGTTTCAATGTTGTATATCTGCATATCCGTTGCAAAATGCGTTATCGCACTATTTTCTATAACTGAATATGCGGCATAGAACGCCCCTGTTCCTGCGGGTCCAGACGCGCATACGATATTTCCATTTACCGAAACAAACGACTTCGACCAGGTTACTGCAATTATTTCAAGGGAATCACCGCCATGGCAGAAGAAAGCACCATTTTCGGCTACTATCTCTTTAAGCCATAGTTCCTTGATGCCATCGCCGTCGAAATCGACAAGCGCATACTGGTATACGGGACCATCACCTTCATTTATTTCATATACAGGACATTCGTCGCTGAACATCTGCATAATTTCATCAACATGCTGCGAATAAAAAATTTCGTCAGCGCTAAGATTAGTCTGCGCGTTTATCACTGTCGACAAGACAATTACTATTGCCAGTAAGAAAAATTTCTTCATGTAATTTATTGTTTAGATTCCTCTTTTTGCGGCTTGCACAAATTATAGATGATTTTGTTTATCTCGTGAGTAGGGTCGTCGTCCGGCCATGCCATGTATCCGCCCGACCAGATAAGGTCCTTTCCAAACTTCACATCTATCGACCAGCTGTCGCCATCGAAGACATCGGGATTCGTATAGCTGCTTTCCCAGTTCTGCACCTTGGCCTTTATGAGCATTTCGCCTATTTCCACCATGGTTTCGCGTGGTACATCGCTTGCCGTATATACGTCGCACGAATCGATAAGGAAGTTGCAGTCGCGCACAGTAGCCGTCACAATACTATCGGCATACACGATTTCGTATTCGCGGGAAAATCCCGAATAGCCGTTGTGTACCTTATAATAATAACGTACGAGATCGTTGGCGTTCAACTTGTTCTTGTCGCCGCTAAAATAAAAACAGCTACACAGAAGCAATATTGCACTAGCCGTCGCAACGGCTATTATTACAAGCTTTTTCATGTCGTTCGAATTAATATCCAAGGGCAAAGATAATGATTTCGGAGATTATAATCTATTTGCGGTTTAATAAATTTCATTACCTTTGCGACAACAAAATAATTTGACATGAGAACTTTATTTTCAATTGCAATCCTGTGTCTGCTGACAATTGCCGGCATAGCACAAAACAACGACTTCGTATTCTACACCGACAACGGCGATTTGTTTACCTTGTATTTGAACAATGTAAAGCAGAACAGCACTGCAGCAACAAATGTCAAAGCCACAAACATCAGTGGAAAAACAATCTCGGTAAGAGTTGTCTTCCAGCGCAGCGGTGTACCTACCTTCAACAAATCGATGTCGGTAAGCAGCGACGACAAGGAAATAAAAGTGCAGTTGGTAAAAGGTCGCGAGAATGTCTATTCGATGAAAATAGTCAGCACCACCAACCGCCAGCACAACAACCCATCGGCTAGCGATTCCGGTCATGAAGGATCTACCGAGACTAAAGGCAATGTGCCAGGCCATGGAAACGGATACAACAACAATAACAACAACGGACACGGAAACAATAACCATGGCAATAATAACCACGGTAACAATGGCTACAACAACGGACACAACAACAATCCGCCTCATAACAATCCGCCCCACAACGGAGGCTATCCTAACGGCGGCTATCCCAATGGCGGACATCCTAACGGTCCTAGCACCTACGGTCCAAGCGACAACCCACGTTGCCACACCCCAATGTCTACAAACGATTTCAACTCGTTAAGATCACAGGTTAGAGCCCGCTATTTCGACAGCTCACGCCTCACAGTGGCAAAGCAGGCTTGCCGTTACAACTGCATGACATCAGACCAAATCAGGGACTTGTGCAAGGAATTAACCTACGAATCAAACAGACTCGACTTTGCAAAATATGCCTTCGAATACTGCTACGACCGCTACAGATATTACATTGTTGGTCAGTCACTTACTTATTCTTCATCGGTTGACGAACTCAACAGATTCATAACCAACCAGATGGCAAGCTACCAAAATCCTTACGGCGGTTACAACAATGGCGGTTACGGATATTTCCAGAGCGACAATCCAAACTGCCACTACATAATGTCAGAGCCTGATTTCAACGACCTGCGCAACATGATAAACAACACGCCGTACTCGAGCACCAAAATGACAATTGCAAAACAGGCATGCTCGGTTACCTGCATAAGCGCGGAACAAGTAAGGGAAATCTGCCGCTTGTTTACTTTCGACAGCGACAGGCTCACCTTTGCAAAGTACGCTTTCGACCACTGCTACGACCGCAGAAACTATTTCAAGGTTAACGATGTGTTCACCTTCACATCATCGGTCAACGAACTCAACAGGTACATCAACCAGCACAATTAATAGCTAAACCAAATAGCAAAAACATAGTGGGAAACTTCGGTTTCCCATTTTTTTTGCACAATTGCAATTTATCTGCTTGGATTTTATAACTTTGCCATTCGAAATGACTACAGGGAAGTACATATATTATTTGGATATGCTCGAGGTGGTGCTGCTGGGCATCATTGCTTTCCTTATACCTGTTAATGTATATCTTACACCGGTTCTAATCGCGACGCTGTTCTTTTTATTCCTTGTCAGGCCGCGAAACTACAAGGCTCTAGGCGAGTCGGTACGCACCCTCGGCTTCTGGGCGATGGTAATTCCATTTCTGCTATATATTATAGGTTTGATATACTCCGACGACCTGAATTCTGCTTATCACAATACCGAAACAGCACTTTCGCTGCTTGTATTCCCGTTCATCGCAACGGCTTTCAGACTAAATAGCATCGAAAAAAAGCTAAGCATCCTGAATGTTTCGCTTATTGCGGGCATTTTTGTCATAATGATTTTCAGCATTATAAACGCCTACGGCAACTACACCGAGACGCACAACACCGATGTGTTTTTCTACACACAGCTGCTTAGTTCGCCTCACCACCACTCCTACTACGCCATGTTTGCCGTAATACTAATCACTCAGGACATACTCCGCAACCGACAGCAACACAGCAAAGGCTTGGTAGCCATCGAAATTGTAACCGCACTGATAATGATTGTATTCATCGGAATGCTTTCGTCGAAAATTACAATACTGCTGCTCGCAATATACGCCTTCTACCTCATAGTACGTCTGGTGCTGTCGAAACGAGTTCCCAAATGGCTTTCGATACTTGTTGCCGTGCTGACAATAGCTTCAATTCCGGCCTTCTACTCGCTGCCAATGGTAAAATACCGCATCGACAGCATGTGGGACAGCATCAAGGCTCAGCACGACGGTGTAGAAACTGTACGCACACGAAACGAATCCACCACTATCCGCATCAAGTGCATGGAATCGGCAGCCGAAGTAATCTCTGAAAACTGGCTCGTCGGCACTGGCGAAGGCGACGTATATGCCGAACTTCAAAAAAAGATGAGGCAGCGTATGGGCGACGACTACGAGGGCACTTGCGCATCGCACAACCAGTTCCTGCGTTCGTTCGCTTCGTTTGGAATTTTGGGGATAGCATCGCTTCTGTTGCTTTTCTTCGCAATGTTCCGCAAGGCAATCAAGCTGCGAAACGGCACAATGATATGGTGGTGCATAATAACTCTCTGCTTCTTCTGCATCGAGGATATGTTCTGCATTATCAACGGAATAATTTTCTTCTGTTTATTCACGGGGATTATGTTGCTGGGGAAAATTGACAAATAAATAATGCCTTTTTCGCTATAGCTCAAAAGAGAAAAGAAGTCGCTTCGCGAGAAATCTTACAAATCGACACAAATCTTTCAAATAATTTGTTCGATTTGAATAGATTTGTAGAATTTCTGTCCGCAGGACACTCAAAATACTACACTAGAAACAGCGTAGCGAGAACGGCGAAGCCCTCAACGAAGTTAAACGCCGAAGGCACAGAAACGGCGTAGCCATAGAAACGGCGAAGCCATTCAAACGGGCGAAGCCCATCATCTGCCATTTTGTCACCCACACTGACACCCCAATCCCATTTTTCAATCTTTTTTGTGCCAAAACAGCACCCCAACCATTTTGGTATGACATGAATAAATTTGCCACAAAATTTTCCACCATTTACACAATTTACTAATACTCAACGAATTAAAACCTAAAATCACAGTTTTTCCCAATATTTTTCCTTTCCGCTGGCACACAGATTGCCATATTACGGTCGTGAATTTTTCAAAATTGTAAAACAAAAAAAAACATAAAATTATGAGCAAGATTATAGGAATAGACTTAGGTACCACCAATTCATGTGTGGCAGTAATGGAAGGCGGC
>JAFZWY010000039.1 GCA_017617125.1 Bacteroidales bacterium
TCCTGCACTTTCTTTCGCTTGAAGCTCTCGCTGAAGCTCCTTCTTTGCCTTTCTTCTACTGTTAATTTTTCCATTGTTGACCTCTTTTTATTTTACTGTTTTAGTGAATAAAAACGGTCAACCTATTTCAGGCATTGACACGTAATTCGTAACCTTTAGCTCGGCCTTGCCAAATCGTAAATAATTATTATTTTTGTTCTCAGAAAATTTTACGCAAATGAAAAGGAACATATTAATTTTAACCGCATTAACTCTATTAATTATGGTAAGTTCGTGCAACAAGAAAACTGAAGACAAGCAGGACAATCCGCTTCTGCAGGAATGGACAACCGAATATGGCGTTCCGCCATTCGACAAAATCAAGACCGAACACTACATCCCCGCATTCGAGGAAGCTATGAAGGTTAACAAGGAAGAAATCGATGCCATCGTCAACAATCCCGACGCTCCAACCTTCGAAAATACAATCGAGGCTCTCGAGGAAAGCGGAGCATTGCTAAGAAGAGTCGAAAACCTCTTCTTCAACCTTGCCGAATGCATAAATTCGCCCGAAATGGAACAGATTTCCGAAGAAATCCTTCCGAAACTTTCGCAGCATGGCGACGACATTAGCCTCAACGCCAAGTTGTTCGAGCGCATAAAGGCCGTTTACGACCAGCGCGAATCGCTCAACCTCGAGCCAGTACAGATGCGTCTGCTCGAAGAAACCTACAAGGGCTTTGTCCGTGGCGGTGCCAACGTTCCTGCCGACAAGCAGGCTCGTTTCCGCGAAATCAACGAAAAACTTTCGTTGCTCACAATGAAGTTTGGCAATAATGTACTTAAAGCTACCAACGACTATAAGCTTGTTGTTGACGATGTTACACGTCTCGAAGGCTGCACCGAGGACCAGCTTGCCGCAGCTCTTGAACTCGGCAACGAATCGGACGAAACCAAAGGAAAATACGTCTTCACAATCCACCTGCCAAGCATGGAGCCTTTCCTTATGAACTGCAAGGACCGTGAACTTCGCAAGGAACTCTGGACAGCATACTCTACCCGTTGCACATCGGGCGAAACCGACAACAGGGAAATCATCAACGAGATTGTAAACCTCCGCTTGGAAAAGGCTAACATCCTCGGATATAAGTCGCACGCTGCATACGTCCTCGACGACAACATGGCAAAGACTCCCGAAGCTGTTGACGAACTGCTGATGCAGGTTTGGACTCCGGCACTTGCAAAGGCAAAGGAAGAAGCTGCCGAATACCAGAAGATGATTGACGCAGAAGGCGGAAACTTCAAGCTCGAACCTTACGACTGGCGCTACTACTGCGAAACTCTCCGCAAACAGAAATACGACCTAAACGACGATGTAATCCGTCCATATTTCTCGCTCGACAATGTCCGTGACGGAATGTTCATGGTTGCCAACAAGCTCTATGGTATCAAGTTCCGCGAAAACAAGAATATTCCTGTTTACCACCCAGACGCAGTTGTTTACGAAGTTACAGAAAACAATAATGTTATCGCAATACTTTACATGGACTTCTTCCCACGCGAAAGCAAGCGTAGCGGTGCTTGGATGACCAACTTCCGCGAACAGTCGTACAGCAAGGACGGCAAGAGAATTATACCTTTGGTATCATTGGTTCTGAACTTCACCAAGCCGTCGGGCGACAAGCCATCGCTGCTCAACTTCGACGAGACCTCTACCCTCTTCCACGAGTTCGGACACGCACTTCACAGCATACTTACCGACTGCCGCTACGAGTCGCTGTCGGGAACAAGCGTATCGCGCGACTTTGTTGAACTGCCATCGCAGGTTATGGAACAGTGGGCTGGCTATCCGGAAGTTATGAAGATGTATGCTAAGCACTACAAGACCGGCGAAGTTATTCCCGATTCGCTCATCAACAAGATTGAAGCTGCTTCGACCTACGGTCAGGGCTTCATCAACACCGAACTCATTGCCGCTTCGTTGCTAGATATGGCTTACGCCAACATCAGCGAGCCGACCGAAATCAAGCTTCCTGACTTCGAGGATGCCGAAATGCAGAAAATCGGCTTGATTCCAGAAATCATTTCACGCTACAGAAGCACATACTTCCAGCACGTATTCTCTGGCGGATACAGTGCAGGTTACTACGGCTACACATGGGCAGCAGTACTCGACAACGATGCCTTCGAAGCATTCAAGGAAAACGGAGTTTTCGACAAGAAGACCGCCGATGCTTTCCGCTACAATGTCCTGAAGAACGGCAACACCGAAGATGCAATGGTTCTGTACAAGCGTTTCCGCGGTCAGGAACCGTCAATTGAACCTTTGCTGAAGAACAGAGGATTGAAATAGAAAAACTCTAACAACGAACAAAGAAAAAGCCCGAATAATCGGGCTTTTTCTTTATCATATAAAATTTATTATTCGTTTCCTTTCTGTCTGCTCTCTATCAGCGCCTTTATAGGAGCAATACCAAGATGCGAGTTCTGTTCGATAGCCTTCAGTACGGCACCACCGCCAGTAAATATGTAGTAGTCTTTGCTGTCGAGAGCCATGATGTACAGACCTGGCAACAATCTCTTTAGTTCCTGCATAGTATCACCACCGCCATACAGCTTTACAGCCTGCGGATTCTGGTCGATAATGGTATCGAGAGCGATTGTACCTTCGTTGAAATGCGGAACAAAGCCCATAACAGCATTTACGAAGATTGTCTTTGCAGAATGGAATACATCGATGATTTCGGGCTCGTCGTAGCAACGCGGGTCAACATCCATAACCCAGTTGAATTCTGTTCCTGGAGCAACCTTGCGGATATCGTGTATACGATACTTGCCCTCTATTCTCTCACCAAACACATCCGACTCGCAGATAATTGGCATTTCAACAACCTTACCAGGATATTGCTTTGCAAAATCAACAAATTCCTTTGCTAGTTTTACATCGTCTTCCTCCACGCCCTTGATCTTGAAACCATATTTTGCACATAGGTATGCATTGTAAATTACACCACCAAGCACCAACTTGTCTGCTTTCTTCAACAGAGCATACAATGAATCGATCTTGGTATCGAACTTACTACCTGCTACGACTGCTACAAATGGACTTTCGGCCTCGAAAATACGATTCAAGTTCTCTATTTCGCGCTGCATCAGGAAACCTGCATACGACGGCAAATACTTTGTAACGCCAACAGTAGAAGCGTGAGCCTGCCAGCTACCGAATGCATCGTTCACATAAATGTCGGCCAAACCAGCAAGCTGGTTTGCAAAACGATCCTGCTCCTCTCCTTTTGCCTCCTCGCCAGTAAACCAACGGGTATTCGGCAAATAAATCATATCCACATCGTGGTTGCGCAAGCGGCGTATACTGTGGTTCACATTAGTCTCAATGCTGAGATAACCATTATCTTCGTGCGAATAGAAATCAGGAACTTCTATCTTAATATGCAACTTGTCCTCAAGGTAATCTACTATCGGCTGTACCGAAGTCTTTGCATCGATGGTAATCTTGCCAGTTTTCTTGTCCTTCGGACGACCCACGTGGGTCATAAGGATTATCTTTCCGCCTTTGGAAAGAATGTAGAACAAAGTTCCGAAAGTTGCATCTATTCTGTATGGGTCGTGTATAACGCCCGACTTAACTACGTTGTGGTCAACTCTTACGAGTACGATTTTGCCTTTAAGGTCGGCTTCTTGAATCAAAGGGAGTCTGTTATCCATATTATAAATTTATTTTAAAAGTTTGATGGCATAAATATAAACAAAAAAGCGATACAAAAATCATCTTGCATCGCTTTTTTTTGATTATCTGATAAGCATCACTGTTCCAGTATCCTCGTAGTCTATACCAAACATATCATGGTAATATATTCGCCATGTGTATAGGCCTTCGGGGCAAGGACGAGTGCCATCGGTTCCATCCCATTCATCCTCCATATCCGACGACTTGAACTGAATAGCTCCCCAACGGTCGTAAATGACAATCGAGAATGTCTGAGGATCGATAGATGTTCCGAAAATACGGAATGTTTCGTTTATATCATCACCGTTAGGTGTAAATGCCGTAGGTGCGAAGATATTATGCTCGTTGCTTACCTGAATGTCGACACCTGCAGTATCTGTACATCCATACAACGAAGTTGTTGTAAGTACAACATGATAAGTGCCTGGCAATGCATATGTGTGTACTGGGCTCGATGACGATGATGTCGTGTTGTCGCCGAAGTCCCACGAGTTCCAGAAGCCGCCATTCGAATAGTTGGTGAAGTTTACGATTGGGCTCGACAACGAAATATTAGCCCTGTCGACCCTAAAGTCTGCTTCCGGAATCGAGAATACCGTAACAGTAAGCGTTGTATCGCGCTTACAGCCGTGTGCCGACGAAACCTCGAGAGTTACATTGTATACACCCGAATTGTAGAATGTATGCTTAGGACTCTTTGCGAACGACATGTTCTCGAAATCTCCATCGTCGAAGTTCCACAGATAAGTCTGGCCCAAATTAGGCGTATTCTCAGAGAATGAAACTGTCAGAGGAGCACATCCTTCAACAACATCGCACGATGCCTGGATTGGCAACTCCTCGTACGTACGGATATTTATTGGTATCACTACGCTATCGAAATGGCAGTTGTCGTACACAACGAAATTGAACAATGTATCGCCTTCAATTATCGGTGAATACGGCATTGTAACAGTATCGCCATTGACATATACAATTTCATCCTTTATACCGCCGCCCGAAATCTCAGCATTAAACATAGCCCTGCTTCCAGGACATACGACAGAATCGGACATAAGTTCAATATTAACCGACATCGGCGGATTGACGGTAACCGTAACATCGGCTTCGGCGCTCGAGCAGTTTGCCGCATCAACCACAGATGCATGGTATGTCGTGGTCTGCAATGGTGTTACATTTGTCGACATTCCACTTTCACCGTTGCTCCATAAAATTGTATATGGTGGCACACCGCCCGAAACGATACCAAGGCCAATCTGTGTAGTCATTCCGTAGCAGATTGTAAAGTCGTCCATAATCTGCAGGAAGAATGCCTCAGGCTCGCTTACAACGTAGGTATATTCTGCATGACAGAAGTTTGCATCGGTGACCGTCACTGTATATGTTCCTGCCGGAACATTCGAAAGGTTCTGCTCCCATGAGCCGTTAGACCACTCAAAGTGATATGGTTCGAAACCGCCATCGGCAGCAAATGTCACATTACCGTCAGAATAGCCGTTACACGACGCGTCGGTTCCCGAGATATAACCCGAAAGCGGGAACTCGGACTGACTTATACGAGCCGAATCGCTGGCAGAGCATCCGTTCTCATCAACAACCGTCACTGCATATAAACCAGGAACAAGGTTTGCTATATCTTCGGATATTGCCCCTGTATTCCATGTATAATAATAAGGTGGTGTTCCGCCGAACACATTCAAGTCGCAAACACCGTTACCTTCGCCGTAGCACCTTACATTGGTAGGCGTAATTTCGGCATGGAGAGGCAATGCCGGCTGACGAATTTCGGCCATTGCATACTCGACACAACCATGAGCATCGGTAACGGTCACAATGTAGAATCCTGCATAAAGTTCCGACAAATCCTCGGTTGTTGCGCCATTGCTCCATTCGATAGTATAAGGTTCGGTGCCTCCGCTTATAGTAAGGTCGATGCTTCCGGAATTACCAGCATAGCATCTCACATCGCGAGCTTCGAGATTGAGAACAAGCTGATCTGGCTGCTCTATCTCATAGGTCGATATCACGAAGCATCCGTTTGCATCGGTTATAGTAACCGTATACGAACCAGCAGGGATGTTATGCAAATCCTGAACTGTGGCTCCGTTTGACCAATAATAAGTATACGATGGCGTACCTCCTTCTACAGTAATATCAACAGAACCATCGCGCAAACCAAAACACGATATGTTTTGTGTCACGGCTTCTGTTATATGAAGAGCTTCATCGGGTTCGGTAACCACAGCCTGGTCTTCGTGTACACAACCGACAGCATCGGTAATTGTAACTGTATAAGCTCCGGCAGGAACGCCGTATACATTCTGCGTGGTAGCGTTATTCGACCATACATAGGAATAAGGTGGCACACCGCCATAAACCGTTACGAACAGATTACCTGTCGACTCACCATGGCAAAGCACGTTCTCAACACGTGTTCTGCTTTCAATCGGAGTATTGGCCTCAAGGATATTAGCCTCACCAGCAGCTGTACATCCGTATGTATCTGAAAGTGTAATATAATAATATCCGGCAGCGACATGTATTTCATCGGTAGGAACATTGGTAATGTTTGTTACTCCGTTAGAATACATCCATACATAGTTTGCTGCGCCATTAATAGCATTACCCGTAATTACACCGGAATCGTCGCCATAGCAAATTACATTTGATGTCTGTACATCAAGTGCAAGCTGTGGACGCGGATGCAACCATGTACCAGGGAATGTCACGTTGTACTGGTTTGCCGGGAACTGAAGGTCCCACTCGCGTTCCAGTCCGAGGAAATCGAGGTCGACATCGAACAGGTCGAACGACTGGTCGATGAGAGCACCGCAGTCTGTAGGAATACAGAAATCTATATCTCTCACTGTTTCGCGTGTACGCGGAGTTTCCGAATATCTTTCGACGTCAATACCAGGCATCTCGTAAGCCATCGCGATAGCATCGTCCGGATTTTCATAACCGCCTTCTATGTCAGGTAATTGGAAATCGGGAATTGTAACAACGCTGAACAAATTGCTAAGGCCCGGAACGTTTACGTGCAGATGCAAAACCTGCAAGTCGAGACCGACGCGTAAATTATTATAGGTATGATTTATAAATCCGCTATGAATATTGTAAACTACATCATACACCTGCAACGAGTCCCATCCGTAGCATGGATATGTCACATACAAGTCGTTGTTCACCCTAAATGTTACAATGTCCGACTCTCCGTTCTGTACGATTTGTCCGGCTGTAGTTCGCTCGTAGTAGCGTAACGGCGTTGCGAAACGCAAGGTCGCCGAAATTTCGGGGCAGAATGTGAACTCCTGCACCAATGCCATTGTCATTTGCAGATTAGCATGCAGTATGTAATACTCTATTGTGATTACATAATCCTCATATATAGGATACTCTATAGTTTGACCCTCGAGTATATCAACGATTTCGCCGACTTCGGGATGTCCGACCGCATTGCCGATAAACCGTACAAACTGCAAAAGGTTCCAATGCATGTAGAACCAGTCGTCCTGACCCTCGGCATATAGGCACTGTCCCTGCAAACGGTCTTCGGTTTCGACATATGGTATTGTAATATCTGCAGTAATACCTATGCCGAAAGCATCTGGAATATGAATTACCAACGAATCGCCATTTCCAAGGAAGCCTGTGTTTATATAAGGCATGCCAGTTGTTTCATCAATCCACGGATACGCATACTCGCCCGTACCAGCATTAAGATAGAGAACTGCTATCGAATCGTGTGGCACCGGTGTTGTAAATTCTGGATTGGAAGGGAAAGAAAATTCAGGAATCAAATGAATCGGATCGACAACGACATCGCCCAATGCCTCCACAGAAACCGACAAGTCTGCGCCGAAGCCGTATTCAAGGTCAAGTGCAATAGTTCCTGCAGTCGGGAAATGAGTATTAAGTGCCCATCCGTCCTGCACAGTATATGTAGAATGTATCGGAACTGTCTGTCCGTGGTCGAAACCGTTATGATCAGGGAAGTCGAGAGTTATTTCCACAGGATAGTCGACGCCAATGTAACCGCTCGAGAATCCGTGCATGCTAAATGTAGAGTTCAAATACATGAACATTGTAAAGTCGAGATGTATGCCGACCAGGTCGGTACCGAACACTTCGTGAATACTTGGATCGGTTTCGCAGCCAGGACCAACGCAAAGGTCAAGCAAATTGTAGTCGAAGTCGATGAATGTTGCTTCGCCTCCTCCCCACATGTCAACCGAATCGACATGATAATTTATGTTATGCCTTAATATGTTCGCATTGTCCTGTGCCGAGACATTGCCGACGGCAAACAGAACAATCAGAACCGCAAATGCTATATATAGTCTTTTCATCATAATCGATTAATCATAAATTTTAGAAGTCAAAATACTTTGCAGGATTACAGGTTTCAGCTTTGGACTCAGCATCTTGATGTATCCGGCATTTATCCATATTGTGTAGTGATAGTCTCCAGACATGAGCACCAAACGCTCAAAAACAAAACCTTTCAGCTTCATTTCGGCAGTAAACAGAATGCCTTCGCTGCCATCGTGCATTACCACTGGCTCCGACGAAATCAACGTCATGCCCTGTGTTGCGAAATAAGCCGAATCCATTGCCATCGAAATCAGCAAATAGGAAGTTCCGACAACCTCCTCGACCTGAATGCTGCTCATCGTTCCAACATGGACAAAACCGGGAACAGATTCCGCAAACCTGAAATATTCAGGTGGCTGAATCCGTATATTGGTATTGGGAATGGCAACCATCTTGCTCTCGTCGAAAACAAAGTCACCACCAACCGACGAAATTCCGTTCAGAACAGAATCGATGCCAGCCGACAAAGTAGACTGACTTCCAGTCTGTTGGGCAGCAACACTAAATGGGCACCACACCAACAAAACCAAGAGTACGCCGATAACAATCCTATTCATAAAAATACTTTTTTCCTTAATTTAAAAATCGCGTAAAGATACGTTTTTTATTTTAAACACTGCTACCTATAAGACGTTTTTTTTTCAAAAGGATGCCTCAACATTAAAAATTTTTTTTAACATTTTTATAACTTATTAACTAACAACGCATTATAACAATCAAACTCGCTTATTTTTGAACAACAAGATTTCATTAACATCATTTAACATAAAAATAGCTGAATTTATTAGCCCATTTTATTATTTTTGCGCCCCAAATAAATATTTTCAGTGTCTAACAACAGTTTTCACAACACAATCGCAAAAAGCAAAGTACTACCACATGCGATAGCCATTCTGATTTTCATTGTAATTTCAGGATTCTATACTATGGCATACTTCGCCAACTCCGAGCAATGTATCGACGAAAAATGCATTTCTAGAAACGACTTGCTTTGGGATAATGCTACAATGTCAGGAAGCCCTGTTGTATCACACCGAATCGTAACCGAAAGCAACCTGTTCGCCGGGATAATAGAACATGTACAAAACGGACAATCTTCCATTGCCATATTCTGCATAATGCTGGCCACGTTTATCGGAATATACATTTTGCTTAACACGTTGAAAATAAGTCCTGCAAGTGCAATTGTCGGTGCCATTTCATTTGGAATATTCACATATGGGATTGCAGAACTGCAGGCTGGCGAATTTGCCGAAATGATTGCCGTATGCATGATGCCGTACATCCTGTCGGGCATTGTGCTCGCCTTCAACAGGCACAAACTTGCCGGAGCATCAACAATATTGATAGCCAGCGCGCTACAAGTAGCAACCAGCCATTATCAAATCGTATACTACACATTGTTCTTGGTGCTGGCCTACATAATTTTTGCTCTTGCATCGAAGCAAACGCCAACGAAAGGTAAAATTGCAGGACTTGCTCTTACCATAGTTTCCATTGGCATTGCAATTTTCACACACAGCGAAACAATATTTCAGGAATTAGAATACCAAAGATACGCTGAAAAACCTGTCCCGAACTATAACATCAGCGAAGCATATTTCGACGACGGAGGCGAAACACTTTCCCTGCTTGCCGCCAACATCAAGGGAAGCAAGTCCAACGCACAGCTGACATCGAAATCAGAGACATACAATCTGCTCAGCCCATATTTCGGACAAGCTAACGCCGAAAAGATTGCCGACAAGTCACCCCTTTACTTCGGAAAAAAATTCTTCAGCAACGGACCCTCATATATAGGCGCACTGACAATATTCCTTGCTTTGTTCGGAGGCATCTGCAGCCGCAACAAAACAAAGTGGTGGATGATTGCAACTGCTGCAATATCAATAATATTGTCTTGCGGCAATATCGAATATTTTATTACAAAGAACATACCTCTGTTCTACAATTTCAGCACTTTTTCGAACATACTGATTGTCGCTGCGCTTGGAATTTCAATTTTGGCCGCAATTGGCACCGAGGAACTCATCCTCGACACAAAGGCGACCGCAACAAGAAAGCGCATATCAGCTTACGTTTCGGCAGGAATTCCAGCCATCATACTTCTTATTTTTGTCGCATTTCCTGGCATTGCAGGCGACTGTAGCACCGACACCGAAAATTCAGCGGAAATCGATGTTGCCAAGCACCTTGCATCGTACATGCCGCAAGGAATAGAATATGCCGAAGCCACCGCCGAATTCCAAAACGACTACATAAACGCTATACGCGAGGACAGATTATCGCTTGTAAGACGAGATGCGGCAAAGTCGCTAATCTTCATCATGCTTGGCGCAATTATCGTTTCGGTAACAATACGCAAGAAAATAAACGGCAAAATTGTTGTTGCGACACTCGCAGTCCTAACAATTGCCGACATTACCCTTGCAAACATCAGCATAGCTACAGCCAACGATGGCGACAAGTCGCAACCGACCAATACTGCACGCGACGTAATAAAAGCCGACAATGACGAATTCCGAGTTGTTGACATAAGCTACGACCTAATACAGAACGACAATACGACCTGCACAAAATACAACTCGCTGGGAGGCGACGGCTACAGTCTCAAAAGATACGGCACATTCTGCGACTCGATACTCAACAAGGAACTGGCTCTCACAAGATACAATATCCTGTCGTGGGCACAGAGGGACGGAATGACAGCAGACGAGATTCAGCAAGTTTTTTCCGAAAAATATAAGACTCCAATGCTCGACATGCTGAATGTAAAGTACATTATCCTTTCAGAAAGAGCATTACCTCTCAAAAACGATCATGTGTCGGGCAACGCATGGCTGGTCGACAGCATACAATGGGCAGATTCTGAAATCCTGGAGATCGCAAGACTGCAGCACATCGACACAAAAACTACAACCATAGTAAACGAAAAGTACCAGCACGAATTTGCCGACGTCGAATTTGCCATCGACAGCACCGATTTCATAAGACTTGCATCACAAAAGGGCGACACGCTCTTGTACAAGTCGTCGTGCAAAGGCAACCGCCTGGCCGTTTTCTCAGAAATATTCTATCCCAAAGGCTGGAAAGCATATATCGACGGACAAAAAACCTCATTTTTCAGATGCAATTACGTTCTGCGTGGCATGATTGTACCACAGGGAGAACACGAAATAGAATTTCGCTACGAACCGGTTACTGCAACAACAGGACGAATTGTATCAACCACCTGCAATCTAAGTTTATTCTCAATTGTCGCAATCATTTGCACCTTGGGAATAATAAGGCTCGCAAGGAGGAAAAACCTAAAACACACAGCCGTATGAAACTGAAATTCGAAAAATACCAGGGAGCCGGCAACGACTTCATAATCATAAACAATACCGATAAGTCGGCAGACTTGTCGCCTGAGATGATACAAAAATTGTGCGACAGGCACTTCGGCATTGGCGCCGACGGACTGATAGTGCTGACAGGAAGCGAAAAAGCCGATTTTGCAATGACATTCTACAATCCCGACGGATATGAAGCCAACATGTGTGGAAACGGAGGACGCTGCATTGCAAAATATGCATACGACAACAAAATTGCCAACAAAAATATGACATTCAACGCCCAGGACGGCATGCATGAAGCAAAAATAATCGACAGCGAAACTGTGCGCCTTAAGATGATCGACGTAGAGTCAATCGAAGAATTCGACGATGGAATGTGGACTAACACTGGAGTTCCGCACTTCGTAAAGTTTGTCGACGACATCGACAAGATCGACATCGACACAGAAGGTCGCAAGCTTGCCGACGATAAGCGTTTCGCACCAGAAAGGACAAATGTAAATTTTGTCGATAGCAAGAACGGTTTCAGGATTAGGACATACGAACGTGGTGTCGAAGGCGAAACTTTGGCCTGCGGAACTGGAAACGTAGCTACGGCTTTATGCATCAACGCCCAGCGCCACACCTCTTCGCCAATAGCAATAAAAGCAAAGGGCGGACTGCTGAAAGTTTTCTTTGAAAACAGCAAGAACAAATACAATAACATTTGGCTCGAAGGATCTGCCATTAAAGTATTTGAAGGAGAATTAGATTTAAAAATATAATAAAAACAACCCTAAACAACCCAAACAACCCAATGATCACACCAAAATTTGACTTACATGTACATACCACGGCTTCGGATGGAAGCTTAAATGCGCGACAGATTGTCGCAGAAGCAAAACGCATAGGTTTAAAGACAATAGCAATAACCGACCACGACACCATTGGCAATGTCAAAGAGTGCATCGAAGTAGGCAAAAAGAACGGAATACGCGTAATTCCCGGAATTGAGCTGAGCGCCGCCATCGACACCGGCAAGATGCATATACTTGGCTTTGGAATCGACCCCGACAACACTGAATTCAACATGGTGATGAAAATGTTGCGCGATGCTCGCGAAGAAAGGAATAAAAGCATAATCGAAGCCATCAAATACATTTTCGACATTGATATAAGTATGGAAAATGTAAAAAAATATGCGCTGGGCGATTCTGTAGGAAAGCCTCACATTGCAGCGGCAATAGTCGAAACTGGATATTGCAGCGACATTGAAACCGCATTCAAGAAAGTTTTAGGCTCGAAAAGGCTGGAAGCGATCGAGAGGAAAAAACTTCCTCCAAAGACTTGCATAGAACTGATACACAAAGCTGGCGGTCTTGCATTTCTCGCACATCCGAATTCGCTGAAACTTTCACAAGAAAACACTTTCGCAAAGATAAAGTCGCTGAAAAATTATGGACTTGACGGAGTCGAAGCTTACCATAGCAGCCACACCCAAAAACAATGCGAAAAATATGCAAAAATAGCCAAAGAACTAGGGCTGATGATTTCGTGCGGAAGCGATTTTCACGGCATTGAAGTCAAGAAGAGCGTAATACTCGGACTTGGAACCAACGAAAATCTGCCGACCGACAACGAGGAAATCATAGCCCCGCTTCTGAAAGCATTAAATATGTAATTTAAAATGGAAAACAAGGTTTATGCACAAGAAGTTAGAATCGGAGACAAACTGGTAGGCGGTAAAAACAGAATCTCCATCCAGAGCATGACAAACGTGCCTGTTGGCGACATAGATGCTTCGGTCGACCAATGCAAGCAACTTTTCGACGCAGGAGCCGACATTGTAAGGCTCTCCGTCCCTCGTACGCCCGACATTGACAGTCTGAAACTAGTAAAAAAGCAACTCGAAGCCGACGGATACAAGAACCCCTTGGTTGCCGACGTGCATTTCAGCGCCCAGATTGCCGAGGAATGTGCCAGAATAGTCGAAAAGGTAAGGATAAACCCAGGCAACTACATCGACAAGCGTGCTAACTTCAAGGAGCTAAACCTCAGCGACTACGAATACAACCTTGAACTTGAGAAAATCCACGACAGACTGGTTCCGCTCATCAAGGTATGCCGCGAACACGGCACCGCAATAAGAATCGGATCGAACCACGGTTCGCTGTCCGACAGGATTTTATCGCGCTACGGCAACACTGCTCGCGGAATGGTCGAAGCAGCAATGGAGTTCATCAGTATTTTCGAAGCCGAAAATTTCCACAACCTCGTAATCTCGATGAAGGCCAGCAACGTAAAAGTCATGACAGAATCGTGCGTGATGCTAAACAAACGGATGATCGAAACCGGACACGTATACCCTCAACACCTCGGTGTTACCGAAGCCGGAGCAGGCACAGATGCAAGAATAAAATCGTGCCTTGGAATTGCCTACCTGCTCAACAAAGGCATTGGCGACACAATAAGGGTTTCGCTGACCGAAAATCCAGTAAACGAGATAACTTTTGCAAAAAAATTCATAGCAGAATTCGGAGAAAAGAAAGCTTATTCGGAACAAAATACTGACACCAACTATGTTGGCTCAGTAAACTTCACACCAAAGTCAGAAGATACCGAAACCGCCATTTCCGAAACCTGCATTTCGCTAGCCAATAGCCTAATCGACAGAAAGATAACCAACTTACAAATAAACGGCAACATAGCAGGAATCGACAACAAGGATTTCGTTGCCGACATCATGCAGGCAGCAGGAATCGCTGTCAGCAAGGCCGAATTCATTTCGTGCCCTGGTTGCGGACGCACCAACTACGACTTGGAACGCATTTCGGAAGCAGTGAAACGCGAATTTTCGCACCTGAAAGGTCTGAAAATCGCCACTATGGGATGCGTTGTTAACGGTCCTGGCGAGATGGCCGATGCCGACTATGGATGCGTTGGCAGCACCAAGGACCACGTGATAATATATAAGGGACAAACGCCTATTATCCGCGACGTTCCGCAGGACGATGCCGTGGAAATGCTAAGGAAAGTCATTGCCGACAATGGCGACTGGAAGGAAAAGTAAGATGAACTCATTGGAACGCGAATTTCACACACAAAACCGTCGAAAATTGCTCGACCCAATCGGCAACGGCGATACCGTGATATTATTTTCGGCAAATCCGCAGTCACGCAACGCAAACCAGTTTTTCCGCTACCGCCAAAACTCCGACATATTGTATTACAGCGGAATACAGCAGGAAGAAACAATACTTCTGCTACATAAGAAAAATACGAACGAAGCCGAAGAATATGCCTTCATTATCGAACCAACCGAACACATAAACGTGTGGACAGGCATAAAACTTACCAAAGCCGAAGTCGGCGACATTTCGGGCATAGCCAATGTGGAATACCTCGACCGCTTCGACTGCATTGCCGATGAAATCATAAATTCGAGCAAAGGCAGAGTATATCTATCCTTCGGCAACAACATACGCAAGGCCGAATACATAAATTTCCGTCAGGAAGCATGGAAGAATGCTCACAGAGATCTGGAATTCAACGACATCGACCTCATAACCACAACTTTGCGCCTACAAAAATCAGACTATGAAATTGGTTGCATACGCGAAGCCATAAGAATAACAAAAAATGCTTTTGCCGAAGTCGCAAAGATTATACGTCCAGGCATTCGTGAATATGAAATAGAAGCCGAATTCTACCAACAAATCCGTGGTTGCGGATGCGAAGGCTTTGCATATCAGCCTGTGATTTCGTCGGGAAGCAACAACTGCATTCTGCAAAGCATAAACAATCAAGGTATCTGTCACGATGGCGACCTGCTGATTATGGACGTTGGTGCCGAGTACAAGGGTTATGCCGCCGACATCACTCGCACAATTCCTGTAAACGGCAAATTTTCGCCACGACAACAACAGGTTTACGACGAAATAATATCGATTCAGCGTCAAATAAAGCAATATTACGTCCCTAGCTCATCTATTGACCGCATACATACCGAATTTGAAAATTTGATGCTCGAAGCACTGCAAAGGCTTAATTTAGTCACGAAAGACGAAATCGCACATCAGGAATCGATACACGCAACAGTAAAGCGATATTCGCCGCACCTTTGCTCGCATTTCATCGGACTCGATGTTCACGATGTGGGCAACCGGCGCACAATATTGCAAAACGGCATGGTGATGAGTTGCGAACCAGCCATATATATTCCCGAGGAAGGTTTCGGAATAAGAATGGAAACCGATATGCTCGTAGGCGAAAAGCCAATGGATTTGGGAGAAGAATAAAAAAACTATTGCATAAAACACTCCAAGCAACTATCTTTGTCCGACTGAATTTTAAAACAACGCAACAATGATAGTACTGACACTCGATGCTGGCGGAAGCAAATTCGTATTTTCGGCAATAAAAGACGGAAAATTCATAACCGAACCGAATAAAATCCCATCGAACGGACACGACCTGGACAAATGTCTGCTAGGAATGATTGACGGTTTCAAACAACAGCAGAAAGCCGTCGGCGAACCGATAGACGCCATCAGTTTCGCATTCCCCGGCCCGGCCAACTACCGAGAAGGCATCATAGGCAACACCGAGAACCTCAAGGGATTCCGCGGCGGTGTTCCACTGAAGGCCATGCTCGAAAATATCTTCAAGGTGCCAGTATTCATCAACAACGATGGCGACCTCTATACCTACGGAGAATCGCTTGCTGGCTCACTCCCGCTCATCAATGCACAGCTTCAAAAGGCAGGAAACAAGATGCAATACCGCAATGTCGTCGGTCTGACCATCGGCTCAGGCTTCGGCGGAGGTTTTGTACACGACAAGGTGCTGATTACCGGCGACAACGTCACCGCCTGCGAAATATGGAAAATGTCGAACCGTCTCGACCCCGACCGCAACTGCGAAGAACTAATCGCAATACGTTCGCTACGGAGATTCTACTCCGAATTTGCAAAGATTCCGTTCGACGACACTCCTATGCCACGCGAAATATACCTCATCGGTATGGGTAAGGAAAAGGGCAACAAGACTGCTGCCAAAAAAGCCTTCTTCCGTATGGGCGAATGCCTTGGCGATGCAGTAGCAAACATGATAACCCTGTTTGATGGCATTGTAGTAATCGGTGGCGGTGTTTCTGGGGCTCGCGAACTCATAATCCCTGGTGTAGAAAAGGAACTGCAACACAAATTTGCAACACTCTCGCGCGTTACACAGAACGTTTATTGCCTCAACAAGCCCGAACAGCTAGCCGAATTTGTGAAGCCAGAAAGCAAGACACTGAAAGTGCCGCTGTCGGACAAGACCGTGGAATACTCGTATATGCCCAAGTGCGGTTATGTTTTCTCATCATTCGATACCAGCATGATGATAAACATCGGTGCCTACCACTTTGCAAAGGAAATGCTGAAAAAATAGGATTATACTATACAATTGGCCAGATATTCTCTGCTTTCGGGACCGACATTGAAAATCAAGTCGAGAATACTAAGATTTGGCACAAATTCGAATCTGTCGCAGAAAACCTGAGTATATGGCTTTGCTGCAAATGTCTCATCCAGACGATTTTTTGAAGGCTTTGGACTTATGCTTTCGCGGAAATCGGCATAATCGGCTGAATCGAAAATATAATCAGCTGTGTACGAATAATCCGCATCTATCTTAAGCACCGAGAATAGCGCTTGTAGTACATTTTCATTCAAGTCGATAAGAAAATTCTCCTTTTTCTCGAAAAAGCGTTCAAATTTGTAAAAATAGTAATCGTAAAAGGCAGAATTCTTGTATGCCGACTTCAAGGCTGTAAGATGGTTGCGCTGCCACATTTCCGAATAGTCGATGCGAATGTCCTTGGTCAAGGTGTGATAATTCTTCTGCACCGGCACCGACAATGGCAAAACGCCGTTTGCGCTCAATATGTTACAACGATTACGATAAGTCTGCTTGGGATAGGTCTCGTACTTCTCGATCACAACATTCCCAGCAAGAAACTTGCTCATGTACTGTACATTGGGAAAGAAAGCCGTTGAAAGTAATGCAGTCATCTACCGTATAACCTTTCCTATGATATATTCTGCAGGAATCGGACCGTACATACGCGAATCGCGCTTGTAGGTACGGTCGTCGTTGAGAATAAAATAGTAATTCTTCTGTGGGACAAACTCGCTGACTTCCTGCTGGTTTATGCGCACATGGTATGTATCCGACTGAAAATCTTTGCCTTCAAAAAGAGTTATTATGTTTTTGTATATCGGCGCAATGCGTGGATGGAGGTTCAAAGTATCGCCTGATTTGGGCAGATACATTGGGCCGAAATTGTCCATATTCCAAGCGAAAAAGTCACTCGACGGAAAAACATCCACATCCTTCCAGTCGTTGCGAGCTATTATCTTACGACACGATGAGAACTGCTTCTCCGAAGACTTGATCTTTTCAAACTCTGTTTCTGTGCATACGAATTCACAAGCTTTACCGTCGTTGAGCACATCACCAATCCTGACATCGTACTTTGAAAGTATAGCTAGGAAATCGACCTTCACGGAATCAACCGATGCGCGATATCTGCTATAAGTTGCGTAATCTTCCTTAACTTCCTCGTTGTTCCTATACAAAACGCCATCGTCAATGAGAACAATGTCGCCAGGGACACCAACAACCCTCGAAACATATACATCGCGAGACGAAAGCTTGGTGTCGAATTCAAGCGGATACCTGTATGCTACCACATCACCAATTTCTATAGAACTCGTCTTGCGGACAAATACGCTCGATTCGCTTCCATCGGCACACTTCACGCTATAGAAGCCAAACATCAGCCAGTAGACAACGCCTCCGGCAATTATGGCGACAATAATTATTGCTATTAATATCCTTTTAATCTTCATTGTGTACAATCTTTCCTATCCTACTCCAACGGATTCCTCCGTATTCCTTATCAACCGACAACCAGATGAGCCAAGCCTTGCCGACAATATGGTCTTCGGGGACAAAACCCCAGTAGCGGGAGTCGGCTGAATTGTGGCGATTATCACCCATCATCCAGTAGTAGTTCATCTTAAAGGTATATTCGGTTGCGGGCTGACCGTTTATATATGCCTTGCCGTCCTTCACTTCGAGAGTATTTCCCTCATAGTAACCAATTACGCGACCATAAAGGATGAGGTTTTCCTCAGTAAGCAGAATCTTGTCGCCAGCCTTCGGTATGTACAGAGGCCCGAACCAGTCGACATTCCACGGGAACTTCTCGCTGTGCGGGAAAATGCGGAAACTATCGTCGCCAGTAAATCCCTTTGCAACGGTATTCTTCTCAATCGACTCCACAAACGACATTGTCTTGAACTTCTCGAAATTCTCGGCTGTCAACGGTACAATCTTGTAGTTTATACTGTCGGTATGCAAATCGTAGATATCGGAACCGTTTATTTCGTTCTTGCGCAATACCTTTTCAGGAATATTGGCCGTATTGATAGTAAGACGATAGTTGAACTGCTTGGTAGGGATTTCCTTCTGTGGCTTTCCGTTTACAAACACTTCACCGTCGCGAACTTCCAAGGTATCGCCAGCGATAGCCACACAACGCTTGATGTAGTTTTCGCGCTTATCGACTGGACGCACGGTAATATCGTACATGTCCCACACAATCTGACGGGCAAGACGGGAATACTTGTCCATGTCGGAAATTGCAGGATTCTCCTTTGCAAGCTTAGTCTCATTCTCGCGCAACTTAGCCGAAGCTTCGTTTACAAACGAATTTGTGTGCGCAATATTCGTTGCCGGATTGAACAGCGAATATGCAAGATTCATGTAATAGTCGTTTGTTTTCTGCGATACATTTCCGACCAGGATTTTCTTGTTCATCATTGTCGAATACTGCAAATCGAAATCGGCCATACGGTACTGCATTATGCGCACGATGTCGTAGTAGTCCTGTGCAGGAATCTGCAGGACTACAGTATCGCCGGTCGGATAGTTGAACACAACCATATCGTCGCGCTTGATGTCGCCCCAGCCTGTCATGCGACGGTATTCGTTCTGTATCCATGTCACATACGAAGGTGTACTCTGCGTAAACGGCAAAGTGTGGTGTACAAACGGGAACGAAATCGGAGTCATCGGCACGCGCGGTCCGTAAGCCGTCTTGCTGACGAAGAGGTAGTCGCCTACCTGCAAGGTCTTTTCCATCGACGAGGTCGGAATTGTAAACGCCTCGAAGAAGAAAATCCTGATGAACGAAGCTGCAATCACAGCGAATATCAATGCGTCAACCCATTCCAGTGTCTTACGCTTTGCCTTCGAGCAGTTTTCGGGATTCTTCGGTTTCCAGAATGCCCAACGTACGAATTTTGTGATGTAAATATCAATTATCAGCAGTTCGCCGAGCAAAAACCAATAATTTCCAAGCCAAATCACCCAGCCTATGTAGAAGATTGTCCACGCTGCGAACCATATCCAGTTGCGACGCGAAGGCATCTCGATGAACTTTTCACATTTGCCGAGTTTTAAAGTACAACCCTTTTTCGGCTCATTGTTTGGCTTGTTGACAGCCACATTTTCAGTATTTTTTTTCTTTCCGAACATATTCTTATAATCCAAGTAAATCATTCATTGTAAACATACCGCACTTTCCTGCTAGAAATTCAGCAGCAAGAACTGCGCCATTTGCCAATCCGCGACGGCTTTTTGCTGAATGTGCGATTGTGATATCATCGTACTCGCTAGACCACAGCACGCTATGGTCACCGAAAACCTCTCCTTCCCTAAACGAATCTATTTCCAAAATATTGTCAGCCCCCTCATCGAGTTTCCAATCCGAATAACGAGGATTGTTTTCGATGATGCCTTTGGCTAGCGTTATTGCAGTGCCGCTAGGCTTGTCGAGTTTGTGGATATGGTGAGTCTCTTCAATATGAGCCGAATATTGCGGATATCTAGCCAATTTCTGAGCTAACATGCGGTTTACTGCCATAAAAATGTTCATTCCGACGCTATAGTTCGACGAATAGAAGAATGCTGACGAATTTTCGCGGCACAACTTTTCCATCTCGGCGGCATCGAAAGTCCAGCCTGTAGTGCCCGACACAACGCGCAAACCGCCCTTCACGCAAGCCATAACGTTCTGTTCGGCAGTTTTTGGTGTCGAAAACTCGATAGCCACATCACCTAGCGAAGCAATATTACCACATGAGCAAATATCGCGATCTATATCAAAGATTTCGGAGATTCGGTGCCCATGTTCTAGAGCCACACGCTCAATCTCCTTACCCATCTTTCCGTATCCAATAAGAACAATATTCATTATATAAATCCTTGCTATAAAAAGTTGCAAAGTTAGCAAATTCCCGAACAAAAACAAAACAGCATTTTTTTGCATAAAAAACAAAAATATACACTACTTTTGCGGCGGATTCAGGTTTCCGAGGAATTAATAGGGAATCTTGTGAAAATCAAGAGCTATACCCGTAGCTGTAAGTTCAGGAAACGACTTTTCGCACTAAGTCACTGGCAATGTCCGGGAAGACGCGTAAAGTTTGAACGAGCCAGAAGACCTGCCTGTTTTCCATAATCGCAGCCTTCGGGATTAAGGGCGTGGTGATAAAGTTTCGTAACCATAAATGTGCTGTATTCCGGCCGCTGCAAATTATTATGTATGATTAAAATTATGTTCTAATGAAGAAGAAAAGTTATAGTGCAGTGACAGCGGAAGAAGCCGTAAAGGTGATTAAGTCGGGGGACCATGTTCACATTAGTTCTGTATCAAATGTTCCACAATGCCTAATAAAAGCAATGTGCGACCGCGGCCGCAACGGGGAACTCAAAAATGTATATATCCACCATCTACATACCGAAGGTGCAGCTCCATACGTAAATCCCGAATTCGAAGGGATTTTCCAGCACAATGCGTTTTTTGTGGGCGCAAATGTAAGGGAAAGCGTCCAGAAAGGACTTGCCGACTACATTCCGGTATTCCTCGGTGAAACATCGAAACTTTACCGAGAACGCTACATAAAGTGCAATGTGGCAATGATTCAGGTTTGTCCACCCGACAAGTTCGGATACGTATCGCTCGGCACATCGGTAGATGCTACTCTTGCCGCCATGGAATGCGCCGAATTTACCATCGCCGTTGTAAACAAGAATGTTCCGCGCTCGCTTGGCGATTCGCTGATACACATAAGCAATATCGACTACATAGTAGAAGACGACAGCCCGCTGCTGACCGTCGATTTTGCAAAACCTACCGAAATTGAACGTACCATCGGCCGCTATTGTGCCGAACTTATCGAAGACGGTGCCTGCCTGCAAATGGGTATAGGATCCATTCCGAACGCAATACTTTCGTGCCTTGGCAACCACAAGGACATTGGCATTCATACCGAAATGTTTTCCGATGGAATACTGCCTTTGATAAAAAAAGGCATAATAACCGGTGCAAAAAAGCGTCTCGACAAGGGCAAGATTGTTTCGACTTTCGTAATGGGCTCACAGAAAATATACAATTTCATCGACAGCAACCCTATGGTACTGATGAAAGATGTGGAATACACCAACGATCCGTTCATAATAGCGCAGCAACCTAAAATGACTTCGATAAACTCGGCCATTCAGGTTGACCTGTCGGGGCAGGTATGCGCCGACTCGCTTGGCGACAAGATCTATTCGGGTGTAGGCGGACAAATCGACTTCGTTTACGGCTCTACCCGAGCCAAAGGCGGAAAAGCAATCATCGCCATGCCTTCGACAACAAAACGTGGAATAAACAAGATTGTCCCGGCCCTCGACCTCGGTTCGGGAGCTGTAACTACAAGAAACCATATACACTGGTTCATAACCGAATACGGTGCAGTAAACCTATATGGAAAGTCGCTGCAGGAAAGGGCGAAACTGATAATTTCAATCGCAAATCCAAAATTTCAGGAGGAACTCGAAGAGGCCGCATTCAAGCGCTTTGGACCACATTATCACTATATTTGTAGAAACAATGTAATTTAAGTAATAAAAAAAATAAAGTTATGGCAAATTTTAGCATCTGGGAAGTACTTTTTCTGCTGTGTTTTGCAGTAAGCTGGCCAGTTTCAATCGCAAAGTCGCTGCGCACAAAAGTAGTAATAGGCAAAAGCCCGCTCTTTATGTCGCTTATTATATTAGGCTACATCTTCGGTATTATTCATAAATCATTGTATAGCAACGATATCGTAATATGGCTTTATGTCTTCAACGCGGTTTTGGTATCATTCGACCTTGTATTGTACTTTATGTACATAGGCAAGAATCGCCGCGAATTGAAACGATAATAATAACACAACTTCAGTATAGCTATGGAACAAATCTGGCAATTTTTCGGACAATTTGACTTCATTGAGGTTTTCAGCTCGTTCATCGTGATGTTTGCAATCATCGACATCTTGGGTTCGATACCAATATTTCTAAGTCTCAAGGAAGGCGGAAAACCCATCAAGGCGATGCAAGCCTGTCTTACGGCGCTGGGTCTGTTCCTCGCTTTTTTCTTCGCTGGTGACGCCCTGTTGAAATTATTCGGCATCGACAAGGCATCGTTTGCTGTTGCCGGCTCGTTCGTGCTGTTCGTACTTGCTGTCGAAATGATTCTGGGCCGCGAAATCATCAAGAACGAAAACCTTGGAAGCGGAGCAAGCATTGTTCCAGTGGCATTTCCTCTTATTGCTGGTCCTGGCGCACTCACAGCATTGCTGTCGCTTCGAGCCGAATATGCAGTGCTCAACATCATTATCGGTCTGCTGCTTAACCTTGCACTCGACTATTTGGTCATCCGCCTGCTCGACAAGGTGAAAAATCTACTCGGCGCAAACCTTATCTTCATCATCCGTAAGTTCTTCGGTGTAATTTTGCTTGCAATCGCAGTAAATATGTTCGTAAACAATATTTATGTGATAATTGCAAATGTTCCGACAATAAACTAGGGTCACCACAAGAAGCAAGGAAATGAACAAATACATACTTTTTGCAATTGGCGTCGTATTCCTGTCTTCCTGTACTTTTTATGGAATTACAAACGACTATGACAAACTGGCCGAAAAAGATCAAAAGAAAATCATCAAACTGAATGATTTCAATGATATTGCCTACGGAAACATATATGAATTGAATGCAGAATTGCTAAAAAAGGAACTTGACAAATATCCCAAATCCATAGTTTATGTTTTCACAAATGGCTGTAGTTCAAATTCCTGCAAACCATTATCATATTATAAAACATATGCCGAAGGTCATGGTTATAAATTATTTTTTGTAATGAATGGCTACGCCAATTTATATAAGACTTTAGACCAAGATACTAGTTTGGTATTTTTTTCAATCGATGCCGACTACTACAAAGAAAGGATAAGGTCGAAATATACAAGATACTTTGAAAACGAACTTATGGAATTGCCTGTCAAGACAAAGCATAAAGAATACCTAGGAAGCATTTTCTTTTTCGAAAATGGAAGATTCGTAAAGGTATGCCAAGATTTTGATGAATAATCGGTAGCCTTGCGCCATGACACGACGCTACAATATAAATCAAAACGCAAAAAATATTTTTGCATATCCGAAAAAAGATATACTTTTGCACCACTTATTTATTAAGTGCCACTTTAGCTCAGCTGGTAGAGCGACGCATTCGTAATGCGTAGGTCGCGAGTTCAAGTCTCACAAGTGGCTCTTTTTTTATTTTTAGTCAAGACTAACGAAATAGAATATGTTTGAGAGTTTATCGGAAAGATTAGAGAGATCGTTCAAGATACTGAAGGGCGAAGGTAAGATTACCGAAATAAACGTTGCCGAAACACTTAAGGACGTCCGCAAGGCTTTGCTTGATGCCGACGTCAACTACAAGACTGCCAAGCAGTTCACCGAAACTGTAAAGGAAGTGGCAATGGGCCAGAATGTAATCAAGTCCATTAAGCCAAGCCAGTTGATGGTTAAGATTGCCCACGACGAGCTGGCAAAGCTCATGGGCGAAACCGCTGTCGACATCAACACCAAGGGAAATCCAGCAATAATACTTATGTCGGGTCTGCAAGGTTCTGGTAAGACAACCTTCAGCGGCAAGCTGGCCAACATGCTTAAGACCAAGCGCAACAAGAAGCCTTTGCTTGTTGCCTGCGACGTTTACCGTCCTGCAGCTATCGAGCAAATCAAGGTTTTGGGCGAACAAATCAATGTTCCTGTTTACAGCGAAGACGGCAACAAGAATCCCGTGCAGATTGCACAGAACGGTATAAAGCACGCCAAGACCTACGGCTACGATGTTGTAATCGTCGATACCGCCGGTCGTCTGGCTGTTGACGAGGAAATGATGAACGAAATCGAAAACATCAAGAAGGCTATCAACCCGCAGGAAATTCTTTTCGTAGTTGACTCGATGACTGGTCAGGATGCTGTAAATACCGCAAAGGAATTCAACGATAGACTTGACTTCGACGGCGTAATCCTTACCAAGCTCGACGGTGATACCCGTGGTGGTGCTGCAATTTCTATCCGCAGCGTCGTCAACAAGCCGATAAAGTTTGTCGGTACCGGTGAAAAGATGGATGCAATCGATGTTTTCCATCCGCAACGTATGGCCGACAGAATTCTCGGCATGGGTGATATCCGCTCACTCGTTGAACGTGCACAGGAGCAGTTCGACGAAGAGGAATCGCGCAAGTTGCAGAAGAAGATTGCAAAGAACACATTCAACTTCAACGACTTCCTTGCACAAATCCAGCAAATCAAGAAGATGGGTAACATCAAGGATTTGGCAAGCATGATTCCTGGTCTGGGCAAGGCAATAAAGGACATCGACATCGACGACAATGCATTCAAGGGCATTGAGGCGATAATTCACTCGATGACACCTGCCGAACGCGAAAATCCCGACATCATCAACGGAAGCCGCCGCAAGAGAATTGCCGATGGTAGCGGAACAAGCGTAGCCGAAGTCAACCGTATCCTCAAGCAGTTCGAGGAAACCAAGAAGGCAATGCACTATATGTACGCCAACAAGGGAAAACGCTTCGGAAGAAGATAATAGGATTAAATACCAATATGTACCCGTCTAAATGGCGGGTATTTTTATGATATGGCAAAGGAAATCGAACATAAGTTTACGGTAAAAGGCGATGGCTACAAATTGCTTTCCAGCCCTACCCTATACAGGCAGGGATACATTCCCACGCAAAACGGAATGACGGTAAGAGTGCGTATTGCTGGTGAAAAGGGATTCGTAACATTTAAGGACAAAACAGTCGGCATGAGCCGCAACGAGTTTGAATACGAAATTCCCATTCAGGATGCAAAGCAAATGCTCGACACCATGTGCAACAAACCACAAATTGAAAAGTACCGCTACATAATCCCCGCGAAGGAAGATGGTTTGAAATGGGAAGTCGACGAATTTCTTGGTGACAACGCTGGACTTGTTGTTGCCGAAATCGAAGTTCCTACCGAAGAAACAAAATTCTCGTTTCCCGAATGGATTTACAAAGAAGTCACAGGCGACAAGAAATACAATAATTCACAACTTTGCAAAAACCCGTATAAAGAATGGAAAAAATAAGCCGTATAATAAGAATATTTGTTGTTTTTGGAATCGTTGCGTTGTTTTCGTTGCAAGTTTTTGCACAAGACAAGCCAACCGTTTCCATTCTAGGCGACTCGTACAGCACTTTCGAAGGCTACACGACACCGCTTGAAAACGAGCAATGGTACTTCAAGACAAAGCGCGACCGCACCGATGTGGAAAAAGTGGAACAGACATGGTGGTGGATTCTTTGCGATGAATACGGACTGCAGCTCGACATCAACAATTCGTACAGCGGTTCAACAATCAGCTACAGCGGATACTACGGTCGCGACTACAAGGACCGCTCTTTCATTACACGCGCACCAAACATCGGCAATCCCGACATAATTCTCGTCTTCGGCGCTACAAACGACGACTGGGCAGGCGCACCGCAAGGAACTCTGAAATACGAAGATTGGACAGAAGAAGATTTATATTCTTTCCGCCCGGCAATGACTTACCTAGCTTCGTATTTGTGCAAAAATCATCCAAAGGCAAAAATATATTTCATTGTAAACGATTGCCTTAAAGACGAAATCACATCAACAATCCGCGAAGTCTGCAATCATTATGGCATTTCGGTTATCGAATTGAAAAACATTGCCAAGAAATCCAGTCATCCTACAGTTGCAGGAATGAGACAGATTGCAGAACAAGTTGGAACTGCTTTAAAACCAAAGGAGTAACAGATGCCAGAAATTGGTTCAAATACAGTCACTTGGAAGACATACTTTTATGTCCTTGCCGAAGCAATTGCCAACAATGCCATCGACGAGGCGCAAGCAAGACACAATTTCCTGCAATACAGGCTCTCGGCTTTGTTCGACACGACTCCGCGTGGTGTGGAAAGTTTCTCTGAGGACAGTTTTCTTACCGAACTTCGCCGGCAAGGACTTACGCCAGACGATTTTCCGTACGACAATGTCCATAACTGCTACGAAATTAGAATGAAAAACCACACATTCTGTCTGTTCTGCACCGAATTTATAACATTTTTCTCGCAGAACGCCTACCACATTTCCACCGACGGCAACAAGGACGGTAGCGTAAACATTACCAGCCTGCCAACCAAACCGACAGCACAAATACTACATACAGCCGACGGGCTTTTCCCCGAATGGGAACGCCAGTGGCCCGAAACATATCGCCTTGCAACCAAAGTTGCCAAGCAATTTGCCATCGACAGCCGTACAATCGATGCCATAGCAAATTCGTTCCTTGCGAGTTGCGGGAAATACAGCATCGAGCACCACATCGGCAAATCAACGCTTAAGGCTGGCGGACAATCGTTCTGCCTTGACCATAGCACATTTGCCACCGATTATGCAAAAATTATGGGCGAAATAGCAATCTATATGAAAGAAAGGAATCAGAAATGCTGAAACGCCAGTACTACATAAACCGACTTGCCGAAGACATCAGGATTTGCCGCGAAAACGGCACCGACACCGCTGCAGAAATTAGGATTAGCAGGCGCAAGTTCATCAGCAACTGCATAAATCAGCTAATGTACGACAAGCCATACGCTCACGCTGGATTTTCGATAGAACCCATGATTGAACGGCTGAAAAGTCAAGGTATTGCAGATGAAAGAATAACTGTAAAGCCACGCCGTGAATATGAAATTGACCTTTGCGACACCAAAATCGTTATAAAAATGCGCTTCGACAGCCGCTACGGACAGATTTCGAAAATGGTTCTGCAAGACCTGTTTGACGAAATTGACATTTCGGACAAAAATCCCGACGACATCGCCGACATAATTGTCGCGATAGGCAGCTCGTATGCCGACTGGAACAGCGAATGGGACAGTATAGCCGAAGAAGCCATGCGCCTGTCGAAAAAGCAGGATGTCGAAAGGATTTCGCTGGAAACGCTCATCGCATCAAAGCTAAAAGGCAGCGGTATCGAGTATATGCTCGAACACAAGAAGACAAAATCGACGCTTACCGTAAAGGTCGGAAACCGCAAAATAAGCATGGACATCAGCCATCGTAGGCTTGTCGAAACCTGCGTAAACCTTCTGCCGACAATACGCGACGCAATGGAAAAGTTGAACGCCATTCCCGACGAGATCAGCATCGAACCAGCAAGCACAAAGGAAATATGGACAAAATCGTAACCGCAATGCACTCACAGACCGACATAATATCCCAACTTGCCGAAGACCTTGAAATCGCTCGTCTTTGTGGCGACGACGAAACCGTAGCAAAAGTACATTTCGTGCAGCACAAGATGTCGGAAACCATATCGCCCGACACAGAAAAAGAGTTCCACCTTGCAGCCGAACTGCTCGTCAGAAGGTTGAAGGACAATGGCTTTGCGATTCCAGAACTCACCGCCGGCAACAGCATCATAAACATAGACCTTGGCACAATCGGCATCGAAGTGTATAGGCACGATTACCTGGGAAACGGCTATTTCCGCTTTGTGATGAACGGGCAGAAATCGGCGGAATACAAGATTTGCATTTCAACAGAGCAACTTGCCCAAACAATAACCGACTTGCCCGAGCTCGTCGCCAACTGGCTCGAAACAGACTATACCGAAGCTAAGGCAGAAGCGCACAAGCTGACTAAACAGCAGAAAATAAGCCGTCTATCGGCACAAACCTTGCTCGAAAACATTCTCAAGAAATTGGAAGTTTCGTACAGCATAGAGCACCTCACCGACCGAAGCGAAATAAGCATTGCTCTTTCAAACGACAAGCAACTGCATTTCTGCATAAACTACACCGATTTTGCCACCGAAATAGGCAAAATTCCCGAATTGATACGCTCGGCACAGTATTTTACGGAAAGGTTTCCTAAAGCAACATTAGAAGACAAACAATAACACTATTATTGTGCACGCTCTTCCTGCTGTGATTCTTTCAATGCTCGTACGTGTGTTATCAATGCATACACCATAAAAGCCAAGCCAGCAGTATACAAAACCGTTCCTAACCAACTTAACCAATCGCCATCCCAGTTGCGGATAAAAATCCAGTACATGCTGAATATATACAGGAAAATTCCTGCAACAGAAAGAACAATCATTGACTTTATTCCGCTGTCACCTTTTACCTTCTTATAAAAAAAGTAGGCTGCAACAAATATTGCAACGGCAAAGATTATCCCACATGATAAAAATGCGCCAACAAATGTATACATAATTATTCCCATTCTATTTATCAACTTTATAATTCCACTGCGAAAACGCCACTACCCGCGACCAATACATTGGCTAATACGCAAGCCAGCATAAGCATTACACAACAGAATTTCCCCTTCATAAAACATCAATTAAATTTTCGGCAAAAATAATATTTTTGACAACAAACAGCAAAAAATTATAATTTTTTCTTAGTCTAATAATTTATGGTTATCCAGCCCTTGTATTTTCATCATTTTTGGGGATTGCGCACTCACTGCAATGACAATAAATTTGCATATCCAAAGTTAATAAAGCATACAAAATCATCGTAAAAATCCGGCTGTGCCGTCTGACACAGCCATTTTTTTTGCATGCAGTTAGCATAAAACTTGTACATTTGCAACCATAAACTAAATATTACAGAAACAGATAGTCGAACTAACATACAAGAATGACACCTCAGGAATACATAGCCATCCTCTCCGACCGTATTAGCGAATGCATTGCTCACGGATACGACTACGCACCGATAGTGGAACGCGGCAAGGACGACTATATCAGCGAGAAGGTCGGCGAAATGATCTACCATTCTATATGGAAACGCAAGGACATCAGCATCGACCTGCTTGTTGAACACCTCGTGGAACTGGGCGTGCCAGCCGAAAACATTTTCGAAAAGGACGGTGACATTGCCGTAAGAATGAGCAATGTAAACATCACAATCAAAAAGTCGGAAGCATATAGGCTAGGCGTGAAAATAGGCTTCTGCCTCGGCAACAACCTCTTCGACGTCACACGCAACGAAGAAAACGCCATCGCACGGATTTTCACCGAGATAGACCGGCTATATCCAGTGTGGGAACAAGAATGGAACGAAATATTCGTCGAAATCAGCAAGCAGACCAAAAACATCGACATTTCAATACTTTCAATCGATGCAGTGGTGCGCAATAAACTAAAAGGAAGTAACTTGCCATTCCATATCGAACACCTTGCCGACGAATCGAAACTGTCGCTGCTGATTGAAGGCAAACGACAGATTACAATCGCAATTCCACACGACAAGATCACAGAAACAACAGCCTCTCTGCCCGAAACAATAAGGCACACAACCGAATTATTAAAGCAACTGCCTGCATCGGTGATTGTAACCGATAACACTCGCGACGACTGGGAAACGATATGAGAACCGCAATATCCATAGTCGCATTTCTGCTGCTTATATCCGCAGCCTCATCGTTTGCCCAGACAGACGACAGAAGCCGCCGCAACATAAAAGGAATTGTTGAATCGTATACCGAAAACAACTACAAGATAGTCTATTCGAGCGACGGCTACTCGAAAGGCGAATGCTCCGAAAGCAAAACATTTCATTTCGACAGCGACGGCAACCTGTCCGATGCTCCAGCCAACGACCTTACCTACGACTACAATACAAGTCATCAGGCTACAACCATCGTCTATAAGCCGACCGGCAGAATCACAATCAACGAACGCAAACGCAGCTTTACAATCGAGCGTACCGACGCCAAGTTCGTCTGCACATACAAGCAGAGCATACACCAGCCCACATCGGCAAAATTCTATCCCTGCCGCGGCTGCCGCCGACAGGAAGGCCGTACTGCAATATTCAAGTACGACAAACAGGGCAATATACTGAAAATCAGCAACTACATTTCGAAAATAGAAGTCAACGGCGACTACATATCAAGCACACGAAATGGAGGTTACAATTCATCAACGAAGTACGAACTGACCTTCGAATACGAGTACGACCATCTTGGCAACTGGAAAAGCATGAAGTGCTACAACGCAACGGGAATGCTGGTGGAATGGAAGGAAAGGGAATATAAATATAAATTCGAAGATTTGAAGATTTGAAGATTTGATGATTACATTGTGGCGATGCAATGCATTGCGTCGCACAAAAAACATCATGCGACAAATTTTGTCGCACCTTATTCATACCTTTGCCACGAAAATTATAAAAAACAATGTATGCAAAGTGCGTCAGATGGACTATCTTTGCAAACCTAAAAATTGAAAGGCATACGCGATGGCAACAAACGTTAACACCAAGGAACTTAAGGAAATACTCGAGACTACGCCCGACAAGCAGAACATTATGCTCGTTGGAAAACACGGAATTGGCAAGTCGGAAATTCTAACCGAATTCTTCGAGGAGAAAGGAATGAAAGTTACCGCACTTTTCCTCGGCCAGATGAGCGACCCTGGCGACCTTATCGGTCTTCCGCGTCTCGACGAAAGCACTGGCAAGACAATGTTTATGCCGCCCTACTGGTTTCCGACCGACGGCAAGCCTGTAGTGCTTTTCCTCGACGAGCTTAACCGCGCGCGCCCCGAAGTGCTTCAGACAATCATGGACTTGGCGTTGAATCGCAAACTGGCAGGCAGAAGCCTTCCCGAAGGCAGCCGCCTGGTTTCGGCAGTTAACGAAGGCGAGGAATACCAGCTCACCGACCTCGACCCTGCCCTTGTGTCGCGATTCAACATTTACAACTTCCGTCCTACCGTTGCCGAATGGCTGTTGTGGGCTGCCGAGCAAAAAGTTGACGAGCGTGTAATAACCTTCATTCAGGAAAATCCGCGTTTCCTCGACACCTGCGACAAGGCTGGTGACGAAACTGGCCTCGACAAAAGTCCCGACCGCCGCGCGTGGAAAAAAGTTTCCGACTGCATAAAGGATTGCCCCGAACTAAAAGCCATTCACAAGAAAATTATTTCGGGAATCGTCGGTGCACAGGCAACTACGGCGTTCATGAGTTCAATTTCGCAGAACAGAATCCTCAGTGCAAAGGAAATCCTGATGAACTACGAAAAGCACAAGGCAAAGATTGACAAGTACATGCTTCACGAAACAGCCGTCGCAAACGAATCAATCTTCCGCTTCCTCGAAACCCAGGAATTTTCCGATGACGACAAGCCGACAATCGCACAGAACCTTGCCCTGTATGTCAAAGGCCTGCAATCGCCGAAGAAAAAGGAAGAGTTTGCCCATTTCGTGTCGATTTACGAGAAAGGCACTTACACACAAGCTATTGTCTTCATACTTACCGAAGCTCCTGAACTATACACGCAGATGACCAGCTTCATCAAAAACCTGTAGACATGGAAGAGCGGATTCGGAAGATAAGCGAACGGTGGTTCCTTGTCGAGCCTGCGCTGTTCTCGATTTACTGCACCCACCAGCTTGCGACAAATGTGCTGATGGACTGTCCCATCCGTTGCGGACAGGGAATGGTGGAATACAACCCCAACATAATGGAAACTTTCACCGATGCAGAACTCGAAGAAGCCTTACGTTCCGAAATGATTCGCCTTTTCCTGAAGCACCCCTACGAACGCCAGCCCGAAAATTCGCTTCCCGAAGCGCTTTCGTTCGGCAGCGATATGGTTTTGGGACAACACTACAAGTTCAAGACCTTGCATTTCATTTCCGCCGACAACTTTCAACTTCCTGCTGGAGAATGCTTTGAGTGGTACGTGGACAAACTGAACGAAATTCTTCGTCAATCTTCCACTACGCCCGAAAAAAGTGAAGACGACAGCGACGACAAGACCAACGGTGACAATCAGGATGAAAGTGAAGACGAAAACAACGATGGCGGAAACAGCAACGAAGGCGATGGAAATGATGGCGACGGCAATTCCAACAATGGCGAAAATGACAATTCCGATGGTGGCAGCGGCGAAGGCGATCAGAACGGCGAAGGTGCCGACAATGGCGACAACGAAGCCTCATTAGGCGACGACTCGCAAAACGAGTTTGGCAACGGGCTAGAAGAAAGCAAAAATCAAAACGGTTTCACGCAGCAGCAGTTGGACTCTGCCCGCGACCATTCGGCACTTTGGGAAGAAGACGAACTGAAACAACAGGAAATCAACGAGATAATCACAAGCACAACCAACTGGGGTAGCATCCCGGGCGATATGGTCGAGCAGATAAAAGCTTCGCTGATAGTAAGGCTCGACTACCGCAAAGTGCTGTCGAGTTTCCACACAAGCATACTGTCGAGCCACAGGCACTTGACGCGAATGCGTCCCAACCGTCGCAGCGGATTCGACCAGATGGGAAGCATCTACGAATTAGCATCAAAATTGCTTGTTGCCGTGGATGTCAGCGGCTCGGTAACGAGCAAGACCTTGCAGGCGTTCTACTCAGTTATTGCCCGTTTCTTCAAGTACGGCATCGAAACTATCGACACAATTCAGTTCGACACAGAGCTCAAGGAACTGGAAACTTTCAAGAAAGCAACGAAAGAAATAAAAGTCACAGGCCGCGGCGGCACCGACTTCCAGCCAATTTTCGACTACATCCGCGAGCATCGCCAATACGACGGATTAATCATTCTAACCGACGGATATGCACCTGCTCCACAAGTCGATTTCCCTATACGGACAAAAGTGCTATGGATTTGTCAAGGCGAAGACGAATACAACGAGCACAAGGACTGGATGAAAAAGACAGGAAAAGTCTGCTGGATAAAGTTTTAGATAAAAAAAACGGCGACCTTTTTGGTTGCCATTTTTTATCTTTATGTGTTATGAAACAACAAATACAATCCTATGTTAGTATTCTGCCTGAACCCTACTTACAACTTTAGCAAGTTCTTCGTCCGAAACGCAATCGCAATCTAGCATCTCCAACCTCCTGCTCTGTTCTTCCGAGAACACACTATCGGGATCCTTGCCTGACTTCGAACCTTCAACGGCAACATCCAATGCAATTCTCGTCATTTTTTCGTATGTATCCAAGACTGCTTTCTTGTTCCCCTCCTTGCAATATTTTTCCAACGCATCAATAGCATCATCCAATGTCTTGATTTCTTTGACACGTTCGCTATACATTCTATCATCCTTCGACTCAGAATTAGACTTACACGAACCGAGACCCAATACAAGCAACAAAACGCAAGATATAATTACAAAAACATCCTCTTTCATTCGTTAAACGTTTCCCCTAGAATATACAAACGCAAATATAATAATTTTTTTGAAATAGAATTATGAAAGAGCAAAAAAAATAAAAAAACAGCAACATAACCTAAAAACCGAAAAGGTTATCCCGAATTAAATTCGGGTTCAGGATGGCAGTTGCCGTTTTTTTACCTTAGTGCGCCGATACTATTCCGAAGCCTCGTTCATTTCGCCTGCAGCACCAATCATTTCATTAATGGCAGCCTCAATCTTAGGTTCGTATTCAGCCTGGACCTTCTTCGATATTGCTTCCATCTCTTCGGAAGAAACACATTCACAGTTGCCTTCAAGAGCTTCCATCCTCTTGTTCTGTTCCTCTGAGAACAAACTGTCGGGATCCTTGCCAGACTTCATGCATTCGAGTGTAGCATCGAATGTAAGTCTCATCATTGTTTCACATGTAGCCAAAACTGCTTCCTTGTTGCCTTCCTTGCAATACTTTTCCATTGCATCAACAGCTTCATCCAAGGTCTTAATTTCCTTGGTGCATTCAGCTTTTGCTTCACCTTCCTTAGTTTCTGTATTCGACTTGCATGAACCAAGAACCAATACAAGCGACAAAGCACACGATAAAATTACGAAAATACTTTTCTTCATATTTAAATACATTTAGAATTAAACTCTGCAAATATAACCATATTCTTATCACAAAATAAAAATAGCAAAAAAATTGCCTTCTTCATTTCCACATCTAGCAATTATACATTAACTTTGCGTATTCAAAAAAACAGAAAGATATGCAACTTATTGACGGAAACAAAATTGCAAAGGAAATAAAGGCAGAAATCGCCGAATCTACCAAGAAACTTATTGAAAAAACTGGCAAAACGCCAAAACTTACCGCTATTCTCGTCGGACACGACGGCGGAAGCGAATCGTATGTTAGCTTCAAGATGAAAGATTGTCAGGAAGTTGGATTCATCTCCGACCTTATCCGCTTCGAGGATGACGTTACCGAAAAGGAACTATTGGCAACCATCGAAAAGTTGAACAACGATAAGAGCGTTACTGGTTTCATTGTACAACTTCCATTGCCAAAGCACATTAACGAGCAGAAAGTCATCGAAGCCATAAATCCCGAAAAGGACGTTGACGGTTTCCATCCGACAAATGTCGGCAAGATGACAATCGGTCTGCCATCGTTCGTATCGGCAACCCCGATGGGCATCACATTGCTGCTCAAGCGTTCGGGCATCGAGACCAGCGGAAAGAACTGCGTTGTAATTGGCCGCAGCAACATCGTTGGACGTCCGCTCAGCATACTCATGTCGCAGAAGGAAATGAACTGCACCGTGACTGTTTGCCACAGCGCAACCAAGAACATGAAGGAAATATGCGCCAACGCCGACATTCTCATCTCAGCAATGGGCAAACCCAACTTCGTCACCGCCGACATGGTGAAGGAAGGTGCTGTTGTAATCGACGTAGGCACAACCCGCATGCCATCCACCGAAACAAAGAGCGGATTCAAGCTCACCGGCGATGTAGATTTCAAGAACGTTGCCGACAAGTGCTCGTACATCACACCTGTTCCTGGTGGCGTTGGTCCTATGACACGTCTTTCGCTGCTACTGAATACATTGAAAGCTGCGGAAAAAACTTTCTAATATGTTACAATTAAAAATCTCGGACTATTAGCCATTCGACCCTTCGACTACGCTCAGGGAGCGAATGGCATCATCGGGAAATCATAGCTTCCGAGATGACTGCGAAACATTAGACGAACTATGGAAGAAGAACTGCACCTTGTCAACGACCTCGCGCTGATACTCATATCGGCAGGCGTGATGACATTGATATTCAAGAAGCTGAAGCAACCGCTGGTGCTTGGATACATTGTCGCCGGATTTCTCGTTGGCCCGCATTTCGACTTCTTCCCGACTGTAATCGAAGAAGCTAGCGTTTCGGAATGGTCTGAAATCGGTATCATCTTCCTGCTTTTTGCATTGGGACTTGAATTCAGTTTCAAGAAACTATTTTCGGTAGGAAGCACGGCATTTATAACGGCAGGCTGCGAAATCCTGCTTACTTTCAGCATCGGAACGCTGACAGGCTATCTGCTCAACTGGAGCTTAATAGAATGCATATTCCTTGGCGGTATGCTATCGATGTCGTCGACTACAATTGTAATCAAAGCCTTCGACGACCTAAAGCTAAAAGGTGAAAAATTTGCCGACATCTCGCTTGTTGTGCTTATCATCCAGGACCTTGTGGCAATCCTTATGCTCGTCTTGTTGCCGACAATTGCCACTGGCAAAAACTTCGAAGGCACCGAAATGATTTTCAGCATACTGAAGATGGTTTTCTTCCTTGTACTATGGTTCCTTATTGGAATCTACGTCTTCCCCACATTCTTCAAGCGTTCAAAGAAACTGATGAACGATGAAACACTGCTGATTATTTCGGTGGGCTTGTGCTTCGGTATGGTAACACTGGCCGTATTCACCGGATTCTCGTCAGCATTCGGCGCGTTCATCATGGGGTCTATTCTCGGCGAAACCGTCGAAGGCGAGCACATCGAGCACAACCTCAAGAGTATCAAGGATTTGTTCGGTGCAATATTCTTCGTATCGGTAGGCATGATGGTTGACCCGAAAATTCTTGCCGAGTACTGGCTACCTATTCTAATTCTCTCATTGATAACGATTTTCGGCAAGACAATAGTTTCAGCTTTCGGTGTAATGATTGCCGGCAAGAATCTAAAGACAGCATTGCAGACAGGCTTCAGTCTTGCGCAGGTGGGCGAATTTGCGTTCATCATTGCCGGACTTGGAAACTCGCTAGGCGTGATGGATGCACACATTTATCCAATCATTGTTGCAGTATCGGTAATTACCACTTTTACAACACCATACGGAATCAGACTAGCATCACCTTTAGCCGACGCCATCGACAAACGGCTTCCTCAGAAACTCAAGGACAAACTCGACAATTACGCACAACGCCAGAATTCAGTCAACCTCGAAAGCGACTGGAAGAAACTCATAAAATACTATTCCGTAAGAATCATAATATACGGCATAATCCTCACAGCCATCTGGCTTGCTGCAGTAAAATGGCTATATCCTTTCATGAACGACAAGCTCAGCGAATGGAATCATATCGTAGTTGGAATCATCAACTTCCTTATTACCGCATTGGCTATGGCGCCGTTCCTGCGCGGACTTATGGTACAGAAAAAGGACATCCGGCCCACCGTGCTCAAGCTTTGGAACGACAGCCGTTTCAACCGTGGCGGAATCGTGGCTTTCACCTTGTTGCGCTATTTCATAGCAACCACATTCTTAACGCTGACACTTTTCAAGACATTCGACTGGAACGCCTGGGTTGTAATCCTCATCGCCATTGGACTTGTGATAATATTGGTACTTTCATCGCGCACGCTAAAACGATTCTCTCGTATCGAACAGCAGTTCATCAGCAACCTTAACTCGAAAGATGCCATCGACGAAGACCGCAAACCCATACGCAAGGGCTTCAACGAGAATTTCAAGGAACACGATATCGACCTCACGCCTTACATTGTACCTGTGGCATCGGAAATTGTCGGTTACACCATAAAGGAGCTCAATCTGCGCCAACGCTTTGGTATAAACATAGTTAAGATTGACCGTGGAAAGAAGCACATAAACCTGCCGTCGGGCGACGAACGTATTTTCCCTGGCGACAGAATCCTCACCATAGGTACCGACAAGCAGAACAAAGCTTTCGCCGAATTTATGCGTCAGCAGGAAAACCTTGAGACAGAACTAGAAAGCCACGAAGACGAAGACTATGAAAACACCAAGGTAGCTCTCGAATCGTTTGTCGTGGAAGCCAATTCGCCAATCAACGGCAAGAGCCTACGCGATTGCGGAGCAAGGGATTTGGGCTGCATGATTGTCGGCATTGACCGAGGAATGGACTCGATAATGAATCCCGACCCGTCGCTTGTGTTCGAGACCGACGATGTTGTGTGGGTAGTAGGCAGCAAGGCAAACGTACAAAAACTCTGCTAACATGAACCGACAGACGCTATCGTCGATACTGAAGCTGTTTGCAATCTCGGCAAACAAGCACAACGACAGCGACACAGCAAGCATCATACTGAAATTCAAGTCGTTCCTCGACGAAACCATAGAAAGCGTCTACATCGACGAATATACCTCCGAATTTGAGAAGGCACTCGACGAATACGCATCTTTCTCAAACAAACGTCTGTCGCTCAACTCGGTGCGGCTTATTCGCATCTGCAACGAAACCAGCCAGAACCTATCGCACGACGACAGGATACAAGTGCTGTTCTATCTCGAGAAGCTTCTTTTCCCCGCCAACGAACAGTCGGAAGAATTTATGCGACTTATAGCCGACATCTACGAGATTGATGCAAACATCCTCACCGACATCGAAAACCTGCACACCGAAAATCCCACAAATTATCATCAGATAAGTGAACTCGGCAATATACAAGGCGTTTTCATATTGCTTTCCAACAACTTGGCTGCGATTAAATCGCTTGGCAACGTAATTTCAATAAACGGGAATATTCTCGTCAACGGAAGCATAGAACTTATTGGAAACGAATCGGTTGTAAAAATCGGCGACTACAAGAAATACTATCTCAAGGACATCGCAGCAATCGCTTCCGAGAAAAACAAATGCAATAGTTTTTCTTTGATACTGAACAATATAAGCATAACACGCCGTAGCAAAACCTATTTCCATCCCCTATCGTGTGAAATGCATAGCGGTGAACTTGTCGGGATAATGGGACGAAGCGGCTCCGGCAAAACCACTTTGCTAAAGGCAATAGCAGGAATTGAAAAGTCGCACACGGGAAACATATTCAAACGTTCGGCAGATGAAGATTCGCAATTTACGAAAGCATATCTGTCACAAGCAAATGCACTTATTCCGCTTTTCACAGTAAAGGAACACCTTGAACAACGCCTCGACTTCCTGCAGGAACGCACAGACCGCAGCGAAAAGATAAGACAAGCATTGGAAAGCGTTGAACTTGAAGATTTTGCGAATAACATAGTGGCAAAATCGGATGGTACACCGTGGCAGATTTCGGGCGGACAGCAGAAACGACTCGGCATAGCCATGGAAATGCTTGCTAATCCCGATGTTTTCATCCTAGACGAACCGACAAGTGGACTTTCGTCAACCGATTCGCAGAAAATTGTCGCTCTGCTGCGCCAGATTACATCAGAACAAAAGATTGTAATCGCCTCAATCCATCAGCCCGACTTCGAAACCTTTATGATGTTCGACAAGATTCTCATAATCGACGACGGCGGCTACCCTATTTTCTACGGAAAACCAAGCGAGTCGGCAGAATATTTCCGTCGCCTCACAGGTCGCATTGACAAGGAATCGCTGCTCGAAACACATTTCAATCCAGGCGTAATACTAAATATCATTAACGAAACCACGCACAACAATCAGCGCGTCACACCGCCAGAAGAATGGTATAGAAAATTCGTTGAAAACAGTGGCTCCTATCCTACTCTAACTTCCATAAAACCACTGAACAAACGCAAAACGAACGGACTAAAGTCGTTTGCCTCGCAACTGAAGTTTTCGTTCATGTGCGACCTGCGCAACAAGATTCGTACTGCGATGATTATCGCCATACCGCCGCTGATGGCCGTTGCAATGTCGCTGCTGACAAGGTTCTCGCACTCTGACGAATACGCATATTATTCCAACCCTAACATTCCCGCTTGGCTGATGATGCTGTTGATTACCGCATTTTTCCTCGGTCTGGTGGTTTCGGCTCACGAATTCATCTTCTTACGGCAATTTCATCGCAACGAACACATAATCAGCGACAAAAGCACATCGCTGTCGCTCGCGAAAATCACAAAGTACATTATCCACTCCGGCATAATGTCGCTTCTGCTGACACTTCCGGCCACGCTCATCGAAGGAAATATGTTCTTTTTCGGCAAACTGTTCGTAATAAACTGGCTGCTGACATTCTGCGGATGCATTACCTCAATGATTATATCGTTGTTTTTCAGAAGCATTTCGACTGTATATCTGCTTATTCCAATAATTGTAATTCCGCAAATGATTTTCTCTGGCGGACTTGTGCAGTACGACAATTTCAACCAGAAGTTTGTGAAAAACAACGGAATGCCGCTTTTTGCCGACCTTATGCCAATACGCTGGGCCGACGAAGCCTGCATGACCGAAGCCTACCTTATCAATCCTGTAGAACAGGAAATCTTCGATGCAAAAGTTTCGCTATACGAAGCAGCCGAAAAAATTGAAAGCACAACAGACCAAGCACTTATAACACAACTTCGCAAGCAGAAAAACGATGCCCAGGCTGAAATAGACAGCAAACTGGTACGCATTGAAAATTCCGACAGTCTATACAGACACTATGGCAATATGTACATCTCGAAGATTGTAACGTCTGCCAAATCTGGCATTCCACCAATTTACAGCACACAGCAAGACGGCAAAACTATTTTCCTCTGCGGACACAAAACGTTTGCTGGCGTAACATTGCGCACCTTCCACTACAATATCATTGTGCTATTGCTGATGAATTTGGTGCTGTGTATGGTACTAATTGGAATTGGAAGATTCTTAAAACAACGATAGAAATAGAGATAAAAAATGCAGCCCTGAAATTGAGCTGCATTTATCTTTTCCATTCTACTACTTATTACACTGTTGCAGTAATTGTACATTCAACATAACCAGTAACCTTTTGTCCATTCTCATCAGTGAACTCAATATCAAATGTATAATTATTGCCATCCTTAGTTACAACTACAGCACCTGAACTTGGAGATCTTGAAGAACCATTGTCTGTGTCAAAATCATAATCAGTAAAAGCTTCAATCCAATCAGACGTTCCTAAAATCGGGGTTACACTTGAATTATATCTATATGTTCCAGCTTCTAATGAATTTGCATACAAATCGACTTCTAGCATATTTCCTCTACCTGTAAACCACTCTGTAGAAGGATTATATATAAGTTCATTTTTATTGTAGAAATACAAATAGTAATTCATTCCACCATTTACAGAATTTTCACGCAGAACTTGGAATTCAGTAATTGGATAATGCACATTGTTAACAACAAACTCATTATGTTTCTTAACAGTAATCGTCAAAGAAGCAACAGAAGCATTCTTTTTTGTGTTAGCATGAAGATATACAGTATATGTTCCTGCAACTTCATATGTATGTTTTGGACTAAACTCAGTTGATGTTTTGCCATCACCGAAATCCCAGTAATATGTATCAGCATCTACAGACGCATTAGTAAAAGTAACTTCATCGCCAACATATACAACATCTTTATCCACAGAAAATAATGCTAATGGATCTTTGGCACATCCAGAAAACAAAATAGCTGCTACAGCTAAAATCATTAATAATTTAAAGTTTTTCATATACAATATATTTATTAAATTTATAATGCAAATGTAATATTATCTGCAATTAAAATACAATAAAAATTGCAATAATAATACAATATTTATTACATAAATATAATAACAAGTTGATTTCTAAAAGAATAACAGAAATAAGAAAACTCAAGAAAGTTACAGAAAAAGAATTATCGGAAGGTATCGGTATGAGCCTTACCGGATTCAGACAAGCACTTTCAAACGACGATTTCAAGATTCGCACACTACAAAAGATTGCGCAATACTTGAATGTAGATATTTCTGTTTTTCTAAAAGAAGCACAAATAGAGAACCTCGAGCAAACTTCTTCTGAATGTCAAAACTGCAAACTAAAGGATAGTATTATTGAAAGCAAAAATCAGATAATCAAGGAGCAAGAGACTCTAATCCAGCAAATGCAAAACTTCATAGAAAAGTCAAGCAAACCTGAAAACGACTAATCATTTCGTATAAAATCCCTCCACCGACTGGAATGCACCATACAGAGAACTCTGATTATTGAGTTTTTTTACCGATTCGGTCATCTTGGAGACAAACGCCTCGAGTTTTACCATATACTCCTGCTCGCCGATAGTACCGCTTGCCACCATCGACAAACCTTTCTCCCAGCTTGCAGTAAGTTCGGCATTAAGCATCTGGCGAATTGAAGCGGCAACAACCTCATAAACCATTTCGCCCAACTTTGCCGGTGTAATAGTCTGTGTCTTCTTGTTAAGGTTCAGATACTCCAGTTTTACCAGCTTGCTCAAGATTTCGGCACGCGTGGCACTGGTTCCGATACCACTACCCTTTATCTGCTCGCGCAACTCCTCGTCCTCAATCAACTGACCTGCATTTTCCATTGCAAGAATCAGAGAACCGGAATTGTAGCGCTTGGGCGGCGTGGTTTCACCCTCCTTAATTTCGTAGCCTGCAACAGGCAAGGTTGAGCCCTTGCGCAACTTGTTTACAAATTCGAAACTTCCAGAATCAACCACCTCTTCCTTGTCCTGCTGCTTGTCGTCATCAGCCTTTGGCAATCCTGCAACCACAAGATAGCCAGCATCCTCGAGCACCTTGAAATTGGCGAACAGGTGCTCCGCACCGACCTGCATATCGATTGAAACCTTGCGGTACTCGGCTGGTGGATAGAATATTGCAAGAAAACGGCGAGCAATACGGTCGTAGACCTTTCGGGCTATGTCGGAACACGATGCCAAGTTTGACACGCCCTGTCCCGTCGGAATTATTGCATAGTGGTCGGTTATCTGCTTGTCGTCGACATAACGGCTCTTGCCTATTTTTTCATACAAGCCAAAGCCCTTTATCTGCTTAGTATACTCAAGATATTCGGACTGTGTAGCCAATCCGTGCAGATTCTTTGTAATCTCCTTTGCCACAGCCGACGAAAGCACACGCGCATCTGTACGTGGATATGTAACAAGCTTCTTTTCGTACAATTCCTGAACGATATTTAAGGTTTCGTCGGGGCTAATCTTGAACAACTTGGAGCATTCGTTCTGCAATTCGGCAAGGTTGAATAGCAAAGGTGGATTTTTCTTCTCCTTTTTCTTCTCAATTCCAGCAATTTGTGCAGTATCGCCTTCGGCTTGCATAATACCAATGCAAGCTTCAGCATCCTCGCGCTTGCGGAAACCGTTTTCCTTGTACAAAAGCGGTGAGTTAAAGTATTTTGAGCCTTCCACAGCACGCCATTCCCCTTGGAACGAGTCGTTTCCCTGACCAAAGGTTCCTATTATTCTATAAAAAGGTGTTTTTACAAACGAGCGTATCTCACGTTCGCGTCTAACAATCATGCCCAGCACACAAGTCATGACACGGCCTACGGCTACAACACAATTTTTGTCAAGTTTCAGGAAGTTTTTTACATGGTAGCCGTACTTCAAAGTCAGTATTCGGCTGAAATTTATACCCATCAGATAATCTTCCTTGGCACGCAGATAAGCCGAATCGGAAAGCGCATCGTAAGATGACAAGGGCTTTGCCTCGCGTATTCCGCGCAAAATTTCCTCCTCGGTCTGCGAATCAATCCACACACGACGACGTTGTCTGTTTTCGGGCACTCCTGCCATCCTATCAACAAGACGGTAAATGTATTCACCCTCGCGTCCCGAGTCGGTGCAGACATATATACAGTCGACATCGGCACGAGTCAAAAGAGACTTCACAATATCGAACTGCTTTTTCACCCCAGGAATCACCTCGTACAGATAGTCCTTGGGCAGGAAAGGCAATGTTTCGATACGCCACTGCTTCATTATCGGGTCGTAAGCATCGGGGTAACTCATCGAAACGAGGTGACCTACGCACCAAGTCACGATGCTGGCATTGCCTTCGAGATAGCCGTCACCTCGCGACATAGACTCCTTGAGAGCCTTCGCAAACTCACGTGCAACACTCGGTTTTTCGGCTATAAAAAGATTTTTACCCATATATTATTATATGGTGATAGAAAAAAATCGACAAATTTGCTTTTATGCGCCTATTACGCGTCTCAAGTTTCCAATCTGGGTGTTCCACAACTCAACGGCTTCGTCTTCTTCGTCGTCGATGACAAAATCTGTAACAATCAATGCTACATCGTTAGTAAGTTCGTGCTCTTCAATTCTAAATTCGAAGTAAGATTCGTCATCTTCCGATTCAATCCAGTGGAAACGTACCATCGACTGATCCTTTGAAGCGACAAGTTCGGCGGATTCTTCTACGCCTTCCCACTCAAAAGTAAAAATATTATCCTTCTCGCTTACCTTGTCGGCGTACCATTCGTTCAACCCTGTAGGAGTACTCAGGCGACTGTATAAAATTTTTACTGATGTGTTCAAAATAAACTCTAACTCAATCTTCTTCATAAGCAAAATACTCTTTACACTTATTAATTCGTGGTCAAAATTAAACATATTTTTCATATAAAAAAATTTATGCAAATATTTTTTTTCAAAAAGATTTGCACATGTCCAAAATTACATATACTTTTGCAGTCCCAATTCCAAACGGGAGTTGATTATGGCGAGGTAGCTCAGCTGGTTAGAGCGCATGATTCATAATCATGAGGTCGGCGGTTCAATCCCGCCTCTCGCTACAAAAGTTAAGCGGCTGATTAGCCGCTTTTTTTGTTTACATACCCAAACTATTCATAAATCGTAAACCAATTTGCATTATATTTGCAAGTCTTTTTTGAAAACATACGAAATGAACGAAAAATTCCATAGGATTATCTTTATAATCATCGCAATAGCGATTGCAGCGACAATGTTTGCACTCGTAAGCGGCTACGGCAGCAGCATAGCCGAAGACGAATACCAGATAAACAACGCAATCCAACTTGACAGGTACTACAAGAGTTTCGGCAACGACACCAGCATCCTCGAAAACACCCACCCGATGTACAGCGGTTGGTTCAACGCGCTGACAATTACCATGTCGGATTTCTTTGTAAAATGCGAAGTAAGAGGTGTGCGCCATGCAATGAATGTCGTTTTCGGATTCATCGGAATTATTTTTGCCGCTTTGCTTGCAAAACGCTGTCGCAACTGGCGCACCGGCACATTCGTTCTGCTTCTTATGGGACTTTCGCCAGTGATTTTCGGACATTCGATGTTCAACCTCGACGACATTCCTGTTTTTGCGACATTCGCGGCATCGCTGTATTTCACGAAACGCCTCGCCGACCACTTTCCCAAGCCGAAAATCATCGATGCAATATTCTTTGCATTGTCAACAGCATTGTGCATCACAGCAAATCCTGACAGCTCGCTCATAGTCGCAATTGCACTAATCCTTTGCATCATTGGACTTATCGCACAACGCAAACACGACCAAATCAAGAAAGCAACAATAAGATACTCCATCTTTGCAATTTGCTCGCTGGCAGTAATTTGTGGAATTGTAGTGCTTCTTATACCACAAAGTATCGGAACTTGGCTGGAATCGTTCTCTCCGACCTCGCCGACGAGAATATTGTTCCAAGGCAAACTCTACTGGACAGATCTGCTGCCATGGTACTACAATGTAAAAATGCTGGTTATGACAATTCCTGCTGCAGTATTTGTAGGCATGCTTCTCGCGTTAGGTTTGTGCTTTGTAAAAAAATCGAATAGAAGCGAAATAATCACACTTTTGGTTATTTCAGTTCTTCCAATTCTATTTTTCTCACTCAAATCCGACACAAACGGCATTTGGCAGCACCTGCTTTTCGCAGAAGTTCCGCTATACATAGTGGCAGCAATCGGCTTCGACATGCTTGCCGAATCGTCACGCACAAAAACCACACAAATTGCCGGCATAGCAATACCTATTCTATTAATGGTAATGCCAGCCGTTCATATTTTCCGCAGCCATCCTTACAGCCACATCTACTACAACGAATTTACAGGTGGAGTACAACATGCATTTGGTCGCTACGAACTTGAAAACTACGGAGTAAGCAACCGTGAAGCAGCACAATGGGTAATCGACAACGGCAAGTACAACCTTTCTGGCAACCAGCTTTTTGTGGCAACAAGAAGCGAACTCGCAGGAAAACACTACTTTGGCGAATACAAATACGAAGTCTCGATAGTAGAAAGTCGCTGGGCGGAACGTGCAAACCATATATGGGACTACGCAATATTCCCCGTCACGGGCATAGAACCCGAAATCTTGACAAGTCAGTATTTCCCGCCCAAGAACACAGTTGACACAATAAGCATCGACAATGTTCCGATTTGCCTTGTCCTACAGCGCACCGACACCTGCGACCTTTACGGACGCGGTTACCTTGCCAACAACGATGTGCCTCACGCCATCGAACTGCTCGAAATGGCCGTTTACAATGATCCTACCAACGAATCGGCAATGATAAACCTCATCGATGCCAATTTGCGCATAAACAACAAGGACGCAATGAAAAAGTGGATTGACCGCTTCCTCGAAATCGCTCCTCGCGACGATGTTGGCAACTACTACAATGCATATTATCAAAATATAACAGGCAATAACGACGAAGCAGAACGCATCGGCAAGGAAATCATCGACTACAATCCACGTTTCAGCCTTGCATACATGTTCCTTTCAACGATTTATACGCTGCAAAAACGCTACGACGAAGCCGAAAGTATAGTTCTCTCGCTTGTCGACTACGACATGTACGACGAGCAGGCGGCCCGTCAGCTTGTACGCGTATACAACGCCCAGCAGAGGGATATCAGCGAAGCCGAACTGTCGTACTACGACTACGCATACAAATCTTATGACAGACGTGGCAAAAAGGAACTTGCCGAAAAATACAAGAAGCTTTACGAAGAGACAAAAAACAAACAATAATAAAACGAGAAATTAGCCCTTCGACTACGCTCAGGGGGCGACTTAGAAACATTACAATATGAACTATCTCTCAACTAATACACCTCTACCGAAGATAACAGGCTCGCTGATAAGCTATTTCAGCAACATGGTAAAACTAAACGGCGGAACAAACCTTGCACAAGGCATACCGGGATTCCGTCCGCCAGAGAAACTTCTGGAGATATTTGCCCAAATTCTGAACAAGGACATTCACCAGTACGCTCCCGGCTGCGGAAACAAAAAGCTGCTCGAATATCTTGACGCAAAATACAGCAACCGTCCATCAACAGCGAGAATATTCATATCGAGCGGAGCGACAGAGGCTGTTTCGTTGATTTACACCTACCTGCAAGGCAACAAAGGCAAGAACTTCAACGCAATGAGTTTTTCGCCAGCATACGAATCGTACATACACCTGCCACAGATTTTCGGCAACAACTTTTTCACCTACCCCACCGACCCCGAAATTTATTTCGACAATACAGACTTTCGCAAGTTCTTTGTCGACAACAAGATAAATGTAATTTTCGTGGCATCGCCCGGAAATCCATACGGTAAGACCTTGAGCCGCGAAAAACTCAACTACCTCATCGATCTCTGCGAAGAGTTTGGATCATACCTTATAATAGATTCGGTTTACTGCGAACTATACTTCAACAACGAACCGCCCTACTACCCTATTGAACGTATTTCACCAAACGTTTTCTACGTAAACAGTTTTTCGAAGAGATTTTCAATAACCGGCTGGCGCGTAGGGTATTTCATTTTTGACGAAAGTCATTTCGACAAGATAAGCTACATACACGACTACATTGGATTATCGTCGGCAGCACCGCAGCAACAGGCAATCGCCGAGTTTCTCGACACCGACGAATCGCGCACATACATTAGCGAACTGCGTTCAAAGATTCTCCGCAACCTCGCCATTGGCAACGAACGTCTGCAAAAAGCAGGTTTTGTTTGCCCGCAAAACGACGGCGGATATTTCATCTGGGCAAAGCTCCCCGAACCTTGGAACGACAGTCTCCGTTTCGGGCTAGCGCTATACGACGAAGTAAGAACGGCTGTTATTCCTGGCGTACATTTTGGCAAGGAATGGAACCAATATATAAGGATAAACATTGCGCGTGAGGAAGAGGAATTTGTAAGAGGCATTGAGAACTTGATAGAGTTCACGAAAAACGCGAAACTCATATAATAATTATCCTAATAGTATTTCATTCCGCTCAAGCCGCGGGGGCTTTTACTTGTTATTCGCACCTACAATTGATTTTCAGCGGTGCTCATGATTGTCTTCGACAATTGTTGGCAAAAAGTAAACAAAAACCATATCCGCTGCGTCTGCTTCGGGAGATTCATTTACAAATTGAAAGATGCAATCTCAGTAATTTTGTTATGATTTCGGACTGTCAAAAATTGTTGATAACATTAAGCAAAATAAATAAGCAATAAAAAATTATTATTGTACCTTCGCAGAGTAAAATTAAACGATTATGGATATTTCAGGAAAATTGATAAAGGTATTGGAGCCAATAACAGGCAATGGCGCGAACGGACAATGGAAAAAGCAGTCGTTTGTAATAGAATACGCCAACGGGCAGTTCCCGAAGAAAGCATGCTTCCAGGTATGGGGCGACAAGGTTGACCTATCCTCGCTTGTAGTAGGCGAAGAAATACATGTTTTCTTTGAGCCGGAAAGCCGCGAGTACAACAACAACTGGTACACCGACCTCCGTGCATGGAAGGTAGAAGCAGCTCAAAACCAAAACGGAGCATTCGCACCGCAGATGCCAACACCTCCGCCACCAACAGGCGCTCCCATGCCAACCGAAGTTCCAAACTTCGTGGATGCTGGCAGCAATGCCGATGACGATTTACCATTCTAAAGAAATAAAAAAGGAAGTCTCCACTTCCTTTTTTTATATTACAATGCCTCCATTTTCTCCATAAACGCCACCCCTACCCTTAACTCATCGTACGAAAACTTTCCATCGGCATCGGCAAAAAGTTGCGACATGCTTCCGTATTCGCCATGCGATTCCAGATAATCCATAACCTCTGCAAACCTTGCCTTGCTACCGATAAGCGCCTCTGGTTGAATCTCACCGGTGACAATATACCTCGTCAAATGCGAAAAAACTGTTGACACTGCAAGTGAACGCTCCTTTGCAATTTCTTCCACCGACATTCCCTGCTTGAACATTTCGAGCGACTTGCGGTACGAATCACCTTTTGCCGGCTTTTCCTTCTTTTCCTTTGCCTTTTTCTTTTTTTCCGACTTAGCATCAGCTACTTCTTCTAGTTCCGGCAGAGCATTTTCGTCCACAATGCCATTTGCCTTGCAATAGCCGTTAATAATATTCAGAATCTCGTTGCCATAGGCGGCAACTTTTTTTGCGCCAATACCTTTTATCTTGCTAAGCGACTTGGCATTACGCGGCAATTTTTCCACCACCTCGACAAGCGACTTCTGAGGCAACACATAATACACCGGCATATCGAACTCGTCGGCAATCGACTTGCGCCAAGCATTAAGGGCTGTAAATAATTCTTTGTTTGTACCTGGAACCGAATATGTTTTCTGCGACTTACGGCTGAAGGTCGGCTGGAACTTGTCTTCGGTGTCGGAGATAATACGCAAATACATTTCGGTAGAAAAGCCCTCGATGGTCTTTTCCAAAACATTGCGCTTGCGGTCGTATTCAAGTTCCAATGCTTCGAGAGCCGATTTCATTTCATCGTCTATCTCCTTGTTATCGGACTCGAACAGCATCTGCGAAAACGGCTCGCCAATAACCTCACCCAACTTACCAAAGAAATATTCCGACGCCTTTGAAATCCTCTGCTGCAAAAACTCATCATCTTTCAACTGCACATTAGGCGAAGCGGAAAATATTTTCCACAACTGTATGACAAATTTCTTGTTCACACCGAAAATCAACGAATCGAACTGCTGCACGACATCAAGAAGCCGCTGCGAATATTCAGGGTTGAACTTGTTGAAATTTGCCATATACACCTTGCGCACATCCGACAACTGCCTTTGCAACAAGTTGAAATCAAATATTTTAAGCAAAATATCACGCTGAAACGAAACGACATACGAATTGAGACGAACTTCGTCGGGCTGATTCTGTCGGGCATTGTCGCAAAAAGTTATCACTTCGGTGTCGGACTTTATCATCTGCGGAGAAATGGCAGTTTTCAAAGTCAAACCTTCCAGCGAACGACAACGGCTTAGCGCAACATACACCTGCCCGAACGCAAATGCAGCATGAACGTCAATAATAGCCTTGTCGAATGTAAGTCCTTGACTTTTATGCACTGTTATCGCCCAAGCAAGCCGCAACGGATACTGTACAAACTCGCCAATAACATTCTGCTCAATCTCATTGGTTTCGCTGTTTACCGAATACTGAACATTCTCCCATAGTTCCTGCTTGACTTCAATCGGAGACAAGTCGCCATTGCAAAGCACCATGATTTTGGAGCCGTCAATCTCGGTTATACGGCCAATTTTTCCATTGTAAAACAGCTTCGCAGGCGAAGAGTCGTTCCTGATAAACATAACCTGCGCGCCAACTTTCAGCGTGAGAGTTTCGTCGGTAGGATACATATATGGAGGAAAATTGTCCTTTATGTCCGCCGTGAACTGATATTCCTCGCCTTCAAGGGCATCTAATTTTGATGTATTAATAGAATTTGCATCGTTATTATGAGTTGTAAGGCGGATGCTGTCTTCGTCATCGGCATCAGAAACACGGCTGTTCAGCACTGCAAGCGACTCTCGAGTGAGGGTATTTGTACGTATTTCATTGAGAATTGACACAAAAACTTCGTCTCGCTGCCTGAAAATATGCGTAAGTTCCACTGTAACATAATCCACTTTCTTCAAGGCGTTGCTATCGAAGAAATATGGAGAGCGGTAAAATTTGCTGATAATCCGCCATTCGTCCTCCTTAACAACAGGCGTAAGCTGGTACAAATCGCCAATCATAAGCAACTGCACACCACCAAACGGCAGCGACGAGCGACGGTAATGACGCAGAACGCTGTCAACGGCGTCAAGCAAATCGGAACGCACCATGCTAATCTCGTCAATTACAAGCAAATCGAGCGAGCGCAAAAGCTTTATCTTGTTTCCGCTAACGCGATATTGTTCGCGAATAGGGTTTCCTTCGCTATCCTTGCTGACAAATGCCAGGTCGGCCCCTTCGGGGATAAAAGGCGTAAACGGAAGCTGAAACATAGAATGGATTGTAACGCCGCCAGCATTGAGAGCTGCGACACCAGTTGGAGCCACTACAACCATGCGTTTGCGAGTGATGCTCGGCAAACTTTTCAGAAAAGTAGTCTTGCCAGTTCCTGCCTTGCCTGTAAGAAACACGGACTTCCCGGTAAACTTTATCAGATCGCGGGCTAACTTTATGTTTTTGTCAATGGCTTCCAATTTATTACAATCGTTGTTGCTTGCAAAAGTAACACTTAATGACGAATTGCAGATGTGCAAATTGGAGTCGTGGCTAATTATTTCTTCGGTCATTTTTGAAATCATTTCTTTTTTTGTATCCGAAAAATCGGCAGCCGCCATCTGGCGACCACCGAAATTTGGAATTACGCCCTATCTGGCTTACTAAACAATATCGTATCGGCAACAACCTCGTATGTACACTGTTCGTTTCCATTCTTGTCTGTGTAGCGGTTCTGCTTCAGGCAACCATCAACAACGACCTCATAACCTTTCACGATTTTTGACTTTACCATATCGGCGAGATTGCCCCACGCTATGACATTGTGCCACTGCGTTTCCTTAACAACACGGTCGCTTTTCCTGAAGAAGTCGGAAGTCGCTACCGACAATTTTGCCATTTTCGTTCCACTTGGAAATTCATAATACTTAGGGTCTCCACCTAGATTTCCAATCAATTGTACTCGATTCTTTAAATTCATAATCTTTAAATTTTTGTCAGTTAATAATTTATTACTACTTTTGCAGTGTGTTTCGCTTTGGCACCAAGATCGCGCCACTCGTTTCGGGAAGCCGGCATTTATCTCGTAATGATGCGTGGAAGCCTCCTCTGCTGGGGGACCAGACAGGCTGAGTGAAACATTTTTTATTTATACCTATTGGAATAAAACGATTTGAAAATATTTCCCTTCTTGACGACCTTTACAGCAATCGTAAATTTTATTTTACCACGAAACTTTTCCATACTATAAATAATATGATTCTCATCAGATTCCATACTACCATTGCGTACTACATCCATCAGATTTAAAATTTCCAAAGCGGTAACAGCCCCACGATTTGTCTTGTAATGTTTGAGCAAAACATGTTGTGTGCCTTCATTTTCATCATCAGATGGAAACATTATTGTAACAGGACCGCCATTACCATCCGTAGTGCAGATACGTTTCAGTTTCCCTTTGGTCCGACAAAAAGTTTCGAAAACTCTATTCTGCTCCTCGGTTAGTTCCCTGTTGCCAACCTCAGCACGGAACTGCGCTATCCTATCGTCGATGAGTGCCATATTGCAATGGATACTATTCCGCCTTTTCCTTTAATGACAATTCGCAAATAACCTCATTCGCAACAACTTCCGTTATATACCGCTTTACATTGTTCGCATCCTCGTAACTGCGCGAAGTCAACCTGCCAACGATGGTAACATGCGTTCCCTTTGTGCATCGCTCCGACACCTTGTCGGCATTCGCACCCCATGCAACGATGTTGTGCCATTCAGTCCGACTAGCCGGCTTGCCATTCTCATAATAACTCTCGGAAGTTGCCAACGAAAACCTTGCAACCTTTCCACCTCTTGTCTCGTTTACCTTCGGATCAGCACCCATGTTGCCGACCAACATTACAAAATTTCTAATTTCCATGTCTTTTAATTTTTTGTCAGTTTATAATTTATTACTACTTTTGCATTGTCTTTTCGCCTTGGCAAAATTGTTTTCGAAACAATAAACAGGCTGGGGAAAAGACTTTTTTCATTTATAGCCAATTGTTGAATAAAAGGACTTGAATACCGCATCTTTTCCGTTTGAAAAAACTTTCAATACCGTAAAATATAATGCACCATCGCATGTCCATGCCTTTTCGTATATTATATTCCCCATACTCATATACTTGCGGCCAGTTCTAACAGTATCAAACATATCCAGTATTTGGACTGCTGTAACTGTTCCATCAGGTGTACAATAATGTTTCGTAAGCACTTTTTTTACTTCAGCAGAAGAATCCATCGACACCCGAAGGGAAACACCTTCTACATCAACTATATGAATTCTAACAAGCGAACCATTCTTTTTTGTGAATGCATTGAAAATCTTTCTCTGCTCCTCAGTTAGTTCCATGTCGCCAACTTCCGTACGGAACTGCGCTATCCTATCGTCGATGAGTGCCATAATTCAAACACCAGAATTTATGCAATATTCTTTTCTACCTTTGCATCCGCACGTTTCAACCTTCTTATCATTATGCTGTCGGCAACAATCTCCGAAACTTTGCGCTCACGGCCTTCGCGATCGGTAAACTTGGTGCTTACCACGCTACCTATAACTATTATTTCACTACCCGTGGAAACTTCGCGATCCTGCAAAACTTCTGCAATACGATTCCATGCCGTAACACTATGCCACTGCGTGTCACGCACATATTTACCTTCTTTTTTATAAACATCAGTAGTTGCGAGCGAGAAGCGTGCGAGTTTCCTACCATTTCCAAAATCCCTGATCTGCGGTTCCGAACCCAGATTTCCAATCAGCTGTACGCGATTTCTTAAATTCATAATCGTAAATTTTTAAACGTTAAACATTTTGTTCGGACTTCGTTGTGAAATCCGATGCAAAAGTCGGGCGATTCGGAAATACGAGTCGGTTTTTAAACGCTTACTTTCGTTTATTAGTCGTTTCTTGTCGTTTATACACGGATATGTAATTATGTTTCAATACGATAAAAAAAATTTCATTTTTCATAATGCAAAAAAAGAGGAAACTCCATCGGAATTTCCTCTTTCTTATTCGAGTAATAACAATTAAATCTTGTGGATTGCCAAGCCCGAACGGAGTTTCGGCTCGAACCAGGTGGTCTTCGGAGGCATGATGTTGCCAGAGTCGGCAATGTTGATGAGCTGCTGCATCGAAACTGGATACAATGCGAATGCAACAACCATTTCGCCCGAATCAACACGACGCTTCAGTTCGCCAAGACCGCGGATACCGCCGACGAAATCGATGCGGTTGCTGGTGCGGAGGTCAGCAATACCGAGGATGTCATTGAGAACGTGCTTCGAAAGGATGTTTACGTCCAATACACCAAGTGGAGTGTTGTCGTAAGTTCCCCGCTTTGCGTTCATCTTGTACCAGTGACCATCGAGGTACATGCTGAATTCGTGCAACGAAGCCGGCTTGTAGATTTCGGTACCCATATCCTGAACTACGAAATTCTCAACGACCTTGTTCAAGAAATCTTCCTTGCTCAATCCGTTCAAGTCCTTTACTACGCGGTTGTAGTCGATAATCTTGAGCTGGTTGTCCGGGAAGTGAACTGCCATGAAGAAATTGTATTCTTCCTTGCCAGTGTGGTTGGGGTTCTTTCCTGCATATTCCTTACCAATACGGCTAGCTGCAGCGGTACGATGGTGACCGTCAGCAACGTAAGTATAAGGAACCTTGGTTGCAAAGAGTTCTTCGATGCGCTTGTTGGTAGCGTCGTCGTTGATAACCCAGAAATGATGACCGAAGCCGTCTTCTGCTACGAAATCGTATTCAGCAGGCTGGTTCTTTACGATGTTTTCAACTATAGCGTCGATTTCGGGAACTGCCTTGTACGAGAAGAATACCGGTTCGAGGTTAGCGTTGACGTAACGGGTGAGAACCATACGGTCTTCTTCCTTCTCGATACGGGTAAGCTCGTGCTTCTTGATAACGCCGTTGAAGTAGTCTTCCGACGAAGCGCAGCCAACGATACCGTACTGTGTACGACCGTCCATTGTCTGAGCGTAGATGTAGAATTTCGGCTTTTCGTCTTCGACGAGCCATCCTTCCTTCTGCATCTTTGCAAAATTCTCGACAGCCTTGTTGTAAACTATTTCGCTGTGAAGATCTGTTCCCTTTGGGAGGTCGATTTCAGCGCGTGTAACGTGAAGAAGAGATTCCTTCTTGCCTTCAGCCATCTGAGCTGCTTCTTCCGAGTTCATAACATCGTATGGAAGGCACGATACCTTCTCTACCAAATTCTTTGGAGGACGTAAGCCTCTGAAAGGTTTTACTATTGCCATTTCTTATGTTTTTTAATTAGTTATACTTTTGAAAAATAATTCCGCAAAGATAACGTTTTTATCAGTCGGAAAAATTTTAATCAAATATTTATTTCACCACAAAAAAAATCTTAAAATTCACAATGCGCATTCCAGCATCACATAAAGTTATTACCTTTGCATTAAATAAAAAAAATAAGAATGAACATAACTAGAACATCGAACCCTACATTGGGTAAAAATGCTTTCACAAGCGAAGCGAACAACCAAAGAATGGCTGGCGCAACAGGTACAACTTTCGGTCAAAACAATGCAGCAACCGAAACAACCTCCAACGGTGGCGTAATGACTTTGAAAGGTGCAATAAACAAGACCATAATACTATTTGCAATATTGCTGCTTACCGGCATAGTATCGTGGAAAATGACATGGGCAGGACAAATTGCAACTCCAATATTACTAATCGGCGGAACAATCGGCGGTTTAATATTAGGCCTTGTAACAAGCTTCGCAAAGAAGGCCGCCCCAATAACAGCACCCCTTTATGCTGCTTTCGAAGGGGTTGTCCTCGGATCAATATCGTCGATGTTCGAAGCCGCATACAGCGGAATAGTATTTCAGGCTGTCGCACTGACATTGCTAGTTTTCGGACTTATGCTTTTCATGTACAAGACGGGCATACTAAAGGCTTCGGGAAAATTCATGAAAGGCGTATTCGTCGCAACTGCCGCAATAGGCATTTTCTACCTTGTCAGTTTCATCGTAGGACTATTCACACCGGCCTTTAACGAATTTCTTTTCGCCAACCCGCTAATAGGAATAGTTATCAGCATAATAATAGTTGTGGTTGCCGCACTTAACCTAATCCTCGACTTCAGCACAATAGAAAGCGGTGCCAATTCAGGTGCACCCAAATATATGGAATGGTACGCAGGATTCGGACTTATGGTTACTTTGGTATGGCTCTACATCGAAATTTTGAGACTATTGTCGTATCTAAGAAGAGACTAAAAGATTTTCATAATAAGGACGGCTTGCATTTGCGAGCCGTTTTTTTATGCACGTGCCAGCACCGCAATGCTCAGACGCAGCCCTTCGACCGACAGCAATGTAGAACCGCAAGCTTCGGTAGTAGCTCCGGTTGTCAGCACATCGTCGACAAGAAGGACATGTTTGCCCTTTAAGATATCGTTATCCGTCAGCACAAATTTTCCCGACACATTCTGCCAGCGTTCGTCCTTGTTCATCTTGGTCTGCGTCTTGGTATCGGTATTCCGGACTAGTACACCCGTAAGCACAGGGATTTTCGTCACTGCCGAAATTCCAGACGCTATCCGTTCGCTCTGATTGTATCCTCGCTTCTTCTCTCGGTTAGGGTGCAAAGGCACTGGAATTATATAGTCGATGTCGGAGAAATTTCCAGACGAAAGCATTTCAGCGCCAAGTTCCTTGCCTAGCAGCACACCTATTTCGGGCTTATGGCGATATTTTAACGAATGAAGTAATTTTCTGAACTTACTGCCCTTCTGGAACGAAAACAAAGCAGTTGCCCGTTCCACCCTTATGCGCCCTTCAAACAACTGCAATATCGGATTGTCAAGTTCCTTGCAAAAATGAGTACGGGGAAGTTCATACAGGCAATCGAAACACAGTACCTCCTCGCCTCGCGACAACGCACGTCCACATGCTTCACAGTTCTTAGGAAACAGCAAAAACCAGAAATCGGACAAATATTCAAGAAACTTGTTCATACAAGATGCAAAGTTAAGCAATTTTTCTAAGCCTCAAAAAAACTGACACGAATAGAAAAAAACATGACAAAATTTCAGAAAAATGTCTTACCTTTGCAAACATATTTTCGCAACGAAATGGAACTGAGTATAGAAGACATTCAGAAGATAAAAACAAATAGCGGGATTATAGGCAATTCGGCTGGGCTTAATCGTGCCATAAGTGTAGCTGTACAAGTTGCAGTTACCGACTTGTCGGTACTGGTGCTTGGAGAAAGCGGAGCAGGAAAAGAAAAGATTCCGCAGATAATACACAGGCATAGCCGTCGTGCCGGGAAGACATACATAGCAGTCAACTGCGGCGCAATTCCCGAAGGCACAATCGATTCCGAACTTTTCGGTCATGTAAAGGGCGCTTTCACCAACGCAATCACCGAACGCAAGGGCTATTTCGAGGAAGCCAACGGCGGAACGATCTTTCTTGACGAGGTTGCCGAACTGCCTTTGCCTACACAGGCACGTTTGCTCAGGGTTCTAGAATCTGGCGAATTTATGAAGGTCGGCTCATCGAAAGTAGAAAAGACCGACGTAAGAATCATTGCGGCAACCAACGTTAACCTGCAGGAGCGCATAAACGACGGCAAGTTCCGCGAAGACCTATTCTACCGACTCAACACCGTACCTATAATAATACCGCCACTGCGCGAACGCAAGGAAGACATACATTTGCTTTTCAGAAAATTTGCTCGCGACTTTGCCGACAAGTACAACATGCCTGCAATATCGCTCACTCCAGAAGCCACTGCATTGCTCGAAAGCTACAGGTGGCCGGGAAATGTCCGCGAACTGAAGCATGTAGCCGACCAGATTTCGATAATCGAAAAGGACCGCACCATCTCCGCGGAAACGCTAAAGCGATACCTTATAGATATACACTCTTCATCGTTACCAGCAATAATTAATAATGGTGGAAAAGCCAACGACTTCTCCACCGAACGCGAAATCCTGTACAAGGTATTGTTCGACCTGAAAAAGGAAATGGACGAGATGAAAATCCTGCTCAACGACATTATCGACCAGAACCCGAACATAAGGTACTCGCTCAACAACAACGACAACCGAATAATTACCGACCTTTCGGATACCCTTAAAATCAATACGCAGGTAACACCTATGTACAACGAGTCAATGCAATATCACCAGCAGATGCAATCATCCGAAGGAGAAGTTGTAGAGGAAGAACTTTCGCTTGCAGACCAAGAGAAAAATTTGATTATCAAGGTACTACAAAAAAACAACAACAAACGGAAACTCACTGCCAAAGAATTGGGAATTTCGGAACGCACACTATATAGAAAGATAAAGGAAATGGGAATTGGAAAATAGCTGGTTGAGCATAGTCGAAACGGAGGAATAAATGAAATATAGACTATACATATTATTAATAATCGAATCGTGCATAGCATTTGCATCGTGCAAGGGCGGATATTCCTTCACAGGAGCCGACATCAGCCCCGACACCAAGACTTTCACCGTAGAACTTTTCCCAAACCACGCCAGCCTCGTTCAACCGACATTGAGCAATGTGCTTACCGAAACCTTGAAGGACAAATTCCTATCAGCCACAAGCTTGCATCTTGTAAACGAAAACGGAGACCTATATTTTGAAGGCGAAATCACAAACTACAATGTGACAGCCCAAGCATATCAAGGCAACGAAACTTCGGCCCTCACCCGACTTACAATCAGCATCAGGGTGCGTTTCACAAACAACATTGAGCCAGCCAAAAGCTTTGAATCAACATTTTCAAGATACGCCGACTTCGAAAGTTCACAGAACCTTTCGGCAGTAGAAGGCGAACTCATGCAACAAATATGCGACGAACTGGTAGATGATATTTTTAATAAATCCGTAGCTAACTGGTAATATGAACAAGGAAACATTTGCAAAATACATCAGCGACCTATCGCTACTCGACAACGATACATTGCCCGAAATAAAGGCGATGCTCGACGAATTCCCATATTTCCAGTCGGCATGGGTGCTGTACATCAAGAATTTGCACTCAATAAAGGACATTAGGTACGAAAGCAAACTGAAAACCGCCTGCGCATTCGTATCCGACAGGAAATTGCTGCACGACATCCTCAAAGGTTCGTATATTCCAACGAACAGGCAAACAGACGAACAACACGACAGCCCTGTACCGTCACAATTCATTGCGGCTCCCGAAGAAAACAAAGAAATAGAACAAACACTTGTAGAGCCACAAAATATTGTGGCTCAAGACGAAACAGAGGAAAGAATCTCTGCACAGACGCAATCATTTGCGCCTCAAGAAGCAAACATCGCCCCCACTTCGACTACGCTCAGTGAGCGGGATATTCCACAAGATGCCACAGCAGAATCCGAATATCAAGAAGAAACCCTTGCTCCGGCACAATCCATTGCGCCTACACCCGAAAACGAAATAATAGAAGATTCATCCGTAGAGCCACAAAATATTGTGGCTCAGGACGAAACGCCAGAAAGCATCCCCGTACAGACGCAATTCATTGCGCCTCAGCCAGAATCTAAAGTGGAAGAAAATCCTGAATTTCAACAATCAGACATTTCTACTACGATTACAGAACAAGATTCTGAGGAATCCTCAAATCCTTATATTCTCGAATCTTCGAATCCAGAGCCAGAGCCTGAGCCTCCTGCCCCCCTCAGCATCGCCGATAGGATTTTGATGCAAATGGAGGAAATGCGCAGGGCAAAGGAATCTGCCGCATCTTCCGAAAATCAGAATTCAGAACCACCTGTAGAGACGCAAAATTTTGCGTCTCAAGATGAAACAGAAGAAGATTTCCCAACGAAGACACAAGATGAAATCCAAGAAGATAACACATCCTTACAGGTGCAACCTATTGCGGATACATCCGAGAACCAAGATACAGAAGAATCCCCTGTAGAGACGCAACATATTGCGTCTCAAGATGAGACAGAAGAAGATTTCCCAATACAGGCACAAGAAGACAGCATATCTGTACAGCCACAATCTATTGCGGACACATCCGAGAACCAAGATACAGAAGAATCCCATGTAGAGACGCAAAATATTGCGTCTCAAGATGAAATAGAAGAAGATTTCTCAACGCAGACACAAGAAGAAATCCAAGAAGATAATACATCAGTACATGCACAAAATATTGCGTCACAGGAAATATCCACTGCCCAAATAAAGGCGCTTCTTGAAAAACAGCTGCACGACATTGGCATAAATGCCAGCATCACATTTTCAAACGGCAGTGCAAACATTCAATTCGAGAATTTTGATGTAAATGCCGAAAAAGAATCCTCATCGAAGGAAGAAAATATCGTTGAGCCAATCGTTGAAACATCGAAAACTGCAGAAAAAGTTCCCGAAGAAAAACCTGCAACCTCATCAAATAAACGCAAAAAGATGGAGCTTATCGACCAGTTCCTCGTGTCGGAAGCAAAGATTGTCCCGATAAAGAACTACCACAGCGACAGCACATTATCGACCGAATCGCTTATTGAGGACGAGGAGTTGTTCAGCGAAAAATTGGCAAAGATATACATCAAGCAGGGACATTTAGAAAAGGCGTTGACAACTTATGAAAAATTATATTTGAAATATCCCGAAAAAAGTATTTACTTTGCGACCCAAATTGAATATGTTAAACGTTTAATAAATAAATAAAAAAGTTATGTACAGTTTTTTCTCTGTAATGATTCTAATATGCGCAGTATTGCTGATATTAGTAGTGTTAATACAGAACAGCAAAGGCGGCGGTCTGGCATCCAATTTCAGCCAGGGCAATCAGGTAATGGGCGTTAAGAAGACCACCGATTTTCTGGAAAAAGCAACTTGGACTTTGGCTATATGCCTTGCAGTATTCTGCCTTGCAGCAAGCTTCACTATTCCTCACGAGAAGAAAGATGCTCCTAAGACAGAACAGACTCAGGAAGCAGCAGCAGAAGATGCAGCTGCCGAAGACGCAGCTAATGCAGGAGCAGAAGCCACTGCCGAATAATTGCGAACAAAGAGACACATTTCTTAAAAATGCCTGCTTCCGACCAATTTGTTGGGGGTAGGCTCTTTTTGTTAATGTAATTTATATTTGTTATGAAACCGATAGTTAGCATAATCATGGGGTCGGCATCCGATTGGAAAGTAATGGAAAAAGCAGCCAATCAGCTCAACGAATTCAAGATTCCGTTCGAAATTAATGCCTTGTCAGCTCACCGCACCCCCGACGAAGTGGAAAAATTCGCCCGCGAAGCCGCTCCACGCGGAATCAAAGTTATTATTGCAGGTGCTGGAATGGCAGCACACCTTTGCGGTGTAATCGCTGCTGTAACACCAATACCTGTCATCGGTGTGCCAATCAACGCCACTTTCGACGGAATGGACGCTCTGCTGGCAATAGTTCAGATGCCTCCAGGAATCCCTGTTGCAACAGTAGCAGTAAACGGAGCTCAAAATGCAGCAATCCTCGCTGCTCAGATGCTCGCAACCGGAGATGCCGAAATAGCACAAAAACTTGTTGATTTCAAGGAAAACCTGAAACAAAAAATCGTTAAGGCAAACAAAGAACTGGAAGAATACAAGTTCGAATATCGCGTAATCTAACACAATGAATCTCAAGGCCGCCATATTGACATTGCTTGCAATCGCAATCTCCATTTTCGCCTCGGCGCAAATAGAGACCAACAACGCAGGCGCACGCAGTGCCGGCATGGCAAACACGTCGCTTACAATACGCGACACTTGGGCCGTCTTCAACAATCCTGCGGCAACCTGCCGGCTACCCAAGATTAGCGTAGGCTTGTACTACGAAAACCGCTTCCTGCTGAAACAGACAGGCTACGGAGCACTTGCTTTCCAGATGCCCGTACACAAGTCGGGAAACATTTCGCTAGGCGTTAGCCACTACGGATACAAGTACTACCAATATAGCCGAGCCACAGTCGGCTACTCGCAGCAATTGTTTACCAACCTGTATATGGGTTTGAACATCAACTACCTACACCTGTCGCAAGCCGAATATTACGGCAACGCAAATGGCATGACCTTCGAACTGGGACTATATTCGCAACCAGTGAAAAACTTCGCCATTGGCGTATATGTTTTCAACCCTGTAAATGTTTCGTTCTTCGAAAACAGAGACCTGAAAATGCCAGTAACCATGAAGTTAGGTCTCTCATACCTCTTCAGCGACGCATTGCTTCTTGCCGTTGAAACAGGAAAGTCGATAAACGGCTACACCCCGATTTTCAAGGGCGGAATCGAATACACACTCCGCAAGCATTTCTCGTTCCGCGCCGGCATTTCGATGCTACCGATTGAATATTCATTCGGTCTTGGCTACAAAATTGCAGGCGCAACAATCGACCTCGCATTCGCATACCATCAGATACTTGGACTAAGTCCAAAAATATCGGTACAATATGAGTTCTAAGTCCCTGCTGAAATATTTTGCGGCTGTCGCATTCATTTTCTGCACGGCAAATCTATCGGCTCAGGTAGAAAACTCAATCGCTCTACAGGACATAGTCGAGGAAATTGCCGAAAACACCGACGAAGAACTCGACTACACAACGCTTTTCAACAATCTTGAAATTCTCGCCGAAAACCCTCTGGACCTCAACACCGCAACTGCCGAAGATTTTCGAGAAATACTATTTCTCAACGAATACCAAATCTATTCAATTATAAGGTATCGAACAAAATATCACGGTTTTAAGACAATATACGAATTGGCATTCGTTGAGGGTCTTGACGAACTCACAATGAAGTACCTCTACCCTTTTGTAACCATTAGCGACGAAAAGCCTAAAGACAAAACTAATTGGAAAAATGTCTTTTCGTACGGGCATCATACTGTACTTGGTCGTTACCAACGTGTTCTAGAACCAAAGGCTGGATACAACATTTCAGACAGTATACTCCAAATCAAACCCGACAAATCAAGGTATTTAGGCAATCCCGACAAATACTACCTTAAATATAACTACTCCTACAAGAAAAAAATCTCCTATGGCTTCACTGCCGAAAAAGACGATGGAGAACAGTTTTTCCGCGGAGCACAAAAATATGGTTTCGACTTCTACTCGGCACACTTCATGCTTGGCGACATGGGTGTATTAAAGAAAGTCATAGTTGGCGACTATGTCGCACAATTCGGTCAGGGCCTTACAATGTGGACGGGTATGAGTTTTGGCAAAGGCTCCGGCATTGAAGGCGTCATAAAGAAGCCTCGTCTTGTAGACAAGTACTCGTCGGCAAACGAATCGGCATTTATGCGCGGTGAAGCCGCCACTATAAAACTCAAAGGCTTCACAATCACCGAATTTGTTTCGTACAAATCGCTAGATGCAGGAATTGCACAAGCAGACACCCTTACCGAGGAAGAGGACCTTGTGACAAGTTTCCTCGAAACAGGCTACCACCGCACTCAAAGCGAAGTTGCCAAAAGACACACCATAAAGGAATTTGTAACAGGAGGAAATGTAACCTGGCAGGGGCAGAAAATGAAAATCGGTGCTACTGGCGTATATTACTCATACACCAACCCCATTAACACCAACGACAAAGCCTACGAATATTTCAATTTCAGCGGCAAATCGAACTTCAATCTTGGAGTCGACTACCTATTTAACCTCCACAAAATAAACATTTTCGGAGAAACTTCAATGAGTCCGAACGGCGGTATTGCCACCGTTGACGGAGTAACAGTAGATTTCGTTCCAGAATTCAAGATGTCGGCACTATACCGTTACTACAGCCCCAAATATCAGAACATGTATGCTCAGGGCTTCTCGGAAGGCAACAAGACCTACAACGAATCGGGCATATACATTGGTGCTGAGATTCTGCCAGTAAAGCACCTGCGCTTTAACATCTATTTCGACAGCTGGAAATTCCCCTGGCTGAAATACGGTGTAAATGCACCTTCGACAGGACACGAATGGACTGCAGAAGCCACTTACACACCCAAGCGCAACATCGAAATGATACTTCGTGCCAAGTACGAGACCAAGCAGAAAAACTCGACAGAAGACACTAACATAAAGGAACTTATCAACTACAGCACATCAAAATTCAGGTATCAGCTCAACATTACACCGAATGACGAATGGAAACTGAAGAGCCGCATAGAAGTGTCGCACTACCATCGTCCCGACAGCGCAAGCTGGGGATTCCTAGTATGCGAGGATTTGCAGTACAAACCAGCAAAACTTCCGCTCACATTTACCGCACGAATCGCATTGTTCGACACCCAGGACTACAATTCAAGGATTTACGCCTACGAGCAGGATGTTTTGTACGCGTTCACAGTTCCAATGTTCTATGGTCGAGGCACACGCCTGGCACTCGTCATTAAATACGATGTAACAGACAACATCGACCTATGGTTCAGAATTGCCAACTCATATTATGCCGACAAGACTGTACTTGGCTCTGGACTCGATGAAATCCAAGGTCCAAACAGAACCGAAGTAAAACTGCAATTCAGACTTAAATTCTAAGGTATGCAGATAACGACCAAGGAGGAACATATTGATTTCCTGAACGGAATACTAAGCCAAGCGAAAATCCTTGTCGCAGAAGGACACACCGCAGTCGCAACACTTGTGATGTCGCAACTAATTGAAATCATGGGCAGCTATTTCGATGCTAAGCCTATGCGATCTCGCGAACAGTCGGCAAACCGCTTCAACACAGCCATTTACAAGCTATTTCCAATAAAATACTCGAAAGCAAACAAAAAAAGTTTCTTGTACTACCAGTTGCGCACATCGATTGTCCACACACTTACGCCTACTTGTAGTGTAGCACTCAAAAACGGCACTTCCGACCAGCATCTTGTCGAAAAAGATGATATTACAGAAATTTATGTCGGCAATCTTCTCAGCGATACAGAAAAAGCAGTTGGAATTCTCATCCGCCTCATCAACGAGGACAAGGTGAAACTGAAAAAATTGGCGGCAGGAGAAATAGACTAGCCTTTGAACGCTTTTGCAATCCTATCCAAAGCTTCCTTCAAAATCGACCTTGGGCAACCAATGTTCATACGGAAAAATCCAGCATAGTCGTCTCCACCAAAAGTAAGACCACTATTAAGAGCAACTTTAGCCTTGTTTATCAATCGGTTCTGCAATTCTTCGTGCGACAAACCAAAAGCATTGAAATCGAGCCACAGCAAATACGAAGCCTCTGGCAATACAGCTTTCACTTCGGGCATATTTTTCTTAAAGAAATCATCCGCAATGGCAATATTTTCAACAAGATACTCCTTTAGTTGGACAAGCCAATCCTCGCCATAACGGAAAGCAGCTTCAGCACCTATGTAGGCAAAAATGTTGCCGTTCGCAAATTCTGATGCCTCAAGGTACTCGAAATAGGTGTCGCGAATCGACTTTTCGGGAATATATGCAATCGAACTTGACAAACCTGCAATATTGAAGGTCTTGCTCGGTGCAATGAAAGTTATACAGTTCGACTTAGCATCATCCGAAACTGTTGAAAACGAGGTATGTTTGTAGCATGGCAAGGTCAGGTCAGCATGTATCTCGTCTGAAATGACAAGTACGCCGTTACGCTTGCATATTTCGGCAATACGCACTAAATCGTCACGCGACCAAACTGTTCCGCCCGGGTTGTGAGGATTCGACAAAAGCATCATCTTACATCCGGCAACCTTACGTTCCAAATCGTCGAAATCGATTTCGAACCGGCCGTTCTTCAAAATCAACTTGTTGGTAACCAACTCGCGGCCATTATTTACTGGCAGGTTCACAAACGGAGGATACACAGGAGTATTTATAAGAATCTTATCTCCTGGCTTGGTAAACGCCTGAATACAAAAAGCAATTCCGACTACAATTCCTGGAATGTAATGCAATTCGCGTTTTTCGGCCTTTATGGAATAATATTTTGCAAACCAATCGATTACAGCGCCAAAATAGGAACTATCGCCAAACGTATATCCAAGGAAACCCTGGTCGCAACGCTTCCTGATTGCATCGAGCACACAATCTGGAGCCTTGAAGTCCATGTCGGCAACCCACATCGGCAACAAATCATCAGTTCCGAAAAACGGTTTCATTAAATCGTGCTTTACACTTGCACTCCCCTTACGTGGGAAAACTTCGTCAAAATTGTATTTCATTGCTTTGCTGTTTTTTTCGTTCTAAATGCATATATCACCAACACTATTCCGCACACAATGGCAGGAATGCTCAATATTTGTCCCATATTCAACGACATGCCTTCCTCGAAAGCCTCTTGTGTTTGTTTCAAAAACTCGATAAAGAAACGAGCCGTGAACACCATAATTAGAAACATTCCAAGCATAAAGCCATGTTTCTCGGCAAAACTCTTCCTCCTATAAAGCAAGATTAGCACAACCGACACAACAATATAGCACAACGTCTCGTAAATCTGCGTTGGATGACAAGGAAGAGTGTCGCCATTACGGACAAACAGAAAACCCCACGGCAAGTCGGTAGGATATCCGTAAATTTCGGAATTCATCAAATTTCCAAAACGTATTAGCGCACCTACAAAGCCCGTAGGTATCGCGATCTTGTCTATTATCGCGAGAAAACCATCCTGTTTCGACCTGAACTTGTAAATGAATACCGCCACAATCACGCCAATAGCTCCCCCATGACTTGCCAAGCCCTGATAACCAGTAAACTTGAACGGACTAAACGAAAATGGAAGTATCATTTCTGGCCAATGCTTCGATGTAAGAAAATACGAAGGCTCGTAGAAAATACAATGCCCGAGTCGCGCTCCGATAATACCGCCAAGCACTACAAAAACTGTCAACCTATCCAGCTCCTTCTGCGGAATATTTTCCTTTCGATAGTAATGCTTGATTATGAAATACGCCAAAATGAACCCGATTGCAAAGAATGCGCTATAGTAGCGTAGCGAAAATCCACCGATTGTGAATATTTCGGGACTGACGTTCCATGTAACATAATTGAGCATCTGCAAAATTTTGTGCAAAAATAATCATGTTTTTGCGTTGACGCAAGCACAAAAGAACCTCAGCAATAATTAACGCAGATTTGAATAATACTCGGCAACCTTCTGGCAATAGGCCTTTGTCCGCCACTTGAAATCATCGGAAACAGTATCGGGATAAAACTTATCGACATCGCCAGCATACCATACTGAATTTCTGACATCGGCATAAGAGAAGCCTCTGCCGCAAGCGGCAAAAGCCGATGGGCAGTACCTTCCAAATATATTTTCGCTAAACTCAAACTCCTCATGTCCTATTCCGAGTGCCGACAACAAGGTTGCCGAAATATCGGCCTGGTCACAAGGCATGTCGCAGACAAACGACTCGTTTATCGTTCCTCCAAGCCACTGCATTACAATGTGACTTTTATTGAGGCTCTGCCAGTTTTGTGACCTAAACAACTTTCCGTGGTCAGAAACAAGGATAACCAAGGAATTGTCCCATATCGGGGATTTTTTCGTTCGTTGCAGAAAATCGTTCAGGCATGAATCGGTATAATAATATGCGTTCATATTTAGAGCCAATTCATCGGCTGTTCCGTATGGAGCCACAGGTACGTCATAAGGCTCATGACTGTTGAGCGTAAAAAGAATCGAAACCGAACCAGCATCAACATCCTGAAGATATGTATAGAATTCGTCGAACATGCATTCGTCGTCGTAGCCCCACCTTGTAGTCCGGCAATCGATATCTAAGTTGTTCTGCGAGAACACATCCGCACCATTCTGACGCAAATATGAGTTCATATTTGCAAAGTTCTCATCGCCACCATAATGAAACGAAACATTATCATAGCCATTCTCCGCAAGTTTGCGCAAAAGCGAAGGCAACTGCTGAGACTTTTCGGGAGTTTTCACAATCGAATACTCTGGCAACGACGGCACACCGCTGAATATTGACGCTATACCACGCACACTTCTGTCGCCCGACGCATAGCAGTTACTGAAAAATATTCCCTCGTCGCGCCACTCAAGCAGCCTTGGCGTGACACTCTCCGACGGATTGTCGTAACACATTGCAGTCCATGTGAAACTTTCGAGAAGGACAAAGACTATATGCTCCGGCTTTTTGCGCAATATTGTCCTTCCATAATATTCGTTGGCAGTGGTATCCGAAGGAATTTCTTGCACCTTGTCGTAATACATAAACTTGCTGAAGTCCGATTCTTTCGCGAAAAAATAACTTCCGAAATTCCAGCATACGTTTATTGCCGAGTGGTTAGCAAACGAATTGTCGCAGAAATACGCCGAGCCAGCATTTATAGGCACAATACCGATACCACCACGTGCGGGAATTACAAGGATTGCCGCCAACGGAACGAAAAGCAACGAATAAAACTTCTCTCGTTCTAACGAATCAAAGAGTTTCCGTGTAAACAATTTGTACAGGAAGAACAATGCGACCGAAACAACCACTACGATAAACACCAGAAGTACAATTCTTGACACTGGTGTCGACGCAAAGACTAGTTTCGGGTTGCTTAGATACTGCAAAACCGAAGCATCGATACGGAACTGCCACGAACGGTAGACCTCAGCATCACCGATAACAATAAGCGACCCGACAATCAGCAGTATCAACGTAAGCACATCCATGAATATCTTAAACGCCCGCTGCGAGTTTACAAACGAAAAAGCTATGAAGAACGGGATCACGAAAATTCCAATGTAGGCCATCATTGCCATGTCCAGATAAAGCCCATGCCACAAGGCTCCGAAAAATTCAGAAACTGAACACGAAAAGCCATTTGCGAAATTAAAGAGCATGAAGAAAATGCGCATCGATTCGAATGCGACAAGCCAGAAAAGCAGATATACTATAAATAATATGCCTCGTCTGATTTTTTTCATGGTCGCAAAACTATTTGTTTTTTTATAATAAAACAAACTCCAAGCCAAAGATATATCACTAATAATCAGCAAAATAAAAAGACATTTCACATATACACGCATAAAACACTCATGTTCAAGGCAATAAAAAGTTGGTTTAAGCGTTGATTTAACAGAATTATGTTGATAAAAATCAGTTTTCAAAGGCAAACGTAAATTATTAGGCAATACTTTTGCATTCGATAAAATAAATTAAAGTCAAAAGAATATGTTGTTATTGGATGAAGTAATGAATATGCCGGCAGTTAACGACACTGTGGCAAACGTTGCGGAGAAAAGCTCGGCTGCAAGCCAGTCGTACTGGGACTTGGCCGTACAGGGCGGATGGATTATGATAGTTCTCGCTGTTCTTTCTGTACTTGCCATATACATTTTTATTGACAAGTATTTGGCAGTAAAGAAGGCTGGCAAGAATCAAGACGGATTCATGCAGAACATCAAGAATTACATCAAGGAAGGTAGAATTGACAACGCAATTGACAGTTGCCGCAACAACAACAGCCCTATTTCGAGAATGATTGAAAAGGGTCTGCAACGCATTGGTCGTCCACTCAACGACGTAAACACTGCAATCGAAAACGTAGGTAAGCAGGAAATTGCAAAACTCGAAAAAGGTCTTGCTCTTCTCGCAACAATAGCCGGTGGCGCCCCGATGATCGGTTTCTTCGGAACTGTAACCGGTATGGTGCAGTCGTTCTCTTCGATGGCAGCAGCAGGAAATGCACTTGAAATTACCGATTTGGCTGGTGGTATCGAAACCGCACTTGTTACAACAGTCGGCGGTCTGTTTGTTGGTATCATCGCATACTTCGCATACAACATCTTGGTTGCAAAGGTCAACAACCTGGTTAACGACCTCGAATCCAAGACTACCGAATTCATGGACGTATTGAACGAACCTGCATAAAACAAAGCAATCATGAGTCTAAGATCGAGAAATAAGATTAGTTCGGAATTCAGCATGTCGTCAATGACCGACATCGTGTTCCTGCTGCTCATCTTCTTCATGGTGACATCAACAATGATTGCCCCGAATGCACTGAAGCTGTTGCTCCCATCAAGCAACAACCAGACACAGGCAAGTCCGCTCGCATCGGTATCAATCAAGGACAACCAGAACGGCACATACACCTACGCCGTAGGAACAACGATAATGCCATTCGAGAATCTCGAAACAGCACTCGTGAAGGAAATGGCAGAAAAGAGCGACGAAGCATACGTTTCGCTGCATGTCGACAAGTCGGTGCCAATGGAAGAGGTCGTTAAGATTATGAACATCGCAAAGAAACACGAATACAAACTTATACTGGCAACACAACCTGGAGAATAATGAACTACTTCATGCAACATAAGGAAGCATTTATAGGTTCTGCAATATTTATTGCAGCAGTCCTGCTTTTCCTGTTGTTGTGCGGGCTTAAGATGCCAGATCCACCACTGGTGGAAGAATGCATACTATTAGACTTTTCAACTCCCACAGAGGAGTCAACATTACTTGATACAAGAGGTGGCGGCGGAAATCCCAACGCAGGAGCATCGACCGCTAATGCAACTACAAGCAATCAAAATACCTCTACACAAAACTCAAATTCAAACTCAAACTCAAATCCCAGCGTCGAATCTCAGGCCTTCGAGGATGCTGCGCCCCTCCCATCAGGTAATGATAGCAAAGGTGAAACAAAAGAAAACGTAGAACCAACCCCGACATCTAAGACCGAAGGTCGTGTAAACTTCGGTGGATTGTCTGGTGGAAATGCTTCTGGAAATGGCGGAAGCGGCTCAGGTAGCGGCAACCCAGGCTGGGGCGGTGGATCAGGCTCAGGCGGTGGAAGCGGAACTGGCCCTGGAGGTATCGGAGGAAGCATCGGTAACAGAAAAGTAACCAAAGTTTTACCTGAAAACAAGGACAACATGACCGGTACGGTCAAACTGAAAATAACAGTCAACGAGAAAGGTATTGTCGAAACTGCAGAACCAGCAGCAGGAACCACTTGTAGCGAGTGCGTACCTTTTGCAATAAAGGCTGTAAAGCAGTGGAAATACGAGGCAAAGCCAGGAAGCGGAACACAGACCGGTATCGTCACTGTTGAATTTAAACTGAAGTAATCCAATGAAAATAAAACCATCTATAATTATTATCGTTTTGATAATAAGCGCTTTGTCGTTTTATTCATGCAAGGACAACAACGAAATCTCAATAAAAGGACAAATTTCCGACTGCAAAGGTTGTAAAATTCAACTTGAACGGCTCTCCCCTATAAAAGTCGATACTATTGCAACTGTCAGCTCAGGACTGGACGGCAGTTTCAAATTCAATTACAACGACAGCATACGGCGTCTGTATCGCATAAAACTGGAAAACAGGCCTCCGATACATCTAAGTTTGGTCAACGGTGAAAATATTCAAATCACAATAAATGCAAACGACTACGAAATATCTGGCTCAAACGATTGCTCGGAACTGAAACGCCTCAACGACCGTATGACAAAAAGCACTCAGAAAGTCGAAGAACTACGCAGCAAGGTTAGCCAACAGTTCAATATCGACAAGGCAACCCTCGAGGAAAGCAATCGCATCGCCGATAGCCTATACTTGTCCGACAAAGAGTTTATTTCAGATTTTATCAAGCAAAATCACACATCGCCAATAATATACCTTGCTCTGCACCAATATGTTTCCACAACACCAATAATGCAGTTACCCGACGACTACGATATATACAAATATGTCCTCGATGAGATGAAAACACACAATCCCGAACTCGAAGAGACAAGGTTTCTTGAATCGACTGTCAAGAAATTCGAGTTACAGCAGGAACAACGCAACCGCGAATATGTGAACCTTTCGGAAGGTTCTATCGCACCCGACTTTTCCATTCCAAACGAAAACGGTGATCCAATAAGACTTGCCCAATTCAATGGTAAAGAATTATCATTGTGCTTTTGGGCGTCATGGGACAAAAAATCGGTTACAGCAACACAGAAATACATTGCCGAAAACAATGGCAGACAAACAATCCTCGTTTCACTCGACAGCAACCGCGAGCAATGGCTTCAAGCAATAAAATTCCACCGTCTCGACAATGCCATCAACCTATGCGACTTCAAGTCGTGGGAAGGAATAACTGCAAAACTCTACGGCATTAAAACTATTCCAACCATTGTTGAAATATCTAAAGAGCAAAAAATTGAGAGAATATTCTAAGAATATCTAAGCATCTATTCGCAAATCTCACTTCAAATAGTAAATAATCCTTATCTTTGCATTGCGATTGGCACGCAGATTGCCCATATATAGGCAGCAATAAAAAATTAAACGATAAGTGCCATTTTGACATATTATTTATGAATTTATTTGACGACTATAAGATGATGTCTGACATGGAAGATGGAGAAAACATAATTCCTATATTCACAGACGTAATAAAGAAGACTGACGAAATCAAGGACTTGCCCGAATTTCTGCCGATACTGCCGTTACGAAACTCCGTTTTGTTTCCAGGTGTAGTATTCCCAATAAACATAGGACGACAGAAATCGTTCAAGCTGATACGTGAAATACAACGTACTACGCGTATTTTCGGTGCACTTTCGCAAATTGATGCCGAAGTCGAAGACCCACAGTTTTCCGACATGCACAAAATTGGAACTGTAGCCGAAATCCTCAAGGTCATCGAAATGCCCGACAATACCATTTCGGTCATAATACAAGGCAAATCAAGGTTTGAAGTGCTGGAATACACTGGAAGTGACCCGTACTTTATGGCTCGCGTACGTTATCTCCGCGAACCTGTTGAGCCGAAAAACGACCACGATATAGATGCAATCTTGTCCTCAATCAAGGACATTGCAATTAAAATCGTGAAAATGAGCCAGAACGCTCCCGGAGAATTGTCATTTGCACTGAAGAACATCGACAATCCGACTTTCCTCGTCAACTACATTGCAACCAACTGCAACTGCACCAACGACGAAAAGCAGACACTTCTGGAAGCCAACGAGTTGAAACAACGCGCCATAGGTCTTCTGCGCTACCTCAACGAGCAGAAGCAGTTCCTCGATTTGAAGAACGAAATCCAGGGAAAGGTTAAGAAAGACATGGACAAGCAGCAGCGCGAATACTTTCTTAACCAGCAGATTAAGACCATACAGGAGGAACTCGGCGGCTCTCCTTACGAAAAGGAAATCGACGAACTCCGCGAAAAAGGAAAGAAGAAAAAATGGAGCAAGGAAATTGCCGAAGTATATGAAGCTGAGATAAAAAAACTCGAGCAACTTAACCCAATGTCGGCCGAATTCTCGGTGCAGATGAACTATATGCACGTATTCGTCGATTTACCGTGGAACGAATACACCAAGGATAATTTCAACCTGAAACACGCACAAAAAGTCCTCGACCGCGACCATTTTGGACTCGACGACGTAAAGGATAGAATTCTGGAACACCTTGCTGTCCTGAAACTTAAGGGCGATTTAAAATCTCCTATTCTTTGTCTTTACGGCCCTCCAGGTGTCGGCAAGACATCGCTCGGAAAGAGCATTGCCGATGCACTTGGCAGAAAATATGTCAGAATGTCACTCGGTGGCCTGCACGACGAATCGGAAATTCGCGGACATCGCCGCACTTATATAGGTGCAATGCCCGGCAGAATTTTGCAGAACATCAACAAGGCAAAATCGTCGAACCCAGTATTCATACTCGACGAAATCGACAAGGTCGGCAACGACTACCGTGGCGACCCGTCGTCTGCACTACTCGAAGTGCTTGATCCAGAACAGAATACCGAATTCCATGACAATTTCATCGACCAGGAATACGACTTATCGAAAGTGATGTTTATTGCCACAGCCAACAACATTTCCACGATAAATCCAGCCCTTCGCGATAGGATGGAAATGATTGAAATCAGCGGTTATGTCACCGAAGAAAAGCTGGAAATTGCCAAGCGCCACCTCATCCCTAAGGAATTCGACAACCACGGAATCAAAAAGTACAAAATCAAGGTTGACGATTCGGCAATTCTGAAGATTATCGAAGACTACACTCGTGAATCGGGCGTTCGTGCGCTCGACAAGCAGATTGCAAAACTGGCCCGCCGTCTTGCAAAGGCAATCGGCATGAACGAAAAATATCCAAAAGTCATTACTGCCGAGAACCTCGAAACATTCATCGGCAAGCCATTGTTCCACCGCGACATGTACGAGGAACAAGAATTTGCTGGTGTAGTCACAGGATTGGCTTGGACAGCTGTCGGTGGTGAAATTCTCTACATCGAGACTAGCCTTTCGGCAGGCGACGGCAAGATGACGCTTACCGGAAATCTCGGCGACGTGATGAAGGAATCGGCAAAACTGGCTATGGAATACGTAAAGGCACACGCCGACAAGCTTGGCATAAAGCCCGAAGTATTCGAAAAGTGGAATATCCACCTGCACGTTCCCGAAGGCGCAATCCCGAAGGACGGTCCGTCGGCTGGTATCACAATGGCAACAGCTATTGCTTCGGCCTTTACGCAGCGTAAGGTAAAGTCGCACATTGCAATGACAGGCGAAATAACCCTGCGCGGAAAAGTTCTGCCGGTGGGCGGAATCAAGGAAAAGATTCTTGCTGCAAAACGCGCTGGAATCACCGAAATAATACTTTCGCGCGAAAACGAAAAGGACATCAACGACATAAAGCCAATGTACCTAGAAGGCGTTCAGTTCCATTACGTTGACACTGTTTCAGACGTATTTGAACTCGCCATTACCAACAAAAAGGTCAAGAACGCTAAAAAACTTACAGACAAATAATGCAACGCAAACGTACCGACATAGACCTGATGGCACCAGTTGGCTCATACGAGTCGCTGATGGCTGCAATTCAGGCAGGAAGCAATTCCATATACTTTGGCATAGAACAACTTAACATGCGTGCCCGTTCGTCGAACAACTTCACATTCGACGACTTGCGCAACATAGTCTCTATTTGCGAAGAGCACAACGTAAAGACATACCTCACCGTAAATACCATTATCTACGACGAGGAAATGGAAAAGATGCATAAGGTTGTGGATGCTGCCGCAGAAAATCACGTTACAGCTATAATTGCCTCCGACATTTCCGTGATGCAGTACGCCCGTAGCAAAGGTGTTGAGGTTCATGCTTCTACGCAGTTAAACATTTCCAACATCGAGGCTGTTGCATTTTTTGCACAGTTCTGCGACGTGATGGTAACAGCACGCGAACTATCTCTCGAACAAGTGAAATACATCACCGAGCAAATCCGCCAGCGTGACATCCGCGGACCAAAGGGCGAACTTGTTAAGATTGAAATCTTCTGCCATGGTGCCTTGTGTATGGCGGTTTCGGGCAAATGTTACCTCAGCCTCCACGAATACAATCACTCGGCAAATCGCGGTGCATGTCTGCAGGCCTGCCGCAGGGCTTACCGCGTTACCGACATCGAAAGTGGCGACGAACTCGAAATCGACAACAAGTACATAATGTCGCCAAAGGACTTGTGCACAATTGGTTTCATAAACAAAATCATCGATGCTGGCGTAAGCGTACTGAAGATTGAAGGTCGTGCCCGCTCGTGCGAATACGTAAAAACCGTTGTGGAATGCTACGACCAAGCACTGAATTCCTGCTTCGATGGAACATACAACCGCGAAAAGATTGATGGTTGGAAAAAACGTTTGGAAACTGTTTTCAACCGTGGATTCTGGGATGGCTACTATATGGGACAAAGACTCGGTGAATGGTCGGAAGTTTACGGTTCGAGAGCTACAAAGACCAAAGTTTATCTTGGCAAAGTGCTCAATTTCTTCTCCAAGATAAATGTCGCAGAAATAAAACTCGAAACCGCCGAGGAACTGAATGTTGGTGATGAAATTCTGATAACAGGAACAACCACAGGCGCTTTGCAGCAGACAGTAGATGAAATACGCGAAGATCTGAAGCCAGTGCAAAAGGTTGTACAAGGTTCGCTATTCTCAATTAAGACAAACGATGTTGTCCGCCGTGGCGACAAACTATATAGGATTGTTGACACTCAATTTGCAAGCTGCGAGTAATGGAAATCTGCATCCACGACCTCTGGAACGAATACGAACTCATTGACTGCGGCAACGGTCGCAAACTTGAGCGTTTCGGTGAAATTACCCTCATACGTCCCGAAATAACAGCCACAGGCAAACCGCATCTTTCCGAAGCACAATGGAAGGGAATGGCCAATGCCGAATTTGTTGAAACATCAAAAAATTCTGGCAGATGGGATATTTTCAAGCCAATTCCTGAAACGTGGCAGATGAAATACACTTCCCGCTCCCATAAGCGCCCCCTGAGCGTTAGTCGAAGGGAAGCAGATGGAATGTCAACAGCGAGTCAAAGGGAAGAAACTCATATCACCGCAGAACTATCGCTGACCACCTCCAAACACATTGGCATATTCCCCGAACAAGTCATCAACTGGCAATTCATCGAACGCGAAAGTGCCAGCTATGGACACGAAAGTTTCCTTAACCTGTTCGGTTACACCGGACTATCCACTGTTTTTGCTTCAAACTTCTTCGTCAAGGCAACCCACATCGATTCTATTCGCAAGGTTGTGGAATGGACCCGCCACAACGCCGAAAACTCAGGCAGAAACAACATACGTCTCATAACCGAAGATGCTCAGAAGTTTGTGGAACGCGAAATCAAGCGTGGCAACAAGTACGACGGCATTATCCTCGACCCGCCAGCCATTGGCAGCGGAGCAAAGAACGAAAAATGGATTTTCGACGAGATGATTGAAAATCTTCTCACTAATGTAAATCTCATTGCAAAAGACAAGTCTTTCATAATAATGAACTTATACTCGCATTCGGTATATGGCATGGAAGTACGAGAACTTTTGCACAAGTGCTTCCCGCATCACAATATTGAAATGTGCGAAGAAGTAAAAGGCGTATCACAATTTGGTGGGAAGATAAGCCACGGAGTATTTGTGTGGATGAAAAAGATATAGAATTATTTATTCCGCTTCCTTTTCCTTAGCCTCTACAACAGGAATCCTTTCTCCATTATAGAACGCAACGACAAATGCATCGGTTACGCCCATAGAACGAGCACTTTCGACAGCAGCCTTCACATCGTCAAATTTCTTGAATGCACCTACCCTATAATTCGTAAACTTACCGTTCTGAACCGTTGAAAGCCGTGAACCATTATTTGATGCAATTGTACGGAATGTAGCCATACTACGGGCATCCGGTGTATGAACAAAGGCTCCGAGTTGTACGAAGTACTCGACGCCACCTGCTGCCTGCTGCAAAGTTTCGGCAGGAACAATCGGCCTAGGTTCGGCTACAGATGTCGGCTGAACATTTTGCGACGAAGACTTTTGAACTGCATTATTATTAATGGTTTCGCCAGAATTGCCTTCAATCTGCCTTACAGCATTCTGCAAACGAATAGCCTCTGAACTCGAAATCTGTTCCTCACCCTTGAACGCCACTATGAACGCATCAACAATGCCAAATGAGCGAGCTTCGGCCAATGTATTCTGAGCCTCTTCGTACGAACTGAAAACGCCAATACGGTAAACCTGCAAGCCATCGCGCGGGAATTTTACATGAATCTTGTCGCCAGCGACCTTCGAGAATACCGATAAAATTTCAGGATCAGGCGACTTCGAGAATGCTCCAATCTGGACATAATACGAAATGCCTTCCTTATTGTTCTCTTCGGTGCCCTTGCTAAGGTTCAACGGAGCATATTCAACATTCGAGAGATTTTCTTCGCGAGAATTTACTACCTCTGTCTGCGTTGTTGCATTTCCAGCATTGTTCTCTGCAACGACTCTACTCGACAATGACTTTTGGTATTCTATACCTTCGTTGAAACTTACCTTTCTACCATCGATATAGGCGATTACAAAGGCATCTGTAATTCCCTGACGTCGGATATTAGCTTGCGAAGCCCTTGCCTGCTCGTAATCGGCAAAACGTCCAGACGTATGGCGGATATATCCGTTAGGCATAGTTTCGTAATCAATCGGTGAGACACCCTTCAACTGCGACGGCTGCCTTCTATCCTTATATACGCCAACCTGAACAGCAAAGAATAATCCCTTGGCTGGAATCTCATGAGTTTCGACACTAGAACCATCTGCTGTACCAGATCCAGATGCACTTGATTGCACAGTAGTTCCACTATTTAAAATATTATTTTCTGCCGTTATAGAAACATTAGAGTCAGATGCATTTCGACCATCGGTTGCATTATTTGCAACAGATGCTCCGCCATCAATCCTTGTATCTGCCTCACTTTCCGACTTTGTCTGTGATTTTGCATTCGCCAAGATATCTTGTGGCTCAACATAATCTGCCGGTGCTTCATGTCGGATTACAACAGGAATTTCTTCGTTTTCTTCAGCATTCTGCAAAGCTTCGAGCCTACGAGCCTCACCTATCGAAATTCGCTTCCCATTGTAATAAGCGACAATGAACGCATCGCTGAAACCGAGTCCCCTAACCTTCGGCAAATCCTCACGTGCCGAAACATATCTGTAATATTCGCCTGTCATATAGCGAATAATGTTCGTATTCGGAATCAACTCAGTAAATATCAGCGACAAGCCCTTGAAATCAGGCATCCTGTATTTTACATTTGCAGCAACTATCTGAATACGATAGTACAAGCCCATGTTAATTTCAGGTTTCTCGAAAATTCCATACGAATCGGCAGTATAACCAGACATCGATTTCTTCTTTGGTGCAACATCTGTGGATTCGGTTGATGCGACGATTGTCGTTGAATCTAAAGAAGAATGTATGGTTGTCTCAGTATTATCCGAAATACCAGAAACAACACTATCGCGGTTCTCGGCGACATTGCCACTTTCAGAAGCACTGCTTATCGGTTCTTCCACAACAATATAATCAACAACCACCTTATATCTCTTCAAAGTTGAGTTATTGGCTTCCATCCTGCCAATCATATTGTCGACAACAGCCTTGGTTTCACCAGTAGCGACCTGCGTCATCTGCTGCAGTAATTTGTACTCAAGAACTTCGGCTTCATTGTAAATCTGATTTGCCTTCTTAGCATCGTAGAAACCTAGACCAATCTTCATGGTCTTCAAAGTCTCATCATACGAATCATAGGCCGATTTATATTCGTTACGTACAGAATCTGACATGTTAGACAGATTAGATCCCAACGACTGATTTATGTCTGAATAAAATTTGGATTTTTCAACAGCAAGTTTTTGGATATCATCAAGTTTTTGGCTTTCTTCCCTTGCGATATCATCAGCAATACGACGTTGCTCCGATTTCTTTGCGACATCCTTTCGTTGCTCAAGACGCTCTATTTCCTTCGTAGAAATATCAATATTACGAACCATCTGCTCCTGAAGATCCATCGACCTTAAATATGACTCGTTTACAATAGGCGTCATACTTTCATGAGAGATCGCTGAGCCATATTTTGCCTCAAGACTATTATATATTGGCAGCAAAATAGACTTAGTTTCAGCATCCACATTTGGTATTATTGTCTGCAACAATGCATACTCCGACTGCTCTGCTTTGGAAAGCTTTTGTGCTACATTATCTCCAGAAAGTTCCGAAGACTTTAGATTTTGCAACGACTGACGATAAACGGCATAGCGGGTAGTGTACTCTGCAGAAACATCTGTTTGTGAGATTTCATAATACGAAACTTTATCGATTTCTGCATAAAACCTCTCCTTTTCCTCGCTCAAAGTGCGAACATTTCCATTACGTTCGGTTTTCACCTCACCGAGCTGAGTTTCTAATCTCTTCTTGTCTGCATTGCTGGCATTTCCAAGAATTCCTTCTAAAGTATTGATTTCACTGGTACTTGTGGCAATACGAGTTGCAATGCTAGCTTGACGAGATACGGAAGCCTGCAATTCTTGTGATTTCTCCTTAGTTATATCAACATCTTTTGTCTCTGCGATGTCATTACGCAGACTGACCTCATTGCTATATTTTGCTTCGAGACTATTGTATATTGGCATCAATACCGACTTAGTTTCCGCATCGACGTTTGGCATGATAGTCTGCAGGAGTGCGTACTCCGACTTTTCGGCCTCGGCAAGTTTTTCCGTCATATCGGAGCCTGACTGCTCTGCGCTGGTCAGACTATACAGCGACTGGCGATAGTCGGCATAGCGGTTGGTGTAGTCGGCCGATGCACTGGTTTTTGCTATCTCGTCGTGCTTCGACTTGTCGAGCTCTGCATAGAAGCGCTGCTTTTCCTCTCCAAGGGTACGGACGTTGTCGTTGCGCTCGGCTGTAACTTCGCCAAGGAAGCTCTGGAGACGCTTCTTCTCGCTGCGGTCGGCAGTAGCCATGTTGGTCTCGATGGTATTTATGTCGTTTACA
>JAFZWY010000040.1 GCA_017617125.1 Bacteroidales bacterium
CGTGACGTTCGGGGTCGGCTGGACGCAGCAGCTCGGGTCGCGCGACGCGAGCACGTTGACCGTGACAGTCGTGTCGTAGGTGCAGCCGAAGTCGTCGGTGGCGTGGAAGGTGTACGGTATGAGCGACGAGTGCTGCTCGTCCGGGTTCTGGACTATCGCGGTGGCCGTGGCCGAGCCGGCGGCCGCAGTCATGTTCTCACCGCTCCAGAGGTAGGTCGAGGTCGAGTATGTGTTGTCGTACTCCCATAAGTTCGGCAGGTAGAGGTCGTCCCTGAAGAAAATGCCCCACTGGAAGATCCAGCCGTTGTCCTGACTGAGGTGATCGCAGACGTAGATTTTCCACTCGCCATTCAAGGGACAGCCGATAAGCGAACTCATGCTCTCGTAGGTGGCATAGTCGCCTGGATTAAGCACAGGATTGGAACTTGCGAAAGTTACATTTCCGCAAGGATCTGTATATTCTATATTGGTAATATTTGGATTGCTGGCAGAAGAAGTACTTCCACCCATAGGTTGAGTAGCGCTAGGGGTAAAATTGTATGAATAGCCCACACCTGCAGCATAATAGCATGGATCTGTACTACTTGGGTCCGGGGCTAATCCGAGATGAATAAAAGTTCCTCCCATTGAATTTGAGTTGTTTATTGTTGTAAGCGACCAACCAGGAACTAATGTAGGGGTGCTTGTGCTATATGCATGGAGCAGACAGCTCTGCCCGCTCGGACACTGCATCAATATGCTGAGATCGCCTAGATAGGAATGCTCAATATTCAAATATATACGCTGGATATCGTTTATGGAAGTAATCGTGGCTCCTTCGGGAAAAACATTCTCGAAAACCATTCCGCGATTATAGCATGTACCAGAACCATCTATTATTATCATTGAATCGCCAATAACAGCTGGTACCTCGTAAGACCAGTCATGTGGTGTAGGCGCACCGGTAAACGAAACCTCGGTGCCGGGGCATACGGAGTCGGGTCCGAAGCTTACGCTCTCCCATGTTGGAGGTATGGAGACGCGGACCCTCCTTGTATTTACGTTTCTGTTGGCACAGCCGTATTGGTCTGTCGCGTCGCAGAACACATAGAAACCACCACCATGCGGGAAAGTGTAGTTGAGGGTTGTTCCTCCCTGTCCGGTACTTACCCAGGTGGTATCGCCCATATAGACGACGCCCCAGTTGTAGTCAAGGTTGGATTCGCTCTGCGAATACTGGGCGTTGTTTTGCGGGAAATTGGAATTTGCTGTAAATGTTATTTCAGTACCAGGACATACGTCATAGAACGTTTCGGTTTCTCCAGTCTCCGGATTAACAACGGAGGATGATGTTACGCTTGGCGTCACGTCGGTCGAGAAGACCTGGCACATGGCGCCGCACCATACCTTAGCCTTGAAGCCGGCAGCCCTGGTGCTGCCCGAGTTCCAGATGAACTGCAGGGAGCCGCGGCTCGACGTGATCGTTTGTCCGTTGAGTTCGGTACCTGTAGCGTTAGATACGATTATACGCTGGGTAATAGCGTCCTTGATGGTTAGCACCGTACCTGAGGCCAGGTTGAACTGGGTAAACCTGATGTTTATTGAACCACCATTAGTTGACGAAATCTCCTTTATATAAGAACGATTTGCCAGATAGTTGCCGTTAAGACCGTCGTCGTAGAAATAGACGGTGGTCGTGGCCTCGGATTGTGCCTGAGAGCAATCTATTTGGAAATTATTACCAACATCTCCGTCATCGGATATCTTTATATCCCTTGCATATGCTGCCGTGCAGGCCGCAAAAAGTACGGCGAGCACCATTAAAACTCTCTTATTCATTGCTGTACCCTTTCGTTGCGTTAAACATTTCTGATATCTCCTTGTTCGAGTAGAAGCCGATTATGGTGCCCGTATTGCCTACGCGGTAGAAGGACCTGCTGTCGTAGGGCCTGCTGTAGTAGAACTCGGCGATGTTGACTTTGCCCTTCTCTAGGCTCTGCACCATTCCGGCCTTCTCACCAGTCTCGGGATCCTTGTAGTAGAGGTATTCCAAATCGTCGATCTTCTGCTGCATCTCCGGTTCGGCGATGTACCATGAGTAGTCTAGCTCGTAGTTCAGAAGTTCGATGATTATTGGTGTCTCCTTCTGCATGCGCTGGAGCTGCTCCTGGCTGTACGCCTTCTCCAGTCGCGGGTCGATCTGCACCGTCTGTGCATAGCTGATGCCTGATAACATCATGGCAATCAGCAATATTACAATCTTCTTGTCCATAGTCGTATTCTTTTTAATTATTATTCTTTCTTAATGCTCTCTTTCGTTCTTATGACAATCTAGAACACAAATTCGTTGTCCAGGTATTAGTGTTTTGACATTTCTTTAACACATCCGAAGAGCTTTTAAGCGGAAATAAATGACGAAACCTAGATGGGACATTCAGAATATAATTCCGGATGCTGAAACTAGTTCAGCATGACCGGGCAGAGGGAAAATAGTAACGGATGCTGAAACCCCAAGGGGTAATCTAGATCCTGAAACTAGTTCAGGATGACTGTTCGTGATCAGCAGGACTGTGAAGATGGTAATCGTAAATCTAAAATCGTAATTCGTAAATAATATTGTATCTTTGCATCAAAATTAATGTTAATGGTAACACTCGAGAAGATAAAAGAGACCGGCAAGCGCGTAGAGGCTCTGAGGAGGTATCTTTGACATAGATGCCAAGCGAGAATTTGTAGAGACAGAAAACAAGAAGACCGAAGCCGGCGACTTCTGGGACAATCCCGAAGCAGCTGAAGCAACCCTGAAAAAAATAAGCGACGTAAAGAAGTGGGTAATCGAGTACGATGCTGTAGCGGCTAAGTACGAGGACACCGAAGTTATGTACGACTTTTTCAAGGCTGGCGACATAACCGAAGCCGAAATGGATGCCGAATTCGACAAGTGCATATCGGTAATTGAGGCTCTTGAACTCAAGAATATGCTTGGCGGCGAGGAAGATGTTCTCGATGCTGTGCTTACCATAAATTCGGGTGCCGGTGGAACCGAAAGCAACGACTGGGCAGACATGCTCTACCGCATGTATGTACGCTGGGCCGAAGACAATGGCTACAAAGTTCAGCTAATTGATCGTCAGGACGGCGACAGCGTGGGTATCAAGTCGGTAACAATGAGCTTGTCTGGCGAATACGCCTATGGTTATTTAAAAGGCGAAAACGGCGTTCACCGTCTCGTGCGACTTTCACCTTTCGATGCGGCACACAAAAGACATACTTCGTTTGCATCGGTGTTTGTGTATCCCCTAGTCGACGACACCATTAATATAGAGATAAACCCGGCCGACATCGAATGGGATACATTCCGTAGCAGCGGAGCCGGCGGGCAGAACGTCAACAAGGTTGAGACAGCCGTGCGACTGAAACATATTCCAACGGGCATTGTCATCGAAAACATGGAAACTCGTTCGCAACTCAAAAACCGAGAAAATGCATTGCGCCTCTTAAAGTCACAATTGTACGAGCTCGAACTGCGCAAGCAGCAGGAGGAACGCGACCGCATCGAAGGACAGAAGCGCAAGATAGAATGGGGCTCGCAAATTCGCAACTATGTGATGCAGCCTTACAAACTTGTAAAGGATTTGCGTACAGGCTACGAAACAGGAAATGTACAAGCCGTTCTCGATGGCGGAATCAACGAGTTTATAAAAACTTACCTGATGGAATTTGGAAGGAAATAAAAATACAATTATTCATTAAAAACAATTTTCGATTATGCTTTATCCATTGAAATTCAAGCCGATATACAAGACAAAAGTCTGGGGCGGCGACAAGATACGCAGAATAAAGAATGACAGCAAGGTGCCAGAAAATTGTGGCGAAAGCTGGGAAATATCCGGTGTGCAAGATGATGTTTCGGTAGTGGCAAACGGTTTTCTAAAGGGAAATACCTTGCAGGAAATAATTGAGGTTTACCTCGAAGAAGTTGTCGGTGACAAGGTTCTGGAGGAATACGGCTACGAATTCCCGATATTGCTTAAGATAATCGATGCAAAGGAAAACCTCTCGGTGCAGGTTCACCCCGACGACGAAACTGCCGCCGAACTGCATAACGCACGAGGAAAGACAGAGGCCTGGTACATACTTGAAGCCGACAAGGATGCAAAGATAATCGACGGCTTCAACCGCGACACCACGGAGCGTGAACTGCTACAGTCGATACAGGACGGCAACCTCGAGGAAATGCTAAAGTACCACAATGTGAAGTCGGGAGAATTCTACTTTATCCCGGCAGGACGCGTACACGGAATGTGCGCCGGCACCACTGTGGTCGAAATTCAGGAAACTTCAGACATTACCTACCGCATATACGACTACAACCGTGGCAACCGTGAACTGCACACACAATATGCTGTTGACGTAATCGACTACAAGAAAAACGACAAGAAATCGATCGATTTCTCGCGCATACCCGATCACTCGAACCAGATTGTTAAATGCAAATATTTCACAGCCAACTATCTGCCAGTTATGAACTCGCTGCTGAAAGACTACAGCAACACTGATTCGTTTGTGATTTACCACTGCGTACACGGACAGGTAAACGTAAAGACACCCAACGGAGAGGAGGTTCTCAACGAAGGCGAAACCATACTTATTCCAGCCTGCATTGACGAGGTTGTGCTTATACCTATGAAATATTCGGAACTTCTAGAAATATATATGGACCTTGACGAAAACCAGCCGCGTAAATACGACGAATACGATATCGATACCTTGCAGCGTCAGCGCAAAGGTACGGCCGAAAATACCGACACCGGTACAAAATACAAGTGCTAGTGAAAAAAAAGTAAAATGGCTCGTAGGCAAAAATGTCTGCGAGCTATTTTTATTTATTCGTTTCCGTCCAGCATTATGAACGCAGCCCAGAATCTAGGATTTTCGAAACCTGGAGTGGTCTTTACCTTGTTTTGTGCAGCAAGGAAAGCTTCACGCTTGCTCATACCCTTGGTGAGGTTTGTGTAGAATTCTGTCATCATCAACAAAGTAGCATTATCGTCTACAGGCCAGAGGCTCATGATAATGGTGCGCGCACCAGCCTTCTTGAAGCCGCGCTGCAGGCCGAAAACGCCTTCGCCAGTTATTTCACCGAGTGCAGTCTGGCATGCAGAAAGCACAACCAGGTCGGTCTTGCGCAAATCCATGAAACTGATTTCCTTGGCGGTGAGAATACCGTCCTCAATTCCTTCGGGCAGAGGTTTGTTTTGCCATGCGTAGTTCGCACCCGACAGCAACAAGCCCGACTGCACAAGCGACTGGTCGCCCGACAATTTTTCGTCGGTAGGCAGGAAAAATCCGTGAGTTGCAATGTGCAGAGTTGAGATTTCATTGCCTGATAATGCCTTGAACGATTCCTCATTTGCCTGGGAACCCTCGTAAAGTGTAGTTTTTACCTTTTTTTTCTTTTTCAATGTGCCGACAATATTTTCCACTTCCGTTTTTGTGCCTGGAAGGTAATTAAGACTTCCGCGATCTCCGTTGCGGTTGAAGTCGGCAAACGAAGTGTATGATGTCGCACTGCGTGTCGAATATCTGTCGCTTTCGTGTTTCATGGTTGTGGTGTCGCTGTCGTAGTAAATGCCGCCATAAAGCATTGTGTTTTTCATTGGCTTTGGCATATAGTCCATTGCTATGTATCGGGTAGAAGATACGCGGTAAATCTCATATTTATCCGAAATTGTCTTTTCTTTGTCGATTGGAGCATACTCAACAGCAATCTGGTGCAACACTCCCGACGGAGCAAAGTAAATGCGCGGATTTTCGGGAAAATATTTTTCCAAAGGTTTCCAAAGCAAGTTGTAAAGTCCTGTCGATTCGTAGATACCCTGTCGCTTTGCTGCAACTGTGGTTGCACCACGGTTTTCTTCGTCGGTTGATGTCTCGGTTTTTGCAGGTGTTATACCACGTTGTAGCTTTTGCATTTCGGACTGATTGAAAAGAGGGACACAAACAGGAGCATCCATATCCTTTGTCAAAACAATGGCAGCATACTTTATTGAATCAGGAGTATTGCCATGAGTAGAGAATTCGATTGCTACATCGTTGGATGTCAATGAGTTTTGAACGTCTTTCCAATTGATGTTTATAAAATTTGTAGCATCACCAAACTCTTTGCTTCTTTCAATGATACGTCTTTCCTTCATTTGAATTACTACAGCAAGAGAATCACAATTAAACGTACGTTCAGAAATATTTTTTTCTAATTCACTGTTCAACTCTTGGCTCATTTTTCTAAAGTCGTTGTATTCGGCAATTAAAGCATCGTCGCCACTTTCCATTATTATATTTGTCAAACTAATTTCGGAGGCAAGCAAAAGACCTTTTTGTATAAGTTCTATATTGTATGCATCTTTGTCGGCAAGTGTGTCTTTGTCGGTTTCGAACGAATATAATAAGCCATTATTAAACACTAATTTGTTTGCGTTCCAATATGCTTCGCGTTCGCGTGCTGTCATGAACGAAAAGTTTCTTACAAGATTATTCTTGCAAATTGCTAGTGCCTGATCGTTCATAATTGCTGCTTTTCCAGCATTATTCATTTTATAATAAGAATAACCTATATTGTTTAAAGTCAATGCATAATCATTGTGTTGTTTTCCCAATGTATTTTCATAAATTTCCAAGGCTTCGTTGAAATATTTCATTGCAGTATCGTTGTTCCCCATATGTAAATATGCCAAGCCGACATTGTTTGCTGATTCTGCATAGCCGGGAGACTGTGAGCCCTGCATATTTTTCTTTATTTCCATTGCTTGCGTATAGTACTTCAATGCCGTTTGATAATCGCCTTTGTTAGAATATATAACACCTAAACTATTAAGCGACTCGGCATAATTAGGATGTTTCTCTCCAAAATTCCTTTTTATTGTTTCTAATGCTTGTTGATTGTATTTCAATGCATTATCAAAATCACCCAGATTAAAATACACTTCCCCTATATTTATAAGCGTTCTTGTATAATCGAGATGCTCTTCGCCAAGTACTTTTTTCCTTATTTCTAAAACTTGCAAATTATATTTCAAAGATTTTTGATAGTCTCCAATATTTGCATACAAGTCCGCTATATTTGAAATAGCCGTAAGAAAGTCGCGATTATCCTCTCCATAGTTATCTTTCCATATTTTTGCCGACTGCTGATAATATTTCAAGGCGCTATAATAGTTTCCCATTTTCGTGAAAACGAGACCGATATTATTCAAAGATGTAGCATAGTCGGGATGATTATCACCAATGGTTTTCTTCTTTATTTTCAACGACTGCGTATAGTAGTCTATCGCATTCGCATAGTTGCCTAAATAATAATTTAAATTACCAATATTTGTCAAGAGGTTTGCATATTCGGCGCTTTCGGTTGCATTGATTTTTTTATAAATCTCTGAAGCTTTTGCAAAAAAACTCCGAGCGTCTGGGTATTCTCCTATCGTAGAATACAATAGACCTACATTTGATAGCGACTGGGCATAGTTTATATTTGTATCACCAAGACTTTTTTTTATGAAATCCGATGCCTTGATATAATAATTAACAGCATTCTGCTTATCCCCTACATAGAAATATACAGTACCTAAATTTGTGATATATTCAGCATGATATTCCACTGACGATAGTACTTCGTCGATAGGTTCTGCTTCGATAAGCAAATCCACTGCGCCTTTGTAGTCGCCTACGGAATACTTTTGCTCAACTATTTTGTATAGGGAATCGGCCTTATGTTGCAATGCAATAGTGTCGATTTGTGCAAATAAAGAATTGCACAAAAGTGCGACAATAAAAAACAATAGTAGTCTCTTCATATTATTAAATTTATTTCTATTCATTTCCATCCAACATTATGAATGCAGCCCAAAATCTCGGATTCTCGAATCCTTCTGTTGTCTTAACCTTGTTTTGTGCGGCTAGGAAGGCTTCGCGCTTGCTCATGCCTTTGGTGAGGTTTGTGTAGAATTCTGTCATCATCAACAGAGTGGCATTATCGTCCACAGGCCATAGACTCATGATAATAGTGCGTGCACCTGCTTTCTTGAAACCGCGCTGCAAACCGAACACGCCTTCGCCGGTGATTTCGCCGAGTGCTGTCTGGCAGGCCGAAAGCACAACCAGATCGGTCTTGCGCAAGTCCATGAAACTGATTTCCTTGGCCGTAAGTATACCATCTTCAATACCTTCGGGCAGAGTCTTGTTTTGCCATGCGTAGTTTGCTCCCGACAGCAAAAGTCCCGAATATACAAGCGACTGGTCACCCGATAATTTCTCGTCGCTAGGCAGGAAGAAACCATGGGTTGCAATATGCAATACTTCAATGTCTTTGCCCGAGAGAGCCTTAAACGATTCCTCGTTGGCGGCAGAACCTTCGTATAAGGTTGTTTTAATTCTTTTCTTTTTAAGCTTACCGGCAATGTCTTCCACTTCAATTTTAGTACCTGGCAAATAACAGAGACTTACGTGGCTTTCGTCTCTGTTGGAAGCCGAAAAAGCAGACATTTCGATACTGCGAGACAGATACCTGTTACTTTCATGCTTCATAGTTATGGTGTCGCTATCGTAGTATATGCCACCATACAATACTGTGTTTTTCAAAGGTTTTAGCGTATAGTCCATTGCTAGGAAGCGTGTTGACGACACGCGGTATATTTCGTACTTGTCTGAAATTGTTTTACCGCTGTCGAGTGGTGCATATTCCACAGCAATTTGATGTAAGGTGCCTGTCGGTGCAAAATATATGCGTGGATTTTCTGGGAAATATTTTTCCAACGGCTGCCAGATTAATCTATATAGTCCTGTCGATTCGTAAATTCCTTGCCTTTTCGATGAAACTGCAATTACACCACGGTTTTCGTCCTCGTTTGGAACTCCATGTTTTGCAGGAGCTATTCCGCGTATCAATCTTGCAATGTCGCTATCATTGAACAACGGAACAAAAACAGGAGACTCCATATCTTTGGTAAGTACGATAGCGGCATAGGTTACGGTATCTGTATTTTCTCCAAGGCTTGTAAACTCGATTGCCACATCGCTGGCTGCCAATGAATTATGGACATCTTTCCAATTTATTGCAATAGAATGTGTAAAGTCGCCATATTGACGGCATTTCATAACAAGGTAATGTTCCTTTCTCTGAATTAATTTTTCGAGTGAATCGCAATTGTATATACGTTCCGAAATTGGTTTCTCAAGTTCCGCATTAAGCATAAGTCCCAACTGCCTCATATTCTCGAACTCGGCAATTAATTTCAAATCCTTGCTCTCGGCAATTAGCTTGTTGAACTCTATCTCGGAAGTAAGCAGCAAACCTTTAGTGATCAACTCTGCATCGTATGAACGGGCAGAAGCAGACGCATCGTCCGGAATATGGAATGAATTTTCTACTATAATACGATACAAAGACATGTTGTTCTGCCAGTAAAGTTCTCTTTCGCGTGCCGACAGGAACGAAAAGTTTGCCCTCAGGCTATTGCTTCCGATTTCGAACGATTTCTGCAGGTATGTGTTTGCCGAAGCGTATTCCCCAGCAAGCATATAGCAAGAAGCAAGACTAAGTAAATAGTCCAACGTCTCATGATGCCCCTTTCCAAATACAGATTCAGAAATTTCGCATGCCTTTACCAGTGTATCAATACTTGCCTTGGTGCTTCCCATTTTCATAAGTGTATTTCCTATGTTAGTAAGCGACTTGGCATATTCTATATTATTTTCACCAAAAATGTTTCTTCTTATTTCTGCAGCCTGGCATAAGTAATCGAGAGCCTTGTCGTATTCACCTATTTCGGTATAAATAGTACCTATGTTATTCAATCCTGTTGCATATACTGGTGTATTCTCACCTGCTGACGACCTGGCAATTTCAACTACTTGCCTGTCGATTTCAAGTGCCTTGTCATAGTCGTGCATGAAATAATATGCACTGGCAATATTATTCAGGTTGATAGTATATAAGATTGTCTTTTCCATGCCAAGGCTTTCGATTATTCTTTTTGCCTCCTCGTACTTTTCCTGGGCCTTAGTATAATTGCCTAACGTCGAAAAAACAGTTCCTAAGCTACTCAATATATTTGCATAAGTATCTTCCTTGCCTTCTGTTGCCTTAATTATTTTGGCAGCCCGCATATAGTATTTGATTGCAGTTTCGTTTTCACCCAAATCGGAATACAAGCTTGCAAGCATACCTATCGTAGTAGCATAGTCAAAGTCGTTTTCTCCTACGGCGGCGGCTTTAATTTTTGCAGCATCTGTGTAATATTTTTCAGCATTTGCATAGTCGCGCAGATAATAATAGGAGTTGCCGATGTTGTGCAGATCCTCGCCATAAAACTGGGAAACTGCACCCGAAAATTTCCTATCCATTTCTGCACCCTGCAGCAAATAGTCGAGTGATTCTACATTACGACCGATATTCTGAAGAGCACAACCAATATTTATTAGCAACGATGCACATTCGGGATGGCTTTTGCCATAAATTTTCCTTCTGATTCTTAGTGCGGTCTCATAATATTGCAACGATTCCTGATAGTTGCCATAAGTCATTGCAATGTTCCCTCTTTTATGAAGTACTACTGCATATTGGGCTGTCGTGCTGTCGGAAACATTTTCTAAATAAGTATCGAATATTTTCGATGCAACTTCAAGATTTCCTGCAATGTACTCGCTTAGGCCTTTATTAAATGCAGAATCCTTGTCAAACTTAGAGTTCTGAGCCCATAGGTTTCCAGTTGTCAGAAAAAGTAATAGTAATATGTTTAGTAATTGCTTTTTCATGTTTTTTTAATTTATGATCGTTTCCAGCGTCCGCTCAATCAAATTCTCCATCAGCGGTGCAGCATCCTTAACAAAATGCTTTGCATAGCGGTTGGCAATGATGAGACAAACCGTGCCGGCATTGTGACCCAGGAGTTTCGACAATCCGAAAATTGCAGAACTTTCCATTTCGTAGTTTGTAATATAACGTTCGTTGTAGCGGAAACTACGGATCTTGTCGTTTATCTCGCGATCCTGTATTTCGAGACGCAACTCACGACCCTGCGGACCATAGAAGCCTGGTGCCGAAATTGTTATGCCGCGACGGAAATCCGCTCCGAACTTATCGAGAAAATATTTTGAACCATCTACAAAATATGGTGTTGCCAAGCGTGGATTCCACGACATGTGCTTGATGAATTTTTCCTCCATATCCAAGTTGCAAGCCTCATCGCGACGGCGGTAGAAATTGAGCAGGCCGTCGAAACCTATTGCAGTCTCTGTAAGCAGGAATGTACCTATTTCCATGTCTTCCTGCAGTCCGCCAGATGTACCTATACGCAACAGGTTGAGAGTACGATGTTCGTCGTTTGGAACGCGTTTTTTCAGATTTATGTTGGCAAGAGCATCGAGTTCGTTCATAACAATATCGATATTGTCGGTACCGATTCCTGTAGCCAGAACCGAAATGCGTTTGCCTTTGTAAGTACCGGTGTGGGTTACAAATTCGCGGTTCTGAACCTTACATTCTATATTGTCGAAATGCTTGGAAACCAATGCAACGCGTCCCGGATCACCGACAAGTATCACATCGTCGGCAAGCTGTTCGGGCAAAAGATGAAGGTGAAAAATGCTACCATCGGCATTAATAATTAATTCTGATTCTTCAATTTGTTTCATATTCAAAAAAAGTTGTATTTTTGTCAAGGTAAAAATACATAATTTTGGGAAAACTAATATAAGTATTTGCTTTTTTTATGTCAAAGAACGTTATACTTGTGCCGACAAACTTTTCGAGCAGGGCCAACATCGCCTACCATCAGAGCATAAACTTCGCCGAACGGACCAACGGCGATGTGTACCTTCTACATGTCATTCCGCAGAAGGCAAAGCAGGGCAACCTTGACCTTGAAATCGATGTCATCCACAACCAGGTGCTGAAACTGGTGGAAGACCACGACAACAATCTGAGACGCAGGGTGCATACCAGAATTGAATACGGACCGGTAAACACAACCATAATAAAGGTAGAGAAGGAATTGAAGCCCGATTTTATGTTTATTGGCAGCGACGCTGCCCGCAACGACCACAACAGATCGATTACACTGAAGCTCATCGACAAGATCTCATGCCCGATGGTGGTATTTGCTGGTAGATTCGACAAAATCGGCTGCGACAAAATAGTGTTGCCGGTCGACCTTACCAAGGAAACAAAGCAGAAAGTTGACATTACACAGAAAATTGCAAGAATATATGGCTCAAAGGTTTATGTAGTTTCGGCAACAGGAGCACACGATGACAGCACCCTGCAGAAACTCGATAAGCGCATCAGCGACGTAAAGGCAATTTTCGACAAGTTAAAGATAGAGTGCGAAACAAGGATTCTAAAGACGGCACAAGGCGTAGAGGCAATGGCTAATGCTGTAAACGACTTTGCCGACGATATTGAGGCAAGCGCAATAATAATAATGACACGCCAGGAAACAAAACTGCAGAAGTTCTTCGTAGGAAGCATGGCTACAGAACTAATCAAGAAAGCCAATGTACCTATTGTTTGCGTAAGTCCTAAAGGTTTGATTAATAAATAATTATAATAAAATGAAAAAGTACAAAGGTATTATTATTTCGGCGGCAGTGTGCATAATACTGCTTATAATTTTTGGAAGTTCAATGTTCTATATTGTAAATCCAGGTGAAAGGGCAATAGTTTTCCGTCCTTTTGGTTCAGGCTTGGATACTGCTAACATCTACAATCCAGGTTTTAACGTTGTTGCTCCATGGAACGACTTTATCATCTACAACGTAAAGGAACGCAAAACCGAAGAAACCCTCGATGTTCTCGACAAGAACGGACTTTCTATCAATGTTGAAATTTCGGTTCGTTTCAACCCGATTCCAAACAAGCTTCCGATTCTTCACCAGCAGTTTGGCGAAGATTATGTAAACCAACTTATTATCCCAGAAGTACGTTCAACAGTACGCCAGGTGATGGGTAACTTCACGGCCGAGGAAATTTACTCGACCCGCCGTGCCGAAGTTGAACAGCAGATTGTCGACATGACTACCAAGAAGTTGAAGGACAATTCGGTAGAAACAAAGGCAGTCCTTATACGTTCTATCAACCTGCCACCGCAAATCAAGACTGCAATCGAAAACAAACTGCAGCAGGAACAGGAAGCTCTTGCATACCAGTTCAAGCTCGAAAAGGAAAAGCAGGAAGCCGACCGTAAGCGCATCGAAGCCGAAGGTGAAGCAAAGGCAAACAATATCATCAACCAGAGCCTCACTCCTAACCTGCTTAAAATGCGTGGTATAGAAGCAACATTGAAACTTGCTAACTCGCAGAACGCCAAGACAGTTGTTATTGGTTCGGGAAGCGACGGCATGCCGCTGATTCTAGGAAACTAAAATTAACCAAATTATACAATAATAAATGCTACTGGTAATACAGTAGCATTTTTTTTGCAGTTTTGGGCGTGACAAAGATAAGGTAAACACACCTTGATATGTGATTGACTAGTCCTAAATAACCGTTACAGGTTTTTACGGGACAAAGATACAATTAAATACACTGTCGGATCCGACAGTGTATTTTTATTTTCCTTTTTATAAGTTTTCATTTTCACTTCGCGCTGATTGTGCATAAATTCAGGAGTATTGTAGTCGCATGAGCAATGCGGTCTCATACGGTTGTATATATCCACGCACTCGGCTACAGC
>JAFZWY010000002.1 GCA_017617125.1 Bacteroidales bacterium
CATTTCCGTATTTTGCATCAAGATTGCTGTATATTGGCTTCAATACCGACTTAGTTTCCGCATCGACGTTTGGCATGATAGTCTGCAGAAGTGCGTACTCCGACTTTTCGGCTTCGGCAAGTTTTTCCGTCATATCGGTGCCCGACTGCTCCGCGCTGGTCAAGGTGTAAAGCGACTGGCGGTAGTCGGCATAGCGGTTGGTGTAGTCGGTCGATGCACTGGTTTTGGCTATCTCGTCGTGCTTCGACTTGTCGAGCTCGGCATAGAAGCGCTGCTTCTCCTCGCCAAGGGTACGGACGTTGTCGTTGCGCTCGGCGGTGACTTCGCCAAGGAAGCTCTGGAGACGCTTCTTCTCGCTGCGGTCGGCAGTAGCCATGTTGGTCTCGATGGTATTTATGTCGTTTACATTCGTTGCTATGCGCTTTGAGATGTCCGTCTGACGCGTGACGGAAGTCTGGAGGGACTGCGATACGGATGTAGTGCTTACATTTCCTGTATTATCGTTACCCGAAACTTCAGACTGGCCATTCTGCTGGGCATTTTGTGCTGAGGTTTCGCTACCCGTCCCTTCGGCTACGCTCAGGGGGCGGGTATTGTCAGCTACACTCTGGGTGCTGGATGATACAACATCCTTTTGTGCCTTTATATCATTGTACAAACTCAGAATTGATTCTGTTAGTTCGTCATTCGGTTTATTTTCCAATTTTGTATCTGGAGAAACTGCCTGCATAAGTGTGGAATTGGCCGATTTCATCTTTTTGTTCGCTTCAGACAAATATCTCATCTTAGCGACATCATCAGTCTCCGCATCGGCTTGCTGCTTGTCCTCCAATGCCGAATAGTAAATGACATCGGCCTGCTGTCGCTGCCTGTCACTAGATTTAGTGGTATTATATTTTTCGTTAAGCACATCGTAAACACGACTTTCCGCATCATATTCCTCATTCAATATGGCAATGCGTTTTACAATGGCTCCTTCAAGAATATTCTCGGCATCAGCAAGATCTGAACCAGAAGACTTATACTTCGAAGCCTCGACCATATTAGAAACAGAACTAACATCTTTCGCAATATCAGTCTCGACAGACTTATCCTTTGCCGACGACCTTATTTTTGAAACTTCACGATTCATGTCGGCAATATCCTTTTTACGCTGTTGCAAAGCAACAAGATCATGCATTTCTGCCACGTTGTCAACTATCTGGTTTTCAATATCAGATTTAACTTTCTCAACCAAAGTATTCTTGACATCAGTAGCTGACGACTGCGACTGTCCAGACATCTGCCCAGACAGTTCCTTTGACTTTTCAATCAGATTCTGTGTTGCAGAAACCAAACCTGCCCACGATTCACCTTCAACTTTTGTCTGTCTAATAGCATTGAAATCATCAATTGCTTTCGATACAGATGCATTTTCCTCATATTCTAATTCAGAAGCAATTGCCTTTACATTTTCGGATATCTGCTTCTGAGTAGCATTGATACGTGCAAGCAAATCCTTCTTCTCTTCATCGGTTTCCGCTACATCGAATTGAGATTCCAATCTCGACTTTTCGCTATTAAGTTCATCGGTAGCCTCCATTTTCTTCACTACCGCCAACGTTGACGGAGACATATAGTCTTCCAATGCCAGCACATCGTCGGTAACAAGCCTAGTATCCTTTCCAGCATTCGATTCAATCGAATTATAGTCAATCACCTCCGAATATAAGCTTTCGTCCTCTTCAACAATTCTTTCAATCTCAGCCTCTTCCTTCTTTTCCTCTTCAGTTATTAAATCCTTCAACGCCACAATATCGTCAGAAGCAATATCATCTTCATCCTCTTCAAGTTGGTTCAAATCGATGCTTGCAATAAGCCTATCGATACTCTCGAGCATCTTCACTGACTCGTCGGCTCTCTGAATCATCAGATTCAAGCGCTTTGCCTCGACCTGCATATTCTTCATGCCGCTAATGGCATCGACCTTCGAATTCTCCAGTGCCTTGTGCTCGTTCACATACCTTTCGCGCATAGCCGGGTCGGATTCGTTCTTTATCAACTGCATAACAGACTCTAACTTATCATCTATATCGCGCAGTTTTTTACGATCTTTCACCATGTTTCGGCTTAACTTCTTCAGTGCATCATCTGCCTGCTTCCTCTCTTTTTTCTTTTCGGCAATCATTACCTCCAATGGAGATTTGGCGTTTACCTTACCGACCGAAACATTGATATTATGCAGTTTGAACTTATATTCGCCACTGTTAGGATCTAGTTTTTCAAGATTTGCCATATCGTCGACACAACGCTCCAGAGTTGGTTTGGCTGTTGTATATACGGAATTGAATTTTTGCGCCAAGTCGTAGTATGTCACCACCGAATTTGCCATGTCAGTAATTTGCCTTGACGACATTCCCGAATTTGCGCCCTCCAACCTTGCTTTCCTAATCTTATTGGAAGTCATTCGTGCGTATGCATTCAATCTCTTTGAATATTCGTCGTAGTTAGATATAGCCGACACCTTTTCGTCAAGCATTGTCTTTGTCGAAACAAACAAATCGGTAGTATCGAGTTCGGGCTGAACCACCTCCTCCGCAGGTGTACTATCCTTTACCTCCGGCTCGACTGGTTGCTCACGCGAGATTCTGTTGTATTCGGCTTCAGCACCAGGTGTTACAGGTAATTCGGCCTGCTCGGCGAAATCCTCTTCGGTCTTTATCTCTATCTTTTCGACCTCGGGCTCTACAACATATCGGCACACCATAACCTGTCCATCCTTCGACGACCTATCAGACGCAAAAAACGCCGACTTACCATTCGACTCTACTGCATACATAAAGTCGTCGTACGGGGTATTTATAGGGAAACCAAGATTCTCGGGATAGCCCCACTTTCCTGCCGAAGCATCGTACTCCGACTTGAAAATATCGTAACCGCCAATGCTGTTGTGCCCCTTCGAAGCAAAGAACAATGTCCCATCCGATGCAAGGAAAGGGAATGCCTCGTCGAAATCGGTATTTACATTGCCGGGCAACAACTGCAACGGCGACCAACCTTCGTCGGTCTTATGCGAAACGTACAAGTCGAGACCAGTCTTAACATCATTGCCATAGGAACTTACAAGAGCAATTGTATCAAGCACATACACAAGGTCTATATCCTTGTTGTTCTTGTCGTTTCGCAGCCTGAAGAAATCGGGTTTTACAACGATATTTCCATCAAACATCTTTCGTCCGTACGAAAAATGGAAATTGCCGCGCTTCACCTTGCTGTTGGACATAACCTTAAGCACATAGGAATATTGCCCCAAGTTGTTCGCCATGCGCGCCTTTCTAATCAAATCGTCGACTTGCGCAATCATAGGCGAACGGCCCTTGGTTGTACTTACAAGGTATTCGCGGTATCGACTATAGAATGTAATCGACTTGGTAAACAAATATTTGCGGTTATATGCAAGTCCAAGATAATAATCGGCCTCCTTCAAATCATTATCGTATGCCAGAGTAAGGTATTTTATAGCCTTGTCGTACTCATTTCGCAGCATAACCATCGAAGCGCCACAATAATAGTTGAATACGGGATCGGATGCATACCAGCTATGCAACTGCGAGAAACCCATGTATGCATTTGCGTAGTCGGCCGTCTCGAAATAGGCCACGCTGGCGTTGAACAAAGAAATCTCAGTCTTCGAATACTTCTTGACATCAACAAGCTTTGCATACTGCGCCGACAGATTTCCGACACAGGATAAAAGCACTAATGCCATTACAATGAATATTTTCTCTAACTCTTTCAACAAGTTACGCTTTCGCCTTAATAGCCTATAATACACTGCAAAACTATTGAAATAAATTTAATTATCAACAAGTTTTCAACAATTTTTCAACAGGGTGCTATGGGGACATAAAAAATGCCCTTAGTCGCCCACATGGCAACCAAGGACATAGTATGGTTGATATGATTATAAAACTTAGGAAATAGGAAATAGAAGCCTACTTCCCTTTTCCGGTCTTAACCTCTATTTTCAGTCGTTTTCCCATAAACCTGCGGTTCTTGAAAACCCTGATAACCTTTTCCTGAACATCGGAATCGACCTCGAAGAAAGTATGCCCGGTGAGAATCTCAATCTTACCGATTTCGGCACCAGCGAGCAGGTCGCTCGAATTGATGACATCCATCAGTTTCATCTTGGTAAGGCCATCCTTCTCACCTACCGTTATGAAAAACTTTGTAAATCTGGTCTTGCGGCTGCGCTTGTCGAACTTGTCGTCGCCCTGCCTGCGCGAACCGCCTTTCTTCTCGTCCTGCTTGCGACCTTTGCCCTTCTTATCCTTGTCGTAGATATTAATGTCGGCAGCGCCCTTGTAGTAATTGAGGAAACGGTTGAACTCGGTGGACACAAATCTCTTGATAAGTTCCTCGCGATCAAGCGACTGCAATCTGAGCATTATGGCAGGAAGAAAATCCTTTATCTGGTTGTCGATTGTCTCTATTGCCATCACCTTGTCAATCATCGACATAAGCTGAATCATACAGATTTCCTTGCCGTCTGGAATCTTCTTGCGGACAATTTCCTTCTTGAGTAACTTCTCTATTTCACGGATTTTGTGTTCCTCGCGAGTGTGGACTATTGTCACACACATTCCGCGCTTACCAGCACGACCAGTACGGCCACTGCGATGGATATAAGTTTCGCGCTCGTCGGGAAGGTTGTAGTTAATGATATGGGAGAGATCGTTGACATCGATTCCTCGAGCGGCCACGTCGGTAGCGACAAGGATCTGCAAATGCTTGGAACGGAACTTCGCCATCACCATGTCGCGCTGAGCCTGCGACAAATCACCATGCAGAGAATCGGCATTGTAGCCGTCCTGTATCAACTTGTCGGCAACTTCCTGAGTTTCCTTACGAGTACGGCAGAAAACGATTCCATATATGTTTGGGTTGATGTCAACTACTCGCTTCAGTGCAAGATAGCGGTTCTTTGCACTGACGAGATAATACACATGGTCGACATTTTCGGCACCGGAATTTTTCTTTCCAACCGAAATTTCCAATGGCTGCATCATGTAGTCCTCGGCAATGCGACGAATGTCGTCGGGCATAGTAGCCGAAAACAAAAGTGTCTGCTTGAAGTCGGGCGTTGACGAAAGAATATTATCCAAATCCTCCTTGAAGCCCATATCGAGCATTTCGTCGGCCTCGTCAAGAACAAGAGTTTTTATTTTGCCGATTTTCAATGCTTTGCGTTCAATCAGGTCCATAACTCGTCCTGGTGTTCCCACCACGATATGCGCACCCGCCTTCAGCGACTTTATCTGCGGTTCGATGGATGCACCGCCATACACTGCCACAATCTTCACATCTGGCATAAATTCGGCAAACGAAACCAAATCCTTGGCAATCTGCACCGACAACTCGCGCGTCGGGGAAAGAATTATTGCCTGCGTAAAATTTGCTTCGGTATCGATCCTTTCGATTATCGGCAGACCAAATGCAGCGGTTTTTCCAGTACCCGTCTGCGCCAAACCGATAATATCCTTCTCGGACGACAGCAATTGGGGAATTACTTTTTCTTGAATAGGTGTAGGAGCTTCGAACCCACGCTTCTTTATTGCGGCCAACAATTTTTCGTTTAGCCCAAAATCTTCAAATGATGACATAAAAATAATTTAGGGCACAAAAATACAACTTTATTTACGATTGACGATTTTAGATTTACGATTGAGTTGAAAATTTGAGGATTCACTGAGCTAAAGGTTGACGAATTACGATTTACGATTGGGCAAAAAGAAGAGAAGGCTAAAAGTCGAATAAAACCTTTTAGCCTTCTTTTTTGTCAATTATTTATTACTAATCATTTCCTCTTCTTCTTGGACTGAACGCAAACAGGACGCACAGAGAACCCATTGTTTCGGAAGGTGCCAGTTATGTTACAAACGCCCGAACTGAAGTCGAGGAACTTCGCGAAGCTAGTATACTCTGTGTCAAGCGAACTCGTCCAATAGTAGCCGTTGAAATCGGCACCGTCGTCATTGTTATCGTAAAGGTAGCCTGCTGCGGGCAGGAAAATACTGTTGCCATTGGTTCTACTGGTAAACAACAATCCTTTTAAACCGTTCTGGCTTGTCCAGGTCGTATCGCAATTGTCAACAAGTTCCTGCATTTCGCCCTGTGTCGGCATTCTCCAGTTACTGCCCCAGTTAACAGAAGCAGCATCATCACTAGACTCCAATGTTGTAAGCGTATCGGTATAACCGTTTAGTCCGAAACCTTCATCATTGCAATACTTTGTCTGCGTTAGTTCGCTACCATCACAATATTGATATGTTTCCCAATCATATGTTTCCTTGGTTTCAGTTTCGCCCCAAGCGTAATAATTACCGTATTCGATAGGACTGCTTGCGCCCACATTGCTGTAGGCCCACAGTAAACCGCTCGGCAAACCTAAATCGACATAGCCATAGCCATCCTTATAGCCTGTTGGCTCGCTATAGGCATTTGGCTTGGTAAACTGTCCGATTTCACTCTCAAACATACCATCGGGAGTTTTTACATACGCCTTATAATAATAGGTTGTCAGCTCAAGGTTGTACAAATCATACGAGAACAACTGACTAGTCTCGCGACACATTAAAGTATCGGTAAGCTGAGAATCGCTACCTCCATACACAAATCCACATTCGTACAATTCCGAATTTCCTGCGTAATAGGCGCTCAGGGTTACCGTGTCGCCATTCCATGAAGGCTCATCCAAATAAACATAATCCCCTACTAGCGCACCATTTCCTGGGAACGACATTGTAATCACTGGACTATGTATAACAGTTGGCACAGAATCGCCATCATCCATACGCAAAGTTGCAAGTGCCACGACCGAATATTCGGCAGAATCGAGTTCCTGTGCATACAATTGAGTTACAAATATATTGGGGTTAGTATCCAATGGTTCTGCGTCATATAACAAATAATCGTCATTCTCATCCAATTGCTGCATATCGGACTCTGTAAGGATACGCTTTGCCCAGAAGCGTTTTTCATCGTCGCTCAACTGTCCGCGTTTCAGTGCAAAAGCATACATCTCCAAGTTTTCGGTTCCTTCTATAACTTCGCCGTAAAGCAGAATGCTTCCACCGTTAATTTCGAGATCAGAATTCACGATAATACGCGGGTAGCCAGACGAGAGCACTATTTCGACATCAAGCGCAGAATTTTCTCCCGACAAATACAGCAGACGGGTCGGATCTGACATTCCTGACAGCGTATCGCCCTGTATCACAGCCGACACGCCAACCCAGAAGCCTACTTCACGACGTACATATATGCTCTCCGAATGCGCCAGGTCGTTAGAGAACAGTCCGTCACCATCGGCATCGAGAAAACGGCAGTTATAGCCTATGGTATCCTCAGTGCTATAGTAAATTGTAACACGAGCATCAAACGATTCGATTGCCGCCTTATTGGCGAACTGACAGTCGCGCTTCAAACCGAGGTTAAGCACTCCTACATTACCATAATCCAACGGATCCTTGCGACAACCAACAATCGCAAACACGACAATAGAAAATATCGACATTAAAAGTAAAGCTCTCTTCATAAACACCTAACATAAATGAGCCTCAAATATACAATATTTTTTATGATTTGCCGCTATATATCCACACAGAAAATTATTATTTACCGATAATGTGGAACAGGCAACAAAAAAACAAGTTGACTGTAATCTCTTAACCGATTCTGGCATTACGAATAATGACATAAGATTTGATGATTAAAAATTTAAATTCTTAATAATTAACTCATTATCCATAAAATTCTAAATAATAATAAATCTAAAATCGTAAATCGTACTTCATAAATATTACTTATCTTTGCCGAACTTAAAAAGCAGAACAATAATAAAATTTTAAAACACAAGATTGAAATGAAAAAGGTTTTAGTAGCAACCGACAAACCGTTTGCTAAAGAAGCAGTTGACGGCATCCAGGCAAAGGCAAAAGCCGCTGGATACGAAGTTATTTTACTTGAAAAGTACGGAACCAAGGACAAACTTTTGGCTGCTGTAGCTGATGTTGACGCAATGATTATCAGAAGTGATGTTGCTGACAAGGAAGTTATCGAAGCTGGTAAGAACCTGAAGATTATCGTTAGGGCTGGTGCAGGTTTCGACAACATCGACCTCAACGCAGCAACAGCTTGCAATGTAGTTGCAATGAACACTCCTGGCCAGAACTCGAATGCAGTTGCAGAACTTGCTATCGGTCTTATGATTATGGCAGCAAGAAACAACTACAATGGAAAGTCGGGTTCGGAAATCCACGGAAAGAAACTCGGTATCTACGGTTACGGAAACGTTGGTCGCCTCCTCGGAAAGTATGCTATGGGATTCGGCATGGAAGTAGTTGCATACGACCCATTCCTCACAAAGGAACAGATTGAATCGACTGGCGCAAAGCAGTGCACCAACCTCGACGACCTGTTTGGCACCTGCCACTACATCTCGCTCCACTGCCCGGCAAACGACGAAACCAAGAAGTCGATTAACATGAGCAAAATCGGTAAGATGCCTAAGGGCGCTACTCTTATCAACACTGCCCGCAAGGAAGTCATCGACGAAGACGACCTCAAGAAGGTTCTTGCAGAAAGACCAGACTTCAAGTACATGGCAGACGTTGCTCCAGAATGCGCAGCTGAACTCAGAGAGAACTACGCTGACCGCGTATTCTTCACACCGAAGAAACTTGGCGCTCAGACCGAAGAAGCAAACGTTAACGCAGGTATCGCAGCAATCAACCAGATAGTTGACTACTTCGAGAACGGAAACGAAAGATTCAGACTAAACAAGTAATAATTTGAATCGAAAATTAAAAAAGCCGCAAACTTGCGGCTTTTTTTTATGATTATGAGTTTGGCAATTATCTAATCATTGTGACAGTTCCCTGTTCGCGATGTAATATTCCATATACATCCTCGAACTGGCAGTACCACTGGTAGATACCATTTTCGAGAACCTTATCTCCCTTACGTTTGCTACCCATATCGGTACCATCCCACGAACCTTCAGAGCAAGCATCACAACTTGCCTGCGGATCGAAACGTGTAGTCTTGAATACCAATTCTCCCAAGCGGTCGTATACGGTAAGCAGGAAGTTATTGTTCGTAATACCATTTCCACATATGCGGAAGCAATCGTTCAAACCGTCGCCATTAGGTGTAAACGACGTTGGTGCATAGAACGAGAACTGGTTGTATACCGTAATAAACCTTGATGTAGTATCGGTACAATAATGGTCGCTCTGTGCTACGAGAACAACTTCATACTCACCTATTTCGGAGTAGGTGTGTCTTGGACTCTCGTATGTAGAGCTATCCTGGTCACCGAAGAACCAGAAATATCTATTTGCATCGATTGACCTGTTTACAAACAGCACCTCAGCCGACAGAACCGAAACAGCCTGCATATCGGCGTCGAACAATGCACGAGGACGAGGATATACGTGAATCATGTCGGGAACGGTCTTAACTATCTTACAACCATGTTCGCTCCATACATTCATTGTTACATCGAATGTTCCTGGATTCTTGTACGTATGGTCGACAATATTCTCTTCAGAGTAATCGTTGTCGCCGAACTGCCATAGATACTGAGAGCCTTCCTGTGTCAACGGAGTGAAAGAAACTGTAAGCGGAGCACAACCCTCGACATGGCTTGCTGTAAACAATTCGTCGGGATAGCCGTGAACGAATATCTCTATTGAATCCATTATCGATGGAGTTCCGCACATATCCGATAAAGATATGTAGAACATTGTTGTAGAATCGGGCCTTACGGTAAATGGTGAAGGCACAACCCTACCATCCTGCAACGTAATAGTATATGGACCGCCGTTTCCACCATCAGCCTCTACATAAATCAGAGCCTCGTCGCCACGGCATATAGTATCGTTGCTTGTAACTACAGACGCTATACGCAAGTCTGGATTAACATTTACGGTTACAGGTGCCAATTCTACCGAACAACCATGAGAGTCGTAAATCGTAAGTGTATATGTAGAAGTTACCAATGGTGAAACTTCGAATCTAGTGCCGTTATACTGCAAACTATCTGGCCCCATCCACCTATAATCATAATATGGAGAGCCTCCGGTTATTGCTGTAGTAAGAACTGCTGTCTGTCCCTTGCAGATCGTCGTATTGCTCATTGGCAAAGCAATTATTGGATCAGGTTCAGGAATTACGAATTCCTCAGTGTAACGGCATCCGTTACTGTCGTGTACGGTTACATTATACGAACCGGCCGAAGTTGTAAGGATATCGGTTGTATTGCCATTTGGCCACAAATAGGTGTATGGAGGAGTTGCACCATCGACAAAGATTCTGGCTTCTCCGTCGTTACCGCCATGACACGATACCGAGTCCATCGACCTTGATATTATAAAGTCTTCGGGTTGGGTTATGACAAAGCTTCCGATAACTGAACATCCGATAAGGTCTGTTACCGTAACAGTATATGCACCGCTACATATGCCATCATAGATATATGTATCGGAAGGCCAAGTGTACTGTAATGGAGGCAAACCACCTCTCAATGCCAGTTCTGCTCGTCCATCGCAATGTCCGTAGCATTTAATCTGACGAAGCTGTATGCTATCGATAACCAGTTTTGGACTTACCGTTATGGTCATTGATTCTACATTACTTGTACAGTTGTGAGAATCACGCACATATGCAGTATAATGCGTTGTAGCTGACAAAGAACTGGACAATTCGTTATTAGCTTCGAATTCTCCTGAACCGGTATTCCATATATAGTGGTACGAAGGAGTTCCACCGAAAGCATCTACACGTACAGGAGTCGGCTCGCCTTCGCATACGGCATAGTCGGTTGTTATGGTTATAAGTAGCAGTTCTGGCTGAGTCAATGCCACATAAGTATCCCTGCTACAGTTATTGTCGTCGACAACAGTAAGGAAATATTCGCCAGCTGACAAGTTTACTCTTTCTGCAGAGCCAAGTCCCATATCGCCCCAAATGTAACGCAAATCACCAGTACCGCCTCCAGCCTGTACAGATATCGCGCCATCGTGCGACTCAAAACATGTCAAATTTGTTGAAGTGACAGTCTGTATAACAACTTCAGTTGGTTCACTGATTACAAAGTTAGCGTCTGCTCTACACCCATTTGCATCGGTAATAGTTAGAGAATAATTACCTGCACCTGCGTTGAGAAGTTCGGTTCCTGGTGCTGCCCACGAATATGTCATAGGTGCCGTACCGCCATGATGTACAACAACTGCTGAACCGCCATTACTATGGTAACATGGATCATTGACTACCGATATCGAGTCTATCACAAGTTGCTCTGGATTTAATATAGAAACCAAAGTATCGGCAGTTATACAGCCATTGTTTTCGACAGTAAGAGTAACAGCATGAGTGCCGGCGGTCTGCCACGATACCAAATGTGGTCCTATAGGAGTAGCGCCCTGCTGAACAAATGCGCCTTCGAAGCCCCATGTGAACGTAGCATTTGCGTCCATATTACCTACATACGTAATCGATGTTTCATCGCCGAAACAAGCAACCGGTGTATAGACAAAAGTGTTGGTCGGTTGACACTGGAAATTTGTTGTGACTTCAGAGAAACCCAGGCAGTCGTCACGTCCGAGATATTTTTCTGTCCAGCGGAATGTATATGTACCCCATCCATTTACAATAACTTGAGTGTTTGGTGAGTTCGGACTAGTAAAAGTTACAGAGTTGTTAACATCGTCGCCGTTAGGATAAGCAGACACCGTCCATTCTCCAGTATTGCTGTTCGAGAAGTTGTTAACCGACAAGTTCGTTCTATTTGAACAAATAAGGCCTGGCAAACTTGCAACTTCTGGAGTTGGAAGAATACAGCAATTCGCATTTTCATGAGCCAAAACTGTAACATACAATACGGTATCGTATGTACAACCAAAATTATCGGTTGCCGAGAACGTGTACGCAACCTGTCCTGGAGTATCAGGGGTTGCGGTATTTGTTGTACCTGGGTCTGGACTTACTACTTGCTGACCTTCCCACGAAAAAGCATCATCCTCGTATGAATTCTGGAAAGATATGATGTTGTCACCGGCAGGAATAAGATAGTCGGCGAAGTGAAGTTCGGTCTGGAATACGGTTCCGTCATCTACGCCCATATTATCGACAAAGATAACGCACCATTCACCATTGATTGGGCATCCTACCAAAGCGGTAAAATTATCTACAGGCTGGTAATTACCTGCAGGCAATGGATTGCTGTAACTTGGGCAGTTTGCAGACATAAGTCCGTTGTTGTTGCTGGCAGTCCAATAATAGTCATAACCGACACCAACCCACTGTGGACCATCGTTGCAAGAATTTTGTCCTTGCGTATCATAATCGACAGCCTCGCCGAAGTAACCGCCGCCACAGGCCTGTTCGAACAATGTCATACGCTGTCCGTTGGGGCATTGTATATAAATATCAAGGTCACCCATATACGAATGCTCCATCTGCATACCGATTGATTCGATGTCGGCTGCCGACTGGATGGTCTGTCCTGGAGCAAATGCCGCGTATGTAAAACAACTAATCTGTTCCTCGTCGATATGGTCGTCGTCGAAGCAATGCTGCTCGTAGTTAACTTCAGGTATTGTCATCTGCCACTCATCTGGCGGATTAACTACACCACTGAGCTGGGCAGTTCCTCCTGGGCATACTTCGGGGGTAACCGCAGTTCCCGCAAATGTTGGTGGCACTGATATATAAACAGTTACTGTATTTGAAATTGCCGTACATCTGTTGTCATCGGTAACTGTCAATGTATAGAAATATGCACCTGGTGCAAGTGGTTCTGAGAGTTCCGACAAGCCCAAGCCAGTGAAAACCTGCGTTCCCTGGTCGCTAAGTGCGCTCCATGAAAACGTTGAAGTTTCTATTGATTGATGATAATCTACATCATTGTTGTTAAAAAGAACCTCAGACGATACTATTCCACCCGAGCATCCAAGATATGCATCTTCTGCTGCATTGAACACAGCCTCCGGAGTGATGTTTACGGTAAAATCCTGACATGGAGCACGACATGTTATGCTGATCTGGAAGCCTGCCCTATTGACTGAACCGTCGCTACGCCAATATATCGTAAGGCAATTGCCTGGGGTTGATTCGAATGTCTGTGTAGGAACAGTTGTACCGTCAACTTGTGCGAGCATAGTTCCTCCAGTATTCGAACCGTCATAAAACCTTAAATAGTCGAAGCTTGATTCTGTATTCAAAGCAACAATTTCTGCGACCACTGCCGAGTTTGCATTTTCCGCACAGAATGTGATAGTATAAGTCTCGCTGTTCTGATAATTGCCATTGGGACCTCCCGAGTCGTACAACGTAGCACTACAAGTAGTCACGACACGTCCACTTGAATTGAGGTTTATAGTCTGCGACATTGCGTCAGTACCGTATAGCAACAGCAACGACGGCAATAATATGTATATTATGTATATAATCTTTTTCATCTTCCTAAGTATTTATTGTAATTAGAAACAAGCTTCTGCGAAGAATATATGCCGACCACATAGCCTGTGTTTCCTATCCTATAAGTTTTTGATTTGTCAAAAGAAACTTCGAAATCGTATGCCATTATGTTAAAGCTACCTTCATCATAGGCCACCTCTTCTTCGCCTGCGGTCTTCGTATCCTTATCGAAAAACCTCAAAGGCGGATATTTCTGCGCCATCGACGGTTCGGTTCTTTTTATCACATATCCGTTGTTCACAAACCAATTCCAATATTCTATTTCCTGAGGAGACAGATTCAGCATATTATCAATATCCTCAGTCTGGAACCTGGAATACAGCTTGTTATCGGGAACAACAACACCTTGCTGCTGAGCAAAGATGCCTGCCGAGAAAACGAGAGCAATAAGCAACATCAATATCTTTTTCATGTTTCAGAAATAATTAAGTCAATAATAAAACGTAAAAAGTTACAAATGGTTGCCTGACAAACTGAAAAAAATTTTCACATTTTTTACATCAAGACACTATACACTTTTTACAACTTGCAAAGATATTAAAAAAGTTTTCACGACAAAAAAAATGGGGCTGAAATTTCAGCCCCATTTTTTATTAATTGAAAGCAAGTCTAGTACCCCATGTCTTGACGAGCGGAGTAATTGATTTTCAATGCACTTGCCTTTCTTAATTCCTGTTTGATATCGGTTACGATACCCATCTTTGTATCCCTATGAACCTTCAGTGATGTAGTCATGAATGGTACTTCGGCCTCATCTCTTTCTGCACGTTCGGCGAGAATATACTCGTAAATGTCAGAAAGTTCGGCGAAAGAAGAGTTCAACTGGATCTTTGGTTCGGTACCATAAGTTTTCTGATACTGCTGCAAAGGCTTGCCGACATAAATGTAGCTTACCAGCGATTTCTTCTCAAGCTTCTTGATTTCGGTTGCTGTAGGAAGGTCTGAACCCTTTAATTCGATAAGGAGCTCCACCTCGCGCATGGTAGTAGAAACCATGAAGAAGAACAGAATCATGAATACGATATCAGGCAAAGATGCTGTAGAAATAGCACCTAAGGTTTTCTTTTTCTTTTTACCCATTACTGCCATAATTACTTTCCTCCATAGTTTTTAGGTTCGGCTTCGGAGATACGCTGCGGATAAATCTTCCTGATAGCTTCCTGCTGTTCATCGTTAAGCTCGTCATACGGCTTGTTGAAGTACTTGCGGGCAGCCTCGTTACGTATCTCGTTGTAAGCGGCAACCAATTCGTTCTGAACTTCTATATAGCGACCATAAGTAGTACCGCGGTCGTTCTGCAGGGATATGATACCCTTTGATGTCTTTACTGTACCCTTGATTCCTTCGACAGTTATTTCCTCCATCTCAGGAAGCGTAGGATCATCGGCCCTATCGCAATTGATGAATTTCTTGGCATCTTCGCGAAGCTTATCCAAATCCATCCATTTCTGGTTTACAGATATATTGCCCCTTGAGTTTACGAGCACCAGATAGGTATTACGCTTATTGACCTCAACATCGGTCTTCTGGTCCTTTTCCGGAATAGGTGGCAACTGGCGCTGGATACCAGTATCGACATCCATAGTAGTTGTCACAAGGAAGAATATAAGGAGCAGGAAAGCGATATCCGCCATGGAGCTTGCGTTAATTTCCGGGGTTGCTCTTTTTGCCATAATATTAACCTTTTAAAAATTAACAATTACTTCCACAATCTTGAAATTGCGCCGTAAACAAGCGCCAAAATTGCAGCGGCACCTGCGATGTATGTCATCCACAAGCCTGCCTCTGCAAGCTTAATGTCGCCATATGCATCACCTGGTGTATAACCGGCCTTAACAATACCAATTGTATGAGGTGCTATACCATCGGCCAATGCCCAAGAAATAACAACAACAACTACGATTGCGACGATTGCTATAGCAGGCTTAATCAAAGACTTCGGAGAAGCAATACCATCAGCTACAACACCGCCTATTTCGAAGATTACAAACATAGCAGCACACAAGAGTGCCAAGAATTCGCAGGCGTACATAATAAAGCCGCCCCAATTGGTCGCTGCTGCATCAACGCCTTCGATCTTCTCTGCGCCGGTAGCTCCATCGAGAGCATCCATTGCAGCCTGCATTTCAGACGCTTCGCCAGGCAGTACGAAGAACAGCACAGAGATAACTGCTGCCGCTCCTAACACGACCCAACCTAATATTTTAGTTATTTTCTCTAACATCTCTGTAATTTTTTAATTGACGACAATTAGTTATTAGCCTTTCTTTCGTAATCAACGAGGATGTCAACGAGAGAAATCGAAGCATCTTCCATTGTATTTACCAAAGTATCGATCTTACCCAAGATATAGTTGTAGAATACCTGAAGGATCATAGCACCGATCAAACCGCCTACGGTAGTGATAAGAGCGACCTTGATACCACCAGCAACAACTGCAGGGTTGATATCACCAGCAGCTTCGATAGCATCGAATGCGCCGATCATACCGATAACTGTACCCATAAATCCCAACATAGGAAGAAGAGCGATGAACAACGAAATCCAGGTCAAGCCCTTTTCCATCTGGCCCATCTGAACCGAGCCGTAAGAAACAACCGACTTTTCAACCATGTCGATTCCTTCCGGATATCTTGAAAGTCCCTGATAGAATATGCTTGCGACAGGACCACGAGTGTTGCGGCAAACATCCATAGCAGCGTCAACACCGCCTTCGTTCAAAGCGTTTTCTATCTTAGTCAACAACTTCTTTGTATTTACAGTAGCAAGGTTCAAGTAGATGATTCTTTCGAAAGCGATAGCCAAACCGAGAATCAAAGCTACAAGCAAGAATCCCATAAATATAGGACCACCTTCGATGATCTTTATCTTCAACTGCTGGTGGAAAGGCTTTTCTTCTGTTGCTTCTGGAACTGTTTCGTCAGCTGCAACTGGTTCATCCTGTGCAACAGCTTCGGTCTGTGCCGGAGCAGCCTGTTCTTCTGTCTTTTCGTCTTGTGCAAATGTAGCAGTTGCAAAAGTCAGCAAACCTGCCAATGTAAGTAACGAGATTAACTTTTTCATGACTAAATTCTGTTTTTAATAATTAATTCTAATTCTTTATTTACCTATTTATTTTATAATTCAATTTACTTATTCAATTCAATCTCAACCCATTCTGGCGGAGAGAGTGGGATTCGAACCCACGATACGGCTTCACGCCGCATACACACTTTCCAGGCGTGCGCCTTCAACCGCTCGGCCATCTCTCCAGTGCGCCCAAAAAGGACTTGCAAAGTAAAGAATTATTTAAGTGAAATAAAAATTTTTAATGATTTTTTTTCGCGTCGTAATGCAAATATATGGTATAAAGTCGAAAAATTACCTTGCAACATTTTGACAAACAAACATATACTGCTAAGCAATCCCAAAAAGTTTTTTTGCATTCTGCGATGTAATTTCACATACTTTACCGTAGTCTAGCGCCAGAAGCGACGACAATTTTTCGGCGACACACGACACATAAGAGGACTCGTTACGTCTTCCACGGTGCGGAACCGGTGCCAGATACGGGGAATCGGTCTCCAATACAATACTCGACAGAGGTATCTGCTCTACCACTTCGGGCAATTGCGACTTCTTGTAGGTAAGAACGCCGCCAATACCTATTTTAAAACCAATATCCAGCACTTGCTTTGCCGCCTCGTAATTTTCCGAAAAGCAATGGAACACTCCGGTCAAGCCTCTACCATTGTATGCCGACATCACATCCATAATCTGCGCGAAGGCGTTACGGCAATGAATAATAACTGGAAGATTATTCTTCAGGGCATAGTCGAGCTGAAAATCAAACGCCACTTTCTGTTCCTTTATATATGTGTCGTCCCAGTACAAGTCCATGCCCACTTCGCCTATCGCCACCACGTTTGGCAACGAATCGAATGTCGAACGGGAAAAGATAACATCAAGTTCTGTCCTGAAATCAGATTTTACCGACGTCGGATGCAGTCCGTTTGCAACATAAAAATAACTGGTGTCTGATTTTGCTAGCGACGAAAGCCGCTCAAGCGAAGAGCTATCGATATTCGGAAGAATTATTTTTTCTACCCCAGCTTCCTTTGCTCTTTTTACGGTCTCGCTCCTATCGTCGTCGAACTCCTCTGAATATATATGCGAATGCGTATCTATCAGCATGGCAATTAACGCTTTAATGAGAATATCTTTCCAGGCAACGACACTATTGCACCCTTCATCTCGAGCTGTAATAAAATAAGGCTCAACTCGTTCGGTGTTGTTTCGGTCTGGCGGCGCAGGTTATCGATGTCGAGGAACTCGTACTTTGCTAGCACATCTGTCACTTTTTTCTCGTCGGCGGTCAGTTCGAACTGAAAGTCGAGAGTTGGCATTTTACTCTGCGTACGTGACGTCCAGTTCATTATGTACTCGAAGTCGTCGAACGACTCGCAGAGGTTGGCGCGGTTGGTCTTGATAAGTCTGTTGCAGCCCTTGCTGTATGTCGAGGTGACATTGCCTGGCAGTGCGAAAACATCCTTGTTGTAGTTGTTTGCTATGTTGGCCGTAATAATAGAACCGCCCTTCTCGCCCGACTCCACCACTAGCAAGGCGTCGCACAATCCTGCCACGATTCGGTTTCGCCTGACAAAGTTCGACGGATCGATCTTGGTGCCATGCGGAAAATCGGAAATCAACGCGCCATTGCTTGCAAGCATCTTGTCGGCGACCTTTTTATGCAACGACGGATATATTGTCTCGAGGCTATGACCAAGCACCGCCCATGTCTTCAAGTTGTTTTCGAGTGCTGCCTTGTGCGCTGTAACATCTATACCATAAGCCAAACCACTCACAACTATAGCATCTGGATACCTATTTGCCAGTTCGGCGACAAATTCGTTGCAGAACTCAACTCCATATTTTGTCGCGTTTCTTGTCCCCACAATACTGACAATATGCCTTGACGAAAAATCGGGCATACCTTTATAATATAGTATTGCCGGTGAGTCGGCGCACTCGCGCAAGCGCTCAGGGTAGGCATCGTCGGCGAAAGTAACGAAACCTACATCGTTGGCATACACATACTTAAGTTCCTCTTCCGCAGCCACAAGCGCCGATTCGAAATTGGAATACAGCCGCGAAGCCACAACTTCGCCGATGCCCTGCACCGACTTAAGCTGCTTGTACGACGAATGGAACATATTCTTGGCCGAGCCAAAATGGGAAATCAATTTCTTGGCGTTGATGTCGCCAATTCCATGAACGAACGTAACGGCGACGTCGTAAAGTCTGTCGTCGTCGAACATACCTATCTTTTAAGGGACTCAAGGTCAGACATCATATCCTGCAGTTCATTCTCCGACAAGACAGAAACACTAATCGGTTTGAACTTGGCTGTACCGTTTGGTGTACGCACATATATTACGACCATCTTGCGCATACCCATGTGCGACTTCTCAAGCTCGATGCCCACAAAGTCCTTCTTAGGAATCTCCAGCTTGAAGTTTCCTGCCGAAAACAACCCGAGCGAAGTGTATTTCAATATTATCTTGAACCCATCGGAATTGTAGTAGATGTAGTTGAATTTCTTTGCAAACAGATATGCCTCGAGAAGAACAAACAGCCCGATACATGTATATTCCAGTATATGCTTTGGAACCCATGTATAAATAAGATCGAGCACAATAACAGCCGCAAGCACCAGTATCGCCAGCATGTAACCGAGCTTTATCCGTGACGAAATCTCCTTAGTATCAATAACCATAGCTATATATTTTATTAAGGTGCAAAGGTAATGTTATTTTTCCGAATCGGCATATTAACGAAATAATAAAACCAATATTATTTTTTCACAAAAAAAGAACGAAAAAAATTTTGTTGATAAAAATATTTGTGTTTACTTTGCCGTCTGTATCATTAGAAGTCTTAATTTAGAATTGTAAAGTATGAATGCAAAAAGATTATTGGGCTACACGGTTGCCATCATATTGTTGGCTCTTCCGATAGTATTTTCAGGATGCAAAAAAGGAGATGAAGACCCATTCTTAACATTCCGTAGCAGAAAGGCTAGGCTTTGTGGAACATGGACTGTATCCAATCTCAATTCAGAGATAGTCAGAAAAGAAAATAATATAAGTACAAAAACTGTAACTACAGTAGAAGACGGTTCCTGGAAACAAGTTATAACTATTCCAAGTTCCGACAGTACAAGAACCTTGACAGGAAAGATTGCTATTGATCCGGGACAGGAAGAAGGCACATACACATTCTTCTTCGACAAGAACGGAGTTGCCAAGATGGTATATAAATACGAATTCGACGAAGACCAATCTGGTGAAGACGACGATGCATCTGTAATACACAGGACCGAAGTTACCGAAGAAATGACAGGTTCGTGGGAATTCCTTTCTGGCATCGACAACGAATACAAGAACAAGGAAAGAATTGCTTTCATTATCGAAGAACAAAAGACTACCACAAAGGTATCTGAAATAATTTCGAGCGACGATGAAGGAGGTGCCGTAATACCTCGTACAATAAGCACCAATGTTGCAAGCGACAGATACGCTAAAGGCGAATTGAGCATTGTTTACAACATTGTTGAACTTAGAAACAAGGAAGTAAAGCTCCACCAGGATGTTAATAGATTCCATCTTAGCGCTCAAAACACTACCAGCGAAACTTATCAGGAAAATGGTCATGAAGACCTCACTTTGAAACTGAGAAAATAAGCATAACAGATGATACAAAAAAAGGCTCGGAAATCCGAGCCTTTTTTATTTGCCATAGTTCTTACTTTACAATATTGTAATTACGATACTGCCCCACATGCAAACCCATTTTTTCAAAGAAAGCCTTTATCTTGTCTTTGAAACTCGTACGGTTGCAAGACAAGTCGTAGTCGAACTTCCAGTTGAGACGGGCAATCCTGTCGAGCATTACCTGCGGATGAGTTTCTGTAAAACGGCTTAGCGAATCGATGTTCGAATAGTCGAACTTGTCGGCCTTCTGCACATTCTCCTCTATCCACTTCTCGTCGTGCCACAGCTTGTTAAAGTCCTCCTGCTTGCGCTGCATGGCAAACGGGTCCTTTACCCAGCCATAATGGTAAACGTAGGCATCAATCGGCTTAACATTGAGTTTCTTGTCGTCGTCCTTGCGGAAACCCTGGGCATCGCGGTACGAATAAATATTCTTGTTGTTGCGCACGATTCTGATTTCGTTCCTATACCAATGGTACGAAGTGCCTACATAATCGTACGACCCATAGAAATGCTTGTATTTGAATAGTAGTCCATCGACTCTGCTGTCATCGAGATTCTGTTCCATAGCTGTCTTTATTGCCGGAAGATATTTCTCGTGCACAACCTCGTCGCCCTGAATATAGAAGCACCAGTCGTAGCTGTCGTCGATAGCACGGAAAGCCTTGTTGGTCTCCACGGCAAGGACTTTACCGCCCTCACGAAGAGAGTCGTCCCATACGGTATCGACGATTTCTATCTTTTCGGGACAGATTTTCTCAATAAACTCCCGAGTACCGTCCTCCGAATTTCCCACTGCAACTACAAACTTGTCGCACAATGGCAGAATCGAAGCAATTGCCTCAACTACGGGATAATCGTACTTTATCGCATTGCGAATAAATGTAAAACCGCAAACTTTCATTTCAAAATTTCATTAAGACTACAAAGGTAATCGTATTTCCACACAGAATCGTATGATATGTCAGAAAAATTCACTTGCTGCAAATCGCGCTGTGCAAATGTTACGAACCCAAACTTTTCACGGAACCGTTCTGCCAGATATTCCTGCTCGGGCTGACGAGGCGTAGGTACTAGCACAGCACGCCGACCAAGAGCCACAAGGTCACACAGCGAACTATAACCGCTACGGCAAAAAACTCGCTGCGCAGAAACGACAAGCGATGTTATCCTTTCGTCGGAAGGATTGTTTTCGCAGGTAACGTTCGCTGGCAACGAAATGCAATCTTCGCCGGCAACACCTCTTATTATATGCAAGCGCGCATTCGGCATTGCAGAATACTTCTCAACGAAAATATTTTCGAGCATGGTGCGTTGTGGCTCAACGCCAGACAATAACAGCAAGTCGAAATTTGCATCTATTTTCTGAACATCCTTTCCGTAAAAGCGCGACAATGGTCCAAGATGCCGAACTTCAACATCAGCTTCGGATAGTTTTCCCGATAGCGACAACTCTCCTTCGACATCCGGCACAAAACAATACTTATATTTAGCTATATAGCGCAAATGCAAACGTTTCATCATACGTGCCGACAAACTGCTCATGAAACCATTGTCAAAATTGAGCTGGTGAGTCATATAGAACGACGGCACTACTTCGGAATACAAACCCAAGCGGTTGTCGGCGAAAACATAATCTATTGAATATTCAGCAATTATATTTTTCATAGCACGATGTTCCCTGCGAATGTTAGATGCAAAACGGAGCATTGAAAACAAAAACGGAAGAGAAAGCATCCCGTTCCTGCCATAAATCATCTTTGCCGACGGCAATTCTACCGAAACAAGTTCTGGGAAACGATGCTTCAAATAAGCGAGCGAATTGCCGCTACCACCAAGCACCACTTCAAAACCCTCTTCCACAAGGAATTGTACAACTGGCACACACCGTGAGGCATGGCCAAGTCCCCAGTCGAGAGGCGCAACCAATATCTTGCTTCCTGCTTTCAAGTTATGGAGTTACAAGCACATTGAAACCCAAGGAACGAATTTTCGCACCGATATTTTCGAGTTCGTCGGGTGCGACTTTCTGCAATCCCGACAGCGGAGTTTCGCGAGCAATGGAATAAACCATAACCTGCGAAGGACTAAGCCGTTTCAACGTTTCGAAATATACGCGAAGCGACTCGTCGGTTGTGTTGTCGAAGAATGTTCCGTTGATGTTTCCACGCAAAAACATTGTCTGTATTATTGGATGCTCAAAGTTGCCTGCTATATTGTCAACTATCGTAGCAATCGACAAGCCTGAAGCTGGCTGGTTTATCAGTTCGAAATCGGACTGTATGAAAGTATCAACCTTGAGTATAGGCTCATCAATCATTTTCAACGCAGCGACAACTTTCTCGTTTCCAAGGTTCGAAGCATTTGTCAGCACCGATATTTTCACATTTGGGAGATATTTGTCCCTTAGGCGGACCGTTTCGGCAACTATTTCGGGGAAGTCGGGATTAATTGTTGGCTCACCGTTGCCAGCAAAGGTTATGACATCAAGCGGCTGCTTGTTTTCCGAAAAATATTTTTCCATCACAGGGACAATGTCGCCAAGACGTGGAAGTTCAATCTTTATGCCTTTGCTGTTCCATCCGCACTCACAGTACACGCAGTTGAACGAACAGAACTTCGCATTTACAGGCAATAGGTTTACGCCCAACGAATTGCCTAGTCTTCTGGACTTTACAGGCCCGAAAATAATATTATCGAAAAGAAATGTAGCCATAACAATTCCAATTTTTGCACAAAGATAATGAGATTTTAAACACAGAGGGGCATATAACAAAAAATCCCGCTGTTGCGGGATTTTGTCGGTCCGGAGGGGCTCGAACCCTCGACACCCTGATTAAGAGTCAGGTGCTCTACCAGCTGAGCTACGGACCGCTTAGCTGATTTTGCGAGTGCAAAGGTAATGCTTTATTACAAACCGACAAAACATTTTTTCAATATTTTTACCAATTTACATATTTTATTAATATCCAATTATTTACACCAATAATTTTCAAAACTTTACATACCACATGAAAACATTTTTCAGGCTAATGTGTGAGTAATGCAAGCATGTTGCAGACATAAATTTATATTTTTCCTAACAAATTGGTATTGCACATTGAAAGCAGAAACACGATATTTGCACCGCAATTTTCAAGATGGATAAACTGCGGAAAATATTATGCGCCATATTCCTGACTCTTTTTGTCGGGATGTTTTTAAGCAACACATTATTTCCTCATAGCCACATAGTTAGAGGAATGATTGTGGCGCACTCCCACCCCTACAATCCATTTTCGGGAAATGAGCACCAACATAGCGACGACGAGATAATCCTCATCGCTTACCTCGCAAATATTGCTTTAACCGAAACAGAGAATCTGGAAATTCCACCTGTTTTCCTTTCTCCGACAGAATTCATACTAAAGGAATATATTCTTGGTCGTGTACAAAGCAGTGCGATCCTGTTCGCACGTCCCCGCGACCCTCCTGCTAATATTTAAATACAATAGGGAAACAAACTGTTGCCAGTAAATATTAATCAGTAGGAAATTTAACAAAAACAAGATGAAAAAATATATACTGTTGGCATTTATGCTGACATTGTGTCTGTGCATAATGGCGCAGACAAACAAGACCGATGCAAACGTTTTCGGACACGTGGTTGACAAGCAGAGCGGCGAACATCTGCCATATATAAACATAATGGTGAAAGGCACATCGATAGGCACCGCCACCGATGCCAGCGGGCACTTCCACCTCAACAACCTGCCAATAGGCAAGCTTACCATTGTGGCACAGAGCATTGGCTATATGCCCGAAGAAAAAACCATAGAGACTGCCAACGGAAAAATGATTGAGCTGAACTTCGAGATAGAAGAAGACGCCATAATGCTCAACGATGTGGTTGTTTCGGCAAACAAAAACGAAACTAGCCGCAAGGAAGCGCCTGTCGTCGTAGGTGTAATATCGCCCAAGACCTTTGAGAACACCAACTCGGTATGCCTTGCCGAAGGACTTAACTTCCAGCCAGGGCTAAGACTGGAAACCAACTGCCAGAACTGCGGATTCCAGCAGGTAAGAATAAACGGTCTTGAAGGCTCGTATTCGCAGATACTTATCGACGGAAGAGCCGTAAGCAGCGCATTGTCGCAGGTATACGGACTCGAGCAGATTCCTGTCAATATGATTGAAAAAGTTGAGGTTATCCGCGGTGGCGGCTCGGCGATTTTCGGTTCTAACGCAGTTGCTGGAACAATAAACATACTAACCCGCGAACCGCAGTTCAACAGCATATCGCTAGGCAACAACACCACTCTCGTAGGCATGAAAAAAGCCGACGTAAACACGACTCTCAACGCATCGGTCGTATCGCTGAACAACAAGGCCGGCATAACGATCTTCGCGTCGGCACGGCAGCGCAGTCCGTTCGATTACGACAACGACGGCTTTACCGAAATCGGCAAGATTAACGCCAAAAATATAGGATTCCGCGGCTACTTCAAAACTACCGACTTTACAAAATTGTCGATTGAATACCATACACTTGACGAATTCAGGCGCGGTGGAAATAACCTAACACTGCCTGCCCACGAAGCCGACATCACCGAACAGACCGAACATAGGATACACTGCGCAGGACTGAAATACGATATTTTCAGCAAAAACAGCAAGCATTGGTTCCAGATCTACTCGTCGTTGCAAAACATCGGCCGCAATAGCTACTACGGCACTGGAAAAGATCCAAACGCCTACGGAAACACAAAGGACTTCGCCTCGGTGAGTGGATTCCAGTACGTGTTCTACATGGACAAATTCCTGTTCATGCCAGCAACTCTTACATCGGGAATCGAATACAACTACAACTCGCTGTACGACGAATCGATTGGATACAACAGGATTATCGAACAGAAAATCAACATCTACAGCGCATTCGTACAGAACGAGTGGCACAAGGAAAAGCTATCGTTCCTCATCGGCGGACGTATCGACAAGCACAATATGATAAAGAGCCCGATAATAAGCCCTCGCTGCAACATCAGGTACTCACCACTTAAATGGTTGTCGGTACGTGCCGGATACGCGAAGGGATTCCGTGCGCCACAGGCGTTCAACGAAGACCTTCACATCGCAGCCGTTGGTGGCGAAGTCTCTCTTATCAGCATCGACCCTGCACTAAAGCCGGAGAAGTCGCATTCGGCAAACGCATCTATCGATTTCAACACAAAATGGTCGAATTCGGCGATTGATTTCCTAGTCGAAGGCTTCTACACCGTGCTGAACGATGTATTCATCCTTGAAGAAAACGGACACGATGCGGCCGGCAACCTATTGTTAACCAGAACCAATGGAAATGGTGCGACTGTAGCTGGCGTAAACTTCGAACTGAAATACATTCCGACCAGGAAAGTTGAAATACAGGCTGGATTTACCTATCAGCAGAGTCGTTACAAGCAACCCGAAGTGTGGAGCGAAACCATCGAAGCACAAAGGCGCATGTTCCGCACGCCCGACACTTACGGATTCCTAACGGTCTACTATTCACCGCTGAAGAACTTCGACATTTCGCTTTCGGGAACATATACAGGCTCGATGCTCGTGCAGCATTTCGCAGGCTACATAGCCGAGGATGCTGAAACAACAACTAAGCCATTCTTCGACACCAACCTTAAACTTTCGTACTCGTTCAAACTGAAGGATGATGTCTCACTGGAGGTTAGCGCCGGCATGAAAAACATATTCAACAGCTACCAGCGCGACTTCGACCAGGGCGAACTACGCGATGCGGGATACATCTACGGACCGAGCCTGCCGAGAAGCGTATTTTTCGGACTGAAATTTTCCATGTAAGTTTCTAAAAAATACCAACAAATAGTGATTGCACGCATTGTGTAATCGCTATATTTTTGCAGCGAAAATTGGAATTGTAATGAAACTATCGGAACTGCACAATGGAGAATCGGCCGTAATCGTCAAGGTTTCGGGACACGGCGGATTCAGGAAAAGGATAATGGAGATGGGATTTGTGCGTGGTCGCAAGGTGACATCCGTAATAGATGCGCCACTTAACGACCCGATAAAATACACCATAATGGGCTACGATGTGCTGTTGCGCCGCAGCGAAGCCCAACTCATCGAGGTACTTCCCGAAGAGGAGGCAAACGCCGTACTTACCGCCGAAGATGCACAGGCACCAAACTTCTTCGCCTGCACCGATTGCGACTCATGCGGTCTGTCGTGCAACTACAAACGCAACAAGACCACACAGCGCAACATAATAAACATCGCCTTCGTAGGCAACCCGAACAGCGGAAAAACTTCGTTGTTCAACGCACTGTCGGGCGGACACGAACACGTAGGCAACTACAGCGGCGTAACCGTCGACGTAAAGACTGGACACTTCAACTACAAGGGCTATCACTTCAACATTACCGACCTGCCGGGAACCTACTCGCTGTCGGCATACTCGCCCGAAGAAGTCTTTGTTCGCCGCAACCTGCTCGAATCGATGCCCGATGTAATTGTAAATGTTGTCGTAGCCTCGAACCTCGAGCGCAACCTCTACCTCACAACCGAACTCATCGACTTGAGCCAGCGCGTGGTTGTCGCACTCAATATGTACGACGAACTCGAAGCAACCGGAGCAAAGCTCGAATACGAAAACCTCGGCTCGATGATTGGGATCCCAATGGTGCCGACTGTCGCAAAGACAGGCAAAGGCCTCGACAAGCTGCTCGACACTATCATTGAAATGTTCGAAGGCGACAACAAGTCGGCACGTCACGTACATATTAACTATGGTACGGTACTCGAACCCGAAATCTCACTGCTCGCCGATATCCTTCACGAGAGCGAAGACTATCCGCAGCAGTTCCCGGCACGCTACTGGGCAATAAAGATGATTGAAAACGACAAGGAAGTCCAAAGTCTGCTGAAAGATAGCAAATCGTACGAAAAGCTGAAGCAACAAGCAGAGATTTCGTCGGAAAAAATCATCAAGCAACTTGGAATTGATGCCGAAACCGCCATCAGTGACGCTAAATACGGTTTCATCTCGGGCGCATTGCACGAAACATTTACCGAAGGTAAAAAGGAACCCAACAAACGCACCCGCAAACTCGACAAGCTGATTGTAAACAAATGGCTAGGTTTTCCGTTGTTTATTCTGCTAATGTGGCTGATGTTCAGCGTAACATTCTGGCTCGGCGCATATCCGCAGGATTGGATTGCAACAGGCTTCGATGCATTGGGCAACCTGTTCAGCGGAATTATTCCCGAAGGTGCTTGGCGCTCGCTGGTTGTCGACGGAATAATCGGTGGTGTAGGTGCTGTTGCCGAATTTCTGCCTAACATCATACTGCTCTATATGTTCATCTCGCTCATGGAAGACTCGGGCTACATGTCGCGAGCCGCCTTCCTCATGGACAAGATGATGCACGGAATGGGACTTCACGGCAAGTCGTTCATACCTATGATTATGGGCTTCGGATGCAACGTTCCGGCAATAATGGCTACACGCTCGATCGAAAGCAAGAGCAGCCGACTGATAACCATACTTGTAGTACCGTTCATGTCGTGCAGCGCACGTCTGCCGATATACCTGCTTCTGGCAGGTGCATTCTTCCCAAAATATGCCGCCACAGTAATGATTTGCCTCTATCTGCTCGGAATAATCGTAGCGGTGCTTACGGCAAAACTTCTGCGACTGACAGCCTTCAAGCAGGACGAAACTCCATTTGTAATGGAACTTCCACCCTACCGCTGGCCTACTTTGCGTGCAACGCTGAAACATATCTGGGAAAAATGCTACCAGTACATAAAGAAAATTGGAACAGTAATCCTTTTAGCATCAGTAATCATTTGGGTATTAAGTTACTATCCACATACTGACCTTTCGGAGACCGAACTTGCACAAACCGAAGAAATTACGGAAGCAGAAGCCAACGAAATACAATACGAAAACTCCTGCCTCGGAATGATAGGCAAGTTCGTTGCCCCAGTGATGTCGCCTATGGGCTTCGACTGGAAAATAAGCGTAGCCGTCCTGTCGAGCATTCCTGCAAAGGAAATAGTTGTAAGTACTCTTGGCGTACTTTATGCCAGCGAAGAGGACGACCTTGGCGAAGCCATCCAGAAATCGGACGACCTTACAACCTCATCGGCATTGGCACTTATGGTATTCATGCTACTGTTCTTCCCATGCATTGCCACAATAGGTGCAGTTGCTAGCGAAACCAGAAAGATAAAATGGGCATTGTTCTCGGTATTCTACAACACTGCTGTCGCGTGGGTACTGGCGTATGTCACTTACCTAATTGCCAATTTATTCTAATGTTCACTGATTTTATAGCCATAAACGTTAATTCGGACAGCCAATCGCTGTCCGAATTACTTTAGATTCATTCAAAATAACTATATTTGCAAAAACTATTACACAAATGAACAGAATCCATACATTCACGGCGAAGACAAAAATGGCCGAAATTATTACCGACTACTCGCTGCTTACAATCATCGACAGACTCAACATAAAGTTGGGATTCGGCGAAGCCAGCATCGACGAAATTTGCCGTCGGCACAACCTCTCGACCGACCTTTTCCTGATGATATGCCGCGTGTACGCCATCGACGGATTTTCTCCAGAAATTGGCAACCTAACAAACAGCGACATTCCAAAACTTATCGGCTATCTGCAACGCACGCATAAATACTGGATTGAGAGTTTCTTTCCAAACCTGCACACCAACATACACACTATGCTCGAGTCGTGCGACGAAAGAAGCGCAAAGATTCTCAACAAGTTCTACGACGATTACGACGAAGAAGTTCAGAAGCACCTCGACTACGAAGAAAACACTGTCTTTCCATACATTACCTCGCTTGTAAGCGGTGATAAGAACGATAGGTTCCGCATCAAGGATTTCGAGAAAAACCACAGCAACATCGAAGAGAAACTGCACGACCTAAAGAACATCGTAATAAAGTACCTTCCCGAAAGTGCGTCTCAACAGTCGCGCATAAACGTGCTGAACGAGATTTTCAAGATAGAGAACGACCTCAACAAGCACTCTGTCATCGAAAACAAAATACTTATTCCGTTGGTTTCTAAATACGAATAACATGAGCGGTAAAATCAAAATAACGATAATAGAACCGTCGGAAATCGTCAGCACGGGACTGAAACGGATCATCGAATCGTATGGAAGTTTCAGTGTGGCAAAAACTTTCTGTACCATACAGGAATACTGCGAAATGCCCAACGGAAATCCCGACATCATAATCATAAATCCGATGCTAGTAATCGACAACGGCTGTTCCGAGCCGAAAAGCCTATTGCAAACAAACGACAGCACTGCCGTTGTAGCCATAAACTACGGACCATACGACGAAGACGCTTTCCGCGACTACGACGGCTACATAAGCATTTTCAATACGCGCGAGCAAATAGAAAAGCGCCTGTCAACTGCACTAAAGAACACATCTGACAAGGAAACCGACGACAACAGCAACGAACTTTCGGTACGCGAACGCGAAATACTTACTGCTGTCGCCAAAGGTAAGACAAACAAGGAAATAGCCGATGAGTTCAACCTGTCGATTCACACTGTGATATCGCACCGCAAAAACATTTCGCACAAGCTGGGAATCAACAGTATCGCCGGTCTAACAATATATGCCGTTATGAACAAACTGCTTGATGTCGATGACTTTTAACATCATCACACCCACATTATCAAAGCTGTAAACACCTCTAATATCGCACCGCCAAGACTAGTCAAGGTTTTTACCCTTAATGTCCTTAAGCCAATTGCAATTCATAAAATCGGGCATTGAAAGACATCTGTCTTCTGCAGCCCTCATAACCTCCTGGTCTTCCGGTGTCTTATCCTTATAACCCAGCATGTGAAGTACGCCGTGAATAATCACCCTAAAAATCTCGGTAGTTTCGGTTGAATACGTCTTTGCGTTCTCGGCAACCCTGTCAACGCTAATATAAATCTCACCCGAAATCTTGTCGCCTTCGGTATTGTCAAACGTAATAACATCTGTGAAATAGTCATGATTCAGATACTGCTTGTTCATGTCCAACAGATAGTTATCGGAACAAAAAACGTAAGAAATCTTCCCGACTTTCTTCTCGTGGGTTTCGACGACGTCTTTTATCCACTTCTTTAGCGCTATGTACTTTACCCTCGGCTTTTCTACATCAGCACAAAAAAACTCTATTGCCATATTATTTATCCTTTAAATTTTTTAAATATTCCTTATATTTCGTTTTGTAATAGTCTCTTAACTTCAAATTGGAGACCTGTAACAATTCGTTAAACCTTATTTCACTTTCTTTTTCTTCGAATGCCTTGTCGGGATTGCTTAGCTTGTATTCCTTAGCCTCGTGCGACTGACGTTTCTGCTCAGTTTCACGTTCGTTCTGACTATTTTCGGCTTGAAGCAAGCGTGTAATTATCTGCTCCTGACGGTTTATAGTCTGCTGAGTAACATTGCGGTTCACCAGATCCCTGATGTTCTGCTCTATCATCTTGTTGGCTTCCTTCAGATACTTGGCCGCATCGGGACTGAGTTCGCCATTCATCATGTCGTTCATCATCTTCTGCATCATCTCCTGCTGCATAAGCATCTTGGCAAGCTGTTCGCCATTTTGCCCCTGCTGACCGTTTTTCTTCATCTGGTCGAGCATCTGCTGCATCTGCTGCTTGAGTTGCTGCTGCATATCGCGCATCTGTCCCATCTGCTTCTGCTGCGGCTGCCCATTACCTTTGTTCTTGCACTTGTTGCAACTCGAATTAGAATTGCTGTTGCTGTTCATCTGCTGCTGTTGCATCTGGTCGAGAAGCTCCGACAACAGCAATGCAAGATTATTGGCCGACGTAAGCACCTTCTGCTGCGACGTCTGCGCCTGGTATTTTGAAGAATTGCCCAGGTAGTCCATTACCGACGTCAAGCCCTTGCGAATCTCCATCACATCCTTCGACACCATCGAAGCCATACCCGGCACCCGTGCCGACAGCGCATTTATCGAATCCCTTATCACTGCAAAGTTGTCGGTAATATTCTTCTGGCGAACAACATAATCCTTATATTGCGGCGATTTGTACGACAGCGGCTTCATTCCCGACATTATGTCCTCCTGGTCGAACGAGAAAGTAAGCACATTCTCGAGCAATTGCCTTACATTCTCCATGTTCTCGCCGTTCTCCTCCATCTCCATCTGCGCCATCATCGAATTCATCTTCTCCGACAACTGCTTCATCTTCTGCGAGCTATTCTGTTGCTTGTCCGATGCCTTGTTGTTCTTGTTATCGTTCAACTCCTCGTTTGCCTGTTGCATTTCGTTTGAAATGTCGTTCATCTCGTTCTTGAAATCCTGCAAAGGCATAGGTTCCTTCAAACCAGAATTCTTGTTCAAAGTCTTTTCGTACTCTTCCTTCAGCTTGTCGAACTGCTCGTTGAGCGCGCTTTGCTCCTTTTTCAGCTCATCCTGCGACTTGCTCTTATCCTTGGTCTCCTCGGCGAGCTTCTTTTCCATTTCGGCAAGATTTTCCATCTGGTCGGCAATGCTCTTCACGCGCTCCTCGACTTCCGACCGCTTGAGCAGTTCGAGAGTATTGTCCATATTCTGCTCCATCTCCTCGACCGACATCTTGAACTCCTCCGACTTCTTGAAGAACTCATCCTTATTGAAGTTCTCCATCAGCTTCTTCAATTCCTCAATCATCTGACGCATCTCATCGGTCATGAGGTTTTCCATTAGAGCATTGATTTCGGCCTGCTTCTTCAGAAGGTCCTCGCTCTTCGAGAACTGCTCCTTTGCCTGCTGAAGCTGGTTCTGCTCCTGCTTTATCTGCTCCATAAGTTGCTCGAGCTGGTCTTCCTTCTCGATGATGTCCTGCATCAACTGCGAGCGGTCGTATGGCGAAAGGGTTTCGTTTACAAGTTTGCGCTTCAGTTCGTCGATGCTCTTCTTTATATCCTCACTGATTTTCTTCGCCTCGTCGACCTTGTTTTCGGTTTCGCTGTTGGTCTGGTCGCTCATATCCTGCAGGTCCTGAGCCGACGGAATATTGAACTCCATAACCTTAGAACGCGCTGTCTTAGGTCCGCTGTAACCATCGTTGTCGGCGACCTCGAAATAATACGTAAGCTTGTTGCCAGTATGCTCAATCGACGCGAAATCGAACGCATAATAGAAATCCTGCGAACTCAAACGCTGTGAGAACTGCACTGGCGACTTTGAAATTTCCTTGTCGCCATCGAAGCAATGGAAAGTCAAACGGGAGAAACCATAGTCATCGTCGATTGTCCCCTTGAAATACACGATTGCAGGATTGGTACTATCCTTGGCCTCGCTTACAGCAATCGCCGGATAAAGGTCTGGAATTACGCGAATTCTGTACTTTATGTCAACAAGTTCGCTGAAATAGTCGTTTGCGACAAACAGCGAATAGTCGCTGCTCGCGGTTATGCGTTTGCTCAACTTGTACTCGTTGTTATTCTTTTCGGTCGGCAGAATGGTGCTATCCATCACAACAACAAGCGAATCGAGGTTTGCCGTTCCGAAAGTCCACACCACATTTGAGCCAATCGGCACTTCCATATCGCCGGAGTTCTTTATTTCAACGGCATCGAGACCAGTATAAGCCATTGGCGTGATGTTTACCTTGAAGTCCAAAATTATTGGTGCTGGCAAAACGCTTACCTCGTAATCCTTCGACTCAACATCCTGTGCCGTGAAATAGAACTTAAACGAATTGTTTAGTGTCTTGAAGTCGTACTTGAAGGTCGATGCCGACAATTTTTCCATATAGAAGGTATTTCCTCCAAAGTTTATCATCACCTGTTCGGGGACATAGTCTCCTTTGACAGAAAGATTTACAGTAAAATCGTCGCCCTGCCTAACCTGAAGCGAATCGTTTTCGAGATAGAACGCAAACGGCGCTGGCATCTCGAAATGCTCGTCGTACTTCACGATTCTCTCGGTGCCTTCGGTAACGATTGCCGGCTTAAACGAGATTATCAGCACGAAAACCAGCACGACAGGGGCAAGATACACAAGGTACTTGGCATTTTTCTTAATCTTTATTGCCGACAGGAACGGAATTGGCGAAAGTTTCTCTATTCTCTGCGAGATACTTGCATAAATAAGGTCGCGAGTTTCGGAATTTTCGTCAAGCAAGGAGTTGAGTTCCAAAGTATTCTGCAACTTGTCGGAAACTTCGGGAAAATGTTTGCCGAGAATGCGGCTCGCCTCCGAATATGACAGGCGCTTGCCTATTTTCATCAGTTTGAGCAACGGCCACAGTATCATCGTCACAAAAACTATCGCATAGAGAGTTATCGAACTGACAAACAAAGCAGTACGGAAAGCAGATGAAAATCTGCCATAATATTCGGCAATAACAACGATGAGATACCACAGACCGGAAATGGCCAAAGCAAGTATAAGCCCCTTTACTATCTTGTTCAGATAGTACTTCCTGATAAACTTATCAAGTTTAGAAATCAGTATGTTATACTTTTCGTCCATTTCAATTGTTACAAATTGACAAAAATAGTAAAAAGACTGTATGTATCAAAATAAAAATTGTCACATCATGACATGCAATAAGCTTGCCATTGTATATGGCAAGACATTTAACAAACACAACAAAAAAAGCCGACAAAACTGCCGGCTTTTTGCTTATCAAATTCTATTTTAGAAAAAACTTACAATTATTTTGCTGGAGAACATACAGCACGCACAAGGAGTCCCCTACAACGATAGCTAATATTCACGTATGAATTTTCAGGACCGACAATAAGACAATAAGCCAAATTCGGTTCATTGGCTGTATAGAGCGAACTTGTCCAATAATAACATGTATTGTCTTCAACCACATTTTCCAAATAGCGATAACCATTTGCCGGCAGGAAAATGCTGTTTCCATTAGGCCCTGTAAACTTGTATCCTGCTACTCCGCCCTGCGTTACAGCCGTACGGGTGCAATTGTCAAAAAGTTCATCCATATCATTACGCGTTGGCATACGCCATCCTGCGCCCCATCTTGCTGTGGCCGCATCGTCAACAGATTCGAGTGTGGTCAAATTGTCAACATAACCGTTGTCGCCATAATACGACATATTGCAATACTTGGTCAATGCATCATATGCATTGTTGCAATGCGCATAATTATCCCAATAATAGCTATACTTGGAAGCAGTTTCGCCCCAAGCGACTGGGTCTCCGTGGCCTTCCGGCACCGTAGCCCCGACATTGCAGGTAGCCCACTTTAACCCACTCGGCAAACCAAGGTCAACATAGGCATGTCCATTCAACTGTCCTTCGTCTTGCGTACCGCCATTTGATCTCCACTGGGCATACAAAGTCATGCTTTCGTAAATTACGATATCCTGCTCGTCGTAATAAAACAAACCTGAGCCATCAGCAACGGTTGTCCATTTTACAAAACTATGGCCTTCGCGTGTGAATGCGTTTGGAGACAAATCCTGTCTTACTCCGCTTTGGAATGTCTGCGGCTGCATTGTACCTGTTCCACCATTGGCATTGAAGGTAACAACAATATCGACAGGAACTGGAGCGCTTTCGGTCCACTTTGCATACAATGTCATGTCGGCTGTAATTTTTATTTTCTGAGCATCGACATACAGAACATTGTCACCACCAGGAACTGTGTCCCAACCCGAAAAACTATAGCCTTCGCGAGTGAATGCGTTAGTTGCTATCGCTTGTTCAACGCCTTCGGTAAAGGTCTGATCCTGCATAGTGCCAGTACCACCGTTGGCCTCAAAAGCAACAGTATAAAGATGCGCCCACTGAGCATATAATGTCATATCGTCGCTAATGCTTATTTCCTGACCGTCTTTATATCTCACGCCAGTACCATCGGGAATTGTATTCCACTCAGCAAAGGCAAAACCTTCACGGGTAAATTTATTGTGGCTAAGATATTTCTTTACGCTTCCATTAAATGTCTGCGGTTCCATTTCTCCTGTCCCGCCATTGGCATCAAAAGTTACAGTATTGGGGTCACCAATATCACACCCACTAAACGCCATCATTCCCATAACGGAAACTACGGCAAAAAGAATGAAAATTTTTCTCATATTATTCAAATTAATGTAGAGATGTTGCACGCAACATCTCTACATATTATTATCAATTGTTCATTAATAATTATCTCTTTATGTCCATTTCCTTAATCAAGTTCTGCGCATTTGCGTACTTGTCGATGATGAACAAAGCGTATCTTACATCAAGGCAGATGCATCTCTGCAAGTTTTCCTCGAAGTCGATGTCGCCCGACATTGCCTCGCTGTTGCCGTCGAATGCAAGACCGATAAGTTCACCATTGCCATTGATAACTGGACTACCAGAATTACCACCAGTAATATCGTTATTGGTAATGAAGCAAGTAGGAACATCGCCGTTCTTGTTTACATACGGACCGAAGTTCTTGTCCTTGTAAAGCTGTTTCAACTTTTCTGGAACAATGAATTCCGAACTTTCAGGATTCTCCTTTTCCATCACACCCTTCAATGTTGTATAGTAGTCGTAGAATACACCATCGCGAGGCTCGTAGCTCTTAACGTTTCCGTAAGTCATCCTTATGGTCGAGTTTGCATCGGGAGCAAAGTTCTTGCCGTCGTTCATAGCAAGCACACCTTCGATGAAAATACGATTGTTACGTTCCAGGTCAACCGAAAGGTCGTTGTATTCGTTGTATACGCCTCTGTAAACATCAATTATATCGTTACCCATCTGCAATACAGGATCCTTTGTGAAAGCAGAACCTGACGGCTTGTCAAGGAATGCATTGAACTTAGCTTCTGTTGCGAAAATTGACTTTGAGAAAGCATCGTCAACATACTTTTCCACATCGCCTTTGTACTTGGTCTGTATTGTCTTGAAGAATTCCGGATAATACTTGGCATCCATTTCGTCGTATGCCTTGCGGAACAAAGCCTTCATCAAGGCACGCTCGGTTTCAGCGTCATAGTCCTTGTAGAATTCCTTTGCAGGTTCTCTCATATCGCTGACAGCAGAGTTGATTTCAGCAATTTCCTTTGAAGCGAAAGCAGTAGCCATAGACCTGCATCCGAATGCAAAATATGGCAGTTCGCTACCAAGAAGACCTTCGGTTATATACATTTTTGCTTCGGCCTGCTTTTTTCTCGAGCTATAAATCTTCTGCAAAGCATTCAATGCATCACGGTACTTTGATTCGCCCTTAGCATCAGCCCATTTGCACAAGTCAGCTTCGATCTGCTTCTTGATTCCCATAGTGTTGAGGTGAGCCAAAGCCTTGTTCTGCTCGTTAGAGTACTTCCAGTAGTTTGAGCACGAAGCGTACTTCGAAGCATACTGTATTTTAACCTTCTGGTCGGCAGCCATCTTCTTGCGCAAAACATTAACCTTGACATCGCGGATTTCGTAACGCAACTTGTTGGTCACCTGCATAACCTCTTCAAGTCCGTAAGAGGTGACATATCTGTTGGTTGTTCCAGGGAAACCCATAACCATTGCAAAATCACCATCTTCGATACCCTTAGCACTTACAGGAAGGAAATGCTTCGGTTTCAGAGGAACATTGTTCTTTGCATATTTTGCAGGTGAACCATCGGGAGCAGTGTAAATTCTGAACATCGAGAAGTCGGCAGTATGGCGCGGCCACATCCAGTTGTCGGTATCACCGCCGAACTTACCCATTGCTGAAGGAGGAGCACCAACAAGGCGAACATCCTGATATGTAACATATACCAACAGGAAATACTGGTTTCCGCCAAACATATCCTTTACCTGTGCCTTGTAGTTTGTTCCAGCAACAGCATTGTCGATTATGGCCTTCGAAGCCTTCTTCAACGCTATATTGCGGTCCTTTTCCGACATATCTTTCTTGAACGACTTTTCGATTTCTGCAGTTACATCCTCTATCTTGACAAGGATTGATGCAGTAATACCCGGATTTGAAAGTTCTTCTTCCTTCGAGTATGCCCAGAAACCGTCCTTCAAATAGTCGTGTTCTACTGTCGAGTGGGTCTGAATCATTGAATATCCGCAGTGGTGGTTGGTAAACATAAGACCTTCGCCCGAAACGATTTCACCTGTGCAGAAATGCCAGAACGGAGAACCATCCTTGCCCAAACCGACAATTGCATCCTTTATACAACCCTGGTTTACACTATATATGTCCTCGGGTGTCAACTTGAAACCCTGCTTCTTCATATCATCGTAGTTCTTGCCAATCATCGACAATAGCCACATACCTTCGTCTGCCCTTGCAGTGAATCCCATTGCAAAAACAAACACGAACAAAATCGCTGTAAATCTTCTCATAAATCCAATTTTAAACTATTTATATTCTACTTTTTATATTTCTCCAAACCTTCGTTAAGGAATTCCATAAATTCCTCGGCATTAGTGTTGTACGACATCGGTTTTGTAAGCACCTGACCTTCGGGACTTACAACCACATAGTACGGCTGGGTGTTGCACTGGAAGTTGACAATCTGAATGTCGGCATTTACCTCGCCCAAAGTCTTCTTCACCTTGCCGTCGTTCGACGAAGTAAACTGCTCTTCGGCTGGCACTTCAACCGACTTTTCATCAACATACAAGGCTGTCATTACAAACTCGTTGTTGAACTTTTCGGCAATCGACTTGTTTGCCCAGATTTCAGCCTGCATCTTCTTGCAGTTTGCGCACGAATGTCCTGTGAAATAAAGTATCACCGGCTTGTTCTGCGACTTGGCGCACTCGAACGCCTGCTTGTAGTCGAAATATGCATTGACACCGTAAGCAGTATGCATCGATTCTGAATATTTTGGTGTTCCGCACAAAGCGCCTTCCGAAGCAGCCCCGCCATCGTCGGCAAGGTTGAAGTTCTGAGTTGTCATCGGCGGAAGAAGTCCCGATACCGACGACAAGTTAGCACCGAACATACCCGGGAACAAATAAAGTGCAAACACAAAGAACGCCGATGCCAGAATCATACGGAAGAAACCGACAGTCTTAACCTCGCTGTCCATTTTGAAACGAATCTTGCCAAGCAGGTAAAGTCCGCACAAAACACTGATAACAATCCAGATGGCAATGTAAAGTTCGCGGCTCATAATGTCGAGGTGATAGTTCTGGTCGATGTTGGAGAAGTACTTGAGCGAGAATGCCAAGAGGCAGAAGCCCATTACGACCTTCACCGAGTTCATCCATCCGCCCGACTTAGGCAACTTCTTGAGCCAGTTCGGAGCTATTGCCAATATTGTAAACGGCAAAGCGAAACCAAGTCCGAAACCTAACATTCCGATTGTCGGCTCCAATACGTTTCCTCCGGCAGCCTTTACCAACAAAGCACCAACTATAGGTCCGGTGCAACTGAAGCTAACTATTACTGTTGTAAGTGCAAGGAAGAATGATGCAAAGATTCCGCCCTTATCGACCTGCTTGTCGCTCTTGTTTGCCAGCGAAGTCGGGAGAATAATCTCGAACAAACCGAACAACGATGCAGCAAATGCAACAAACAAAATGAAGAAGATAAGGTTAGGAATCCAGTGCGTACTAAGCACTGTGGTTAGTCCTGCGCCAGCATTCGTAAGCGAGACAATAACACCAATCAGCGTGTACAGTATGGTTATTGAAATTCCGAAAATCAAAGCCTTGAGTATCGAGTTGAACTTGCTCGAATCGCCCTGCATGAAGAAGCTGATGGTCATAGGAATCATCGGGAACACGCAAGGTGTGAGGATACCTAGAATACCGAACAGCAACGAAAGGAAGAAGAACGACCACAGCGAACCATCCTCATCGGGCTCTTCTACAAACTCGTTTTGCGAAACTATGCGTGGAGTTCCGCCCTTGTCCGACTGTACAGGTTCTGCAACCACTTCGGCAGAATCGGCAGCTGTTTCTTCCTCTGCAACAACAGCCTCAGTTGGTTCCTGTGCCTTATTGTCGGCTTCGGCTTTAGCATCAGCAGTATTGGCAGGTTCTGCGGTTTCCTTCTTTGGCAAGTCGATGTTGAACTTTGCATCGGCATTTACCGGCAGGCACTGGCCGTCTTCGAAGCAAGCTTGTCCCGACAATGAAGCCGTTACCGAGAACGAAGCATCTGCAGTAGCCTCGATTTTCTGCTTGAAAGTAGCCTTCTTGGTGAAATACTTGACATTTACCATGAATACATCGTCGTATTCGGCAGTTGGAGCTGGTGATTCGGTTGTTGCGCCTACCAGTTTGTACTTGCCAGACTTGTCGAACTTTATTTCGAGAGGCATAGGTCCACCTGCATCGAAATGCTGTGAATAGAGGTGCCACTTGTCCTCGATTGTTGCCGTCATTACAAGATTGAATTCCTTGTCGGAAATTTTCTCGGTCGAGAATTTCCACTTAACAGGTTCGGCCATCTGCGCAAAAAGCATTGAGAATGCGAACATCGCAGTTGCCAGTAAAAAGATTTTTCGCAAAAAGTTCATATATACCATTTTTTGTAAACTGCAAATATACAAAAAATATACAGCCAAACAAGTCTACAATTCATATTGTAAATCAAAAATCCAAAATTAACTAAAATACTAATTACTAATAAATTAAAAGCAAGCAAAACATTGCATTCGAAAAAAAGTTTCTGCACAAGGATATTTTTTTGCCCACTTAAAGAAAAAGATATATTTTTGCATTCACTTACGATCTGTTAGCTCAGTTGGTTTAGAGCGCTTGCTTGACAGGCAAGAGGTCACAAGTTCAAATCTTGTACAGATCACTTTTTTTATTTGATTAGGTCTGTTAGCTCAGTTGGTTCAGAGCGCTTCCTTCACACGGAAGAGGTCAACAGTTCGAATCTGCTACAGACCACGGAACCGCCTCTGGCGGTTTTTATTTTTTCCTTGCACAATATGCCACAACAAATATATTGAAGCTACTATCATCCTATAAAAGTGGGGTTAATACTACATCAATTCCTCGTCAAACTCGTCGAAGAAATGATACTCCATATAAGTATAAGCCATCATCGGCAACACCTCGATCTTGCAGCCATACAATTTCTGCCACTGCTTACGCATAGACCTGAAAATGCCCTTGTTTATATATGCCTCTACAAACGGGTGCGTCTTTATTACAACCTTATCGACATTATTTTTCTTAATGATATACTTCAACTGGTTCTCTATTTCGTCGGTAAGGTTGATGCTTGCTTGGATTTTACCGGTACCGTTACAGCAAGGACATGTTTCGGCAGTCTTCTTGTCGGTTTCGGGACGCACACGCTGACGGGTTATCTCCATCAGGCAGAATCGGCTCAACTGAGTGAGATGATACTTGGCACGGTCGTTGGCCATGCACGTTTTCATCTTCTCATATATAGCCTTCTTGCTTTCGTTGTCGTGCACATCGATGAAGTCGACCACTATTATTCCGCCCATATCGCGCAGACGCAACTGGCGTGCTATTTCTTCGGCAGCAATAAGGTTTACCTCGAGAGCATTCGTCTCCTGGTCGTTCTTAGAATTGGCCCTGTTGCCTGAGTTAACGTCGATAACATGTCCAGCTTCGGTATGGTCGATTACAATATATGCGCCCGAACGCATCGGGACGGTTCGTCCAAATGCTGTCTTTATCTGCTTCTCGATTCCGTAATAATCGAAAATCGGTGTACGGTCGTTATAAAGCTTTACAATCTTTGTCTTTTCGGGGGCTATTTCGGAGATAAACTGCTTTACCTCCTTATACATATCCTCATCGTTGACGACTATCTGATGGAACGAAGAATTGAGCATATCGCGCAGAAACGCCGATGTCCTGTTCATTTCGCCAAGAACAACGTTTGGCGGCTCCACAACAGAAAGCTGAGAATACAGTTCTTTCCACTTGTCGAGCAACGAAGTCAACTCCTTGTCGAGTTCCGACAACGGTTTATCCTGCGCCACAGTCCGCACAATTACGCCGAAATTCTTTGGCACTAGGCTTTCGAGCCATCCGCGCAGACGTTTTCGCGTTTCGTTGGATTTTATCTTTTGGCTGACAGAGATTCTATTGTTGAAAGGCAACAATACGAGATTTCTGCCTGCAATTGATATTTCGCAAGTGAGACGAGGCCCTTTAGACGAAATAGGCTCCTTGGCGATTTGCACCAGCACATATTCCCCGACCTTGAGAATGTCGGCAATCTTGCCACGCTTGTCGATATCGGGTTCTACCTTGATGTTAGTGAGGCCATTGGGATTCTTGGTCATCCCCATGCGGACGAACTTTTTCAGTGTCATGAAACCAGAACCGAGGTCGAGATAATGCAGGAATGCATCTTTTCTATATCCGACATCGATAAACGCAGCATTCAAGCCAGGCATAAGCTTGTTGACTCTTCCCAGGTAAATGTCACCGACAGAAAAGTCCACGTTGCTGTATTCGGTGCTAAGTTCCACCAACCGCTTGTTATTCAACAAGGCTATATTGACTTCGGAACTTCTGACATCCAAAAACAACTCGCTGCACACCTCTAATTTCTCGTCGTCCACGTTCTCCTCTCCTACAATGTTTTTGCAAAAAATCAAACCTTCGGAAGAGTCTCCGAAGGTTTGGATAATTTTTTAATTCAAAAAAAAGAAAATACTATTTTTTCTTTTTATGTCTGTTCTTACGAAGACGTTTTTTCCTCTTGTGAGTAGACATTTTATGTCTTTTTCTCTTCTTTCCGCTTGGCATAGCTCTAATTATTTAACCTTGTTATTATCCTTTACTTCTGATACGAAAGACTTTGCCGGCTTGAAAGCAGGAATATTGTGAGCTGGAATAGTTATTGTTGTGTTCTTAGCCATATCCCTTGCAGTCTTTTCTGCTCTCTTCTTAACAACAAAACTTCCAAAACCTCTTAAAAATACGTCTTCACCATTGATCAAAGAACCTTTTACAGATTCCATGAAAGCTTCAACAGTCTTCTGAACTACCATTTTTTCGATTCCGGTATTTTCGGAAATTGCATTTACAATGTCTGCTTTAGTCATTTTCTTAATATTTAATTGTTTATAAATAATTTATCTTTACAAATCCCCGTATTTTTTGGGAGTGCAAATGTAATAACTTTTTTTTGAAGGACAAAAGAATTTTTATTTTTTTTCTTTTACATCAGTATTTTACTACAATCCCTTGCCAAGAATGACGATTTTTATTGTATATATAAGGATTTTTATGTCCATCAGCAACGAACGGTTTTCGATATACAGGATATCAAACTTCAACCTTTCTACCATCTGGTCGACATTCTCTGCGTATCCGTATTTTACTTGCCCCCAAGAGGTTATACCAGGGCGAACAGAAAGCAGATGCAAATAATGCGGAGCTTTCTCCACAATCTGCTTAATATAGAATTCGCGCTCGGGACGCGGACCGACTAGGCTCATGTCGCCACGCAACACATTGAAAAACTGCGGAATCTCATCCATTCGTGTCTTTCTCATAATCTTGCCGACGCGGGTTATGCGCGGGTCATCCTTCTTACTGAGAGCCGGACCACTTTGTTCCGAATTCACATACATCGAACGGAACTTGTAGATCTTGAACGGCTTATGATAACGCCCGATGCGCTCGTGGCTATATATTATAGGTCCTGGCGAACTCATTTTAACGGCAATGGCAAGAACAAGATACAACGGCGACAATATAACCATTGCAAGAATGCTTAGGACAATGTCGAAGAACCGCTTTGCAAAGAGCTGCCAAACAGGCATTACATCCTGATTTATTGCAATGAGCGGCATACCTATTATAGAAGTTATGCGCACCTTGCCTATGAGCATGTCGTACATGTCTGGAATTACCTTAACAGAAACACGCACGCCATACAATTTGTTGATTATATGTGTAATCTTGTCATGCTCGCTCGATTCGATAGCTATTACAATCTCCTCTATCTTGTATTTTCCTATAATATCCCTTATGTCATCCACACTACCAAAATTAGGCACATATTTCTCCATCTGGTAATTATCCTGCTTGTCGACATAAACAAAACCAATAAAATTCAAACCTGAAGAAATATTCTGCGACTCCAGCTCACGATACAATTCAACAGCCTTATCGTTACTACCGACCATAAGTGTATTGAAGCGCAGTTTACGCGAATGCACCCGCTTGTTGGTCACCGTAGTAATTACAAGACGAGGAATGTATGTAAAAGTAAACTGCATTAACAGAAGCAGACCGAACATACTGTAGTACTGCCTGTAGTTACCAACCCAGTCGTCGAGTACAAAGACGAAAAACAAAATCACAACGCCGATGATGGTTACAATTGCAGTCGTGCCGAACTCATGCACTCTCGACTTGCGGAAAGGAGTCCTGTAATAGTCGCTCATGAGATGCAGCAACAGCCAGAACAATGGAATTACGACCATCGACACATAGAATTTCCAGTCGAGTTCCACAGGGATAGAATAACCGAGACGCAAAGGCTCAATCTCGATCTTACGATAGCAATAGAACAAGCCCCACGTAGCCGCAGCTGCAAGATAATCAAACAGTATATATTTAAAATTCTGCCTTGCTTTTTGCATAATTTGCTTTAGTTTTCAATATGCAACAACTTGATATTATCAATAAATATCTCGCTATTCTGTCCGACAGGGCTGATAGAATCGCACCTATAGGCGGCGAAAAACGGCTGGAACTGCCCGCAGTTTGAAGCTGAGCGTCCGATCGCATCGTTAAGATTTATATATACGCGCTTCCACTCGCCGTCTGTGGAATAGAAAGAATAAGCCCTCTCGCGCTTACCAATGGTAGAAGTTGCACTTTCCACCAAGCCGTACATGCCGAAATCGAACATATCGTTGCACTTATAGCTAACTTCGAGAAATGTCACTCCGCTTTGCGAAAGCGAATACACTTCGGAAGCCCTGCACTCAAAATATCCTTGATAGTCGTCCTTTGGTATCACGACCTTCATTGCATATCCTTCGCTACCGTCTTCGAGCGAAACATCGAAATCGTATTTGCTCGAATCAGATTTCTCAAACTTGGAACCTATGTGGTCAAAGTTCTCTACCAGAATAAAATTAACGCCCTGCCTATACGAATAATGCGGTGTAAGTTTCAATACCGAATTTGGGGTTAACATGGTATCAATATCGTAGTTATAGAGCATAGGATAAACAATCCTCTCGGCATCTCGTCCGGAATTCTTTATACCCGGCTCTATGTCGATGGTCTGAATGCCAGAACTTAACACAGGCACTTCGAATGGGATTTCGAAAATACCAATTGTCGTTCCGCCAACCGAAAGCCAACAGTCCGATATATTATGAATGGCCGTACCCTGAGATGGGTCAACAATATCGATAACTGCCTCATCGACACGTACAAATGCGGGCACGCCTTCCGTCGGGTCCTGTCTCCCGCACGACTGGAAAACCAATGCGAACACAAATGCCCAAACCAGTATTTTCTTCATCTGTCAATTAATTCTTATTATAAGAAGGCAAAGGTAGACAAAAAATCTTATCAGCGCACAAAGATTTAAATAAATTTCACTAACGGGAGCTACCACCGAATAGGCAGACAAGCAAAAAGGCAAACAGACCGCTGGTCTGCGGGCCCGTTTGACCGTTAGTCTTTTTCCTCCTTCGGCAACATTATAAATACCGGCGCCTTTACAATTTCGACAGGCTTTTTACTGTCGGGAGTAATTGCCATGATTGTCGGCACGAAGTTCTCTACGTCCTCCATGAAATTGCGAACATACAGGAATGTTCCATCCTCGAGCCATGCCATTGACGGACCTTCATCGTACGACAAGTCGGTTCCTTCCAATATTATCTGCGTCTTTCCGTCGAGGCTTGCAACACAGAATGGTCCGTGCGGGAAGTCGCCCCAGCCAAGAATCGCGCCAAAGACAACCCTGTCGCCATTAGGCGAAATTCCACTGAATTCGAATTCTTCTGGCGTCGACTCAAACTTCATCTTGTCGGTAAGACAAACTCCGCCATTTCCCTCCGATCCGTAATAATAGTTATACGACGATCCTTCACTTTCGCCTTCGTCATCATCAGCACCAGCCTCGTAAAAACTTGAGTAAGAAATTACTTCATCATCATCTTCTTCGTCGTCTTCCTCATCGTTTGACGAACTTTCAAAATACCTATACAGTTTTTCTATACTCTGAGAAGTCACAAACTTGTGCAATTCATTGTCGTACACCTTTATCTTGGTAAACCAGTAACCATCCCAGCTGAAATCATAGTTCACACCAAAATATCTACCGTCATCACTTATCCTCAGCCCCGAATATGTGCCGTATGTTTCGGTTATGCAGTCGTTGCAGGCAAGTCCCCAGCTAACAATCTCCTGTGGCTCCGGATTTTCAGAAGCAAAGTCGATATACTTGAGCACCATAGTGCTATCACTGCACACCGAATAATATAACTTAAAAGTGCCTGGCAAGAACTCGTAGTTCACAATTTCGTCAGTCTCACCTTCATACACTAGCGAATCCATATTTTCCACCGAGAAGAAACAGATCTTCGAACCGCGGAAATACATGAAATCGTAGTCTGCAAAAATCGGCAGGGTATCGGCTGCAATGCTATCTACTTCTGCAATAGTATCATTTTCAACTTCCTTATTCGTTGCTTCTTTAGCATTATTATTCGACTTGCACGAAAATATCATGCACGACATCAGTACAATTGTCGAGAATATAAACCAATTCTGAATACGTGAACTCATATACCTATATATTAATTAATAGCAATTAAAAACTTTTGTGCAAAGATAAGACTTTCCGCACAAAATATAAAATGGATTTTTAGAAACCGCTCAGGCTTATCTTTTCCTTTATCTTTTTCACAACGTCGTAGGTCTTGAGTATGGTATCGACGTTGACTTCGGGCGATTTGTTGTAAAGTATTGATTTTGCGAACGATGTAAACTCGTCGTAATATACGTTGTTGGGCTTCACCATAATCGGCTCTACGCACAAGTCGCCTATCGACTGGCTGAAGAACGACAAATCGTCGACATCTCCATGCTTTTTCACCAAAGATGCAGTATTGTTAAGCATATCGATATTGGTGTAGCTTTCGCGGCAATAGAATGTCATCTTATGCGAATCTTCCACGGCAACCCTGCTTGCCACCAAATGCGCCACACAACCGTTGTAGAACTCAATGCGGGCATTTATTACATCGGGTGCAACCGACGGCATCTGCGTTATGGCAGAAGCACTTGCGTAAATGTTCTTCACATTCGACTTCACTACGCTAAGCACAATGTCGACATCGTTGATGAGCATATCCATCAGTACCGAGCAATATTCACTGCTGGAATTGAAGCGCCTATAGTTAACCGACTGTATGAAACGAGGCATCACAATAAACGGCTTTGCCGACAGGAAAGTGTTGTTGAAACGATGGTGGAATCCTGCCTGCACCTTCACGTTGGCCTCGTCGACTATGCTCGACAATTTGTTGACATCGGTACTGCAATACGATGATGCCGGCTCGAAAAACACATGCTTCGACGATTTTACAAGAGTTTTTATCTCCTCGAGGCTTGTTGCAGGCGAAACTGCAATTACGGCATCGACATTTTTCAGGAATGCTCCCTCCTCATCGAACTTGCGCAAATGCAGGTCGGGGACTGTGCTTTTAGCAGATTCTGCGGAATAGGTTCCCACGACATCAAGTTCGGCAACATCGAGAATATTCTCGACCATGCCGACCGTGCTCGAATCAATGCTGCCGTAAACGCCTGTCCTTATCATTCCTAAAATTATTGGCACAAAAATACCTTGGCTTTCAATCGCATATTCAACCGATCCGAACCTTTTTTCAACTGATTGATGTTAAAGAGGCTAAATGCTTTGTCATTTTTCCTATTAAATTTACAAACGAAGGAAATGCAAGCCATATTTTTTTTACCTTTGTCAACCAAATAAAATGTAATTTGCCATGAAGAAGATTGCTGTGTTCGTATTGTGCATGATGACATGCTTCCTTACCAAAACATTTGCCGAACCAATAACACTACAAAGCCCAGACAAGCAGTTGCAACTGAAATTTGAACTACGCGATGGCGTTCCCTACTATTCGCTCGACCGCGCAGGAAAACCTGTCGTGTTGCCGTCGAAAATGGGATTTACCCTCGAATGGCGCGACGACCTGGCACATGCTTTTGTACTCAAGGACAAGGCTTTTAGTACTTTCGACGAGACTTGGGAACCCGTATGGGGCGAGGAAGCGCAAATACGCAACCATTACAACGAACTTCTGGTAACCTTGGAACAACCAATAGGTTCCATTGAAAGCGCCGATGGCTCGACCAAGAAAAAAGCAACAGTAATGCAAATCCGTTTCCGCCTTTACGACGACGGACTTGGCTTCCGCTACGAATTTCCGATGGAAAATGCTCTGGTATATTTCTGGATAAAGGAAGAACTTACCGAATTTGCAATGACCGGCGACCACACCGCATGGTGGATTCCCGGCGACTACGACACCCAGGAATACAGTTTCACAGAATCGAAACTATCTGAAATAAGAGGTCTTTACGAAGATGCTCACAAAGGTTGCGGCTGGCCGTGGAAAAACTTCTCGCCTACAGGCGTGCAGACAGCATTGCAGATGAAAACCGCCGACGGACTTTACATCAACATACACGAAGCCGCCGTGCTCGACTACCCTACTACCAACTTGGACTTAGACGACAAGAATTTCGTTTTCCGCACCTGGCTTTGCCCCGATGCCACTGGCTATAAGGGTCGTCTTCAGGCTCCATGCCACACACCTTGGCGCACAGTAATGGTCTGCACAAAAGCCACCGACGTGCTGGCGTCTCGCTTGATTCTCAACCTTAACGATCCTTGCGTACTTGACGATGTTTCGTGGATACATCCAGTAAAATATATGGGCGTATGGTGGGAAATGATTTCCGACAAAAGCTGCTGGTCGTACACCAACGACTTTCCATCGGTAAAGCTCGGCGAAACCGACTACACCAAAGCCACGCCTCACGGACGTCACGCTGCAAACAACGAAAATGTACGCCGCTACATCGACTTTGCTGCAGCAAATGGCTTCGACGCCCTTCTTATCGAAGGTTGGAACATCGGATGGGAAGACTGGTACGGCAAGGAAAAGGATTATGTATTCGATTTCCTAACACCTTACCCCGACTTCGACTTGCCAGCATTGAACAAATATGCCCACGAGAAAGGCATCCGCCTTATCATGCACCACGAAAGTTCGTCATCGACAATAAATTACGAACACTGGCTTGAAAAAGCATACACATTGATGAACCAATATGGCTACGACGCCGTTAAGAGCGGTTATGTCGGAAAGATACTTCCCTACGGCGAAGGACATTACAGCCAGCCGCTCATCAACCACTACCACTACTGCATAACCGAGGCCGCAAAGCATCATATCATGGTCAATGCACACGAGGCAGTACGTCCAACAGGACTTTGCCGCACATGGCCCAACATGATTGGCAACGAAAGTGCAATGGGAACCGAGTTCCGTGGACGCATAAAACCCGGACATACGACTATTTTGCCGTTCACTCGACTGCAAGGCGGTCCAATGGACTACACGCCCGGCATTTTCGAAACCGATATGAGCAAAAATGCAGAATGGAACAAGGGTGACCTGATGCGCCATACCATTTGCAACCAGTTGGGATTGTATGTCACGTTCTACTCTCCGTTGCAGATGGCTTCCGACTTCCCCGAACATTACGAACCGTTTATGGATGCCTTCCAGTTCATAAAGGATGTTGCCGTCGACTGGGACAAGAGCTTGTACCTTGAAGCAGAACCTGGCGCATATATTGTCACGGCCCGTCATCCGAAGATTTCAACCTTGAACAAGGCAGCCGAAGGCGTTGCTACTTTGCCAGACGGCAAAAAGGACATGCTCTCGAATGCGGCTCGCTTTGTATATGCCCTGCCCGAAAACGCTACAGCAGCCGACCTGAAGAATGCAACTCCGCACGACGTATGGTATGTTGGCGGCGTAACCGATGAGAATGCACGCGAAGTATCCGTAAAACTCGACTTCCTGAAGCCCGGAGTTACCTACGATGCTGTAATTTACACCGATGCAAAGGATGCCGATGGAATCCCGGGCGACAGCTACAATCCGCAGGCATATACAATTACCAAGCAGAAAGTTACATCAAAGTCGGTGCTAAAGGTTAAGATGGCACGCTGTGGCGGTTTTGCTGTTTCGTTGAGAGAGAAGTAATTTTTAGTTGTAGAAATTTGCATACTTTTGCAAGCATAAAAAACATAATGAAATGAAAAGCATACTAACACTTATCTTATTGATCTGCAGTTTGTTCTCGTTTGCACAAACTGTAACTTATCAGGACATTCAAGCCCAAAGGTCGGCAAGAGATTTGACTGGAAGAAAGGCCGGTGGCGACATTACTGAATATGTTGCTTCCGATGGTGTTTCATACAAAATAGGCTCAACGATTACATACGGCTATCCGACAAATGGAAAGTATTATCTTTATTACAAGGATGTTACTGGCAGTTGGTTAAATGCTATGGCAGATGATTCTGACAATGCCGCTTCAAGTGCTGCAAATCAGGAAGTCGCCGAACGAGTGGAGAACCGTGCCGGTGGAGTAGCAACCATCAAGAGAATCCAATGTATACCGATTGACCCATACAACAAGCTTAACAGCGGATGCAAGATATACCTTGTGCTCAATCGTGGCGGTTTGGCTTGTACCAACTTCGAGGAGGCAATTGCTGTTGGCGAAGTGCAAACAAAGATGAAATCTTCCGAAGCTGCTCTTCAGGAATTAAAAAAATGGAAGGAAAAGCTTGATTTGCAAATTATTACCCAAGAGGAATACGATGCCAAGAAGGCAGAACTTATGAAGTATATCGACTAATAATAGGCAATATCGCTGAGGTCGAAATGATATAACTGACTTTTTCTCACGGTTCTTTCATTTTGGCAATATTGTTACTTATGATACAAGCAGTTAGCATTTGAATAAATCCGCTGGCGGAGCTTGTCAAAGTCAAGGTGACGAAATGAAACAATGCTTATTAACCTTACCCTTCGACAGGCTCAGGGGGCGGTTAAATGAAAGAGCCGAGATAACAGCCACAAAAAAAGTCAAAAAATTATTTGCCACTTCGGTAAAAAGGTGTACTTTTGCAGTCCAAAATGATGGTCCAGTAGCTCAGCTGGATAGAGCAACGGCCTTCTAAGCCGTAGGCCACAGGTTCGAATCCTGTCTGGATCACAAAAGCACTGGGAATCAGTGCTTTTTTTGTTAAGTCAAAGACATGGGAACGATATTGCAGCCGAATTTTCAGGAAATAGCGAAAGGCATCGGAATCGACCTAACGGGCTTCGAAAAATTGCTGATTGACACCATAAATTCCGACAACAGCGACTTCAAGCCGATGCTACAGCACGTTTTCAACGCAAAAGGCAAACGCATCCGTCCCCTGCTCGTCTATCTTTCGGCAAAGATTTTCGGCAAGCCTACAGTAAGCACCGACCGCGCCGCCCTAATAGTCGAAATACTGCACAACGCAACACTTATCCACGACGACATTGTAGACGAGTCAGACATCCGCCGCAACCAACCCACGCTCAACGCGACCAAGGGCAACAAGGCTGCAGTACTCGCTGGCGACTACCTGTTTGCAAAAGCAATAAGCATAGCCGCACAGAATGGCGAACACGCAATCATCGACATGCTTATGCCTACCGTCTGCGCAATGAGCGAGGGCGAACTGCAACAGCTTGATTCAAAAGACTTCAGCACCGACGAAGCAAGGTACTACGAAATCATTTTCAAGAAAACGGCTTCGCTGATAGCATCGTGCATGAAAGTCGGAGCAGTTACCGCTGGTGCAAGCGGACAGCAGGCCGAGCAGATTTGCAAAATCGGCGAGAAAATCGGCTACATCTTCCAGATAAAGGACGATATGCTCGACTACTCGTCCAACGGCAAGACTGGCAAGGAAAGCGGCAACGACATCAAGGAATGCAAGGTTACAATGCCGCTAATCTGCGCATGGAACAACATGTCGCGCAGCGAACAAGCCAATTTCCAGCAACTTTGGAACAGTCCACGCACAGCCGAAAACATTGAGCAGATTCGCAAGGCAGTCATCGCAAAAGGCGGAATGGAAGGCAGCCACAAACGCACAATCGAAATCAAAGATGAAGTTTTCGCCCTTATCGGCACTCTGCCCCAAATCAACTACTGCACTTATTTAAAGCAAATTACGGAATACATTATCGAACGCGAAAAATAGCACGCCATGAAGCAAGTTGAAATAACCCACGCCAAGAACGGATTCGGAAAAGCACTGGCCGACCTCGCCGACACCGACAAAAGGATTGTCTGCCTCGGACTCGACATCACCAACTCGGTGGGCATGAACTTTTTCAAGGAACGCCATCCCGAAAGGTTCTTCTCGATGGGCATAGCCGAACAAAATGCAGCCGCAACAGCCGCCGGACTTGCACTTTCGGGAAAAATCCCTGCATTTTCAACCTACGCGGTATTCTCGGCTCTCAGAAGCATCGACCAGATAAGAGTTTCGGTATGCTACAACAACCTTCATGTAATAATCGGCGGCGCACACGCAGGCATTTCTGTTGGTCCCGACGGTGCAACTCACCAAGCACTCGAAGACCTTGCCATCATGCGTTCGATGCCAAACATGACAGTGCTCAGTCCCTGCGACGAGAACCAAACCTACTTGGCAACCCTTGCAGCAGTAAAGCAACTCAACACGCCATGCTACATTCGCTACGGACGCGAAGCCGTTCCAAACTTCACCGACAAGAACGACAAGTTTGAAATCGGCAAGGCTCAGTGGCTCCGACACGGCAAGGATATCGGACTGATAGCCACAGGTTCGATGGCCTGGACAGCTCTAGAGACAGCAGAACGCCTTGAAGCAAACGGAATTTCAGCCGCTGTGATGAACATTCACACCCTAAAGCCAATCGACAAGCAGGCGATAGTTGACATTGCCAACGAAACTGGCAGAATCATCACCATCGAGGAACACCAGATTACCGGCGGACTTGGCGGAGCAGTTGCCGAAGTGCTTGGCGAACACCGCCCCACCCCGATGAAGATAATAGGTATGCCCGACTGCTTCGGCGAATCGGGAAAGCCAAGCGAACTGCTTAAAATGTTTGGACTCGATGCCGAAACCATTACGGCAAAGGCACTTGCATTCATAAACAAATAAGGGAAAGAAATGTGTGAAATCATTGTAAACGACATCAGCGAACTTCGCAGCGCAGCAAAAAAATTCCTCGAATACGCAGGCGATAATAAAATTTTTGCCTTCTATGGTGAAATGGGCGTAGGCAAAACGACATTCCTCAAGGAACTCTGCCGCGAAATGGAAGTCGAGGACGAAATCACAAGCCCCACCTTCGCTATCGTAAACGAATACTACTCAAAGAAATACGGACAGATTTTCCATTTCGACTTCTACCGCATCGACGACCTTCGCGAAGTATATGACATGGGCTTCGAGGAGTACCTTGAAAGCGGAGCCTATATCTTTATGGAATGGTCGGAAAAAATCGACCACATCCTACCCGATGGCATAGCAAAAGTCACCATTACACAAGACGATAAGCAAGTCAGGACGATAAGGATGATTTTCAATTAATAATGTATTTGCATCCAGCAATACATTGCGGGCTATATACCTATGTTTTGAAACAAGAACCTCCAATTTTTACCTATATTTTGGAACAAAATTTACCAAGTTTTACCTATGCTTTGAAACAATTTAAATCAAATTTTACCTATGTTTTGAAACAAAATTTGTTAAAAATTACCTATGTTTTGAAACAAATTATTATCTTTGCAACGTGATTTAAAATTGATGTTCAGATGTTTAGACGAAAGATAACAGAATCTCTAGAAAAATGGGCAAACAAGGAAGACCGTAAACCTCTTGTGCTAAGAGGTGCTCGACAGGTTGGAAAGACCACTGCCGTAAACGAATTCGGCAAACAGTTCGACAACTACCTATATGTAAATATGGAGCGCGATGCCAACCTAAAGCTATTCGAGGAGACAGATGATGTGCATGCGCTGCTCGAAATGTTATTTCTGAGTTGCAATGTAAAAAAGAAAAACGGACGGACTCTGCTGTTTATCGACGAGATACAAAATTCGCCAAAGGCAGTTGCCAAACTGCGCTATTTCTACGAGGACAGCCCCGAGATATTCGTCATAGCCGCAGGCTCGCTGCTGGAGACAATGCTCGACAGGCACATATCGTTTCCTGTGGGCAGGGTGGAATATATGGCAATGCACCCTTGCTCGTTTCACGAATACTTGTGGGCAATAGGCGAAGAACGCTTTGCCGACCCAATAATGGACGCATCGCTGCCTTCGGCATTCCACGACACCATGAACGGACTTTTCAATACATACGCACTTATAGGCGGAATGCCAGAAGTAGTAAAGACATACGCAGCAAAAAGAGATGTGTTGTCGCTGTCGGAAAAATACAGCCAGCTAATAACTTCGTACAAGGACGATGTAGAAAAGTACGCACAGCGCTCGTCGCAGATAAATGTGATAAGATACATACTCGAAAATGGCTGGGCATTCGCAGGAGAGGCAATAACTCTCGGAAACTTTGCCGAATCTTCGTACAAGGCACGAGAAACAGGTGATGCTTTCAGAACCATGGAAAAGGCTATGCTACTTGAACTTGTCTATCCGATAACCAACGAAAACATTCCGATAGTTCCAGACCTAAAAAGGTCGCCAAAACTTATATGGCTCGACATAGGACTGGTAAACTATGCATCGCACATACAAAAGGAATACCTGTATAGCAACGACCTTCTGGACACATGGAAAGGAAAGTCGGCAGAACAGGTTGCAGCCCAGGAACTAGCAACACTTACCGATGATTTCGGACAGAAACGCAACTTCTGGGTCAGGGCTCAGAAAGGCGCAACTTCGGAAATAGATTTGGTTTATCCTTACGAAAACAACATAATACCGATAGAAACAAAAAGCGGTCACAATGCGCATCTAAAGTCGTTGCACCAATATATGATAAAAGCGCAGCATCGACTTGCAATAAGGATATGGTCGGGCAAATTTTCGGTAGATACCGTAAACGATGCCAGTGGCAAACCGTTCAAATTGGTGAACCTGCCATTCTATTTTATGTCGGCAATACCAAAGATAGTAGAGCGTGAAATATAATTCATTTTTGCACTCATCGTATCTTATAACTATTTGACAATAAACACAAAACACATATCACGATCCTTATCTATATTCCCCACAGAAAAAAAACACCAAGATTGAATTTCCTATCGAAAAAAATTGTATCTTTGCACCGCAATTCGCGGATGTGGCGTAATTGGTAGCCGCGCTAGACTTAGGATCTAGTGCCGAAAGGCGTGGGGGTTCGAGTCCCTTCATCCGTACAACCGACCGCATGACAATTTCAAGTGCGGTTTTTTAGATTATAAGATTTTGTAATTTAGTAATTTATCAAAAAAAGACGACCTAATGGAAGTTGTAAAAAACCAAATTGACGATTTAAATCTTACGCTGAATATCTCCGTAAGCAAAGAAGACATCGAAGGAAACGTAGAGAAGACCTTGAAGGACTACCGTCGCAGAGCAGAAATAAAAGGTTTCAGACCAGGCAATGCTCCTATGGGATTGGTAAAGAAAATGTACGGACAGGCTGTACTAGCCGACGAATTGAACAAGTTCGTAGGAAAGACTCTCAGCGAGTACATTGAAAACGAAAAGTTGAACATCCTCGGCGAACCTCTGCCAAACGAAGGCACAAAGACCATCGACCTTGCAAAGGACGAAAAGTTCGAATTCGCATTCGACCTTGGTATTGCCCCTGAATTTGAAATTAAGCTCTCGAAGAGAGACAAACTCAACAAGTACATCGTAAAGGCAGAAGACAAGGACGTTGAAAAGTACATCGAAAACTACAGAAGCCAGTACGGAAAGTACGAAGACGTTAAGAAAGCAACTGCTAAGTCGCTCCTTACCGGTAGCCTTACACAGATTTCTGAAGACGGTTCCGAAATCGAAGGCGGCATAAAGAACGAAGAAGCAAGCCTCGCTATCGAATTCATAAAGGACGCTAAGATTAAGAAGCAGTTCACTGGCGCAACAGTTGACACTATCATCGATTTCGACATCAAGAAGGCATTCGAGGAAGAAGGCAAGATAGCCGTTATGCTTAAGGCTAAGAAGGAAGAAGTTGCCAATATGACTCCTAACTTCCGCCTCGTAGTCAAGACCGTAAAGGAATACAAGCAGGCAGCAGTTAACCAGGAATTGTTCGACAAGTGCTTTGGCAAGGACGTTGTAAAGACCGAAGAAGAATTCCGTACTCGTATCGCCGAAGACATCACCGCTTCGTTCAAGCGCGAAAGCAAGTACAAGATGATGCTCGACATCAAGGAAAAGCTTGCAAAGAAACTTGATATCAAGCTTCCGGAAGAATTCTTGAAACGTTGGGTTAAGGTTACAAACGAAAAGCTCACTCAGGAAGAAATCGACAACGAATTCCCGAAGTTCCTCGACGACCTCCGCTGGACTCTCATCAAGACCAAGACCGCTAAGGATCACGACATAAAGGTTGAAAAGGAAGAACTCGAAAAGGCTGCACAGGAAATGGTTGCCGCCCAGTTCGCTCAGTACGGAATGGCTTATATTCCGAACGAATACGTAGAAAAGTATGCTAAGGAACTCCTCCAGAAGGAAGACGAAGTTCGCCGCATCTACGAACATGAACTCGAAGACAAGGTTGTCGACTTCCTCGCTGAACAGGTTAAGCTCGAAGACAGCGAAATCACTATCGACGAATTCATGAAGTTGTTCAAGTAAACTTCATAAAACCATACAAAAAAAAGGTCTCGAATCGAGACCTTTTTTATTTTATAGGATTACGTTCCTTACATTTTCACAAACTTGGCCTGCGAAACATCATCGCCTGAATATACCTTTATTATATATTGTCCTGCTTTCAAAGCCGACACATCAACCATACCGACGATATTCTTCTTAGACAATACCAATTTACCGGAAACATCATAAATATCAACTGCAGTGAAATTCCTATCGCTACCGATAAACAATTTGTCGGCAACCGGATTAGGATACAACGAGAAAGAATCATTGTCACTTTCTATAATCGTCTCCGGGTCATAGCCCTGCACCAACTGCACATCGAGAGGGAATGCTGCACCGTCGGTAATATCAACAGCAATAGTCTTATGTATGTAGCCACTGGCATAGAACGAAACATTATAGTGTCCAGCCTTCAAAAAGCGGTAATACTCGCCTGTAGGCAAGAAAGAATACACTTGTGAATTGAAATAATCGTGACCGTTAACAAACACCATAGCCCTCAACGGTTCGCCTGTAATAGAATCGGTTACAAAACCTTGCAATCCCATAGTTGCACGCTTCATATATGCCATCATAGGCGGAATATTTCGTGATGTGTAGCTAGGCAGCAAATCGTTCTGCAATTTTTTTTCGAGACTAAGCTCCAAAGTCACCTCGCGGCAATGCTTGAAATAATTCATATAGTCCTGACGGCTGCCAGTAATTGTGTACCACGCATATCCGTTTGTGTAGCCACTTGGGAAATCACTAGTCATATACGAAAGATCGTTGCATGCCTGACGCGCCAAGGCAACATATTCGGCCGAAACAAACTGCCACCAGGCGTCGTCGGCAGGAAGTGTCTGCTCGGTATCAAAAGGATAATTAACCAGTTCGGCACCGCTATGCAAGTTTGCCGACATTACAAAATTGTGATTGTCTGCATACTGCATAAAGGCTTCGGTTTCAATTGCATAAGACTCACTGCCATCTGGATGCTCGCCTGCATTAGCATCGGGGAAATTGCGGTTTATATCATAAAAATGCTCCCATCCTTCACCATCGCGAGTATACCTAATTGAATTATTCACAGAATCGGGGGTGAAAAAATATGTTCCCTCCGGATTAGACAGCGGATTTATGAATATCTCCATATTATCGACCAAATACGAAACCTCCTGGTCTGTTCCATATTCACGCAAAAGCTTGTCGATAAGCCTCAGACATACCATTCCGCCAATCAACTCGTCACCATGCATCTGTCCTCCGAGGAAGAATTCTGGTTCAGCCTCGTCGGTGTTAACATTGTCGGAAATTTTTAGCGCAAGCAACTTGTATCCCGAATAAGATGTTCCTATAGTGTCCAGCTTGCAAAGTTCGGGATAGGTTGTAGCAAAATATTGCATCATATCGCAATAAATGCTGTAGGTCGGATATACATTCCAGGCAAACATATCATTGAGCGACTCCGCCATTTGCAACGCGTCCTTAGCTTCATAATATTCGCGCACAGGCTCACAGTCGATTCCCAACTTTCGAAATCCGGTAAATTCACGCACATTAGCATAGGCATAGCAGGTGCCATCGCGATAACCGTCGATGGATACAATTCTCGAAATTTCATTTAAACGCTCGGGGGCTACCTGAAACTTGAAATACAACTCGCCACGCTGCATAAGAATACTTTTTGCATCCATCTGCGAAAATGCCAGCAATGGAAACACAAGTACAGCAATTACAAAAAACAACTTGTTCATACGATAACATTTGAATGCAAATTTAACAAAAAAGTCATCAATCGCACTATAAAAAAAAGAAAACACCTGCGAATCCAGATGTTTCCTCAAAATATCAAATTATAGGATACGGTATGCTACTTTGTAAGTATGATGCTCTTTTCGTCGACAAGCCTGCGCAAATTCATTATGGCATATCTCATTCTACCTAGAGCAGTATTTATGCTCACATTGGTAGCGTCTGCAATTTCCTTGAAACTCATGCCGCCATAATGTCTAAGCATTATTACTTCCTTCTGCTCTTCGGGCAAATAATCGAGCAATTTCCTGACATCGGAAAATATCTGCTCCTCTACTATCCTATCCTCAACAGTCGAATCGGACAAGCTTGTAGAATTAAGGACATATTCGTTTTCGTCGCTCGATGTCATGCCATTATTCCTGTCGTAACGGAAATAATCGATTACAAGATTATGTGCGATTCGCATTACCCAAGGCAGGAATTTGCCTTCATCGGAATATGAGCGCGAACGCAACGAAGACATAACCTTCAAGAAGGTGTCCTGAAATATATCGTCTGCAATTGTGGGATTCTTGACATTTAGAAGGATATAAGAATAAACTTTGCCCTTATACCTGTCGATAAGAACCTCGATGCACTTTTTATCCCCTGAAACAAATGCGTCAATGAGCATTTGATCCGAAAACTTGTCGTATGTCATATCTCTATATTACAATAAGTTAAGGATAAAAGTGTATCTTATAGGCGTTCTTCCTTTCTTTTTTATTATGTCAATAAATATAGTTTAACGAGGCAAATATAAAATAAAATTTCGTAACTGCAGCAAAAAAATCAATTATTTTTTTCTTGCCACATATAGAATCTCCTTTTTATCAAGGCGATAGAGCTCAATTTTTTCTGCCGGCAACTTTTCCTTTATGTCGAACTCTTCGACCTCGAAACCAACCGACCTAAGTCTATCGGGATAGTCGAGTCCGTGCCAACGAACATGGTCGTACTGGCCGAAGTGCTTTTCGCGTTCGAGCGGATCGGTAATGCTTGCATCTTCGTATGTCTCCTTGAAATCGGTATTTATCGGGACCTGCAAAATGGCTGTTCCTCCACTTTTCAGCACGCGGAAAATCTCCTTCATGGCTGTAATGTCGTTTGGTACATGTTCGAGCACATGGTTGCAGATGACATAGTCGTACGACTCGTCCTTCAATGGAATCTGCATGATGTCGAAATGCAGGTCAGCAATAGGCGACACCAGGTCGGCCGTTGTGTAGTCGATGTTTTCGGCCTTCTTGAACCTTTTAATGAACGGCTGCTCGGGTGCAATATGCAATACCGTCTTCTTAGTAGTGAAAAAATCGGAATATTCGGTCCAGTACAACCACATTAGCCTATGTCTTTCGAGAGAAAGGCACTTCGGACACAGACGGTTGTCGCTACCGCTTTTGCCGTAGGGCAAAAACTTGCGGAACGACTTTCCGCAAACCGGACATGTAACATTATGACCGATGTAAAATGGTCGCACAAGTATCGAAAACAGTCCCGAAAACCTTATCAGTATGGGACGAGGAATCTTTCTAACTAAAAATCTTATCAGTTTTTTCATATCAAATATTCAAATTAATGGTTTCGATTTTTTCAAGAGAATCAACCTTTACCAGTTCTTTTCTAAAATAATACCAAATATACGACGAAACTTTCATTCCGGCAAACTGTTTCATTTGCGAAACAAGATCGGCATAATAGAGCACCTGCTTAGCATATGTCCTGTTATGTATCTCCTCGCCAAACTTATAGTCGAGGATTACAACTTCATCGGGAAATAGCATGACACGGTCGGGACGCTTGAGCTTATAATCCTTCGACGCGGGGTCGATAATGTTAAATTCATTGTATACCTTGCAACCACCACCGAACCATGTACCGATAATGCCTTGACCTATCTGCGAGCTTATATCAGCGATGACAGAATCGACCATTTCTTCTTCGATTTCTCCGTTGTAGAACATTTGCCTAACAGAACGTTCAACATCATTTGCTGTTTCGATATTCTCGAATATGGCGTGGTACTTTGTTCCCCTGACACGAGCCGACCACCCGCCTTCAACATTTTCATTCAAATGATGAGAAATACCAATTTCGGGCTTTTCGCAAACCGGATATTCCTTTATTACGGCATCTTCATCATTTACCTTTACTTTCGGTTCGCTGTCGGCTAACCAACCGCAGGTAAACGACCTGACATTAACATCGGGATTGCAAGTGGAAGCATACTCTGCACTACTCCATGGCTCGCCAACCCAGCATTCTGCAATATGGTCGCTCATGAAATAATTCCATAGCAAATCCGATACGTCTGACATTGAAACTATTCCGTCTGCAGAACCGCTTTTCTTCCTCAACGCCGATACATACAATCCGTACTTTGCCCTTGTGAACGCAACATAAAGCAAATTGAACGACTCTATACGCCTTCGATACAGGTCTTTTTCATAGAAGTCGCTAAACTTGGTTTTCTCAAGCTGCTTTGTACACAAAACAGGGATTCGCATAGCATTATTACCTGAGCACTCGTCAACTTTTGAAACTGCATACGAATTATCATTAACATCCAAACCGACATACAAATAATCGGCAGAAAAGTTGCTCTTCTTGTCGAAACTCCAGTTACAGAACGGAACAAATACGTACTCAGCCTCCAGTCCTTTCGAAGCATGCACAGTTATAATCTTTATTGCATCCTGATTTTCAGGAATCTTAAGAGTTTCCTCTCCACATCTTTCGTCCCAATAATCGACGAATGCCTGCAAATCGGTGGATTTAGATGAAAAATCGTGCACAAGATTCCTAAATGCAATAAGGAAAGGCACGTTCGACTTTTTACGGTTCAGTCCCAGACGGCTTATAAGCATATCCACAATTTCGAACGACTGCATGCCTGCAATGTTTCCCTGGTTGTCACCGACGACTTCATTAAAACTATTTACAAGCGTATTATTGTCGAAATCGTTAACGACGTCGGGACTATCGTGCTCGGTATAATATATGTACGCGGCCTCTGCCAACGATAACCTGTCGTCGGGATTCAACAGACTGCGCATATATGCAACAATAAGCCTAACTGCAGGATTCGACACAATATACAAAGCCTCGTCGGAAACCACATCATAGCAAACATCCGGTTTCCTGTCGGATTCTGGAATCGAATAGAACTTATTCGCAATGAAAGTTGCATCAGGATTTGTCCTCACAAGTATTGTTATCTGGCTAGGAAGCACGCCCTTCTTTTGTTGGAGGTTTTCGATTTCCGCCAGCATATCGCTAAATATGATGTCTTTCGTCTCGTCACGACCCTCTTCGTATTCAAAGAACTTAACCTTGACCTCCGAGTTGGAATTAGTCTTTGTTACTTTTTGTTTAACATCACTATACAGCGACTCGTTCCCCGCACCAAAATACTGCTCGTTCTGCTTATATCCTGTAGAAAAGAAATCGTTGTTAAACTCGACGATATTCTTTGCCGTACGATGATTTTCAGACAAGCCACATTTGTCCACATTGCCACCGAGCAAAGCGTCGTGCTCAATTCCCGACAAAATGCTCCAGTCGCCGCCGCGCCACGAATAAATCGACTGCTTTATGTCGCCTACTATAATGCTGCGGTTATTGCTTGCCAATGCCTCTGAAAGCATAGTACGGAATACATCCCACTGTGTCCTACTCGTATCCTGGAATTCGTCGATAAGGAAATGGGAAAACTCTGTGCCCACTTTCTCGAAGATAAAAGGCATTACCGATATCGACCTGTTATCGCCATCCTGATAGCCCTCGATAATCTTTGACAGCAGCGACGGTACATCCGAAAGCAGGAACAATGCATCGCGTTCCAGATTATCGCGCAGAATCTCGACTGCCCTGTCGAGCATCCTTATGAGGTTAACGCTTTTCAACACGACGTATGCCGTACAATACGCACGGTAATCGTTGTTCTCAACGAAATCAACGACTATACGACTTATATTGGACTCGTCAGACTCGGAAGCACCCTTATTAAACCACTTTCTATATAAAGTACTGCTCAGACCATCATCACTCTGCTCGTACGTCTTATAAATAAACTCCTTGAGAGCATGATTGCTTGCGGGAAGATTTTTTACAAAGAAACTATCCGAAGCCTTCGGTTTATGTTCAAGATCGGAATCAACTATTTTCTTAATCTTTAACAGACATTCCCTATAATTCTTACAGAAACTCTCTACCGTTTGTTCCAACTGGCCGACGTAAGCATCAAAAAGCCTCATGTCGTCAAAGCCCTTATAACCTTCGGCCAATGCTTTTTTTATAAAGTTATGCATCAACCTCTTAGGCGACCAGCTAACATCACTATCAATATTATCGGCGATGAGCTTTTCAATGCATGACCTCAAATCCGATTCATTATCGTCTTCGGCAATAAGCATCAAATCATCGACAAGCTGTGATATCACAATGTCAATCTGCAACTCCAGCTCGTAATTTTGCTTCAGGTCGAGTTCGTAGGTCATGCTCCTGACTATGCTCTGGAAAAAGCTATCGATAGTAGAGACCGAGAAGAACGAATAGTCGTGTATGATCTGTGTAAAAAAGTTACGGGAACGGCTTATTATTTCATTTCTGGACAGCCCTGTCCTTTCTATTATCTTACCGATAATATCTTCAGTTTTTTTCTTCTTCGTCGGATCCAATGTCGTGTCGACATTCGAGATCTGGTATAGGTTGAGTATAATTCGCGACTTCATTTCCTCGCACGCCTTGTTGGTAAATGTTACAGCAAGGATATTGCGATACGAAGTGCTTTCCAGCATCATCGAGATATACTCGTAGGCAATCGTATATGTCTTGCCCGAACCTGCCGAAGCCGAATATACTGAAAGATTATTCAAAGGCATATATTACCTTACAATATACTCGACAGTGTCGCACTCAATTACATTAACTGTAGTATCCCAAATATTAGGATATTTGATAACGTTTATGTCATATTTGCCGACACCCTTTATGAGTGTGCGGACTTTATCATTGTCGATTTCACCAATCTTCTCGCTGTTAATCCTCAATTCTACCGTAGATCCAGACTTATTAATAACAGAAATTGTTCCTAAGTGGTTTACTTCGCAAGCATTTCGTACACGGCAAGATATTGCAGCCAATGACATTATTATAACAACAAACAAGACAAACTTTTTCATCTTATATTTTTTTGCCAAAGGTAATAATTATTTCTATTCAAAACAATGGTAAATGTCTTGCTGTCTAACAGGCGGATAGGCTAACTGGCGAACAGGCTTACTGTCTGACTGACAGACCGACAGACTGGTCTTCTGATAGACTGTTAGCCTTTATAAACCCTTCCCTGAAACATTCCGTTCCTCTTCATATATGCGTCCACAATATGGGTCACTTCGAAATTTTTTCGTCCGCCCCAGTCAGGATATAAAAGCATATCGCGAGGCGATTCGCTGGTGAGACGCTCTACAATTATTTCGGGATTTAGAATGTCAATAAAATTAGCGACAATACGCACATAATTCTCCAGCGACATATCGTCAAGCATACTTGGATTTTCGGCATATAGCTTTTCCAAACGAGTTCCCTTAAGCACTTGCATCTGATGAAGTTTCAATGTAGAGATTGGCAAATGGGAAATTTTTTCGGCGTGAGCATAAAAGTCATCTTCGGTTTCGTAAGGCAAACCTATAATAAGGTGAAGTCCGCACATTATGCCATATTTGTGCGTTAAATCAACTGCTTCGACCGCCTGTTCGTAAGTATGTCCGCGATTTATAAATTCCAGGGTAGAGTTTTGTGTCGATTCGAGCCCGTATTCTATTTCGACATAATTGTTTGCTGCATAATCGGCAAGAAGTTTTAGTATATCATCGTCAATACAATCGGGACGTGTCGAAACAACCAGGCCAATCACACCATCGACGGAAAGAGCTTCGTCAAATTTTTTGCGAAGGATATTGATGGTAGCCGACCCTTCGGCTACGCTCAGGGGGCGGCAGGTAGAACAACTTGGCACATACGTATTGGTATACGACTGGAAATATGCCAGATATTTCTGTGCGCTATATTTTGGACTAAAGAAATCTATTCCTTTCTGCAACTGCATGGCAATGGAATCGTCGGAATTGCAATAGAACGGACTGAAACTCTTGTTGGTGCAATAAATACATCCGTCGGTGCTGATCTTTCCGTCACGGTTTGGACATGTAAAGCCTGCATTTACAGAGATCTTCTGTACCCGCTCGCCAAAAGTCCTACGGATGTACGATGAATAGTCGTTCCACTGCAATGCGTTACTCATTTTTTCCCTTTTCCGATGGTGTATAATGGTATTTTATCTCAATGTCAGAGCCCTCGAAGGTCGTGTCGTAGTCATCATCGTCCTCGTCGTCAAGATCTTGTACGACCTTTTTTATAGGATAGATAAAGGCGCAAACAAGCCCTACAACAGCACCTGCCAGATGGCCTTCCCAACTTATGCCAGTATTCTGCGGATATAGCCCCCAAACCATACTGCCGTACAGAAAAACCACAATCAACGACAGAGCCATATTCTGAATGTTACCGCTGCGTGCGCCAACCGTAAATATGTATGCAGCAAAGGCATATATCATTCCGCTCGCACCAATGTGGATTCCTCCGATTCCGATTATCCACGTCAAAATCCCAGTAAAGAAGTACGAAATAAGAAAAACACGCAGTGCTTTTTCTGGATAAAAGTAGAAAAGCATTGTTCCAAGCACAATGAAACTCACAGTGTTGGAAAAAATGTGCGATAGATTAGCATGGAGAAAGGGCATTGTGAACACTCCGAACCAGTGCGAAATTTCTCGCGGCATAAGTCCGTATTGAGAGAAACTTACATCCAGCAGCCTTTCGGCAGCAAACATCATCCAGCACAGAACCATAAAGAACGTAGGAATGACAGCCGCCACTAACAGATGCCTAATCTCTATCTTAGCTCTTGCATCCATTCATAAATTTTGTTACGATGGAAGAAAATTCCTTGTGTAACGACGAATTTGTAGCAACCATTTCGCCACCAAACAGATAGTTGTCGCCACCAGAAAAGTCGCAGACCTTACCGCCAGCTTCCTGCAAAATGATTATACCGGCCGCCACATCGTAAGGCTTCAGATCGTACTCGTAAAAAGCATCGAAGCGTCCTGCAGCAACATATGCCATATCCACGGCTGCCGAGCCCAATCGTCTAACACCCTGTGCATTAGTAACGAAATACTTCAGCAAGTCGATGTATGGATTTATGATTTCGAACCTATTGTACGGAAATCCAGTTGCAACAAAGGCGTTTGAAACTGAATTTACCTTTGAGACGGAAATTTTCTCACCGTTAAGCCAGGCTCCACCATTCTTGTAGGCATAGAAGCATTCCTTCAAACCCACTTCGTACACCACGCCGACAATAATCTCATCGTTCTGCTTCAGTGCAATGCTTACCGAACAAGGATAAATCCCATGAATAAAATTGGACGTACCGTCAATCGGGTCTACTATCCAGTTGAAAATCTCGCCAACCTTCAACGATGATTTTTCCTCGGCAATAAAGCCAGCCTCAGGCAATATCCGTTGCAACTCATCAACGATGAATTTCTCAGTTTTCTTATCGATTTCGGTAACAAAATCGTTCTTGCCCTTTGCATCGATTTTGTAGTCGGCACTATTGATGTGGCTACGAATGATTTCGGCAGCATTCTCGGCCACAAATATAGTTTTCTTACAGATATCTTCTAGGTTCATAATTATAAATTCATTGCATTTATCAAAACAAAAGTATGGAATTATTTGATGTGAGACAAAAAAAATCGTAGGTTCGGAAATAACCGCACCTACGATTTGCTATAAACATTTGTATTATTCCTTAATAAATTTTCGAACAACTCGAGCACTTCGGCTATGTTCAGCGTGCGAATTGGCATATATTCTAACCACATACAGCCCGTTGGGCAAATCCTCAACATTGCAGGCTACATTGTATGCATTCACGTCCACGCGCTTTACAACCTTTCCCAAAGTATTTACTATTTCTATTTCCGAAATTGTTTCGGGTGAGTAAATATTTATAATGTCATGAACTGGATTGGGAATAATGGAGATTTCTTCTGTAAGTTCTGTCTCATTCATAGTTGGTGTTGAATCGCAGCCTTCGTACATTGCAGGCTTAACGTGGACTATAATAGTTGTATCGTATGTACACCCGAAATTATCAGTTGCAGAAAATGTGTAAGGGATTTCTCTCCAATTGTTTGTGTCGTTATTATGAACGATGGCTGTTGCATAACTATCTCCGCTCATTCCTGTTTGCAAGCCCTCGCCTCTCCACGAAAAACTGCTTTCTGGATATGAGTTGCTGTATGACCACAAATTGTCATGATATACATCTTCGCTGAAATCAATGCCCCATCCAAATATGTAGCCGTTGTCTATTTGGAGATGTTCGCATACATATAAAGTCCACAATCCATTGAGAGGACAGCCAACCAATGAAGCCATACTCTCGTATGAAGCATAATCGCCAGGATTTAACACATTACTACTTTCTGTAGTTCCACATGGGTCGGTATAAGTTATAGAAGTAAAGTATGGGGTATTTGAGCCCATATATTGAGTGGCTGTAGGCGTAAAATTGTAATCATATCCTACTCCTGCAGTATAATAGCAGTCGCTTGATGTCATTGGATCTGGTGCAAGTCCGAGATGTATATTACCTCCACCCTTTGAATTTGAGTTATTTATTGTTGTTAGTTCCCATCCCGGAGCAACAGTAGGGTGATAACTAGAATACCCATGAAGCAAACAGTTTTGTCCATTAGGACATTCAAGCATAATGCTTAAATCGCCTAAATATGAATGTTCAATGTTAAGATATATTTTCTCAATATCGTTTATAGAGTTTACAATTGCACCTTCTTCGAATAAATAAAAGTAAAGACTAGTCCTGCAACAAAAATCGTAACCGTCAACAATATAAAGAGTATCAGTATTTAAGTTATAATTAATCGGTTCGTACCAAGTTTCGGGATGCACATCTCCAATCAGAGTGATTTGATCCCCAGAACACACCGAGTCAGGATAGAAACTTACATCTTCCCATGTTGGGGGTATTGACACCCGAACTCTTAGCATGTTGATATTATTGTTTATATATCCACGTGTATCGGTTGCATTACAAAATACGAAGAAGGAGCCATTTTCTGTAAATGTGAAACTAAAATTCCGGCCTGCATTATAGAACCACAATGTATCGTTATTTGTATCAATTATACCCCAGTCGTATGTAAGCGAATCCTCATACATAACGTATTGGTCATCGTTCTGGTAAAACTCCGAAGAGGCGGAGAAATTAATTTCTGTTCCACTACAAACGTCATAAGTATTATCGATAGTAGGATCTATACTTGGTGTAATTATAGTTTGGAACTGCTGGCTCATACAGCCGCACCATACCTTTGCTTTAAAACCGGCATCAGTTAATGAATCTGAACAGCAAATAAAACGCAAGGATCCAAGGTTCGATGTGAAAGTCCGTCCGTTTAGCGTGCTTCCAGTAGCATTGGAAACAAGAATCTGCTGCGAGACATTATCCATAATTGTAAGGAAAGTTCCAGAAGCAAGACTGAATTGAATGAACTTTACACTGATTGATCCACCATTTATAGATGTCATTTCTCTTGTGTAACTGCTATTTGGAGAATAGTTGCCGTATTGACCACCAGAATCATAGAAGAACACGGTAGTTTCTGTTTCTGATGATGCGTCATCACAGTTTATCAAATAGTTATTACCCACATCACCAGGAGTAGAAATATATATATTTCTCTGAGCAAAGCAATTTGTCAGTAATGCAACGGTAAAAAATATCCCAGACAATAGTCTCCTCATATTAATATTCATAATTTTTACAAAAAAGTTAATAATACAACATCCTCCGTCTTATCTTAACAATAAATTAAAAAAATCAAATTTTTGCAAAAATAATTAATTTTCAAACATCTTCAAAATATCTTGCATATAAACAAAAAAAAAGATCCCGACTTGATAGTCGGGACCTTTGAAGGACGGCGGCGACCTACTCTCCCACAATACGCAGTACCATCGGCGCTGGTGAGCTTAGCTTCCGAGTTCGGAATGGGATCGGGCGTTTCCTCACCGCCATAGCCACCTAAAATATTTTTTTGTCGTATCGAGACCG
>JAFZWY010000041.1 GCA_017617125.1 Bacteroidales bacterium
ACCCAGATGTTGTTTGGCGATTCCCAGTTCAGTTCGAAATATGGGATAACGCTTCCGTAGTTACGCCTTAGCGGGTCTCCATTGACATTGGCTTGGGTGTATTTGCCGTTTTGCTGCAAGTTCTTGTATGCTGCACCTGCGTTTATGTACAGTCCGCTGAACGAGTATGTGAACGATACACCCAACCTGTTGTAGAATAGGTCGCGCTGCGAAATGAGCGACAGCGAGTCTATAGCGGCATTCGACTGAAGTTCGTCCTGTGCTTCGTGCGAAAGTTTTTCGGTATTCATCGCGAAGTTGTAGAAAGTGCTGAATGTGAATCGCTTTCCTATAGGTTCAACATACATTACACTCGATTTCAGGTTGTTGGTGTTTTTGTTTTGCGACGATGCAACCTTTATGCGTTCGTCGGGTGTCGTTGCGTTCAGAAAATCGTTAAGATTCTCCTCGTTTTCCTTTTCCAGTGCTATCGTGTTGTTGTTTTCGGCACTTATCGAGAACGAGCGTTTCGGCTTCATAAACTTGTGGTTGTAGATAACAAGAGCTTCGGTATTGATATTGTTTACCTTGCTGTTGCTGATTTCTGAATATTGGTTGATAATGTCAAGATTTCCACCCTGATACAAGGCAATATTATTGTTATCTTTTCTTGTGCCTGTGAAGTTTACATTTATTCTGCCAATAATGTAGTCCAACGAATCGATTTTTTCTTCAAGTCGTGCCGACAGCGAGTGCGAGAAATTTTTGTTGGCGTTGTATGCGGTGTCGGTCTTGAAGTAGGAGGTGTCGGTGAGCATCGTCTTTGTGTTGGAGAAAATGTCGGCGTGCGAATTAATTTGATTGTAGGTGTAGTTAGTGTAAAGAATGGTCTTGCCGTTATCGTAGTTGAAGTTGACACCGCCGCCATAGTTCTGCGCAAAGCCATTGCCGTCCCAATATAGTCCCCCGCCAAAGCCATTCCACCATCTCGTTATGCCTCCGAATCCGAAGTCACCGCTGTCGTAGGTAAATGAGCTTGAACCCTTGAATTCCTGCATATCTTCCCAGTCGGTACGGGTTGAGTTGATGTCGTTGCCATATCCGATAACAGAAAGCTGGTATTTGTCGTTGAAGCGGTTGAAACTGCCCTTGGCAAGCCACGGTATGAAATTGCCATCACCCCAGCCAGCACCAACGCTTGCCTTGCCGAAGTAGCCCTTCTTGTATTCCTGCTTCAGTTCGAGGTTCATAACCTTGTTCTGCGTACCGTCTTTCACGCCGGTAAGCTTTTCCTGCTCCGACTTGTCGTTGTAAACCTGAACCTTTGAAACTGCTTCTGCATCAATGTTCTGTGTTACCATCTTGGGGTCGTCGCCGAAAAAGTTCTTGCCATCAACATATACCTTGCTTACATCTTTTCCCATTGACTTTATTCCGCCGTCGGCATCAACTTCGATACCAGGAAGTTTCTTCAGCAGGTCTTCAACGGTAGAACCAGGAGCGACCTTGAAAGTGGCAGCATTGTATTCCACAGTGTCGCCTTTGAAAAGCAATGGAGCCTGTGCTTCGTGTACAACTACTTCCATAAGCACTTCGGCTATCGGCGACAATTTCAGGTTGCCGAGATTTATGCTTTTGCCATCGGTTTTCTTTATGTGCTTTTGGTATGGAGTGTAAGTAATGTGCGAAATTTTCAACAAATAATCACGATTTTTGACATTTTTGAAAATAAAATGTCCATCCGAACCCGAAATTGCATATTCGAGCAGGGTTGAGTCAGTTTCGTTGAGAAGCATTACGGTTGCAAACGGTACTTCTTCGCCAGTATCGGCTTCTATAAGGTTGCCCGAAATCTCAATATTTTGTGCGAAAACCCTCGTTATACATATCGTAGATATGAATAATATATTGATTATCAGTCGTTTCATAATCCAAATGAATTAATTATGTTTTTGCAAAATTAGAATTAATTATTTTTTGTATAACGTTGCAAATGGCTTTTATATTATTTTTAACAAAGGAATAAGGGGACTTTAAGGCTTCGCCGTTTGACGCTTCGCTGTTTCTGGGTTTCTTGACGCGCCATGGCACGTCTTTACGTTCGTATTGTCATGCTGAACTTGTTTCAGCATCTTTAAAGGCAAATGATTTTATCGTTGAGACGTAAAATCTTGCGTCAGTACAAACAATTAAAAATTCACTGTAGTACCCTTTTCGATCCCGTATTTGTCGCAAAGTCCGGCATTGATTTCAATTACGTACATCGCTGGTGCTTCTGATGGGAGAGAGGTGTCGTCCATAGTGTTGGCGTTTTTGCAGATGCTAACCACCTGACGTTTTGCGTTTACATAGATTATATCGAGCGGAATCAGTGTGTTGTGCATCCAGAACGATCTCCAATCCTCATCTTGGAAAAGGAAAAGCATGCCTTTGTTTTCGTCCATCTGTTTGCGGTACATAAGTCCGCGTGCGTGTTCTTCCTCGGTGGTGGCCAGCTCCATGTTGATGCTGAAAATCACAGAGTCGTTTGCGTTGATAAATTGCAACTCTCCATCCTTACGGAATTCAGGCGGATTGTCAAAGTCGTATTTCTTGATTTTCAATTCCTTTGTGGGTTTGTTGCCATTGCTTGGACCTTTGGGCTTTGGCGTTTTGTCGCAGCCCGAAACAACGATTGCGGATGCAATTATGATTATATATGCTAAAGTCTTGAATTTCATTGCTTATGAATTTTGTAATGTGTGAAGTTTGTAGTATATTCCTTGTTTTGCAATAAGTTCGTCGTGTTTTCCTGTTTCGACAATCTGACCTTCGTTGAGTACAATTATAATGTCGGCATTCTTTATGGTCGACAATCTGTGTGCTACTACGATAGAAGTCCTGTTTTTCATTAGTTGTTCTATTGCTTCTTGTACGAGGCGTTCCGATTCGGTATCGAGAGCGGATGTGGCTTCGTCGAGAATCAGGATAGGAGGATTCTTTAGCAATGCGCGGGCAATGCTTATTCTTTGTCTCTGACCTCCAGATAGTTTGCATCCGCCATCGCCTATATTGGTGTCGAAACCTTTTTCGGTTTCCATGATAAAGTCGTAGGCGTTTGCTATCTTGGCTGCACGCTCCACGTCTTCCTTCGATATGCCTTCCTGTCCGAGAGTTATGTTGTTGTAAATGGTGTCGTTGAATAGAATCGGCACTTGGTTTACATAGCCCATAAGGTCGCGGAGTTGCTTGAGCTTGTAGTCGCGGATATTTTTGCCGTCGATGAGGATTTCTCCGTCGGTTACATCGTAGAAACGTGGAATAAGGTCAACAATCGTCGATTTTCCCGAGCCGCTCTGTCCAACTAGTGCAATGGTTTGACCTTTCTTAATGGTAAGGTTTATGCCATGAAGCACTTCGGTGTCGGCGTTGTACGAGAATTTTACGTTGCGGAATTCTATTTCGTTGCAAAATTCGGGGATATGTTCGTCGCCTTGGGTGTTTATAATCTGATTTTCAGCATCAAGGATTTCGTTTACACGGTCAACCGATGCCATAGCCTTCTTTACGTTGAACCAAGCTGTAGACAGTGACTTTGCTGGTTGTATCAGTTGACTGAAAATCAACAGATATCCGATGAGCGCTTCGGACGAGAATGTGCTGTCGGAAGCAAGTATCATGGTACCGCCGAAGCATAGTATTATAACAACGGCAACAGTGGCAAGGAATTCGCTGAGCGGACTTGCCAGGAAACGTATTCTGTTGATGTGGTTCATGAGTTTCGTGTAGTCCTCGTTGTCCTTTTCAAATTTCTCGGAAATGTGTTTTTCGGCGTTGAATGCCTTTATAACTCGCAGTCCGCCAATCATTTCCTCTATCTGCGACAATAGCGATCCCATCTTTTCTTGTCCTGCCATCGATGTTTTGCGGAGCGAGCGACCTGTCTTTCCAATGAGCAGACCTACTATCGGTAGCAGTATGAAAGCGAAAACCGTCAGTTCCCAGCTTATTATTATCATTGATACCAAATAGATAATAATTTTCACTGGGTCGCGGAAAATCATTTCGAGCGAACTCATGATACCCCATTCTATTTCCTGTACGTCGCTGGTCATGCGGGCGATGATATTGCCCTTATGCTCGTCGGAAAAGTATGCAATTGGTAGGGATAATGTTCTGTTGAATAATGAGTTGCGAATGTCTTTAACCACACCGTTGCGAATCGGAACCATAAAATGGTTGGCGAGGTACATCGTGGCGGTCTTGAAGAAGGTTGCAATGACAACTATGATTGCAATTGTAATGAGAGCCTGGAACTTGCCTTGCGAGTCGATGATACTGGTAAGCCAGTAGTAGAAGTTGTGCTTCATCGATTCAATGTCGGTGAGGCTCATCTCGACCATCTCGCGCACTGGTTCCTGCGTGTTGAAAAGTATGCCGAGGAAAGGTATTACCATGGTAAACGAGCAAAGGCTGAACACCGCCGACAGAATGTTGAACAGTATGTTCAGCAGTGCGTAACCTTTGTAAGGCAGTATGTATCTCGTTACCTTCAGGAAATCTTTCATATTCCGGTGTAGTTGAACGGTGTTATCTGCATCAGTTCTGCCTTAACGTCTTCGCTGACGTCGAGTCCACCGATGAAGTCGATGAAGGTCTGATGTGTAACTTTTGCGTTAGTTCTTGTGAGAGCCTTCAGTGCTTCGTATGGGTTGGGGTAGTTTTCGCGGCGAAGTATTGTCTGTATTGCTTCGGCGACAACCATCCAGTTGTTTTCGAGGTCGGCATCAATCTTTTCGCGGTTGAGCAAAAGTTTCGACATTCCCTTGTCGAGTGATGCAAGTGCGATGAGTATATGTCCCATAGGCACGCCGAGGTTGCGCAGTACGGTCGAGTCGGTGAGGTCGCGCTGCAGACGGCTGATCGGGAGTTTGCGTGCCAGATGTTCGCAGATGGCGTTGGCGATTCCGAGGTTGCCTTCGGCGTTTTCGAAGTCGATTGGATTAACCTTGTGTGGCATTGCGCTCGAGCCAACTTCGCCAGCCTTGATTTTCTGCTTGAAGTATTCCATCGAGACGTAGGTCCAGATGTCGCGTGCAAAGTCGATGAATATGGTGTTGATTCTTGCCATGCAGTGCATCAGGGCGGCAATGTTGTCGTAGTGCTCTATTTGCGTTGTCGGGCAACTGCGGTGCAGACCGAGTATTTCGTTTACGAATTTGTTTCCGAAATCGTTCCAGTCGATGTGCGGGAATGCCACGTTGTGAGCGTTGAAGTTGCCGGTTGCACCGCCGAACTTTGCACTGAACGGGATTTGCTTCAGTTGTCTGATTTGTTCGTTGAGGCGGACTACAAATACATTCATTTCCTTGCCAAGGCGAGTAGGCGATGCTGGTTGTCCGTGTGTGCGGGCAAGCATAGGTATGTCCTTCCATTCTTCGGCGAGGTTGGCGATTGTTGCCACTGTGTTTGCCAGACGAGGAAGATACTCGTTTTCAACGGCTTCCTTAAGTAGGAGAGGTGTGGCTGTATTGTTTATGTCCTGCGAAGTAAGTCCAAAATGTATGAACTCCTTAAAATGCGACAGGCCGTGTGCGTCGAAGTATTCCTTGATGAAATATTCCACAGCCTTCACATCGTGGTTGGTTGTCTTTTCGATGTTTTTCACTTTTTCGGCATCCTCTGCAGTGAAATTTCTGTACACACTACGCAGAAGTTCGTAGTTGTTTTTGTCGAAACTTTTCAGTTGAGGAATGTCATTTTTCGTAAGTTCTATGAAATATTCTATTTCAATCCTAACGCGGTATCTTATCAGTGCGTATTCCGAAAAATATTCTCTAAGTTCCTTTGTCTTAGAATAGTAGCGTCCATCAATGGGACTTACAGCCATGAGAGCATCGTTTGACATTTCGTGTAAAATTTAAAATCGCAAATTAACGAAAAAAAAATGAAGTATGAAAAATGAATATACCCATCTATTTATGTAATAGAAGGCGGTAAAAATCCTACCTTTTCCCCCATTTCGCAACTTTCATGTAGGAGAACGATATTATAAATAGTAGTGTGCTGTATATCAGTTCTGTACACCAGATAGACTCGACATTAAGGTTCCAAACGTTGGCACTAAAGTATAGGTAAACTATGTATACCACCAATACGCAGGCTTCGAGAAGAAGGGCTGATAGTGTGTGCCCTGTGCCTGATATAAATTCAAAGTAAACCATTGCCGGCGAAAGCATTAATGCTGCGCCGAGTACAACGTATATTGTGTTTACCGAATTGAGTGCCAGTACTGTGTCGTCGGTGTATATTCCTGCAATGTATTGCGGAATTATTGCGCAAATAATGATAAGCGGAGCCATGGCGGCAAGGCTCATCTTCGCAATTTTTACGAGCGTGGCGGGAATTTCGTCTTCTTTTTGCGCTCCGATAAGCCTGCTAGTTAGTGTATTGGAGGTCGCGCTGAATGCAAAGACGGGTATTGTTACCAACATGTACACGCTGCGCACTATTCCCGACACAGCTATAGGCATTTCGCCAGTGTGCTCTATCATTGTGAAGAATACAAACCATAGCCCGAACGACATGAGCCTCTGCAACATTGTTGGAAAGGCCAGTTTAAGCACCGATTTTAGCAGTGGAAATTCTATTTTGCCGAATTCGAATAGTCCGTATTTCCTGAACGGAATCATTTTGAATGTGTGGAATACAAACAGCAGCATTGCCGATAATTCGGCGCATACCGACGACAAGCCAGCTCCGCGAATGCCCATTTCGGGGAAACCGAGGTTGCCAAATATCAGCGTGTAGTCGAGAAATATGTTCATCGCGGCCATCAATATGGTCGTGTAGGTGATGATTTTGGTGTTCGACAAGCCTATGTACAGCGAGCGGAACAGGTAGTTGATACATACGATTACAATTCCATAATGTCTGTATCTTGTAAACTCAATGGCTGCTTCGTATACGTTGGGCGAGTCGATGATGAAATTGAGAAGCACATCGGAGAGAAAATGCATTACAAACCAGAGCGTTAGCCCGAGAATTGTAGTAAACAGCAATCCGTGTTCAAACACAACGCCTATCTGCTTGTAGTTCTGTTCGCCAAACCGCCTTGCTATTATGATTTGTACGCCAATTGCAAATCCCATGGCCAATGCTGTGAAAACCAAGTAGTATATTCCACCAAGCATTACGGCGCCCAGTTCTACATTGCCTACATGTCCAATAAACACAGTATTGACGAAAACCATTATGGTCTGGGCGAGGTTCCCGAAGATAATTGGGTAGGAAATCTGCCATATTTCCTTGTTGGTGACCGATAAGGGTTTCTTTATTGCTGCGTTCATTTGCTTTTACTGCTTGATAATCTTTTGCTTGTATGTGGCGTTGCCCGAATGTATGCTCATTATGTACATGCCATTTGGAAAACTTTGCAAAGTTAAGTTGTTCTGCCCGAATGATAGTTTTCCTTGTGCTATATTTTTGCCACAGATGTCGCTGATGGTATATTGGGCTTCTTCTCCGAAGTGTTCAATAATGAAGTTTCCGTCCGATGGGTTGGGGTATATTCTAGTTACATCGTTGAATGAAACCTTGTTGTCGACTAGTATTGTCTGAACTTCAACAAGTTCCGATTCTCCGTGGCTGCATACGCTTGAAATTGTATAGTAGTTGCCTTCGGGAATGATTGTCGTCGAGGTGACAAATATGGTGTCGTCGGTGTTGCCTATGAGTTGCCCCGATTCGTAGATGTTGTATGAGATTACATTCGGCACTGGTGACCAAACAATAGAATCGGTGTAAGTGGTGATATAGCAAATGGCGTCTGTCGGGGCGTCACATTGTTCGTGAAGTATTGTGATGCAGATGCTTGTGTCGGTGTAAAGATTTGCGTTGCAGGCAGGGCGAACAGAGAAGCAATGTTCTCCGTCGGCAAGGTTTGATATTATGATGGTGTCTGTCGAAATTCCGTTCGCTGTGAGGTTACCGTTGTCATAAAGATTGATGGCCTCAATCTGATATGCCTTGTTGCCAGAAATAGCAATGTCGTCGATGCAAAGGAAATTCTTGTTGCGGGAGATGTTTCGTATTGCCACTTTGTTTGCCGTGTTGGGGATGGTGTACGACTTGAATTCCCACTCGTCGGGGTATGTTGTGCCTCTCACGGTGCACGAGTCGATTCTGACCAGGCTGTCGCCTGTCTGGTAATAAACTTCCATTGTTTCCCAGTAACTCGAAATGTGGCTTCCGCGTACATAGAACGAAAATTCAAAATCATCTATAAAATCGAATTCCTTGCTGAAAATCCAGTCGTCGGTTGTACCTGCAGTGCTTCTGAGGCTGGCAAGGAACTGATTTCCGGAATGCGGACGTATCAAAGCTAGCATGTTGCTGCTGTCGGAATATGCCATTTCGGGACGGAAAGCAACAAAAGCCATCTTTTCGCGGTTGTTGGGGAAGGTGTAGCCAGAAATTACGCCAGTTTGCGAGTTGTCGGCATCGAGGTAGGTCCAGTTGGCCTTGCCTTCGGGATTAATTGAGAACGGCGGATAGTCGTCGCTGTCTTCGAAGTCGTCGAATATAGTGTATTGCTTTGTGGTATGGCTATCCCATGTCAAAATGCAAGAGTCGTTGGTGTATTCGGCGGTAATTGAGTCGGGTGCGTAGCATTCCTGGCCGTTTAGCGATATTTGTAGATGTCTTTCGATGGCAGTGTCGTTGTATTCGATGCTTGCTGTCAGGTCGAAGATGTGTCCAAATGGTGCATCTTCCGATATTTTAATGTCTATCGAATTGTTTACTGCAGATTGGCTTTGCATTAGAGGCGCAAAAATGGCAGAATCTGTATTGATTGCCAAATATTCATCTTCAGATGAGATGTTTATCCTTATGCTGTCGGACTGAATTGTGCCGTAGTTGTAGGCTGATATTGAAAGTTTTGTACTTGTGCCGGCACTGACGGATTGGGGATTGTAGTTGGTTATTTCGATATAAGGAATGCCCGATTCAATTACTGGAATGCTGTCGTATATTGTGGTTGTATTGAATGCTGTTACAACGAGCAAAGCTTTGCCTTTGTGCAGATTGTGTCCGATAGTGACATTTCCGCGCGAGTTAGTGAACCCCTTGTGGTAGTTGCCGTCCTGCGAAATGCATACGAGTGCATTTTTTACGGCCTGTCCATTGGCTGTGATTTGTGTTGTGTAGTTCGAGCCTTCGATAATGATGTTTTGCGACGATTCTATTCTGTCGGGAACTTTTGTTCTGAGTTGTAGCGATGCGTCACCGAAGCTAGTCCAAGTTTTCACGGTCTCGATGTCGCTTTGCTGTGCCGATTCGCATAGCATGAGATAGAATGCATTAACGACGATTGAGCCCCAGTGTGTACGTTGTTCGTTGGTGCTAAGTCCGTTGCTTGTCGTATCGTTGTCGTAATTGTAACCACCTGTGAGAATGTCGTAGAAGTAGTCCTGTCCGCGCATTGGTGGATTCCACGGTTGGTTTATGCTCGACATGAGGGTTGTAACGGCTCCGCCATGTCTTGCGTTAAGCCATTTCTCGGCAAAGCAGTCGCTGCTGTGGAAAGCACCGTTTCGGCATGCTACCGATACGACAAACGGAAGTTTGTCGCCGTTGCTGCTGTTTGTTACGCTTGCCGAACCGTATCCGCCTGTGAGCCAGTACGAACCGCTTCCATGTCCGCAGTATGCAATAGACGAGGCTCCGAGGTTTATGCTTGCTGTCAGGACATTCGACGAGGTGCTCGTTTCTTCGTCATAGTGCTGAGAATGAATATTGTATGTAAAGTTCGATAACCTATTGCCGTATATTTTGCGAACATGCTGGTAGTCGAGTTCGTTGTCGTCGCCGGGACCTTCGCTAGAGCCTATGCCAATGAAACGGTCGCGCCAGTCGCGGTTGTTGTTGGGTTTTTTCTCGTAGTTGATGCTTTTCTGTATCTGTATAGAAAGTTCCTCTTCGTTGGAACACGAGAAACGGCCTATTGCAATGTCGGGATAGTCGTCGGCGCCAGCTACGCAGCCAAGAGCTGGGTCGGTGGGGCAGTCGTAGCATGTTTCGGAGCCTAAAGTGTTGGATTGTATGTCGTTCCAGTTGCCAACAAGCTGGATGTACAAGATGTTTGGATTCTGGCTATATGCCTGAGCAATCTTTGCAGTTACGTTTTCGGCCGAATCGCAGTGCTGTACGGTTACGTTGTAGCCCATCTCGCGTTTCCATGTTATGTAGGGCGCAAGTGCTGAGTCGTATCTTTCGGGTGAAAGGACAAGAATGTCGCCGTAGTCGTATCTGGCAAGCTGGACGTTTGTCCTTGTTGGTGCAGTTTCAACTCTGATTGTTATCCTGTCGTAGATGCGTAAAGTATGTGTGGATGCATTGTATTGGAAAGGGTATATCCTTATGTTGGCTTGTCGATTTTTGCCAAAGTAGAAAGGCGTTTCTGCTAAAGTTATTTCTTCGGGGAAAAAGTTGCCGTTCAACGATTCAGGTGCGATGGTGTAGGGGATTTCGTCGGGATTCTGGTCGCGGAATATTGTTCCTCGTGATGGCAGGAGCGGATTTGCGAGTATTGTGTCGCGGTAACTTACAGATTCGACTATGGGTGTTATCTTGTTTTCGTTTCCGACATTGATGGTGCTGCTTGCAAACGGAAGTTCTGGCCAACCTTTTTTCTCGGTGCATGTGGATTTTGCAATGTCGATTGTGCAGAAAGTGCCGTTGTAAGTGTTTTTTTGCGATATATTGTATTCTGCAAGAGTGAATTCGATAAGATATGCTCCTTTGTCGTAGGTGCATGAAATGGAATGTGTCTGCGAATAAGCCGACAACAGGGTTATTGCAACTGATAATATTGTGAGCAATATTCTTTTCATTCCATTAATCATCGAACCTTTAGCTCAGCGAAGCTAATTATCAAATCATCGAATTATCAAATTTTTGAAGTCGCAAAGATAAAACAATTTGTGATGTATTTTATGATACGAGTGTTGACAAAAAAAAGGACTGTTGCCAGTCCTTTTTTTGTTTTGAATCGGACAAAGATTAGTTCTTCTTTCCTATTCCGAGCTTGTTGGCAGCGTCCTTACCAGCATTTACGGCGTCCTTTGTTCCTTCTGCAGTTTTCTTTGCGAGCTTTTCAGAAGCGACAACCATTCTCTGGTTCAAAGCTTTGAAGCGAGCGAGCTGAGCATCGTTAAGATCGTCTTCTTTAATCTTAGCCTTAGCAGCTTCAGCGTTGGTCTTTACTTCCTTAGCCTTGCTGATACCACCGTTATCTACGTATTCTTCGTAGCTCTTAACGAATTTTTCGTATTCGTCAAGGTATTCGTCGAAGTTAACGGTGTTGGTTGTAGTTGCAGCAGCAGCTTCAGCAGCTGGTTCTTCAGCAACTTCTTCTTCTACTGTTGCTTCTGCATTCTGATCTTCTTCTGCTTCTGCTGGCTTATCGTTGCAGGATACAGCCATAAGTGCTACGAAAAGTGCACTTGCCAAAAATACTAATGTCTTTTTCATTTTAATGAATAATTTAAAATTTAACTATCGCAAATATAGTACATATTTTGAAACGTGTATCGTTTTTTTTATTTCTTTTTTCAAATAATTTGTACATATTGGATAATCATGACGTTAACAAAAAAAGCCTCGCAAAACGAGGCTTTCTGTTATAAAATTTTGTCTTTTTATTCAGCTTTCTGCCATTTGTATTCCATTGGAAAACCAGCTTCGGTGATAGTAAGCGTGTTGCCCTTGATCTTGAACGTCATGTTAGATGTTGTAGTCCAGTTGTCGCCTTTTACTACCAATTTCATGTTTTCTCCATCAATGGTGTATTCGCCAGTTTCGTCGGTATCGAAATCAGGATCGTTGCCCTTTCTGATGTGTCTGAAACTTCCGTCTTCCTTAAACTGGTATGTCGTTTTGCTTCCCCAGTCGTCGTTTACCCACATGCCATCGGTAAGAGCCTTGTCTTCTACAGGTTCTTCCTCAACTACTGCATCTTCGATAAGTTCATCGATTCCGTTTGTTTCTGACGATGTTGATTTGCTGTTGCATGATGCAGCAAAAAGTGCTACGAATAATGCACTTGCCAAAAATACTAATGTCTTTTTCATTTTATTGATTTTTTTAATGTACTTAAATTTTAAATCTTTATTATTTGCGTTTTTCCCATTTGTAGGTCATGTCGCTCATGCCAAAGTAGCCGCCCTTAAGGTTCAGCTGGTTGCCACTAATCTTGTATGCGTACTTGTCGGGACCCATATCAAAGATAGCGTCCGAAACTTGGCTGATAAATATTGAATCGCCTACAATGTCGTATGTGAAGTCGTAGCATTCGTCTTCGTTCGAAGATATGTACTTTCCTGTTTTGTCGTCGTTGAACTGGTAGGTGTTGCGGTCGCCTAGGAAGTCGATGCTCCATTGTCCATCGGTTAATGTCTTGCCGTTGCTTTGGTCGCTGCCAGATCCAGTATTTGTCGATGTTCCGCTGTTGCACGATGTGAGCATTGTCAATGCAAATGCTACGCTTGCCAATAATACTAATGTCTTTCTCATATCTGTATCAATTTTTTTATTAGTGTTGCAAAGGTATATATTATTGTAATTAGGTTGTGCAATTTTTTTGCAAAAAATCCATGTTATAATACAAGTTCGGTTTTAAATCCTATGCCATTCTTGTAGGTTCCAGAAACAGTAATTCTTTTCTTGCCTCCGTCGGACAGGAATATTATTCTGGCCTGTCGTCCGCTGGTGCTGAGTATTATGCCGTTTTCTGCTTTCCAGTAAAGTGACTTTACATCTTTGCCATTTAGTTTGTAAACAAGTCGGTCGTTGGTGTCCTGTACGATTTTTATTGGATCGGGGATTAGTTCCTCGACGAAAAACGCTGTTACCGAGTCCTGTATGAAATAGAAATACGGTACTAGGTTGTTGTTCTTGTCGACATGCAGGCTATGTCCGCCGCCAGGGTAGGTAAACAGTTTGCTCCGGTTGCCTTTTGCCTTGGCCATCTTGTCGACCAGCGACGAGCCGTACATTTTGTTAGTGAGTGCTTTGTTAAGTGGCAACGAGAATATGCTTTTTACTGACTTTGCCTCTGCGCTGTTGTCGTTGCGTAGCGCAATCTTTATCGGGTCGAGCACATCGTTGAAAGGGTGGTCGTAGCCGTAAGGGACGATGTTGTCGGCATCGCCATGGAACGATATTACCGATGTTTTGGCGTTCGAAATCATATTGATGTCGTGTACTGCACCCCACATGTTGGCTACTGCCTTTATGGTGAAGTTCTCCTTGTATTGTGGCGAAACCGATTCGATGTCGCCGAGGTCGCTCTTGAATAGTCCGCCTCGTGTCGATTCAGGTCTGTTTTTGTTGCGCATGAAGGCGAGATTGAGCGCTGTGATTGCTCCTGCGCTGGTTCCGCCTGCAAAAATCCAATCGGTGTTTATACGGTATTTTGCGGCGTTATGTACCAGATATCGCATTGCGGCGTGGGCGTCCTGTGCGGCGCGGTAACCTGCACAGTCGATCTGGTCGGCACTCGGCATGAAGCCCATGCGGTAGTTGATTGAGGCAACGACAAATCCCAATTTTGCAAAGTGCGTACTCCACTTTACATAGGCTTCCGAAGCCTTGTCGCCATTGAAGAACGCTCCTCCGTGGATAAGCATTAGTAAAGGTCGCAGTTTGCTTGTGTCGTTCTTGGGCAGATATATGTCCATTTTCAGGTCGATGTCGCGTGGCGATATGTTGTATTTCAAGAGTTCGCCAAGTTTGTCGCAATAAGCCTTGGCAAAAGTTTCGTTCTTGTCGGGATTGTAGCTCCAGAAGCCCTTGGCATTGCCGTATACGATGTCCTTTATTGTTTCGACTGTATATTTCTCCTTCTGGAATTGGGGCTCAACGTCCTTGTAATCGGGACTATTGTATCGGTCAATGCGAAAACTGTGCTTTTCCTTGCCCAACGAATATGTGCCAGTGATGCTGTCTGCCGTTATGTGTTCGGGGATAAGTTTGACCGGCATGTCGACATCGTTAACCTTTACGCTGCATTTCTTTAGTCCGGCCTTTATGGAAATGTTTTTGCGTTCTGCAACTGGCGCTTGCTCGACCTTATAGCTGCGCCCGATAAGGTAGTCGTTGCCAACGGTGTCGAATTTTATTATATAGGTGTCGGCGTCGCATCTTCCTATGTAGTAGCAGTCGGTTTTAATTTCCGAAAGGTTGATTTTCTCGCATCCGGCAAAAAAGAATGCAAGTGAGATTATGATGCCGACGATTATAATGAAGTAGAAATATTTTCCTGCAGAGCCCATATCAGCTTTTTTTGCAAAAGTAGTCCTTTTTGATAGAATCCCAATATTTTTTTGCAGTTTGTCGCAGGTGTCAAAATCGCAATAAATTTTGTAATTTTGCACCTTCAAAAAAATAAAGACTTGGAACAGATTGATAAGACTAAGGAATTAGAAACCAGAGATATACGACAATTGCTATGGTTGTATGCTCTTCCTGCTGTCATAAGTCAGGTTATAGCATCGCTCTACAATATTGCCGACAGAATATTTATTGGTCAGGGTGTAGGACCGCTTGCAATAGCTGGACTTGCCATTACCATGCCGATAATGAACCTTATTCATGCTTTCGGTTCGTTGGTGGGCGTAGGCTCGTCGGCACGAATGTCGATTGTGCTTGGTAAGAAGGATATTAACTGGGCGGAGAAGATTCTTGGCAACAGCACTATCTTTACCTTCATGCTTGGCGCTCTGTTCGTTTCGTTCGGTTACATATTCATGAACGACATCCTGATGTTGTTCGGCGCCACCGATGATACAGTGGCGTATGCTAAGGAATACATGTACATCGTTTTGCCAGGAATGTTCTGTACAACATTGACTTTCAACCTCACGGGTCTTATTCGAGCATCGGGTTATCCGATAAAGTCGATGCTGATACTTGCCGGTGGTGCAATTCTGAATGTCATACTCGACCCGATATTCATTTTCGGCCTTGATTGGGGTATAGCTGGTGCTGCGTGGGCGACAACAATCTCGATGGCTGCTACAGGAATAATTTCGATTCTACACTTTGTAAAGCCGAGTTCGTTCATACGCTACAAGAAACATTGCTGGGCGATAAAAGGATATATATTCAGGAATATCACAATGATAGGTCTTAGCCCATTCCTTATGAACATAACTGCTGCAGGCGTTGTGGCGTTACTCAACGCTCAGCTTTTACGCTACGGTGGCGACTACGCTGTAGGCGCGTACGGAATTGTGAATACCTTTGCAATGCTTACCGTGCTGCTGATACTAGGTGTATGCCAAGGCATGCAGCCTATTGCCGGCTACAACTATGGTGCAGGTCATCCCGACAGGCTCAAGGCCGTGTATGTGCTTACCATGAAAGTTTGTGTGCTTATGGGCATACTGGCAAGTGCGCTGGCTTGCGCTATTCCGCGGTATCTTGTGCGTGCATTTACGGGTGACGATGAACTTATCGACATTGCAATTCCTGCCACACGGTTCATTATGGTGATGTTCCCGCTCATCGCATTTACTATTGTGAATTCCAACTTCTTCCAGTCTATCGATAAGCCGTGGATTGCAATTGTGACAAGTCTTTCTCGTCAGTTGCTGTTCTTGTTGCCGATGTGCTACATTGTGCCGTTAATTTTCGAAAGTGCAGGCGGAGACGGACTTCATGGAATTTGGGCATCGTGTACAATTTCCGATGTGATGGGTGCTGCACTTGCTGCAATTTTCCTATATTCGCAACGTAAAATTTTTAGAAAGAAAATGGAAGACTAATGTGGTTTCTAGTTTCAAAGTTTCAGGTTTCTTGTTGCTGACAAGATGCGAAAACAGTTGCCAGTTAAAAGTTAAGAGTTAATAGTCGATGTAGGGACATTGCGTGAAACCATCGAACTGTCAATGCCTGAAATAGGTTGACCGTTTTTATTCACTAAAACAGTAAAATAAAAAGAGGTCAACAATGGAAAAATTAACAGTAGAAGAAAGGCAAAGAAGGAGCTTCAGCGAGAGCTTCAAGCGAAAGAAAGTGCA
>JAFZWY010000042.1 GCA_017617125.1 Bacteroidales bacterium
CCGAACAACGGTATGTTCAGCATCGACTTCAGCAACATCGAAGGTGATGCAACCTACCAACTCATCGACGCTCGCGGTGCTATCATCGAAACCCGTGACATCAACGTTGCAAATGGTGAAACAATGACATTCAACCACAACCTCGTTCCTGGCACTTACTTCGTAAGAATCATCAATGCCGACAAGGTTTACGTTGAGCAGATTGTTGTTGAATAAAAAAGTGGAACTTTTTTATTCAGTTAAGAGTTAAAAGTTAAGAGTTAATAGTCTATAGATAGCGCCATGCTTTTGCATTGGCGCTATCGTTTTTTAGGCAAATAGGCAAGCATGCTTACTTATAGCCAGTCAGCCTGTTAGCCATTCTTTTTTTTACTTTTTTCTATATATTTCCAAAAAAACATTATTTTTGCACAGGCAAAAAATATATATGAGGAAAATATTTTTTTGTCGGGAATATATTGGGATTAGTAAAGCCGAAGCCTCCGATGGCATATAACTGGGGGGAATTAAAAATGAGGAAGCTGATATTAAATATCTTATTGTTGCTTGCAATGGCAATGGGAGCTGTCGCACAGGAAACCTTGACGGTTTACGATGGAGCGGAGACAAATGGCTATGTGCCTGTTTATGGTTTTTACTGCGATGCCTACTTGAAAGCTGAATTTATTATCCCGTCTTCAGACTTGGACGAAATGAACGGTGGAACTATTTCAGGAATGGAGTTCTATTTGAGCTCTCCAGCAGCGGAGGCATGGACAGGTACTTTTCAGGTGTTTTTGAAAGAAGTAGATGCAACTACGCTAAGTGCATATAGTGGCACTGAAAATGCAACTATTGTTTATACAGGAACACTTGATGGTACAGGAAGTACAATGACTGTTGATTTTTCCGAGAATTATGTTTATCGGGGAGGCAATTTGTTGGTTGGTTTTTATCAAACAGCAACGGGAAATTATAAGAGTGTTTCTTTTTTGGGAACAACAGTTGATGGATCTAGCATACAGGGATATTCTTATTCCTCATTGGAAGGCGTGGCACCTAATCAAAGAAACTTTATCCCCAAGACAACTTTTACATACGAAGGATCATGTACAAAGCCTACAGAGCTTGCTGTAAGCAATGTGGGTTACACTAGCGCAACACTATCATGGACTGCTGGCGGAGATGAGACTGCTTGGGTTCTAAAGTACGGTGTTTCCGGTTTTAATGTTGCAACTGAGGGCACGTCTGTCGACCTCACAGAAACAACATATAGCTTAACAGGACTTGCCGATAATACTTCATACGATGTATATGTAAAATCTGTCTGCGGTGAAGTCGGTGAAAGCCGTTGGGTAAAGACTACGTTTAGAACTTTAAGTTGTTTAGTTACAACATTCCCATGGATAGAGAATTTTAATTCTTATGAATCTGGTAATTTTACAAAGTCATGTTGGGTAAATGAACATATCTCCGGTTCTGGAGATCAGATTTTCAAAGTATCAAGCCATCGGTTGATGTTGCCCGATATGTCAGTAGGGACTCTTACAAAACTTGTTCTACCTGAAATGGATCTCGGCGGAATTGCACATAAGTTTGTTTTAGATGTGCAGCGCAGCAATAGTACATATAACTCATATTATTCTTACGAAGGTATTAGGATTTTTACAAGTGTTGATGGACAAATCGAAGGTGCTACTGAATTGGCTTTTATTCCTCGTCAATACAATGAAGCAAATGGAGAAATCCCTGCTGAAGCTGAGGTCGGTTGGTATACCTACGAGTTGAGTATTCCTATTTATACTGGTCCATGTTACATTATTTTACGAGGGGAAAGCCAGTATTGTACGTCTACCTATATGGATAATTTTAAGGTAATAGATGCCGGACTTTGTGCTAAACCTACCGAATTTACAGTATCCAATGTGACAGATCGTACTGCTGTTGTTTCGTGGACACCAGGTGCTGACGAAACTTCTTGGCAGATATGTATAAACGATGATGTGGATAATCTGATAGATGTAAATACTAATCAGTATGTGTTGAATGGTTTGGACGGGGCAACTTCTTATTCGGTAAAGGTGCGTGCGGTTTGCGGTGGCGAAAATGGCGCAAGTAAGTGGTCTGAGGCAGTTTCTTTTGAAACTTATGAGAATTTGTGCAAAATACATTTAGAACTTACCGATAGCTATGGCGATAGTTGGAATGGCGCTGCCATTAGTGTAAAAGATGCTTTAACTAACGAGGAACTGGGAGCTTTTTCAAATACCTCGAATGCAGGGCCAAACGAGGTCCAAACCTATGAACTTCCAGTTATTAATGGTGAAGAAATTGTTTTCGAGTGGGTTCCCGGTAGTTATGATAGTGAATGTTCTTATGTCGTATACGGTATAAACGGTGAGGAAATTTTCTCGGGTTCGGGAGCTATGTCTTCTCCAGTAACTTATAATGTAAGTTGTTCGTACTGTAGAGTTCCTGAAGATTTGCAGTCAAGCGATATTTCGGAAACCACTGCGACTGTTAGCTGGATAGGCCATAATGAAAGCTATGAGATACGCTATAGAAGAGAACTATCCGACGATCTTTCGCAGGTTTTATTCTCCGAAGGATTTGAAAATGGTATTCCTGAAGGATGGACAAATATTGACGCAGACGGTGACGGATACACTTGGAGGGTAGCTGCTGGATTCAGTGGTCATAGTGGAAATAATTGTATTTCTTCTGCAAGTTACAACTTTTCGGATGGCGGGCTTACTCCCGACAACTGGCTAATAACTCCTGCTGTCGCATTGCCGCAGGGAGTAGAAAACATTAATCTTAAGTTTTATGCAAATGCTCAAGATTCTGCGTTCGCCGAAGAACACTATGGAGTTTATATTTCGACAACTACGGTTGATACGGCTGCATTCACATTGCTGTGGGAGGAAAATATGACAGCCGAGGGCGGTTCTCACAGAGGAGATCCTGGCGCATGGGGCGAAAAGAATACCGATCTTACCGCATACGCAGGGCGGACCGTTTATATAGCAATTCGCCATTTCAATTGCTATGATATGTTCGACCTAGATATTGACGACATTAGTCTAAGTGTAACATATAGTGATAATTTTTGGACTGTGCTAACTACAACCGATACTATTGTAGAATTGACCGGATTGATACCTGGAACTACCTACGAATATCAGGTTAACGGAATTTGCGGAAACATTAACGACAACTGGACAGAAACAAACACGTTTACTACGGAAGCAGTTTGCCCTACACCTTCATACCTCAACGCGGAAACCACGGTGAATTCTGCAAGTATAACATGGGTGGGACTCAACGACAGCTATGTATTGCGTTACAGGGATTCCCGAACCCAGAATTTGTTGTCGGAAAGTTTCGAAAACGGCATTTCCGACGAATGGACTATTGTTGATGCCGATGGCGACGGATTCACATGGGGATTGTCGTCGGAGCTGATGTCGGGTTATGTGGCACATAGCGGTGGCGATATGCTCACTTCGCAAAGCTTCGATTTTACGGCAGGTACGCTTACCCCCGACAACTGGCTTATTACTCCTGCTGTTGCATTGCCCGAAAATGCCGAAAGCATCAATTTCAGATTCTATGTTAATGCACAGGACGTTGCATATCCTAGCGAACATTATGGCGTTTACATTTCAACCACTACTGCCGATCTCGATGCTTTCACATTGCTGTGGGAGGAGGATTTGAATGCTGCAGGAGGTTCTCACAGAACCCAGGGAGCATGGGGAGAAAAGAACACCGACCTTACCGCATATGCAGGACAGACGGTATATGTTGCAATACGCCATTTCAATAGTTCGAATATGTTCTATTTCAATTTGGATGATATTGCAGTAGTGGCAACAATAGAAACTTTGGATTGGACGGAGGTGACTTATGCCACTTCGCCTTTTGTGTTGACGGGTTTGCCTTCAAATACTACATATTACTATCAGATTAATGGTATTTGTGGCGGCAACGACGATAATTGGACAGCAGTAAACACATTCACAACTTTGCCGTATGGCTACACCATCACTGCAACAGCTAGTGAGGGTGGAAGCATTTCTCCAGCAGGTGATGTTATTGTTTACGAAACTACAAGCCAATCGTTTACAATTACAGCAAACTCCGACTATCGTTTAACAAGTGTCTTGGTCGACGATACAGAGGCGATTGACCAGCTTGTTGATGGCGTTTACACTTTCACAAACGTAAATGCAAACCACACTATTGCAGCAACCTTCGAAGCAATACCTACCTATACTATTACTATTAGTAAAGAGGAATATGGCTCTGTAACTTACAATGGTACAGAACTACAAGACAATGAAACTGTTACGGTGCAGGAAGGAGCAACTCCATCATTCGAAATCGTCGGTTATACTACAACAAATGGAGACAGGTATATTATAGGAACACTTACTATTGATGACGAAGAAGTTGAGGTAAGCGGAGAATTCCCCGAAAACCAATCTTTCACATATACATTCGAGCCTGTAAATGCAAACCACACTCTTGCTGTAACATTCGTCTTTGTAAGTTCGGTTAATATGTCCAAAGCTGGGTCTATGGTAGTTTATCCGAATCCCAACAATGGTACTTTCAGCATCGACTGCAGCAATATCGAAGGAGATGCAACCTACCAGCTCATCGACGCTCGCGGTGCTATGGTTGAAACTCGCGACATCAACGTAGCAAATGGCGAAACAATGATATTTAACCATAACCTTAATGCCGGAACTTACTTTGTAAGGATTATCAGCGGCGGTAAGATTTATATAGAACAGATTGTTGTTGAATAAATAATAGTTGATTCATCCAAAGAGCAAAGACTGTCAGTATGGGCAGTCTTTCTTTTTGTGAAAATAGCTAACTATGTCAGGTTGTGGGACTTTTGGATTGTATATTTTTATTTGTGAATAGTGCTGTTTGCAAGCAAAAAAATATTTATCTTTGCAATCAAATTTAAAATGAATTTTAAGGCGAATATTGTATTTTAAGCCGAAGGGTCCGATGGCATATAACTGGATGATTGTTAATATGAAGAAAATATTTTTTAATGTGCTTGTGTTGTTATCACTGATTTGCCTTCCGGTAGTCATGAGTGCTCATACAATAGTAGCAAGTGCAGGCGAACACGGTACTATTTCTCCGAGCGGAGATGTAGAAGTAACCGATGGAGAGACCCAGGCGTTCACAATTACTCCCGAAGGTGGCTACCAGATTGCAAGCGTAATTGTTGATGCTGCTAATGTTACCGAAAATATTGTCGCTGGCGACGGCGTATTCTTCTACACATTCGAAAATGTAACAGCAGACCACACAATTGACGTAACATTCGAAGAAATACCTACCTATCTAATAACAGTAGTAGTAGGTGAAAATGGTAACGTTTATTATAACGATGCATTGGCATCCGAGCATGTCGCAGTATATGAAGGCGATACTCCAGAATTTGTAATCACACCTGCTACAAATTATCAGATAGCAACTCTCACAGTAGATGAAAATGCAATCTCTCTTACGCCGGTGCAGTTGGGCGGTTATACATACACATTCGAGCCTGTTACGGCAGCTCATACTCTTTCAGTAACGTTTGAACTTATACCAGTTACCCATACAATAGTAGCAAGCGCAGGCGAAAACGGAACTATCTCACCGGACGGTAATGTGACAGTAACCGATGGCGAAGATCAGCAGTTCCAGATTTCGGCAACCAGCGGCTACCGCATTGCAAGTGTCCTTGTCGATGGCGTTGAAGCAATCGACGACCTTGAAAACGACGTATACACTTTCACAAACGTAACAGCTGACCACACAATTGCTGCAACTTTCGAGGAAATTCCTGCTGTTACTTATACAATTACAGCAACCGTATTAGGCGGACACGGAACAGTAGATCCCGACGGAGAAATCACTGTCAACGCAGGTTCCAGCTATGATGTTACTTTTATTCCAGACGAAGGATACGCCTTGGATACTGTAAAAGTAAACGGCATTGTTAGATATCCGGTTGAAGGAACTGGCTACATAACCAATAATGTGTATCCGCTTACCAATATTTCGGAAAATTACACAATAACTGTCAGGTACAAAGATATAAGGACTTACTACCATATCCATGTTGATATTGAAACAGCAGGTGGAACCGTTTCTCCTGCCGATACTTCGGTTATAGAAGGAACCGATGTTACCCTTGTCGTAACACCTAACGAAGGATTCCATGTTTCGCAGTTCACAATTGATGGAAATACAATAACCAATAGCCAGATCAGCGAGATTACTTTTGAAAATGTACAGACCGACCATGAAATAAAGATTTCGTTCATGACAAATTCGATCGACGAAGAATCTCTTTCGGTAATGGGTATCTACCCGAACCCGAACAACGGTATGTTCAGCATCGACTTCAGCAACATCGAAGGTGATGCAACCTACCAGCTCATCGACGCTCGCGGTGCAGTTGTTGAAACTCGCGATATCAACGTTGCAAATGGAGAAACAATGAATTTCAACCACAACCTCAATGCTGGTACTTACTTTGTAAGAATCATAAATGCTGACAAGGTTTATGTTGGTCAGATTGTAGTTGAATAAGCAAAGCAATTAAAAAAAATAGAAAAGGCTGCCCGAGAGCAGCCTTTTCTATTTTTGATGGTTTCTAGGTTTGAAGGTTTCTATGTTTCTAAGTTTCTAGTTGTATCAAATCTTAAAATCTTTGAACCTTAAACGTGAAACCATAAATGGCGTAGCCATTGAAACCAGAAACCAGAAACCAGAAATTTGAAACCCAGAAACGCCGCAGGCATAAAAAACGGCGTAGCCATTACTTTATCCAAAGCAACTGAATCTCTTCAGCATATCCATGTCCAATATTGTGATTTCCTTCTTGTCTATTGCGATAGCATTTGCCGTTTTAAGTTCGGCGAGTACGCGCACAATGTTTTCAGTGGCAAGTCCCGATAGTTCGGCAATGTCGCGGCGGGTGACGATAGGGGAGATGGTTTCGCTCTCGAAAATCTTTTCCGACAGGTAAATTAGTGAATCGCAGACTCTGCTTAGCGACTGCTTGTTCGAAATGCTGTTGAGGCGGTCGTAGAGATTCTGAAGCGAATTCGAGTACATCTTTATGATTTCGGAGGCAAATTTGTTGTTACCTTTAATAATATTGTCGAAGACAGCGCGTTCTACCAAACATACTTTAGAAGGCATTAGTGCTTGACAGCCAAAGTGATAGTGGTTGTCGCCATAGAGGCACGACAATCCGATTATGCTGAAAGGTTTGGTAATTTTGAAAATGGTATTCTTAAAATGAATATTCTCGATATACGATTTCAGCCATCCTTCCTTCAAAATCATAATATATGATGCAAATGAGCCTTGTTTGCACACATTTTCTCCTTTTTTGAACTCAATTTCGGTGCTTGTGACAATTTTTATTTCGGTGCTGTTTAGACCCAATTTTTTCAAAAAATCGACCAATTTTTTGTTGTTTTCGTCGTCTGGCGAGAATGTTTTCATTGTATAATCGTTTAATATCTAAATTGATATGTAAATAAATCTGTTTTATTTCAATTGCGGTGCAAAAATAAGCAAAATTGATAAATATCAATAATTATTCTGATTTTAATTTGATAAAAATATGATATAAAATCGTGTTTTTGTAATTCGGTCTGAAAGTAAAGCATTAACTTTGGGTCACAAAAATTTAAAAACTAATTTAAACTTTAAAAGTAAATATTATGAAAGTACAAAGTATCATGTCGGGTTTGAAGAAGAAACACCCGGGAGAAAAAGAGTATTTGCAAGCAGTACAGGAAGTATTGGAAACCATCGAAGAAGTTTACAACCAGCATCCTGAATTCGAACAGGCAAAGATCGTTGAACGTTTGGTAGAACCAGACCGCATCTTTAAGTTCAGAGTTACTTGGGTTGACGACAAGAAGAGGGTTCAGAACAATATCGGTTACCGTGTACAGTTCAACTCAGCATTAGGCCCGTACAAAGGTGGTCTCCGTTTCCATCCGGCAGTTAACGAATCAATGTTGAAATTCTTAGGTTTCGAACAGATATTCAAGAACTCTTTGACTAACCTTCCATTAGGTGGTGCAAAGGGTGGTGCAGACTTCGATCCAACAGGAAAGTCAGATGCTGAAATCATGCGTTTCTGCCAGGCTTTCATGTACGAACTCTGGAGAAATATCGGTGCTGACCAGGATTCACCTGCAGGTGACGTAGGTGTTGGTGGCCGTGAAATAGGTTACCTCTACGGTGCATACAAGAAATTGGCTCGCGAACACAGCACAGGCGCTTTGACAGGTAAGAGCTATGGCTGGGGTGGTTCTTTGATCCGTCCAGAAGCTACAGGTTTCGGCGCAATGTACTATGTTGAAAGAATGGTAAAGCAGAATAAGGACAAGATGGAAGGCAAGAAGATTGCTTTCTCAGGTTTCGGTAACGTAGCATGGGGTGCTGCAACTAAGGCTGTAGAACTCGGTGCAAAGGTAGTTGCTATTTCTGGTCCTGATGGCGTTTGCGAAATCAAGAACGGTATCACTAAGGAAATGATCGACTATATGCTTGATATGCGTGCTTCGAACCGCAACAAGGTAGAAGACATGGCTGTTAAGTTCCCGAAGGAAGCTAAGTTCACTGCTAAGGCAAAATCATGGTCAATTAAGTGCGATATCGCTTGCCCGTCAGCATTCCAGAACGAATTGAGCGAAGAAGACGCTAAGATGTTGATCAAGAACGGTGTTAAGTATGTTGCTGAAATCTCCAACATGGGTTGCCAGCCAGCAGCTATCGCTACTTTCCAGGCAAAGGGTATTCCATTTGCACCAGGTAAGGCTGTAAACGCAGGTGGTGTTGCTACTTCAGGTCTCGAAATCTGCCAGAACGCTGGTCACATCAACTGGACTGCTAAGGAAGTTGATGAAAAGTTGCACAAGATCATGAACGACATCTTCGACATGTGTGTTGAATATGGTAAGGAAAAAGGCGGTAAGATCAACTACGTAAAGGGTGCTAATATCGCTGGTTTCATGAGAGTTGCAAAGGCTATGATGGCTCAGGGTGTTATCTAATAGATAATTTCAACTCCAAATTATAAAAGGCTCGCATTTGCGAGCCTTTTTTGTTGCTATAAATGAGCTGCCTTCAAATAATTGTTGTAATTTTGTGACGCAATTTTGAAAATTTATAAGTTGATATGAAGAGAATATTTGGATTTTTAACCGTAATGGTTTTGGCATTTGCATTGTTTTCGTGCAATGGTAACAAGAAAACAGAAAATGAGGAATCTCAGTCTGCGAAGGTAATGAAAGTTGATGAGGCTTTGGTCGAGGCGGAGAATCATGTTGGCGATACTATAACTGTTGAGGGCCTTTGCGCTCATATTTGCAGTCACAGTGGACGCAAGATGTTCCTTATGGGCAGCGACGACACAAAGATGTTGCGCGTAGAGAGTATGGAACTTGGCGAACCTTTCAAGCAGGAATGCATAGAGCATAATGTTTCAGTAAAAGGTATTGTCAGGGAAGAACGCATCGACGAGGAATACCTGAAGCAGTGGGAAGAGGAACTTGCTAATATGGAACAGCACGGTGATGGTGAGGCTGGTTGCTCAACCGAAAAGAAGGCTCGCAACGAAAGCGATGAAGCCAACACGACAGAAAAGAGAATTGCCGATTTCCGTACAAAAATAGCAGAACGCGAAGCGAAGGAAGGCAAGGCATATTTGTCGTTCTTCCACATTGATGCGTTGGAATATAGCATTGCAGAATAACGAAAATATGGCATAGACAAGTGTTTGTCATATATAAAAAAACGCCTCGGGTTTCCGAAGCGTTTTTTTGTTTTTTGCAATGTGTTATGCTTTGCAGTTGCCGCCTTCGCAGTTGAGCAGACAGTTGCTGCATTCTGAAAGTTCGCCACGCAGACGAGAATTTATCATGTTCGAGATGCGTTCCTTGAGCGGTTCGATGTGCATATTCATCAGAATGTCGTTTGCAAAGGCGAACATAAGCATCAGCTTTGCTTCCTTGGTGCTTATTCCGCGCTGGCGAAGGTAGAACAATGAATCTTCGTCGAGCTGACCAACGGTTGCGCCGTGGCTGCACTGAACATCGTCGGCATAGATTTCCAACTGTGGTTTGGTTGTCATACGGGCATCGCCTGTAAGGCAGAGGTTGCGGTTGGTCTGGTATGCAGCCGTCTTCTGTGCGCCCTCGTGGACGATGATTTTTCCCATAAACGAACCGCGTGCCTGCTCATCGAGTATGCCCTTGTATAGCTCGTTGCTGTTGCAGTTGGGAACAAGGTGCTCAATTAGCGTGTAGTTGTCGACATATTGCTGGCGGTCGATGAGGTAAAGTCCTAGCAGGTTGGCATCGGAATGCTCGCCGTTGAGACGAACGCGCAGGTTGTTGCGTACGATTCCGCCGTGAAGTGTGAGTACAAACGACTCTACATTTGCATTTTCGCCTATTTCGGCAAGGTGGCTGCTGACGAGACTCGACTTGTCAGGCTCGTTTTGCAGTGTGTAGTGCGTTAGTTTCGAGCCGTTGCCGACAAACGATTCGGTAGTGTCAATTACGAAGTTGCTGCTGCTGTTGAGCGTGTGGTCGCAGACAACTACCGACAGCGACGAATTTTCGTCCAGTACAATCAGGTTGCGCTTGATGATGTTCTTGTTGCCGAAGCCGTGAGTGAGATTTATTATCTGCAAGGTCTTTTCGGCGTGGGTGTTCTTTGGAACATAGACGAAAAGTCCATCGTCGGCAAGCATTGTGCTGAGGTTCACGAATCCGTCGCCGAAAGTGGATGCGCTTCGGTTGTAGTATTTCTCGAAAATTTCGCGGTGCTTCTGCTGAGCCTCCTTCATGCTGCAGATGATAATTTTGCCGTCCACAGCCTTGTTGTTGTCGTAATACTTGCCGTTCGACAGCAGTATTACATCAGCATCCATATTTTCGACTTCGCACTTGAAATATTCGTTGAGGTCGATGTTGGTCTTCGTCTGCATTATGCTTCCGAACTCGGTGCTGAAAATGTCGTTGACATTGAGGTTGCGGTAGTTTTCGGTCTTGGCAGACGGAAGTCCGTTGCTTTTGAATGCTTCAAAAGCTTCGTTGCGCTTCGCGAACACGAAATCGGTGTCGGACTTGCGGAACTGTTCGGCGCAACTTTCAAAAATGTCGATATATTTTTTCTTGATGTCCATAAATTATTCGCCCATTTGTTCCTTAATCCAACCATATCCCTTTTCTTCGAGTTCGAGAGCCAGTTCCTTGCCGGCGGTCTTCACGATGCGTCCGTTGTAGAGGATGTGAACAACATCGGGTACGATGAAGTCGAGAAGCCTCTGGTAGTGGGTGATGACTATACACGAAGTTTCGGGAGTCTTGAGCTTGTTTACTCCGTTGGCAACTATTCTAAGAGCATCGATGTCGAGGCCAGAGTCGGTTTCATCGAGAATCGACAGGCAGGGACGGAGCATTGCCATCTGGAAGATTTCGTTGCGCTTCTTTTCACCGCCCGAGAATCCAACATTCACCTGACGGTTTGCAAGGTCGTCCTTCAGTTCGACGAACTCCTTCATTTCGCGAGTGTATTTCAGGAATTCCGATGCGGTCAATTCTGGCAAACCGCGGTATTTGCGCTGCTCGTTTATGGCGGTCTTCATGAAGTTTATCATGCTTACACCTGGGATTTCAACCGGGTACTGGAAACTTAGGAAGATACCTTCCTTAGCGCGCTGTTCTACGCTCATTTCGAGTAGATTGCGACCTTTGAAGATAACTTCGCCTTCGGTAACCTTGTAGTTCTCGTTTCCTGTGAGGACAGCTGACAAGGTCGATTTTCCAGAGCCGTTAGGTCCCATTATGGCATGGACTTCACCAGCCTTTATTTCGAGGTTTATGCCTTTGAGTATTTCTTTGCCGTTGATTTCGGCGTGTAGGTTCTTTATAGTTAGCATAGTGATATGATTTTTTCGTTGTTACTAAGAGACGATGCTCGCATCGTCTTTACAGATATTGATTTGCGGATTCCGTGAGGATAGTAGTCCTTGGTGTCGCTGAAGATTGCCTGTGCTTCCGATTGCAGTTCGGGGTAGGATTGTCCGACCTTCAGAATGAAGTCGAAAGCGGCAGATTTTGTGGATGACTGCAACTTGTTGTTCTTTACGCATCTGAAGCAGAAGTCCAGAATGTCGCAGGTGTGCTTTTCATCGAGTTGCAGATGGCATAGTATCTTGAGAGTTTCGCGGATATGTCCGTGCTTTGTGATGTTGGGTAGGTTTTCTGCAATCATTTGTGCGTATGGCTGTATGTCGGCGGCGTTTTTCTCCGCGTATTTGCACAAAACCCAGCTTGCACGCCACGAAAAGGCCTCGTTTTCGAGAGAATAAACGACAAAATCACCGATTCTCTGCTTGTTGTTTTGCAGATATGCGGTCATCAGTCTAACGTTGAAGCGTTTTACTGTGAGCAGGGATATTATGTCGTTTTGTCTTTCCACGTCCATACAGTTTTTTATCCTACGCTTCCCTCCAGACTTATTTGCAGCAGTTTCTGGGCTTCTACAGCAAATTCCATTGGCAGACGGCTTATTACCTCCTTAGCATATCCGTTAACTATCAGACCGATAGCGGTTTCGGTGGAGATGCCACGCTGGTTGCAGTAGAAAATCTGGTCTTCGCTGATTTTTGATGTTGTTGCTTCGTGTTCAACTATTGCAGTTTCGTTGTTCACATCGAGGGTGGGGAAGGTGTGAGCTCCGCACTTGTCGCCCATGAGCAGCGAGTCACACTGCGAGAAGTTGCGGGCGTTGTCGGCGTTCTTGCCAATCATCACCATTCCTCGGTACGAGTTCTGGCTTCGTCCAGCCGATATACCTTTTGATACTATCGTACTGCTGGTGTTTTTTCCGATGTGAATCATCTTCGAACCTGTGTCGGCCTGCTGGAAGTTGTTGGTAACGGCTACCGAATAGAATTCCGATACCGAATTGTCGCCCTTGAGCACTGTGCTCGGGTATTTCCAAGTGATTGCCGAACCGGTTTCCACCTGCGCCCAGCTGATTTTTGAGTTCTTTCCGTTGCAAAGTCCACGCTTGGTTACAAAGTTGTATATGCCGCCTTTGCCTTCCTTGTTGCCTGGGTACCAGTTTTGTACGGTAGAGTACTTGACTTCGGCATCGTTTTCGGCAATAATTTCCACTATTGCGGCGTGCAACTGGTTTTCGTCGCGTTGCGGGGCGGTGCAGCCTTCCATGTAGCTTACATACGCGCCTTCATCGGCAACTATCAGTGTGCGTTCAAACTGACCGGTGTTGCTTGCGTTTATGCGGAAGTAGGTCGAAAGTTCAATTGGGCAGCGCACACCCTTTGGAATGTAGCAGAACGAACCGTCGCTGAATACCGCCGAGTTGAGGGCTGCAAAATAGTTGTCGCCCGAAGGTACCACCTTGCCCATGTACTTGCGAACGAGGTCGGGGTGGTTTTTCACAGCCTCGCTGAACGAGCAGAAGATGATTCCGTCTTCGGCAAGGCGTTCCTGGAAAGTTGTCTTTACAGAAACACTGTCCATGACAGCATCGAAAGCAACGCCCGAGAGTCGTTTCTGTTCGTCGAGCGGAATGCCGAGCCTGTCGAAAGTATTCTTGATTTCGGGGTCGATTTCGTCGAGCGAGTTGAGTTTTTTCTTCTGCTTAGGTGCCGAGTAGTATATTATGCTCTGGTAGTCGATTGGTGGAATGTCGAGGTGTCCCCAGTTGGGCTGTTCCATGTTTTTCCACTTCTCAAAAGCGTTGAGACGGAATTCTAGAAGCCATTCGGGTTCACCTTTCTTTTTGGAAATCAGTCGTACCGTATCTTCGTTAAGACCGACGGGAATTTCGTCGGCTTCGATGTCGGAAACGAATCCGTACTTGTATTCCGATTGAGTGACTTCCTTTATAAGTTCCTTGTCCTGTGTATTTTCAGACATTTTCTTGTTTCGTTTTATTGGAGTGCAAAGATAATGTTTTTTTTGTTTCTATGTTTCACGTTTCTGGTTTCATGTTTCACGTTCAAGTTTTTGAGTGCTTGAAGGCTGAAAGGCTAACTGGCGCGAAGGCATGCCCCCCCCACATGCCTTAAGGTCTTTAAAGGCCTTAATGGCCTTAAAGATGGGGGGCAAATGCATTCTGTTAGTCTGTTGGACTTTTAGCCTTCTCTTCTTTGCGCCTTATAGCCCATTGTTTTTTAGCCTTCTTGTTTTCTAAAAAAATTTTGTCTGCTTGTTTAATAGTGTTATCTTTGTGATGTTGAATTTTATAAAATTGATTATATGAAAAGATCTATAGTTTTTTGTTCGTTGATTGCTGTTATGGCATTGGTAATCCTTTCGGGATGCGACAGATTCATGAAGGTTGTGTCGGTAAAGACATTGCAGTATTCGAATCTTGGTGCAACAAGTGTCACCCTTAAGGGACAGATAGTATCGGATGCTGGTTCGGAACTTGATGAGCGTGGATTCTTCTACAGCACATCGAAGAACCTGGCAAATCATGAAGAAGTAAAATGCGGTCCTGGTAGAAAGGGCGATTTCCAGGCTAGTATCAGCGGATTGCTGCCAAATACAAAATATTATTATCAGGCATACGCCAAGGGCGATGACGATTTGGATGTCGGTGACATTATGGAGTTTGTAACTTTCGATTTGGAAATTACCGTAGAGACGATGCAGCCAGAAGTAGCTTCTCCCGAAAATGTTACTTTCAAGGGTAGCTATGTAAACAACGAGAATTTCGATATCGAAAAGGTCGGTTTCCAGTATAGCCGTTTTGGCGACTATTCGAATTCATCGATAATCTATTCCACGAGCACTGCATCTCCGTTCTCGGCAGTTGTCAGCCTAGCACCAAGTACAACTTATTACTGCCGTGCATTTATTCAGGCACAGGATTCCACAATTGTCCTTTATGGAGAAAGCAAGGCTTTCGCTACTACCGAATTCGAAGCACCGGTAGTCACCACTTTGGAGGCTGAAAATGTTACATCGACTTCGGCTCGTCTGAAAGCTCAGATTACAGCAAACGGAAACAATATCAACAATAAGGGATTTTATTGGAGTACAACATCTGACTTTACTCCTGCAACAACCAATCAGGATTGGTCGGGTGGTGCCGGTAGCGCAGCTAGTGCATACGAAATTCCCGCCAACAATCTTACACCTTCGACAACCTACTATTATAAGGCATGTGTACAATACACAAAGGCCGGAGTAGATCAAGAGGTGTATGGCGAAGTAAGGAGTTTCACAACGGCAGCAGCCAAATAAGCGTAGTTCTTCAAAAAATATTAGCGGTCGGATTTTCTCCGACCGTTTTTTTTGACTATCTTTGCAATCTAAAATTTGACGAATGAAGTGTATAGGTTTTGCCTGCGACCATGCAGGATTTGAATTGAAGACTTTCCTTATGGAATATATGAAGCAGAAGGGTTACGAAGTAAAGGATTTCGGAACAAATTCTGCCGAAAGTTGCGACTATCCAGATTTTGCACATCCGCTTGCAGCAGCTGTTGAGGCTGGTGAGTGCATAGGTTTTGCAATCTGCGGAACCGGCAACGGCATCAGTATGACTGCCAACAAGCATCAAGGTGTACGCTGTGCATTGTGCTGGGATGTCGAAATCGCCGCTCTGGCTCGTCAGCACAACGATGCCAACATTTGTGGAATGCCAGCCCGTTTCATTTCGAAGGAACTGGCAGTAGAAATAGCCGAAACTTTCTTGAAAACCGAGTTTGAAGGCGGCAGACACGAACGCCGAATAAAGAAAATTCCGCTTAAGTAGTCCGATGGAGGAAAAGCAACCAAAAAAACGATTCTTGGCACGCTGGAAGGAAAGCTTCCTTGTGAAGTTCTGGCATAACCAGCAGTTGAAGGACAAACTTTACGAGATAATCTTTGGTTCCGAAACCAAGGCTGGTAAGATGTTCGACATCGTGCTGATGATTATGATCGTCGCCAGCATCGTGGTGCTGATGATAGAAAGCGCTGGGATACCTCGGGCTTGGAAAATATTATTCATTGTTCTTGAATACATTTTCACTGCATTCTTCACATTCGAGTACCTTGCCCGTGTTTATTGTTCGCCCAAACCGTTGAAATACATATTCAGTTTCTACGGAATTGTCGATTTGGTGTCAACTTTGCCTGTATATATCAGCTTCATTTTCGGAGGAGCGCGCTATATGCTTGCAATAAGGGCATTCAGGCTGATAAGGGTTTTCCGTGTTTTCAAGCTTTTCAACTTCCTCGACGAAGGTCGTTTCCTGATGTTGGCATTAAAGGACAGCAGCAAGAAGATTATCGTATTTTTCCTATTCGTTCTTATTCTTGTAATCTCGATGGGAACTGTTATGTATATGATTGAAGGTGGGAAAAATACGGCTTTCAGCAACATATTCACAAGCATATATTGGGCAATTGTGACTATGACTACTGTAGGCTACGGCGACATTACGCCAACAACAGGGCTGGGGCGCTTCCTTTCGGCTTTCGTGATGCTGATGGGTTACACTATAATTGCAGTGCCAACGGGTATTGTCTCGGCTTCGATGGCAAAGAACTACAAGAAACACCGTGAAACTTTCAGGATTTGTCCGCAATGCCACGAGTACGAATACGACAACGATGCCAAGTTCTGCAAGCATTGCGGTCACGAATATGGCGACGATTGGCGGCAGGAACATCCCGAGGAAAGGATTATCCGTACCGACAATAGGGAGGCTCCGATAGAAACAGAAGAATACGAAGAACCAGTTTTATAATATGCAGTCGATACTATACATACACGGCTTCAATTCGGCGGGAAACGCCTGGAAAGCAATGAAGTTAATCGAGTATTTCCCCGATTACCAAATAGTTTCGCCAACTCTCGACTACTATACGCAGTCTCCCGATGCTCTTATTGCACAACTTAAGCACGAAATTGATACTCATGACATTAAAATGATTGTGGGAACAAGCCTCGGCGGTATGATGACTATGTATATGTCGGCATTATGCGGACTGAAGGCACTAGCAATAAACCCCGCTTCGCGTCCAAACGAATCGCTTAGGCAATTTGTGGGTGTTGAGCTAATCAACTATGCCACCGAAACAAAGCATTACCTTTCGCAGGAAGCATTTGATGCATATCAGGGTTTCATTACAGGACCATTCAATGATGTGCATTTCGACAGGGAGAAACTGACTTTTGCGCTCGCCAAGGACGATGAACTTCTCGGTAGCTACTATTCGCTGAAGGAACAGTTCAGAGGCTTTACAATCCACGAGTTCGACAATGTAACACACCGTTTTGTAAAGTTCGAGTATCTTGTTCCGATTATAAGGGATATTTTGGAAAGTTAACCTGATAATATGAATTTTAAACAATATAAAGTATGAAAACAATGAGACATATTCTATGCGTTGCCATGCTTAGTTTAGCGGCTTTTGGCACTTTCGCACAGACAAATCCTTATCCGGAGGAAAACGAAGAATACGCATACGCAGTAACCGTTAAATATCAGGGACAGAAGCCTATAATAAACGATTTTATCAATGCCTATTTGGGTGAAGAATCGGAGGATGAACTGAATGGGTACTTGTCGGACTTGTGGCACAGATACCTAAAGAACGAGCCGTTGGACAAGACCGAAAAGGTTACGCTTGACTCTAAAAATGGTTTTGCAAGTTTCGAAAAGGTATATCCGCCCGACGAATACAGCCCCGAAGGCAATAGAATACTCGTGGAGATGTGCTATTGGAACAGTTCCGACGGTAATCACAAGATTTTTGCTGAGTCGGTGCAAATGTTTCAGGGCAACAGAGCCATAGAAACGGAGTATAGCGGTGTTACTTTCGGCATATACAACAATGCCACGCACAAGATGACCTATGCTTATAGAGAAGGTATGGGCATAGATATAAAGACTGGAATGGAAGCTCTTGGTGTAAGTGTTGACAAGGGCGAATATTTCCTTATCAATTATCTAACTGATGAGCGCGAGCCTATAACCGAGGAGCAATACAACAATTGGTGGAACGAATATCCGGTTGTAACCTACAGTCTTCCGCGCGTAGGCAAAGATATCACAGCAGTCATTAACAACCGTCCCGAAGGCAAGAAAGAAATAATTGTAAAGTGGAACGGACTAAGATTTGATGTTCAGCAGTAGAAATTATTATTTTCTCTGCCACCACTTACGTTTAGGCTCTTCTTCGGGAGGAAAGTCATCGTATTCATCTTCTTCGATATTTTCGTCCTTGTTGAGTGTCTGCGGAATTAGCAGTTCGCGGATTTTGTCCCAGCCTATAAAACCACCCACATTTCGGTCGTCGATGTAGATGTCGGCAACAATCTTACGGCTCATGTACTTGGGGTTGAAAACCTCGTCGGGATGCTCGTTGTTCACGGCGTAGAATGTAAGTCCGTGCTGTTTGCAGAACTCCACGGCTTCGTCGAGCAGTTCTCCATCGCGGACAGTCCACAGGATTAGGGTAAAGCCATGGCGCTTCAGGTCTTTCAATGTCTCGAATGCTCCGTCTATCACGGTGCCTATCTCGGGATAGCGGTGGGTGACTATTGTTCCGTCAAAATCGACTGCTATAACTGGATTCATATAAGTGATTTACGATTTTAGATTTACGAATTACGATTCTTTCTCTATTATGTCATGCTGAACTTGTTTCAGCATCTGTTACGATTTTTTTTTCTACCATCGCCCCTTCGGTGCTTCGACAAGCTCAGCAAGCGAAGCTCAGGGGGCGAGCTGGTTTCCGTCATTTTTTTGTCTTACCATAAATATTTTTCCGTTCTCAACTTCCTTGGTTTCGTCTTGCGGTTCGATGGCAAGGCTGTCTTCGCTGATGTGCAGAATTTTGTTTATTATGGTCTTGTCGGGAAGGATAAGCCTCAGTGTATCTCCCGACTGCGAAAGTTCCCATTCTCCCTCGGTGGTTTTGGTCTTTGTAGCATTTACATATTTGCCGTCTTCGCCGAAATAATATGTAGTGTATTGCTTCGACTCGTTCATCTTTTCGTAAATTTTCCTCATCAATGGCTCGGGAAGTTGTTGCCCTCCAATGTACAACGAGTCAAGCTGCCAGGTGCCTTCGATTAGCTTTGCGTTCTTGTCACTTTGCGCCGAACACAAGCTGGCAATCAGCATAAATGGTAATAATATTATAAGGTATGTTGCTTTCATGTTGATAAATTAAGGTTCAATCCTATACAATGTATGTTCTATGTCCAAATCGGCAAGCATATTGGGCATACGGTCGTAGCTGGTGTCGGTAATGAAAATCTGACCAAACTCGTCGCTTGATACCATCTGCGAGATAACTTTCACGCGCTTGGGGTCGAGCTTGTCGAAAATATCATCAAGGAGCAGAATGGGCTTTTGTCCGACCTTGCGCTGTATGTAGTCGAACTGCGCGAACTTGAGGCTGATAAGGTAAGTTTTTTGCTGTCCCTGCGAACCGCACTGCCTTATGCTGCTGTCGCCAAGCAGGAATGTGAAGTCGTCACGATGCGAACCGCCAGTGGTGTGGCTTGCTGCCCTGTCGCGGTCGCGGTGCGATGCAAGTAGCTGGTCGAAAGTCATTTCGTTGAGTTCCGAGTCGTAAATCAGCTTCACTTCTTCGCGTCCGCCCGAAATCTGTGCGTAGTATTTCTGGAATATCGGTATTATCTCGTCGATGAACTGCTTGCGCTTTTCATAAATCTTGGTTCCATAGTCGGCAAGCTGCATATCCCAGATTTCGAACTCGGCATCGTTTACCGAAAATCCGTCGTGAAGCTTGTGCAACAAGGTGTTGCGATGCTCGAGTGCACGCTTGTACATTGCAAGGCTTTTCAAGTAAATGTTGTCGAACTGTGAAATTATCGAATCAACGAATTTACGCCTTGCATCGCTGTCAAAAATCAAAATGGTGTCGGTTGGCGACGAGAAAACTATGGGTATCAGTCCAATATGGTCGGTAAGTCGCTGGTATTCGGCACCGTTGCGACGGAACGACTTGTGACGCTCGTCCCTATGCAGTCCGCAGTAGATCTTTTCACTCTTGCCATCTATATCGTATTCACCCTGAACAACATAGAAGTCTTCGCCGTTGCGTATGCACTGCCTGTCCTGCTGCGTGAAGTAACTCTTGCACATCGAAAGGTGGTAGATGGCATCGAGGATATTGGTCTTGCCAACGCCATTGTCGCCGATTATGCAGTTGATGTTGCTGCAGAACTGCAAGTCCTTTTCCTCAACGCTCTTGAAGTTGACTATTGATATGTCTTTCAGAAACATGCTCATTGTTAACGCTTTAATTCTTTTTTCAGGAATTGTCCTGTGTAACTTTCCTTGTGCTTGGCAATCTCTTCGGGTGTTCCGCAGCAGAGTACGGTTCCGCCTTTTTCTCCGCCTTCGGGTCCCATGTCGATAATCCAGTCGGCACACTTTATAACATCCATGTTGTGCTCGATGATAATCATGCTGTTGCCTTTGTCAACCAACGAATTAAGCACCTTCATAAGAACTTGGATGTCTTCGAAATGCAGACCGGTTGTCGGTTCATCGAGTATGTACAATGTCTTGCCGGTTTCTCGGCGCATAAGTTCAGTGGCAAGTTTCACGCGCTGAGCTTCGCCACCCGAAAGCGTTGTCGATGACTGTCCGAGTGTTATGTAGCCAAGTCCTACCTGTTGCAATATGACCAGTTTCTTGTAGATCTGCGGAATGTTCTCGAAAAACTCGACAGCCATATTTATTGTCATATTTAGGACATCGGCAATCGATTTTCCCTTGAACTTGACTTCAAGAGTTTCGCGGTTGTAGCGTTTGCCGCCACAAGTTTCGCACGGAACATAAACATCGGGCAGGAAGTTCATCTCGATAGTACGCACGCCTGCGCCCTTGCAGGTTTCGCAACGTCCGCCAGCAATGTTGAATGAAAAGCGCCCCGACTTGTAACCTCTGATTTTTGCCTCTGGCAATGCTGCAAAAAGGTCGCGAATTTCGGTAAAAAGGCCAGTGTAGGTCATTGGGTTTGAACGCGGTGTGCGTCCGATTGGCGACTGGTCAACGGCAATAATCTTGTTTATGTTCTCGATGCCTTCGATTTTTGTGTAAGGCAGAGGGCTGGTTTCGGCGCGGTAGAAATGCCTATTCAATATAGGTACGAGAGTGCCGTTTATGAGGCTTGACTTTCCGCTTCCCGAAACGCCTGTCACGCAGACCATTATGCCTGTCGGGAAACTTACATCTATGTTTTTCAAGTTGTTGCCAGTAGCACCAATAAGTTTTACGCACTTGTCCTTGTCGAACGGGCGGCGTTCCTTCGGCACTTTGATTTTTAAAGAGCCGCTAATATATTTTGCCGTAATGGTGTCGGCGTTTTGCATTTCTTCGGGCGTGCCGGCAAAGACAAGGTGTCCGCCCTTGCGACCAGCACCGGGACCAATATCCACTATGTAGTCGGCATTCTCAATCATATCGCGGTCGTGCTCGACGACTATTACCGAGTTGCCACGGTCGCGGAGTTCCTTGAGCGAATGAATGAGTTTCTGGTTGTCGCGCTGGTGCAGTCCTATGCTAGGTTCGTCGAGGATGTAAAGTACATTTACAAGGCGGGAACCAATCTGTGTCGCCAATCTAATGCGTTGCAATTCGCCACCCGAAAGACTTTCGGCAGGACGGTTGAGCGACAAGTAGTCAAGTCCTACATCAAGCAAGAATTTCAGCCTTGTCTTGACTTCCTTTACAATTTCGTAGGCAATTTTTTGCTCCTTGTCCGAAAGTTCGGCATTGTGGTTGTCGAAGAAATTGTAAAGTTCGGGCAAGTCCATATTGGCAAGCTCGGCGATGTTCTTGCCGGCAAACCTGAAGCACAATGCTTCGCGGTTGAGCCTTGCACCGCCGCACTTGGGGCAGGTTACATATTTTGTAAACTTGGCGTTCTCCTTGTCCGAATCGTCGTCGCTACTGCTGTGCTTCATGCGGTTTATCACGCCGTCGAAGGTGACGATATAGTTGGAATCTTCGCCAAGCGGGGTATGTCTAAGATTGAGGTTTCCGTTGTAGCCATAAAGGATAGTGTCTAGAATATCTTCGGGCAAATCCTTGATAGGCGTTTTCATCGAAAACTCAAGTTTCTCGGCAAGAGCATCAAGTGTCCAGAACAGAACGGATTCCTTGCGTTTGCCGATTGTGGTTATCGCACCTTCGTTTATCGAAAGGTCACGGTTTGGAATAAGCTTTTCCAAGTCAACATCGATGATAGTTCCAAGTCCGTTGCACTTAGGGCAGGCTCCCTGCGGCGAGTTGAACGAAAACGAATGTGGTGCAGGTTCCTTGTACGAAATTCCGCTCGTGGGACACATCAGGAAACGACTGTAGAACGATGGCTTGTCGGTGCCTTTTTCAAGAACCATTGTTATGCCTTTGCCAAGTTGCATTGCAAGTTCGATAGCCTTGCGCAGGCGCTGGCTGTCGTCGTCGCTTTTTATCGTGAGTTTATCGACAACAACCTCAATAAAATGGTTCTTATAGCGGTCAAGCTTGAGGTTATATTCCACTTCGGTGATTTCGCCGTCGATGCGGGCGGTCATATAGCCGCGGCGACGGATATTCTCGAACAGTTCCTTGTAGTGACCTTTACGGCCATTTACAAGCGGTGCGAGAACATAAATCGATTTTCCGCCAAACTTTTCGGTTATGATGTCAACTATCTGGTTGTCGCTGTATTTCACCATTTTCTCGCCTGTGACATACGAATATGCCGTTGACGCACGGGCAAAAAGCAGACGCAGGTAGTCGTAAATTTCGGTTATTGTGCCGACTGTCGAGCGCGGATTCTTTACGGTAGTCTTCTGCTCGATGGCGATGACTGGACTAAGTCCTGTAATCTGGTCAACATCGGGGCGTTCCATGCTGCCGATAAATTGCCGTGCGTATGCCGAAAATGTTTCCATGTAGCGGCGTTGTCCTTCGGCGTATATTGTATCGAAGGCAAGCGATGACTTTCCGCAACCGCTCAATCCAGTGACAACGGTGAGCTTATGCTGCGGAATGTCGACATCAAGGTTCTTTAGGTTGTGAATCCTTGCGCCCCTGACTTCAATCTTCTCATCATCATTCTTCATCACTTAGTCGTTTTGCAGGGTCTTATGCCTTTCTTCGGCAGTTCAATCTCAAATTCCTTACGCGACTGGTTTGGAAGCGTATTGGTTCGAAGCCACGGATTGAAATGCTTGAGCATCTTGAGGTTGGTGCCATTGTCGATGGCAAACTGTGTAAGGTCGCTTATTGTTGTGTCGACCTTTATGGTGTATGTTTCAATTTCGTCGTACAAATCCTTTTCGTCAAGGTTGAAGCCGTAAGTGCTAGGATTTTCCATTACCAGCTTGAGCGCAATGATACGATAGACATATCTTGCAGTTTCGGAATTCAGAAGCAAATCCCAGTAGTTGTCAACCTTTTGGCTTTCGATGCTTTTGCTAACACCGCCCATGCCCATATTGTACGAGGCTGCAACCAAGGTCCAGCTTTTGAACTTTTTGTATGCGTCCTTGAAGTATTTGCATGCGGCAACTACCGACTTGTGATGGTTGTAGCGCTCGTCAACGTTGGTGTCGATACGCAGACCGTACTCGTTGCCGGCTGTTTTCATAAACTGCCAGAAGCCAGTTGCTCCGGCAGGACTTACCACATTGCTCAATCCGCTTTCGGCAACGCAGAGGTATTTTAGGTCGTCGGGAATGTTGTTTTCATTCAAAACCTTTTCTATTTCTGGGAAATAGCGTTTTGCTTTCTTTAGGTAAGTTATAGTTGCCGAATGGCGGTACATATTTACGACAAGTTCATAGTCAAGAGCTTCGTAAACATCGAAATTTTCGAGAGGAACTCGTTCTCCGCAGAAAATAATCTCGTCGGGAATGTATGGTTGCGATGAGGTCGGTGCAGGAGGGAACTCTTTTGTTTCGTTGTTCTGTTTGGTTGTGTCATCGTCTGTTGTAAGCGACATTAGTCCAAGTGTGCAGAGGATCCCTATGGCGATTCCACCAACGATTAATGCGGGTATCTTGATGTATTCTTTCATTTCTGTTTTGTGACTTTTGTGTTAATGTATAGCAGTGCAAATACTGTTATCGGATAGATTGCCAGGACATAAATAAAATTGTAGTTTATGTCGGGGCAGTACATTATTATCTGGGCAAGGCAAACTCCGATGAGGTTTAGTGCAATGAGGACGGCACCTACTTTTCGTACAGACAGTCCTCGGTAGTATAAGTAGTGAGTTGTGTGGTCGCGTCCGCCGACGAAAGGCGACTTGCCTTTGAGCAGACGGTTAATTGTGACTGTTGTCGTGTCGGTAAGCGGAACCACGAATGCCAAAGCCACCATTGTGAACTGCTTGGCATTGTATGCGTAGTTTATTTCATCGGTTATCTGAATTCCGTTCCAGAAGTATTTTATGCCTATATATGCAAGTAGTATTCCGAGGAACTGGCTGCCATTGTCGCCCATATACATTTTTGCTGGGGCCCAGTTGTAGAAGAGGAATCCCAGCAGTGCGCCGCTGACAGTTACCATTACCATGGTGTCGATGTTGATTTCGCCGGCAATTATCTGCATAATTACGCAGGGAACAATTATTGTAAAGCTTATTGAACTTGTGATGGCGTCCATGTTGTCGAGCATGTTGATGGAGTTCATTATTCCTACGACCCACAGAACTGTAATAATATTGTTTACCCACGTCATCGGCGATATTGTGATGACTATGCCGGTTTTTATAAGTACAAATGCGCAAACAAACTGAACAATGAACTTGAATAGTGGCGACGTATTGAGCAGATCGTCGGCCAATCCCATAAAGAACGAGATGCTAACGATTATCATCAGGGCAACGAATGTATTTGCTTCGTCGTGCGAATATAGCGGCGAGAAGTAGTATATCAGTGCGCATAGAAGAAATGCCGAATAGAACAATATGCCACCATATATAGGTTTGCTTTGCGAACTGAATCGTTCGGTGTTGCCTTTTGTCTTTTTTGTAAGGAAACTGAAAGTCCCCTTTATGAAAAATGAGCCCAGTAGAGCCGAGAAACCTACTGCAACCAATGCGCTAGCCAATAAAATCCATTCCATGTCCAAATCCCGTTACCCTTTTCTGAATAGTTTCTTGAATATGCTTTTGCCTTTTGGTTCTGAATCTTCATCATCGGAGCTGTAGCCATAGCCGTAGCCGTAACCATAGCCATAACCGTATCCGTACTTATGTCCATATCCGTATCCATATCCTTTGTGTTTCGATACTGATATTCCATTAAGTATAATTGAAATATTTTTTATGCCGTGTTCTTCTTTCAGTGAGTTTATGTATTCGATGTAACCCTTTACACTTATTCCGTAACGCATAATATAGAAGAAGTTGTCGGCGTATTTCGACAGGGTTATTGCATCGTGGATAATACCAAGTGGCGGAGTGTCGAGAATTACGATGTCGTATGTGTTCTTTACCTCTTCAATGAAAGAATCGATTTTTTTGCCAATAAGCAGTTCCGCAGCAATTGGCGTTACTGGTCCACTTGTTATAACATCCAAGTTTTCAATTACATCCTTATGCAGGCATTCCTGCCATGTCTTACGGCTGGTAAGTATGGTAGATACACCGACTTCGTTGTCCAATGTAAGGCATTTGTCGAGACGCGGCTTGCGGAGGTCAAAATCGATGAGCAATACCTTTTTGCCCGACATTGCATAAATGTCGGCAGTATTTATGGCAATGAAAGTTTTTCCCTCACTAGGAACTGTCGAGGTCGTTATAATTGTCCTGCATTTCGATTCGAGAGGGTAATAGTCGAGGTTGGTCCTTATCTTTCGGAAGTTTTCTGTTATATGCGAACGAGCGTTCCTATGGACAACTGCCTGAGAAAACTCAGTCTTGTGTCTTGTCGTCACAACTTCGCCTATTATAGGAATCTCGGTGTATTTGCTGATGTCGCTGCTGCTAAGTATCTTGTTGTAGAACAAGTACCTTGCCAGCAGGAACAATATCGACAATACCATGGCAAGAAGTATCGACATGGTCATTGTTTTTGTGAATATTGGTGAGATTGGTGCCGATGGGGAACTTGCTCTTTCGAGTACAAGGTTTGTGCTTACAAGTCCCGACTGCGATATCATTATATCGGTCTTTGTCTTGAGCATCTGAGAGTAATATTCCTCGTTTATGGAATATATGCGCTGCAGTTTCGAGTATTCCAGTTCGTCGTAGTCGCTGTTTGTAAATATTCCGTTGCGAATGTCTTTCATCTTGTCCTTGTATTCGGACTTTTGCTTTTCAAGCCTTTCCTTCGAACTTCCGATGAAGTCGATTATCGATTCCTTTTTCGACTCAATCTGCTTGTCGATTACTACAATCTTGTGGTTCGATTCGGTGACTTCGAAGAGCATGGTTTCACGTTTTGCAATAAGGTCTTGCAGAGATTGTAGCATCGACGATATGAAAGCATTTGACGATTGTCCCGACATCATTGCCATCATTTCGTAAACATTTAGGTCGGGATTGGTTTTCAGTTCTTTCTGTATTTCGTCCAAGGTTTCGATTTCGAATTCCAGTTCTGAAATTCTCTGTTCGATATGTGACAGTTTGGCTTCGGCAAGACTGTTTTTGTGAAGCTTTGCGTCTTCGTTGGTTATTCCGTTGGCTATGCGGAAGCGTTGTAACTGGGTTTCGATTGTAGATAGCTCATCGGCGAGGTTATCCATTTGTTCGTCGATGTATGCGATGATCGACAGAGAACTTTCGCGGCTTTTCATAATGTCGAACTCGATGTACTGCTCGGCAACTGCGTTGGCTATGTCGGCCGACTTGTTGGCGTTGTAGCAGTCGTAGGTTATCTGTATTGTACCTGCTTCGTTGTTTAGTGCGGTAATGTTAAGTCCGCCGGATATTCCTCTGATAATAGCTCTTTCGCTATTAATGGTAAAGTAGTATTTGTCTTTTAAACTTGCATTATTGTGGTACGATTCGGTAGGTTCCGACATTGTAAGTATGATGCCTTCGGGCAATGTGGTTGGTAGTCCGTATGGAATGTTGTGTATCGCACCGCCCTTGCCGATGCTTATGTCGTATGATTTTTCGTCGCTGTTGAGTTCGTAATATATCGGAGTATCGTAAATATTTGGAGATATGGAGTCGTATTCGATTTTGAAAGGAAGTGACCCGTAGTTTTCGTTTATAAGGAATGTTCCTTCGGTAAAAAAGCTTATGCCAAGCGGCATATTCTTGGCTACAGTTTTCAGAAATTCTTCGGAACGCATTAATTCTATTGTCGGTTCCATTTTTACTTCGTTGCTGATTCCGAGGAATTCACCGGTTTTGTTTTCCTTCTTTATCTGTATTACCGACGAAGATCTGAATACCGGTTGCGTATATCTGAAATAGGCATAGCCACTGCATATTGCCACAAAGAAGAAAATTATGACATATATGAAGTTTTTCCTTAGAACGGTAAGGAAGGTTTCGAGTTCGAAGTCCTGATTTAGGGTTGGTATCTTATCTTTTTTCTTCATGTTCTAGTTTGTTGCTGATTCTGCAGATTTCCCTGGTACGAAAACTTTTATTACACCATATACGGACAGTAATGTTGTTACAAGCGTAAGGTATGGCGAAATTTCGCGCAGTACTCTTGTTACATGTTGTGGTCTGCTTTCCACATATATGATGTCGTTGGCTTCGAGGAGCAGGTTTGTTCCGTCGAGGGTTTCGAGCGACGATACGTTCCACAGGTAAACTTTAGGCTTGTTCGATACATTTCCGCGAATGAGCTTTATTCGGTACGAACGGCTTATTTCGGTAAGTCCGCCGCAGGCTGCTATTGCATCGATGAGGGTAAACTGGTCGTTCGTTATAGGTACAGTTTGTACTCTCGAGCCACCGTTCATGAACATGGTTACCTTGCGGTTGTTGGCTTCGACAAGCACAAACGGATCGGGGAAATATTCGGAATATAGCATCTCGAGTGTGTCTTCGGCCTGGCGGATAGTCTTTCCACTGATGTCGATACGTCCAAGTACTGGCAATTTTACTTTGCCGTCGTATTCGACCGTAAATCCTGCCTGGCTCTGGGTGTTGTTGAAGTTGTTGGTGCTAGTATTGCCACCACCGAATCCAAAATATGCTTCACCGTTGTTGTTCAGCACTCTGATGTTTAGTTTGTCGTTGGGCTGTATGATGTATTCTACATGCGATGGTTCTTGTTCCGAGATTTCGTAGTCCTTGTCGGTACGTAGCATTTCGTATGGTCGTAACGACTTGCACGAACCCATTGTAAGTGCTATTGTTATGATTGTTAGCGCTATATATATGTTTCTCATTAGCCTGTATTTATTAAGACCGCAAAGATACAAAATATATACTTATAATTACAGAAATTTTTTTTAGTGGTATATACGATAGTATCGGATAGTGGCGTTTTGTCAATTGACGAATGTTTTCGTCATAAAAATTATGCGTTGGTCACTGTATTTTGATTTTTGTCACTGTGGTTGGCTTTTTGTCACAATGTGGTTGTGACGAAATTTGTTTTATCCCAGTGCTGCAAATTGTCCGGTAAGCCCCATTGCAACATAGTAGCCGATGTAGAGCAGGAGCAGTAGAATTCCTTCGATGCGGACGATTTCGGTTCGTCCCTTTATTGGGAAAATTGTGATTCCGAGTAGCAGAAGCGATGCAAGCAGGAACCAGACGTCGAAACTGAGTATTGTTGGTTCGGCTTCAAGTGGCGTTATGCACGAAGTGATTCCGATAATCATGCATATGTTGAATATGTTTGAACCGATGATGTTACCCACCGATATGTCGAGTTCCTTCTTGATGGCTGCGATTATCGATGTAGTAAGTTCGGGCAGGCTTGTGCCTATGGCGACCACGGTTACTGCGATCACCCTGTCGCTTACACCTAGCGAAAGTGCAATGTTTTTGGCTCCGTAAACCAGCAGTTCGGAGCCGGCAATAAGTCCAGCACAGCTGATAACTACGAGTAGTAGCGAAATCCATATGTTGTGCGACCTATCTGGTTTTGTTTCGGAGTTTTCGTCTTTGGATTCCTTTTTTGCAGTGTTAAATGTCAAGTACATGTAAAGTGCCATCAGAAGCAACATAAAGATGCCTTCGAGCATGTTTATCTCGTTGTCGATAAGCGAGAATGCAAACAGCAATGTAGCTGCCAGCAGTATCATCAGGTCTCGCTTTATAACCGACCGTGATATGGGCAGGGTTATTATGATGGCCGTAATACCAAGTATGAGGCATACGTTGGCAATGTTGCTTCCAACGACGTTTCCGATGGAAATGTTAGCGGAGCCTTCGAGAGCCGCGCTTATGCTGACGCAGAGTTCGGGTAGCGATGTGCCCATCGAAACTATTGTCACACCGATAATCAGTTTCGATACGTTGAAATATTCGGCTACTCGCTTGCTGCTTTCAACTACCCAGTCGCCCGCATACACCAATAGCGCTATACCCGCTACCAATGCGACATAGAAAAACGGTTCAGATGACAATATTCCGATTATGCTGTCCATAAAAATCGCGCAAAGGTAAGCATATTTCTTCTTATAGATGCATTTATTTTAATCGATTTTGTATTTTTGCGCCTGACAACGATGAAGATTTTTAATTTAGATAAGGACTTTATTCTGACAGCGCTTACTAAAGTGCTGATACTGTTGCTTAATTTTGCTGCGGTAATCTTTACCACGCAGATATGGGGCAGCGAAGGCAAGGGCTTCATCGCTATTTTTGTCGCCGACATAAGTCTGGTCGCAACGTTTACAAACATCCTCACCAACAGCAGCGTTTCGTTTTTCCTGAAGAAAATAGGTCATTCGCCGCTGGCAACGCTTGCATTCCTATGGACTTTCATTGTATCGGCGGTAGCGGCTGTAGTTGTCGCGTTTACAGATGCCTCGGTGCCAATACTACCGTTTTTCGTTGTTGCGGTACTGTCGGGGTGCATAACTTTCCATTCGTCGTTGTTCCTTGGAGTGCAGAAAATCTTCCAGTACAACCTGGCCACCTTGCTGATGTCGGCGTTGCTGCTAGTGTTCATGCTGTTGTTCCATTGGTTCCTTCCCGAGATTGGCTACCATGCATATTTCTATGCACAGATTCTGGCTTATATTGTAGTCCTTGTGTTGTGTCATGTTTTTACGCACAAGATTTTCGGACGAATCCGTTTCGCCTTCAGTTTCGACACATTCAAGAAAGCATTCAATTTCGGATGGCAGGAGGAATTGAGCGCGTTCATACAATTCCTAAATGCAAGGCTATGTTTTTATTTGATAGGCATATATGCCGACATGTCGGCTGTGGGAATTTTTTCGGTTGGCGTTGCAATCTCGGAGGCCATTTGGGTCTTCAGCCGAAGTATGGCGTTGGTGCAATATTCGAAGGTCCTGAAGATGGGTGATACCGCCGAGGCTTGGCTCGAAACGCGTAAGGTTACGTTGGTAACACTCGCAATTACAGCGTTTTGTATTGCTGTGGTTGCCTGTGTGCCTATGTCGTTTTTTGAATTTGTTTTCGGAGATGGCTTTGGTGAATCAAAGATTGTGATATTGTTGCTAGCCGTGGGTATTGCAGCAAATTCGATTGCCTTGGTGCTATTCAACTACTTTTCGGCACTTGGACGTCTTAAGATATTGTTGCTCAGGTCTTCGGCAGGACTAGTCGTCACCTTGTCGCTTGCTTTCTGGCTTATCCCGATGATGAATATCGAAGGCGCTTGCCTGGTGAACTCATGCTCGTATCTGGTGTCGTCGGCAGTGCTGGTGGTGGCGTTTGTAAGGAGGAAAAGTTTCTAGGTTTTTATGGGCTAACGCCCGTTTGGCTAACGCCGAGCTAAAGGTTAACTTCGTTGAGGGCTACTTGTACAGAGCTGTTCCCTGAGCGTAGTCGAAGGCCAGTCGAAGTACGCCGTTCTAAGTTTCTGGTTTCAAAGTTTCTGGTTTCAAGTTGTAGTGGTCGCGGCGCGCCACGACTGTACAAGTGTCAAGGAATCTGTTTTAATGTTCAACGTTCAAGTGTTCAACGATTTGTAGCGGTGCAATGCGTTGCGCCGTTTGCAATGATTTGCACCGAATGAAATTCGTTGTGCCGATTGAGACGCAAAATTTTGCGTCTGTACAATCGATATATTATTGGTGTTTTATGGGCGAACGCTTGTTTGTCTGTGATGCTTTTAGCCTTCAAGCCTGTTAGCCTTTTCGCCTTCTACTCCCTAATAAACTTGTTGGAGAATACGTGATTCCTCTTCCACATTTCAAATCTGTCCTTTTCGCGTTGTTTTTCTTCGGCGTCACTTTGTTTGCCCGACATTATGCTGAGGTTCAGTTCGAAGCCGAGAATCAGCGATATTGATGTGAGATACAACAGCATCAGCACTATGATTATTGTACCGAGAGAACCGTATATCTTGTTGTAGTTGGCAAAGTTGTTGAGGTAGAACGAGAATCCCGACGAACAGAGAATCTGCACTATTGTTGCTAGAATTGCGCCCGGCGAGATGAACTTGTATCGGCTTTTCTTCGATGGGGCAAGGTAGTATAGGAACGATATTGCCATGAAGTATAAAAGCACTATTATCAACCACTTGGCAATGTGCAGGCAGACATACCAGAATGTACTGTCGGCTATTGTAGTATGATGGGTAGCAAGGTGGTCGATATATTTCGAACCTCCGATTATCACCGTCATTGCAGCAAAGATCAGTGTGCACAATATCAAAACCATTGCTATGGAAATCAAGCGTTTGCTGACGAGGTTGCGTCTGTCGACGTGGTGGAACGATGCGTTGAACGCCTCGATGATTGCAAGGATGCCGTTGGAGGCGAAAAACAGCGAGGTAATGATACCGAAAGACAGCAATGTTCCGCTCGGGTTGAGTATTGTGTCGGATATGGTGTCGAAGAAAACTTCGTAGATTGCTGGAGGCAGCATTTCGGTTATCACTTCCATCAAGGTGTCTTGAAATCCAGGAATCGGGATGAATGGAATCAAGCTGAATCCGAAAATTAACAAGGGAAATATTGCCGAGAAAAGGCTATAGGTCACGCTTTTGGCGCGGATGGTAAAAGAGCCTTTCGACAAGCCTGTTATGAAAAAGTTTCCGATGTAGTACAGTGAAAATCCGCCGAAGCCCGGTATGACAATCTTGTCGCCGATGATTTTTATCATGGCATCGAGCCTTTCGAGAAAACCGAAGAGCAGGGCGCGGAAATTGAACTTTTTCATTTTGGCAGAAGCTTACTTTACTGCCTTCAGGCTTAGGTCGAGGCTTTTTATCTGGTGTGTAAGTGCGCCAATCGATACGAAATTTACACCACATTCGGCATACTGACGTATGTTGCTGATAGTTATGCCGCCGCTCGATTCGGTTTCGACCTTACCTGCGATTATTTTCACGGCTTCGCGCGTTGTTGGTATGTCGAAATTGTCGAGCATAATGCGGTCAACGCCACCAATACGCAATACTTCGCGCACATCGTCGAGATTGCGGGTTTCGACTTCGATTTTAAGGTTGCGGCCAGTATCTTGCAAGTACTTGCGAGCCTTGGCGACAGCCTTCTCGATTCCACCAGCGTAGTCGATGTGGTTGTCCTTGAGCATTATCATGTCGTAAAGACCTATGCGGTGGTTTGTGCCGCCACCAATCTTCACGGCTTCCTTCTCGATGAGGCGTAATCCGGGAGTGGTCTTGCGGGTGTCTAGCACCTTGGTGTGAAGACCTTGCAGTTCCTTGACATATTCGGCTGTGACAGTGGCGATTCCGCTCATGCGTTGCATGAAGTTGAGGATTGTGCGTTCGGCACGAAGAATGTCGTGCTGTGGACCGCTGAGTTCAAACACGATGTCGCCTTTTTTTATCGGTGTGCCATCCTGAATGAAAATGTTGAGTTTCAAGTCTTTGGAAAGGTAGTTACAAACGGCTTTTGCCACTTCGACACCAGCGATTATACCGTCTTGTTTTACAAGTAGTTTTGCCTTTCCCTGTTCCGACTTGTCAATGCACGACAGCGTCGAGTGGTCGCCGTCACCCAAATCCTCCTCGAACGCTCTTGCGATGAGCGAGGTGAGATATTTTTCTGGAATCATTGTTCTTCTTCTATTCTTAACTGGTGAATTAGCGGAGAGCCCGACTGTTCCTTTACAAGGAAGTAAACGCGGAATTTCTTTCCGTTTGCTACTTCGAGAGTGCCGATTGCGTACTGAGCTTCACTCTTTCCACCTTGATGCAGAAGCGTGAAGTTCTTCGGCGAGTTCTTCTCGAAAAAGTTCTTTACCACTTGTTCTGCTTGCTGACGGCTGTAAACCGACTCGGTTTCAAGAATTGCCACTTCGACCGAATTGTTGAAGTATTTCGAAAGTTCAGTTGAATTTCCAACCTTCATTGCGTCGAAAACCTTAGGCGGAATTGCCGAAAATGCCGACAATGTAATCAGCATTGCAAGCGCTGTCAATATTAATCTTATGTTTTTCATACTCTAAAGTCTTTTTGTGTTACGATAGTTGTATGCAAAAAATAAACCAAAATTTTTCAAATGCAAAGTTAACCATTAAATCAGAAGTCCGAAGTTTTTACGTTGCATTTTATACATTAATTATTAACATGCTCAGCCTCTTTAAAATAGCTGTCTGAACTTTGGCTTGATTTCTATAGGTTCGCCGAGCGACTTGAACATATTTTCGCCGGCTTTATTTGATACTTCTTGTCCGTCAACTGTGTAAGAACTTTCCAATTTGTCCTTTTCGAAATTGTACATCTGGAATTCTTCGCAGGTTCGGTAAGTTTTGCTGTCCTTGAGCATTACGCATCGCGTATAGAAGCATCCTGTTCCACATCCGCCTGCAACTCCGATGGCACTATTGCTGTAAAAGGTGAAATTTGTCTTGAAATATGTTGACGAAAGCATCCGTATTTCGCCAGCGACTATTGAATAAATCGCCTGATATTCTTCGTTTTGCGACGAAAGCCACAATTCGGGGTTGCCGTCCTCGTCGAAGTCGTAAAGAGTGTATTTTGCGAAATCGGAATCTTCAAATTCATCGTTGTCGTCGGTGTAAAGTTTGCGCATCTGGTCGAATTTTTCAATCTTCACATTGGACAAGTGGTGGTTCATTCCATCCCACTTGTAAATATGTTCTATCGACGAGTACCAATTCATAAAGTATTCTTTTACAACGACATCCTTTCCGATTCTCGGCAATTCGTAGGTCAGCGGGTGATAGTCGGTTCCGAATGCCGGTACGAAACTTGTGAGTTCGTTGCGTTCGGGCGTGAGCGTTGCTTTTGCTGGGTCATAGTCGTAGAACAGTATTATCTGGCTTATGCTCAGCCCGTGCATTTTCTGGAACACGAACGCGAAAAGCCTATGTCCGTTGCTTCGTTTCCACACGCATGCCGAGAACGATTCACCATCGTCGCCAAGTTCAAATGCCGAAACATAACCGTTGGGGCTGTCGACAACAATATCATAGTCGCCTTCGCCGTCGTTGCTTACCGGATTTTTCAGCAGGTCGGTAGTTGGGCGGTTGTGCCAAACATTGTTGAATGCCTTTACGAGCGAAAGAATGCCACCATCCTTAACGCCTGTGATTGTTTTCTTTTCCCAACCGTCGCTAATCTGATCGATTGTAACATAATTCTGCGCTGTAACTGTAAGTGCAGAAAGGGTAACGAGTAAAAATGTGAGTATGTTTTTCATGAATATAGTTTTTATTCTTTTATCATTTTTGATGGCATAATGCGGTCAATAATTGCAAAATTGTCGTAATGAAGATCTGTTTTTTTGCTAACAATTACTTTGCGTATTTGCATAACATTCATCAAGTTTCCTATGGAATATTTCTCCGAATGTATCTAATGACATGTAGCCATTGGGGATTTCTGAGGCAAAATCTTGTGCATGCTGCTTTGTCGTTCTATTAGACTTTTTCATTGATAATTTTTTTGCAAAGATAGTAATCCTAATTCATGCAATCTCCACCTTGATTAAATTTTTTCGTTATCATGTCCTTCCTTTCAAAACTTTGAACTATTTTTACACGCTTTTTATTCAGTAATTATGAACATTACTTTGCTTGTGGTCGGCAAGACCGACAAGGACTATATAAACGCGGCGGTTGAGGAATATTTCAAACGTATAAAACGCTATATGAACTTCGAATTCAAGGTGGTGAAGGACATCAAGAATGCGAAGAGTGTGACCACTGCCGTGCAGAACAAACTCGAAGGCGAGAAGATTCTCGACGAACTTTCGCCATCCGACTATGTTGTGCTGCTCGACGAAAACGGTAAGAATCCATCGTCAAAGGAATTCGCCGCCTTCATCGAAAAGCAGTCGCTGTCGGGTTTGAAGAACCTCGTGTTTGTGATTGGCGGCCCTTACGGATTTTCCGAGGATGTTTACGCTCGCGCCAACTACAAGTTGTCGCTGTCGCGGATGACATTCTCGCACCAGCTGGTGAGGGCTATCTTCGCCGAACAGCTCTACCGCGCACTAAGTATCCTCAACAACGACCCTTATCACCACGAATAAATGAAAACCAAGGTTGTCCGCATATTATACTTTTCGTTGCTCTCGATACTTGCTGTCGTGGCGGCGGTATTTGCGTTTATGCCTCACGGCGATGGCGTTGTTGATGTCGAGGAACTCGTTGACAAGCAGAGCCTTGAAACCTTATTGCAGGAAAAATATCTGTACATAAACGAAAAGAGCGAAGATGCACTGAAAATCGCTTCCACCAAGTCAGACAGCGTAAATGTCGAGTTTTTCGATTCGCTGGCCGGTGACTTTTCCGAAAAGGGCATAGGATTTTTCCACTACGAGCGCGGACGCTTGCAGCACTGGTCAACCAACGACATTCCCGTACCTGTGGAATTCAAGTCGTCGCTTGGCGACAGGCTTGTGAAACTCGACAACGGCCTCTACCTCTGCGGCATGAAGCTTGAAGACAACAACGCCGTGGTCGGACTTTACCAGATTCGAAAGGAATATTCCTACGAGAACGACATGCTGGTGACTTCGTATGGCAAGGACATCGACCTGCCGAAAAAGGTCGTGGTTTCTGCCGACAGCAGCGACAATTCGCTTTCGGTGCGACTTCCAGCAAGCGACAAGAACATCTATTTCGGCATTACCGACGATAACTACATGCAGGACAGGCTTTCTATGCCTCAGGCAATGCGGATTTGCTTCCTGCTCATCGGACTTTTGCTCCTATATTCCATTTTTGAAGCTTTGGCGCGGAAATACAGCTCCAAGTCGTGGATTTGGGTTGTCGCATTCGTGCTGGTGATGCTTGCCGTCAGGTTCTCGCTACTTGCCGTAGGCTTCTTCGACGACCTTAGCAACCTGAAAATGTTCTCGCCCGAATTGCTGTCAACATCAACCCTGCAGGCTTCGTTTGGCGATATGCTTCTGAAGGTTGTCATTGTTGGTCTGGTGTGCATATTTTTCTGCCGACATTTTAATGTAAATCTTAATGCATTGGAAAACAAACGGTTCTCCAAAACATTGACAAGCATATTATTCTCGGTTTTAGTGTCGGTGCTTTCGATGCTGCTGGTCGATTTTCTTGTTGAAATCGTTGCCGACTCATCGATTCCGTTCAATTTTGCAAACCTCTCCAGTCCCGATGGCTATGGCTATATGGCGCTTGTGGCAGTGGTAACTGTGATTTTCATAGCTATTTTCATCGTCAGAAAAATAATACAAATCTGCGACAAACTCCTTGAAATCCGTCTGATACTTCCGCTCGTCTTGCTGATACTTGCCGCATACACAGCGGTTTGCTGGTTCAACGACAACAATGTTATCGTGCAGGCGTGCCTGCTGTGGCTGATGTGGTCGTATCTGCTGTATTGTATGCTCAAGGGCAAACGCACTTTCCTCTACAGGACAATTCTCGCCATAATGGTTTCGCTTCTGGTGTCGTACTCCATATCAAGCCGAGTACAGCAGAAAGAAGCCGAAGCTTTCAAGGTGCTGGCATACAATATGTCGGCAGAGCGCGACTTCGATGTGGAATTCAACTTCATCGAGTTCGACAACGAAATGCGTGGCAACAAGGAAATTACAGAGTTTGTCAAGCAGTACGACTTCGATTCTGCCGACAGCGTGATCAATGGAATAATCTCATCAAAGAAATACCTCAAGCGTTACGATGCCCAGGTAACGATTTGCGCTGATACCGACAGCCTTATGCTCGAGGACGAAGGCGTGTCGGTTGGTTGCTTCGAATATTTCAGAACCTTGCTGCTCGAATGCGGAATTGTGATTCCTAATACCAATTTCTATTACCTTGATAATAATAATGGCCGTCAGTCCTATCTTGGCATATTCAGCGTTATGGTCGAGCCTACTGTCATCGTGAAGATATACATCGAGCTGAACAGCAAGATTTTCAGCGAAGGACTTGGCTATCCCGATTTGCTTCTCGACAAGCGTATGGCATTGAAGCACAGCGACAAGAAGTACGATTTTGCACGTTACAGCAAGGGCATTCTGGTGGCAAGCCGCGGTTCGTACAAGTACTTGTTCTCGCTTGCTCCCGAAAGCGATTTCAGCGAATATTCGGTAAGCACAAGTAACGGCTACAAGCATTTCAAATATTGCCCCGACAGCGAAAACACGGTAATCCTCAGCAAGCGCGATTCGGGATTCTCCAATGTGTTCATAATATTCTTCTTCGTGCTGTTCGGCATTTTCCTGGTTTATATGTGCCAATTTGCCATTGTCAGCATTGGTCGCGGCAAGAAGATAGAAACTGCAAGCCTTGGACAGCGAATCAGGGCTTCGTTTATCGGAGTGCTGGTAGTCAGCCTTTTCCTGACAATGGTAGTCTCGGTGGTGTTCATCATCGACACCTACGAAAAACGACAGAACGAACTTGTGCTTGACAAGGTTCACTCGGTTGCGGTGGAACTCGGGCATTCGATAAACCTCGACAACCTTAAGAGCGAAAGTCCTCAGTATGTTGACGATATTCTTGTATATCTGTCTAATATTCTGTATGTTGACATAAACATCTATGATGTTCACGGCGTGCTGATGTCATCGTCGCGGCACGAACTTTTCGACAAGGGACTGAAGGGAATGTTTATGGACCCGAGTTCGTATAGGCATCTGATAATGAACAAGGACGAGCTGTTCTCGCACAAGGAGCGCATCGACAAGGTTGAGTATCTGTCGGTGTATCTGCCATTGAAGAACAATAGCAACAAGGTGGTCGCATATCTAAATCTGCCGTACTTTGCCGCTGAGGCTGGCATCGAGGAGGAAATGTCGAACTACATTGCTGTGTTTGCATCTATCTTCCTGTTGCTTATATTGGTAGCCTTGATAATCGGACTTCTTGTATCACGGCAGGTGACAATTCCGCTTTCACGACTTCAAAATTCCATCCGTGGAATGGAGATAAACAGTGCCAAGAAACTTACCTACGACCGCAACGACGAGATTGGTCTTCTGATTGACGAGTACAACCGCAAGGTTGACGAGTTGGCGGAGTCGGCGCAGAAGCTGGCGGCTTCGGAACGCGAGTCGGCTTGGCGAGAAATGGCTCGTCAGATTGCCCACGAAATCCGCAATCCGCTTACCCCGATGAAGTTGCGCATCCAATATCTCGAACGCGCATATCAGGAAAATGCCCCGGGTTGGGAAAAGATGCTCGAGCAGCTTCCGCAGATGCTCATCGAACAGATAGATGTGCTCGACGCAACTGCTTCGCAGTTCTCCGAGTTCGCCAAGATGCAGGCACCGCACAAGAAGAAAGTCAATCTGTGCGAGGTGATTGAAAATATCGTAGATTTGCACAACGGAACCAACGGTGTGGAGGTACGCAAGGTCTGCAATGTCGACGGCGAGGCGCTTGTTATGGTTGACCGCGACCAGATACTGCGTGTGTTTACCAACCTGGTGAAGAACAGCATACAGGCAATTCCCGAAGATCGCAAGGGTGAAGTTGTGATTTCGATTTCCGACGATGGCGACCGCTATTTCGTGTCGGTGCGCGACAACGGAAGCGGAATTGCCGATGAAATAAAAGCAAAGATTTTCCAGCCCAACTTCACGACAAAGTCGTCGGGAATGGGACTTGGATTAAGTATGGTTAAGAATATATTGTTTGGCAATGGTGTCGAAATCGACTTTGATACCGAAGTTGGTGTTGGCACCGAGTTTAAATTGTATTTTGAAAAATGGAGAAATTAAAATTTTTTGTCGTAGTGCTTCTTATGGGAAGCCTTATGGTTTCGTGCAGCAAGAAGGCTGAACGCTTCGAACTGCAGGACGAAAATCTTGTTGGATATGTCAACCCGATGGTTGGAACCGATGTGCACGGACATACATTTCCGGGTCCGGTAATGCCTTTCGGAATGGTTCAGCTAAGCCCCGATACCCGCCTCGACGGTTGGGACGGTTGTAGTGGCTACCATTTTACCGATTCGGAGATTTATGGTTTCACACATACCCACCTCAGCGGAACTGGCTGTTCCGACTATGGCGATGTGCTGCTTATGCCTATGTGCGGAAAGTTTTCCACCGACAACAAGGAGTATTCGTCGCATTTCTCGCACGATACCGAAGTTGCCGAGCCGGGCTACTATGCCGTGAAACTTTCTGACGACGACATAGATGTGGAACTTACGGTTTCTCCGCGCGTTGGTTTGCACCGCTACAAATTCAACCGCGAAGGCAAGCGTTATATTGTCCTTGACCTTGAGCACCGCGATGTGGTTCTTGAGGCTGGTCTGCGCAAGCATTCCGACAACTGCTATACTGGTGTCCGCCGCTCGTATGCGTGGGCCGACAACCAGCACTTGTACTTTGCAATGAAATTTTCAACCGATGTCAGCATTGTGGAACCTGCCGACTTTGACTGGGAGAGCGATTCTCTCTGTCGTCCAGACAAACCCGTGTATGTCTTCGAAATTGCCGATAGTGCTGTAAAAGAAGTGCTTGTAAAGGTTGCTATTTCTCAGGTTGACGAGGACGGCGCGCTGAAGAATATGGAGCAGGAAGTTCCGAACTGGGATTTCGATGCTCTGCGCAAGGATGCTTCCGACGCTTGGAACCACGAACTGAATAAGATTATCGTGAAGGGCGGTAGCGAGGAACAGCGCAAGGTTTTCTACACTGCAATGTATCACTCGTTTGTACATCCGACTTTGGCTCAGGATGTTGACCGTCGCTATCGCGGTACCGACCTGAAGGTTCATTCGAGCGACGATTTTACCGCATATACGGTTTTCTCGCTGTGGGATACTTACCGCGCAGCTCATCCGCTTTATACCATAACGCAGCAGGCTCGCTCGGTCGATTTCATCAAGACTTTCATTGCCGAATACTCGCAGGGCGGTCGTCTGCCGATGTGGGAACTTTCGTCGAACTATACAGGCTGTATGATTGGTTATCATGCAGTTCCGCCAATGGTTGATGCCTACTTCAAAGGCATAAAGTTCAAGAATCTTGAAAGTCTTGCTCTCGAGGCTATGGTCGCTTCGGCTACTGCCGACGAACTTGGCAAGCGCGATTTTGCCCGCCACGGATTCATGTCGGTGAACGAGGAACACGAGTCTGTTTCGAAAAACCTTGAATACGGCTTCGACGACTGGTGCATAGCGCAGTTTGCAAAATCGCAGGGCGACAAGGAAAAATATCGCGAATACATGATTAGAAGCCAGGCTTACAAGCACATTTTCGACAAGAGCTGCGGCTTTATGTGCCCGCGTCAGAATGGAGCTTGGAAGGAAAAGTTCGACCCCAAGGAGATTGACTTCAACTTCACCGAGGCCAATTCGTGGCAGTATTCGTTCTATGTTCCGCACGACATTCTCACCTTTATTGACCTTATGGGCGGCAACGAGGCTTTCGAGGCTAAACTCGACGAACTTTTCACCACTGGCAGCGAAACTTTCGGCAAGGACCTGAAGGACATTTCGGGTATGATAGGCCAGTACGCACACGGCAACGAGCCGAGCCACCATATTGCTTATATGTACAATTATTGCGGCAAACCGGCCAAGACGCAGAAACTCGCAAGGCAGATAATGTCTGAAATGTACAACTCGACTCCTTCGGGCAACTGCGGTAATGAGGACTGCGGACAGATGTCGGCTTGGTATGTGCTTAGTGCGATGGGATTCTACCCCGTAAATCCTGCAAATGGCGTTTACGACATCGGCAGTCCGATTTTCGACACCGTGCAGATAAACCTCGAAAACGGTAAGAAGTGTCTGATTGTAGCTCACGACAACAGCCCCGAAAACATTTATGTAGCCAAGATGGAAATTAACGGAAAGCCATACACCAGGTCTTACATTTTGCACTCCGATATTGCCGACGGTGCACGTATCGACTTCTATATGACTTCCGACGAAAACATTACTTTCGGCAGCAAGCCCGAAGACATTTACCAGTCGCGCATCGAAGAGTTCAAGGTTGTACCGGCTCCGTATGCAAAAACTGGCGTACGCACATTCCACGATTCGCTCAAGATTGAACTTGCTTGCATCGATGACAATGCAAAAATCTATTATTCGATAAATAATGGCGAGGAAAAACTTTATTCCGAGCCGTTAACCATCAACGAGACAAGCACCTTGACTTTCCATTCCGAGTGCGAAGGTTACGAACCGTCGAAGCCAGTGGAAGCCAAGTACATAAAGATAGACCGTGACCGTCGTATAAAGTTGCTAAGCAAATATACGCCGGCATACAGTGCTGGTGGCAACGACGCTTTGGTTGACCATCTGCGCGGTGGCAACGATTTCCGTACTGGCGAATGGCAGGGTTATTATGCTCAGGACTTTGAGGCTGTGGTTGACATGGTTGATGTCGCGGACATCAAGTCTATAGAGACTGGCTTTATCCAGGATGTTGGTTCGTGGATTCTATTGCCGAAATACGTTGAGTTCTATACTTCTACCGATGGCGTTAACTTCAAGAAGATAGCTACTGTAAACCACAATGTTGCCGACAACGACTACCGCCAGCAGATTTACAATTTCCGTTGTGAACCAGCAAATTGCAGAGCACGTTATGTGAAGGTATTTGCAAAGTATTACGGTAAGCTTCCCGAGTGGCATATCGGTGCAGGTGGCGATACTCATCTGTTTGTTGATGAAATTGAAATCGTTGAAAAATAGGAAATTATGAGAAATATTAGGCTCTTTTTGATTGCAGTTTTTGGCGTATTGCTTTTCGCTTCATGCGAAAAGGATGAAAACAAATTGACTGTTACAAATCTTGAATACACCGATTGTCTCGATCGTGTCAAAAATTTAAAGACAACAATTACTTACAGCAACGAAGTGGTTACAGTCAAGCATGAATTTCTTCCCGCAAACTGCAATTTCGAAGGAGTTCTTGTAACTCCAACAATCGACGATAAGAACAATGTAATCGAAATCGATGTTGATCCGATAGTAGTGCAAGCCTCTCTCGATTGCGAGTGCTTGATAGATGTCTCATATACATTTGAAAACTTCCGCAAGCGCAACGCCGACTATACCATTATAATCAGAGAGAATAATACGGAAATTTATAGGGGAGAGGAAAGTCTGTAGAAGGTTCAACGTTCAAGGTTCAACGTTCAAGGGTTTAAGTTTTCAAAGACTTTAAACTCTCAACTTGTCAATGCCTGAAATAGGTTGACCGTTTTTATTCACTAAAACAGTAAAATAAAAAGAGGTCAACAATGGAAAAATTAACAGTAGAAGAAAGGCAAAGAAGGAGCTTCAGCGAGAGCTTCAAGCGAAAGAAAGTGCA
>JAFZWY010000043.1 GCA_017617125.1 Bacteroidales bacterium
CTGCACTTTCTTTCGCTTGAAGCTCTCGCTGAAGCTCCTTCTTTGCCTTTCTTCTACTGTTAATTTTTCCATTGTTGACCTCTTTTTATTTTACTGTTTTAGTGAATAAAAACGGTCAACCTATTTCAGGCATTGACAGTTTCAAGTTTCTGGTTCAATGTTTAAAATTCAAAGATTTGATGATTCGATGATTCGAAGTAGAATCGCGCCATGGCACGATTCTACAAGATTCAGGGGGTCAATGTTCAATGATTCAAAAATTTTATTGTAGCGGCGCAATGCGTTGCGCCGATTGTAAAGATTTGCACCGATTGTGACATTTCAAATATCTGGCATCGTTCATTATTTCCTTTATAAAGGAAATAATTGGTATAATAATTCCCTTTATATTGGAAACCATTAATATAATTATTCCTTTTATATTGGATAAAATTATTATGAAAGTTTCTTTTATATTGGAAATTGTTTGTATATTTGCGGCAGATTAAAATGTTTTATGCCATGTTGGAGAAAGAATTAGCAAAAAGGCTCATTGTTGAATATCAAGAGTTTGTGAGCAATGTAAAGTTCATAGAACGTGATGTTAAGGTTGATTACAGCGGAAACAATGTATTTGTCGGCTTGCGAAGGTCGGGAAAGTCGTACTTGCTATATCAGAGTATCCATAAAATGCTGGAAAGAGGACATAGCATTGACGAGATACTCTTTTTCAATTTCGAAGACGACCGTCTGGGCGAACTGACTGTCGGCGACTTGGATACGATAAAACTGGCATACGAGGAAATATACGAAACAAAGCCCATCTTTTTCCTTGACGAGATTCAACTGGTGGAGCATTGGGAAAAGTTTGCCCGCCGTCTTGCCGACACTGGCTATCAAGTATTCATAACCGGCAGCAATGCAAAAATGCTCAGCGGAGAAATCGCAACGACACTTGGCGGAAGGTATTACGTTACAGAAGTTTTTCCGTTTTCGTTTCGCGAGTACCTTAAAATAAAAGGAGTAAAACTGCCTAAGAACTGGCAATACACACCATCGACACAAGCAATAAGAAGCTTCCATCAGTATTTCCTAACAGGCGGACTGCCCGAAGTTATCGGCAAGGAGAATATATTCAAGCGTGAATGGCTCAGCAGTCTTTTCAACAAGATATATTTCAGCGATTTGGTCCTGCGCCATTCAGTGCGCAACAACCTTGCCTTGAAAGTAATGATTCGCAAGATGGCGGAATGCATAATGCAACCAGTCTCATACAACAGGATAGCTTCGGTGGTTTCGGCATCGGGATACAAAATAAAGTCAGATACGGTTACCGAATATTGCCAGTATCTGTCCGATTCGTACCTGATGTTTCCAATCGAAAATTATGCGGCAAAATTGCAGGACAAAGTGTCGGTAAGGAAGTATTATTTTTCGGATAACGGCTTTATAAGTCTTTTTGTCGATGATGCCAAGGCCTTGCTCATGGAAAACCTTGTTGCTGTAACCTTGCGTAAAAAATACCAAGACGAACTTGCATATTTCGGCAGCAACATAGAGGTGGACTTCTATCTGCCTGAACAAAAAATTTCGTTCCAAGTATCATACAGTCTTAAGGAAGCATCAACTTACGAAAGAGAAGTCAAGTCTCTGTTGAAACTGAATGCTTATATTCCTCAGAATAAAATGTTTATAGTAACTTACGATGAAGAATACACAATAGAGGAAGATGGCTGCAAGATATTTGTCGTGCCGCTATGGAAATGGTGCCTTGATGCGGTTGAATAGTCTATATTTTTCTTTATTTTTGCAACAAATATTTAGATATGAGAAGGATTTTATTAGTATTATTGACTGCTGTCGCCGTGATTTCGTGCAAGAACACACCAAGGTCCGATGTGCAGGTCGAAGGACATTACACCTATCAGCATGGCTGGAACTACGATATCGAGGAAGGCAATATCGACGTGCACGAAACAGGCACTATGGATTTCTACGCCGACAACACAGCGCTCGACTCCGCCCGTCAGGTCTATGTGATGACTTTCAAGGACGGCGGCAAGGCAACTTGGGTATTCAACTATGTCAGTCCGAGCCTCTGGCATGTGGAAGGCGAAGACTTCTATTTTGCTGGCGTTGAGGAAAGTTTCCGTATGGAACTGGTAGAAAACACCTGCGAGGACTGCAACGAGGAACTATCAAAAGAACTGGCACAAAAGACTGTCGAAGGCGTTAGCGGTGGAATAGCACGCGAAATCAAATTCCATCTGGACACGCTTACCGACAAAGAACTGGTTTGGAGTTACACCTACAAGGACGGCCACACTGACAAATGGGAGTTTTATCGCGAATAATTATGGAAACAGAAAGAATAAAACTTCGTCCGTGGCGCGACAGCGATGCCGCCACGCTTTTCAAATACGCCTCCGACCCAGATGTAGGTCCGCGAGCAGGCTGGCCTCCGCACAAGAGCATCGAGGAGAGCTTGGAAATTATTCGCACTGTATTCAAGGATATTACAAACACTTGGGCAATAGAACTCAAGGCTACAGGCGAAGCCATCGGTGCAATGGGATATGGTCCCTCGTGCGAATGCAACCTGCCAGCCCGCGAAGGCGAACCGCTCATCGGCTACTGGGTGGGAAAACCTTATTGGAACCAGGGAATTTGTACCGAGGCACTACGGCTGATGCTCGAGCATATCCGCCAGACAACCGATATTAAGTCGCTTATAAGCGGACATTTTGTCGATAATCCCGCTTCGGGCTGCGTGATGGAAAAGTGCGGATTCGTACCAACCGGCGAAACTTGCATCGACGAAAACCAATATCAAGGCAAGGACAGACCGATTAGAGTACTGAGGTTGGAATTGAGAAAATAACTTACGGCTATGATACTTCTAATTGAATCAATTTGCGTATGCATCATCTTTTCTGTGCTGATCCTGCCACAGATGTTTTGTGGGAATCCATTGAAACAGGTTTTCAACTATCCACCTAAAATAGTGGAGCGTTGCCTGCAACTAGGACTGATTTCCGAACGGCAGACTATTAAGTCGTGGCGAGTGATTCTGCTAAAAGCTATTGTATCGCTAATTATTGCGTTTGCTTTTGCTGCAATCGTATACTTCATCAATGGAGCACAACATTTCATTCCTGCTTTTCTTATTACATACGCACTTTGGAATGTCGGCAACTGGTACGACGCCATTGTAATCGACTGCTTTATATTTTGCCATTCGAAGCGGGTAATTATTCCTGGTACAGAGGATATGCAGAGCGAATACCACAACTACGCTTTTCATTTAAAACAAGGATTGCTCGGCATGCTGATAGGTCTGCTTGTTGCGGCTGCAGTCGGTGGTTTGGCAGAACTTTTTAATTTTCTAGCTTGGTAGAAAATAGAATATGGTACATTTAAGGTCAAGAAAGATCTTCGTATCAGTTCTGTTGCTTGCCATTTTTGTCGCTACGCAACCTTTATCTTATCGCCAGGCTTAATCTTTCTATGCTTTGTGAAATGGTTTATCTGAAGCAGTTTCTTGTATTTTATCTTGTGCTTTTTCGCAATTTTCTTCATCGTATCGCCCTGCTTAACTATGTAAACATCTTTGCTTGACGAAGATACTGGCTTTATAGTAGCTGTGCCAGGTTTTGCAGTAGATGTTGTAGTACTTGGCTTTATCGTAACTGTATTTGCTGGTTTTGATGTTGTAGCCGGCTTGTTTGTCGTTGCTGGTTTCGACGACGAATTTGTGTTGCTCGATGACGACGAAGTGTTGCTTGTTGTCGGTTTTGTCGTACTTGACGAATTTCCGCTATTGCCCGTACTGTTGTTTGATGTAGTTGTTCCACTGTTCGATGCCATGGTATTGCTGCCTTTTTGCTTTGGAGTGCGGGCTTTTATCTTTTCGAGTTCTTCAGGTGTGATTTCGATTGGGAAATCAAATTCCTTGGCAAAAGCGAGGTGCAAGTATATATCAGGGTCTATTCTATATTGAGGGTCGTTTACAAAATCGACGGTATTGTCGATTTTGCGATTTGTACGGTCATGTTTCAAAAGCCAGTTGTATAGATTCCAATAGTTGAAAAAGGTTGTTAGGTCGTGACCCCAGTTGCCTGTTAGACGACTATATTTCAGCAGGTCTGTGCTTCCGCAGGTTTTCATCGCCTCTACAACTCTGTCGGAACAAGATATTGGCGTGGTTTGGTCTGCTATTGCGTGAATTATCCATGTAGGTACCTTGTTGAGTCCGCATGGCGTCTTGGCGTCGCAGCCACCGCACAGGCCTACGCATGCGGCAACTTCGTCGGGATATTTGTTTACATAGTTGAGCGTTCCCCATCCGCCCATGCTCATACCGATTACATAAAACCTGTCGTGGTCGAATGCGTAGTGGGCTTTTACAAATTCATATACTTTGTGCAGTTTGGCTGACGACCAGCCTTCGGTAACAATTGCAGAAGGTTCGAGTATCAGGAACTTTTGCCCTTCCATTATTGCAATGCCGTTGTATATGGCGGTCATTGGTCCGTACAAAGAATATGAACCCGAATATCCCTGACTCATGCTCCGTCCGTGCAAGAACATTACGAGAGGCATGTCAGTACTGTTAATAGGATCGTATCCTGCTGGTTCGTATATGGCGAAATCATTCATTTCTGGGGAAACTGAGAACGTTTCAATCTGCTGCGAACTTGCAGTAAATGATATTGCAATTGCTATGATTGTTATAAGGCGTTTCATATACGGATTTGCTGAATTTAAGGCGATATTATTACTTTACTTTTATCTTGTCACCAGGCTTAATTTTTCTGTCTTTTGTAAAATGGTTTATCTGAAGCAGTTTCTTGTATTTTATCTTGTGCTTTCTCGCAATTTTCTTCATCGTATCGCCCTGCTTAACTATGTAAACATCTTTGCTTGACGAATCTACTGGTTTTATAGTGGCAGAACCTGGTTTTGCTGTAGATGTTGTAGTACTTGGCTTTATCGTAGCTGCATTCGCGGGCTTTGATGTTGTAGCAGGCTTGTTTGTCGTTGCTGGTTTCGACGACGAACTTGTATTGTTCGATGACGACGAAGCGTTGCTTGTTGTCGGCTTTGAAGTACTTGACGAGTTTCCGCTATTGCTGGTGCTGTTACTCGTTGTTGTCCCGCTGTTCGACGCCATGGTATTGCTACCTTTGGGCTTTGGAGTACGTGCCTGTATCTTGGCGAGTTCTGCTTGGTTAATATAAATTTCATCTGCGGTATGTCCAGCACCAAGCCAATATCTGTCATCGTTGACGGAAGGATATTCTGGCTTGTTTACAAAATCGATGCTTGTGTCGAATCGGCGGTTGGTTCGGTTGTGCTTTAAAAGCCATGTATATAGATTGTAATACCTGAAATATGATATTAGGCTGTGACCTCCGCTAGTCAGTCGGCTGTATTTTAACAGGTTGGTGCTTCCGCAAGTTTTCATTGCCTCTACAACTCTGTCGGAGCAAGCTACGTCGGTGGTTGCATCGTCGGCGGCATGAATAATCCAAGTTGGTACCTTGTTGAGTCCGCAAGGAGTCTTGGCATCGCAACCGCCGCAAATGCCCACGCATGCGGCAACTTCATCAGGATATTTGTTGACATAGTTCAGTGTTCCCCAGCCCCCCATGCTCATACCTATTACATAAAACTTATCGTGGTCGAAAGCATAATGAGCCTTCAGAAATTCGTAAACCTTGTGCAGTTTTACAGAGCCCCAGCCTTCGTTTCCATTTGCGTTTGGTTCCAAAATCAGAGCAGGCTGGCCTTTCAGGATTTCGTAGCCTTCTTGTATTGAAGTTATAGAGCCATATCTGTAGCCGCCAAGTCCTATGCTCATGCTTCGTCCGTGCAGGAACATTACAACAGGCATGTCGGTGCTGTTTATAGGATCGTAGCCGGCAGGTTCGTAGATGGCGAAATTGTACATGTCCGACATAAGGTCGTTGAAGTATTCTATCTGCTGGGATTTTGCAGTTAGTGTTATAGATACAAAAAGGATTATCGTAAGAAATCGTCTCATATCAGTTTGTTGTTGTTTTAAATTGTGGCACGCCGCAACTATACTGTTTGAAATTCGTTTGTGGTTGCAAATTTAATAAAAAAATGATGCAGATTTTGTATCTGCACCATTTTGTTTGTCATGAAATGCTATATCATAGTGTTATCTGCGAGATGAGGATGAATGGCTAGATGAGCTATGGCTGCTGCCACTCGATCTGCTCGAAGATGAACTTGAGTGTGAGCTAGGTGAGCTTGAGCGCGAGCTTGACGAGCTGCTGTGGTAGCTGCTTGATGAGCTAGGACGCGAGCTTGACGAACTGCTGCGATAGCTGCTGCTCGATGAGCTAGGACGCGAACTGCTTGAAGAACTTACCCTTGAGCTGCTCGATGAGCTAGTGCGCGAGCTTGATGAGTTGTAGCTGCTGCTTGGCTTCGACGAGCTGGAGTGAGAGCTGCTTGATGAGCTTACTCTTGAACTGTTGCTCGACGAGCTTGGGCGTGAGCTTGATGAGTTGTAGCTGCTGCTTGGCTTCGACGAGCTGGAGTGAGAGCTGCTTGATGAGCTTACTCTTGAACTGTTGCTCGACGAGCTTGGGCGTGAGCTTGAAGAGTTGTAGCTGCTGCTTGGCTTCGATGAGCTTGTGCGCGAGCTTGAGGAGTTGTAGCTGCTTGATGAACTTGGGCGCGATGCGCTTGACGAGTTCACTCTTGAGCTGTTGTTGTTAGCAGGCGTTCTGCTGGCGTTATCGTTTGCAACCCTTGAGCTGCTGTTGCTTGCAGGCGTTCTGCTGGCGTTATCGTTTGCAACTCGTGAGCTGCTGTTGTTAGCCGGCGTTCTGTTTGCGTTGTTGTTTACAGGTGCCTTGGTTGCCGTACTGCCGTTGTCTCTCGAAAGTCTCGAGTCGTTGTAGTTGGCAGGCGCCTTGGTTGCCGAGCTGGCGTTCATTGACCTGTGATGGTCGCTGATATTATTGTGTTCAGGGTGTCTTTCGTTGTAGCTTGAGTGAGGATGTGAGTTACCATATCCGTTGTGCACTTCCCTATGACCATTATAGCCAGGGTGTGGGTCGTGTGGGTGGTGATAGCTGCAGTGATGGTGGTGATGGTAAGTCACAATGTGGTGGTGATATACGTGGTATGGTCTGTGGTGCCAGCATCTCCAGTAGTGTGGGTAGTATCCCCAGTAGTATGGTGAGTGCCAGTAGTGCCAGTAAGGATCCCAGAACCAGCTGTATATTACAGGACGGTAGATGTAAACCGGCTCTACGATGTAGTTACGTCCGTAGATGTACTCGTTGCCGATTACTTGAACCGTGATGTTTTTGGTTTCAACATCTTTTTTCACATATATCGTAGCTATGTCTTGGTAGATGTCGGCTGCAAGAACTGCTTGTATCACGATGTAGTGGTCACCGTTTTCTACCGTTTCAACGCACCTGAGGTAGTCAATTTCGCCGTCGCCGTTGAGGTCGAGGTTTGAAATGGCTATCGATTCGTCGTTGAGTTTTTTCTCGAAGTCTTCAATGTCTTTTGAATCTCCGAACAGTGAAGCCGCAGCTTTGAGATCGAAATCGTCAGCAATTTCTTCGCTTGCTGCAGTTACCGTTTGTGCCACCGATGCGATACTCATCCCGAGTACCAAACATCCTAATATGATAAACCGTTTCATAACTTTAAGTTTTTTAGTTTGTTCAGTTTGTAAAGATATAAAAATTGTGCCAAAAATCTTGTTTTTTTTAAGCCTCAGGCACTTTAAATAATATTTAACAACCTTTAGGAAGTTGTTAACGCGAAGTAAGATATTGTGTTATCGTTGATTACAAAAAAAATAAGGCATAATTATGCCTTATTTTGTGTATTTTGCCTGTCTCCAAATTAGAGACGGATAATCTTATTTCCTTGATACGCTTGTAGGGTCTACACCCAAATCCAATGTCGGCATACTTACATCGCCACGTATAGGCGCGTATAAGTCCTCGTCGAAAAATACGCCCCATTCCAAAATCCAACCATTGTCCAAGCTTAGGTGGTCGCATATATATAATGTCCACTCACCATTTAGCGGACAACCGACGAGCGATTCCAAGCTCTCGAAGGTCGCATAGTCGCCTGAGTTAAGGACATCCTGTGTTTCTGTGTTACCGCAAGGATCGGTATAAGTTGTCTGAGTGGTAGGGCCATTGAGTCCGAAAGGAGTAGTTGCCGTGGGTGTAAGATTATAGGCATACCCTTCTCCGGCAGTATAATAGCAGTCGCTTGATGTCATTGGATCTGGTGCAAGTCCGAGATGTATATTACCTCCACCCTTTGAATTTGGGTTATTTATCGTTGTACAGTGCCAGCCAAGTGACGACATTGTACATGAAGAAGCATATGCGTGGAGCAAGCATTGCTGCCCGTTAGGGCATTCCAAAAGCATGCTGAGGTCGCCAAAATACGAATGCTCCATATTCAAGTATACGCGCTCAATATCGTTTACGGAAGTAACTGTCGCACCTTCATAGAATATGCTGTCTACTACCAGATTATAATTATAGCATGAGCTATTTCCGTCGGGAATGAACGAAGCGGACCTGATAATTGGAGTGAAAGGTGTATCGAAAGACCTCAGCTCTCCATACCTGGTGCCTTCTGAATTCGTAGCGTATGCCCTGTAGTAGTATCTTCTGCGGGCCTTTAATCCGACAATATCAGCACTAAAGTTTGCCGAATCGCCATCACATTGTACATAAGTCGAGAGGTCCCCGGCTTTTCTGCCATAGACAAAGCCTCTTTCGGTTATTTCATGTCCGTTGTCCGAAACAATATATCCGCTAAAGGTCGCTGTGGAATCGGTAATATTTGTAGGCTCACCAGTCTGCACAACGGGCATACATGAAATTGTCAGATACAAGTTAACCACCGAGTCGCAACCGGCGGCATTGGTAAGCGTAATTGTCGGTTCGTCGGTATTTGCTGTGTAGGTGTTGCCGTCAATCCAAGTGTAGCTTTCGCAGGCGATTTGTTCGTCGATGGTATAGTTTCTGGCAATCGTCAGATGCAATGTAACCACCGAATCGCAACCTGCAGCATTTGTAAGCGTGTATGTCGGTTCGTTGGTAGTTGCTGTATAGGTGTTGCCGTCAATCCATGTGTAGCTGTCGCAGGCCGTGTGTTCAATAACTGCATACGATGTGAAACAATGGATAAAGTTCAACGTTATATCCTCGCTCTGCGACTGCGGATGTTCAACCGCTTCGCTTTCTACGACTTCACCTTCGATGCTGGCGTATCCTACGTAGCGCATATTGTCGCCAGGGTGGAATTCGTTGGCTGATTCAAGCTTAGCCCTGATGCCATCGGAACCGCCTGCATACTTTATGCTGCTGCCGCATCCGTTGCCGGTGTTTACCATCCTTATCGAGTACGAACGGCTTCCCACGACTGCATTGAGCACGTAGGTCTGCGGACTGGCTGCCGAAATGTCGAAGGTGTGGGCACCTGCATTGAGATTTCCGCTGTATTCGGCATATATCTTTCCGAAAACATCAAGCAGCTGCATGCGGACATTTTCGCTCTGCGACAGCGAAAGTTCCACGCGTGTTTCGCAGTCGAACGGGTTAGGGGTGTTCTGTCCGAGACCTTCCTCTGCGGCTTCCATCGCCAAACCGTTAAGAGTGCTTAGCACTATCATGGTGTCGGGGTACACGATCGTTTCCGACCAGTTGCGGGTAAGGTCGGTTATTGCGACGCTGTCTATACGGCAATATCCGGTGTTGTTAAGATGTCCAGTGAAACTGACCGTAACCTCTTGCGAAATTGCAGACACAGAAAACGCCAGCAGCAAAGCAACAATTGAAAAATATCTTTTCATAATACAATAATGCATTTGTTAATTCGACTCAAAATATCACGTAATAATTACAGCGCAAATATACATAAAAAACAATACAAAATGCCATATAACTTAATTTTTTTAAGAATACAAAAAAAGCCCCATTATTGGGGCTTTTATATTATCTAAATCGAACTATTTTTACTTTCTAAGATTGCATATTGCCCTAACCGGCAGACCACAATCGCGAGACCACGGCATCACATCTGCAACGTCGTATTCAAGATACAATCTGCACATCATTCCACAAGTTGGATCTGTATATGATATGTCGGTTGCCAATGTGCTTGTCCAATAAAAACCGTGATCATAATCGTCTAAAGCATCGCCATAATAGTAGCGGACAGCTGGCAGGAAGATTGAGTTTCCGTTGTTGCCCTTAAAGGTAATTCCTGCTACATTGTTTATCGTATCTGCTTTTACGGTGCAGTTATTAATCAGTTCCTGAAAGTCGTCTTCCGTTGGCATTGCCCATTGTCCACCCCAGTTTACTGCTGCGGCATCGTCCTCTGCCACAAGAGTGACCAGTTCGTCGGTAAAGCCTTCGTATCCGTATGCTCCGTATGGGCAATACTTTGTAAGCTTTTGAAGAGTATCTTCACCTTCTACCACAAGGCGTATATACGGGTAATTTTCGGCGGTATAAGTCTGTTTTGGTGCAGTTTCGCCCCATGCGTAATAGTTTCCGGCTGCTTCGGGTACATCGGCGCCTAAGTTGCAAGTAGCCCACATGTTACCGCTCGGCAATCCAAGGTCGATGTATTCGTGACCGTTGTGCATGGTTACGGGGCGTTCTTCTTTCCACTGGGCATAAAGCGTCATGTCGGCAACTACTTTAATTTTCTGCTGGTCGGTGTAGGCGGTGCCTGTGCCGTCGCGCATTGTGTTCCATCCTTCGAACGAGTATCCTTCGCGAGTGAAAGTGTTTGCCTTAAGTGCTTTTTCGTAGTCCTCGGTAAACAGCTGCGTATCCATAGTTCCTTCTCCGCCGTTGGCATCGAAAGTTACCGTATAAGTTGTCACGTCGTTTTTGCAACCGCTAGTTGCTATCATTCCTGCTACAGAAACGATGGCGAATAATAGAAATAATGATCTTTTCATCGTACTTTATTTTTTTTGTGTGCGACAAAGATACAATAAATTTTCTAGTTCCTATATGCCAGTGAAAATTTACACCATAAAAATATGGAATTTGTGCAAATATAGACAACATTGGGGGGAGAACGGTGAAACTATAACGCGTAGTATCCTCCATTTTTTGCAACACCGCGAAATTCGATAAGTCGTTTCTCGGATAAGGTCTTTATGTACCGTTGTGTTGTGCGAAGACTTCTGCCTAGGCGTTCTGACAATTTTGGCGCGTTAAGTCCTGGATTGTGTGTTATTGTCTGCAACAGCATTTGGTCGAACGGCATTTTTTCCTGTGCAGGTTCGTTTTCTCTGAACAGCCTTAATATGTCCATTTGTGTCATCATCACGCGGTCGGCAATGAAGGCATGAAAAACAGTGTCATCTGTATGAGCAAGTTCAAGCGCCGATATGTATTCGGCACGGCAAATAGCAGGTATTATGGCTATATTGTAGTCGTTTCGCATAAGTGCGAGATTCATAAGCAGGCGTGCCATACGGCCATTGCCGTCGATAAACGGATGTATGAAAACAAATCGTTTGTGCAGTTCGGCCGCTAGTGTTACAGGGTGCATTTTCCCTTCGTGCGAATTGTACCAATGCAAAAGCTGTTGCATTCGCTTGGAGATTTCTGCGGCAGGAGCAACTGCGTATTTGCTTCCGCTTATAAATACAGGTACATGACGGTATTTACCTGCATTTTCGGGGTTTATCTGCTGATAGAAGAGCCTGTGCAAATTGCAGACAATATCTTCGGTAATTGGCGAATCGTGGCTGACGGCGTACATATAGTCGTATGCCTTGGCGTGTCCTACCGCCTCGAAAATGTCGTTTAGAGGTTTTCCTTCTAGTGTAAGGCCGTCCTCAATCACCACCTTGGTTTCCGATTCGGTAAGGCTGTTGCCCTCGATGGCGTTGCTCGTATAGGTGAGACCGATTCTGTAATATTCGCGAAGCGATTTGAGCGTTTCTGTCGAAAGTGGGCGATATGCCCACAGTTGTTGCTGCAGTTTTTCGCATTCCAACAGTTTGTCCTGTAATTCTTTCCTCTCCATTTTCCAGTAAAAATTTACACCGCCAAAATTACAATTTTACACCGCCATTACAAAATTTTACACCGCCAAAATATGAAATTTTTGCGGTTGTGTCGGATTTATAATCCGACACGATTGAATATCAGCATTTGTAATGCGGAAATAAACGACATTTGCACCGACATTTACAGAAACATTTACAGAAGATTCTAGTTGTAAGTTGCTGACCTGCATATTAATAGCACTATGGTCTTGAACTTCATTTACAAGGACATCTGTTGCAATCTTCCCTTTGTTACGTTCTGCTTCCAGGTATTCTTGGCTTGGGAGACATTCAACTGCCAGTCCGCCACAATTTTCCTCGGGCAATGGACACTCACGTTGCTGGAATATGTTAATCCCAAGCAGTAGTCGTATTTGAATCCGAATCAATTGACCAAATCCTAATTGCTTTTTTATATAAATCTTTAGAGCGGTTTATTATTTCAGTTTCATTCCAATCTAATTTGCTTAAATATGGAGTTGTGATACTGATACCCGTTGCATACTGACGTAAACCGTTATTTTTCTTCCCATTTAATTTATTTTGCCAACTATCATCACGTATAGAAGCATTTAAACTTTGTTGTATGATTGTCAAATTACCAATCAATAAAAGTATTCTATCTCGTTCTTCTTCTTCGGCTTGAGTTGCCAACCTTCCCCAATTGTTTCTCCATTTTTTAGGCATCATATGTTCCAAACTATATTTTTTTAATCCTAACAATGAAGTAGATTGCAAAGAACCACGTGTTTTTGATTCTATAAAATAAAGAATACTTGTTGCCGTATTATTGTAATAGACTTTACTTTCAAAAGCACTTTGTATTTGATGTTTGTTTGGCATATCATTAACATTACCTACAGGAGTTGTGGCTTTTTCAAAAGCAACCTTTGTTAAGCATTTGTTTAGAATACATGAACTTGTAAAGAAATTATTGTAATTTTTGTTTGTTGAGCCACAAACTATACGACGCATTATGTATTTTTCAATATAATCAAATAACTCGTTTCGCTCTGTTTGATTATGTTGGTTACGAAGTATGAATAAAAAATATGGAATTAACGTGGTATTTTCAAGTCCAAATATCAAAGCATTCATTCTCTCAATACCTGCATTTGCTGTTAAATCCACATTTACAATATTCTTATCAATGTTTTCCTTAAAAATTTTAGCATATTCTTTAATATCCTCAAGCAATGCTTGCTTGTCAATGTCGTAATCTTTTATAAAATCTTTATATGATTGAAATAAAGAATCAACTCTTGCAAATGCAATTTTATCGTCTGCTTTAACTTTAGAAGGACTGGTTGTTGAAGCCCTTTGAAGTGAACTAATATCTTGTATGGCAATTTGTAAATAAGCATAAAAGAACAAATCTATCATTGTTCTTCGTAATCTACCTGCAACTATTTCTCCGTCCCAATATTCTTTTACTGAATCATTTAATTCAAATACATCTTCCCAGTATTTTTTATATGAATTATAATCACGTTTAAAGAAATAATTTTTTAATAATTCACCTGTAGATAGTGTTACTCCAAGCGAATTGATAGTATCAAAGATTTGTTGTTCATCTTCATCTTGTGCAACATCAATACCAATAAAAACCAAATTGTTTATGATATTTTGACTATCCAACTTGCTTTCGTCAATGTTTTCTTTAAAATATGTGTATGCTTTCGAAATTCTATCGGTATTTTTAGATAAATCATCTAAAGAATTCAAATTCATCACTTTGTCAAACATTGCTTCGTCGTTATGATTGTGTTGCATTGCTTTTTCTCCATTTGCCATTAAGCGAAATAAAAGTGGCAACATTCGTTGGTTATTGGTCTTTAACCATAAAACTCGAAAGAAAATCTGCAATGTTGTTAAGCGTTGTTGTCCATCAATAATAGTTCTAATATCGCCTACCAACGAATTGGTTTGTGTTGGCTCTTGTTTTAGAATAACAGAACCTAAAAAATAAGGTTTGTTTGGTACAGATATGGAAACCATATCTTCTAAAAGTCTTTCCCATTGAGGTACATCCCAAACATAAGAGCGTTGAAAATATGGAACTTGTAAAATTCTATTTCCATTAAAAATATCTAATAATTGTCTTTTTCCTGCGTCCATAATATAATATTTTTTAATTTATAATCTTGAATTATCAACAAAATAAATGAGCATATTGTTTCATTTTATTTCCTCTTCGCCTCCACCAGTCCATTCATTAGCAATGGCAATAACTTGTCGCGCAAGGCTGTGAGTTTCGTAATTTCTGTTTCATTCTTTCCAATTTCGCTTCTGAATATGGTTTTGACATAAGTGTATAATATCCCAATTTACAAAAAGCAAATATACAAAATATAAAACGAATACTAATAGTTGTAGTGTACAAAATATAGGATATTTCTTTGTGTTTTTTCGCTTATGTTGCGGTTACAAAAACAAAAAAGGCGCAATGTAAAAATTGCGCCTTAGTTATTGTAATCTATTGATTATCAACTACTTGACTTCCTCAAAGTCCACGTCAGTTACTTCATCGTTGTTGTTGCTTGATGAGCTGCCCGACGACTGCTGCTGTCCGCCCATGTTGGGGTTGGCCTGCTGCTGTCCTGCGCCTGCACCGGCATTCTTGTACATGTCTTCAGAAGCTGCGTGGAAAGCGTTGTTGAGGGCTTCCATTGCCTTGTCGATTGCAGCAACATCCTGGTTCTTGTGTGCTTCCTTCAGGTTGTTCAATGCACTTTCGATAGGTGCCTTCTTGTCGGCTGGAATCTTGTCGCCAAGTTCCTTGAGCTGCTTTTCGGTCTGGAATATCATCGAGTCGGCCTGGTTGATCTTGTCGATTCTTTCCTTTGCTGCCTTGTCGGCATTTGCATTGGCTTCGGCTTCGGCCTTCATACGCTTGATTTCATCGTCCGACAAACCTGAGGATGCTTCGATACGGATGCTCTGTTCCTTGCCAGTGCCCTTGTCCTTTGCCGATACCTTCAAGATACCATTTGCATCGATGTCGAAGGTAACTTCAATCTGCGGAACGCCACGCGGTGCTGCTGGAATGCCGTCGAGGTGGAAACGACCGATGGTCTTGTTGTCGCTTGCCATCGAACGTTCGCCCTGCAATACGTGGATTTCAACTGATGGCTGGTTGTCGGCTGCTGTCGAGAACACTTCCTGCTTCTTGCAAGGTATTGTAGTGTTGGATTCGATAAGCTTTGTCATTACGCCGCCCAAAGTCTCGATACCGAGTGACAACGGGGTAACATCAAGAAGCAATACATCGGTAACGTCGCCTGTGAGGACACCGCCCTGGATTGCTGCACCAACAGCTACAACTTCGTCGGGGTTAACACCCTTAGATGGAGTTTTGCCGAAGAACTGCTTTACCTTTTCCTGAACTGCCGGGATACGGGTTGAACCACCAACCAACAAAACTTCGTCGATATCCGATGCCGAGAATCCCGAATCCTTCAATGCCTGCTGGCAAGGAGCGATTGTTGCGTTGATAAGACGGTCGGCAAGCTGTTCGAACTGCGAACGAGTCAAGGTCTTTACCAAGTGCTTTGGAACACCGTCAACCGGCATAATGTACGGCAGGTTGATTTCGGAAGATGTCGATGACGACAATTCGATCTTTGCCTTTTCTGCTGCTTCTTTCAGACGCTGCAATGCTATTGAGTCCTTGCGGAGGTCAACGCCGTTTTCCTTCTGGAATTCGTCGGCAAGCCATTCGATGATTACGTGGTCGAAATCATCACCGCCAAGGTGGGTATCGCCGTTGGTTGACTTAACTTCGAAAACGCCGTCGCCAAGTTCAAGGATTGAAATATCGAATGTTCCACCGCCGAGGTCGAATACTGCAACCTTCATATCCTTGTTCTTCTTGTCAAGACCGTAAGCCAAAGCTGCTGCTGTAGGCTCGTTGATGATACGCTTAACCTTGAGGCCTGCGATTTCGCCAGCTTCCTTGGTTGCCTGACGCTGTGAGTCGCTGAAGTATGCAGGAACGGTGATAACTGCTTCGTTTACATCTTCGCCGAGGTATTCTTCAGCGGTTTTCTTCATCTTCTGGAGGATGATTGCCGAAATTTCCTGCGGAGTGTAGTTGCGGTCGCCAATCTTAACACGCGGAGTGTTGTTGTCGCCACGAACAACTTCGTAAGGTACGCGTTCGATTTCCTTGGTTACGTTGTCGTATCTTTCGCCCATGAAACGCTTGATTGAGAAAACAGTGTTCAACGGGTTTGTGATTGCCTGACGCTTTGCAGGATCGCCGACCTTACGTTCGCCGTCCTTCAAGAATCCTACTATTGAAGGGGTGGTTCTGTGACCTTCGCTATTGGTTATTACAACAGGTTCGCCGCCTTCCATTACTGCCACACATGAATTGGTGGTACCTAAGTCTATTCCTATAATCTTGCTCATAATTTTATGTTTTTTTTTGTTTTACAATTTTGAAAAATTCACGACCGTAATATGGCAATCTGTGTGCCAGCGGAA
>JAFZWY010000044.1 GCA_017617125.1 Bacteroidales bacterium
ATCAGTTAGAAATTCAAGAAGAAACCAGAATGTATGGCTTCCGTCAATTTTCGATGACTTCTTCACCGATGATTTTATGGGCGTTCCTGTCAGCAGGCAGTTCGCAACACCTGCGGTAAACATCAAGGAAACCGAAAAGAATTACGATATCCAGATTGCCGCACCAGGCATGACAAAGGATGACTTTAAGTTGAGTATCAACGAGAACAACGAGCTCGTAATCTCACTGGAGAAGAACGACAAGAAAGAGGAGAAAAACGACAAGGACGAAAAGCACGGAACTTGGTTGCGCCGTGAGTTCTCATACGCTTCGTACTCGCAGAGTTTTGTAATCCCCGAAGATGTTGAGATTGAAAAGATTGGCGCAAAAATGGAACATGGTGTCCTGAATATAGACTTGCCAAAGAAGGAAGTCGTCAACAAGACTCCTGCAACACGGCAGATTGCAATTCAATAATTGTATTCCGTTATGTAATAAAAAATGGCGATTGCATTGCAACCGCCATTTTTTGTTAGATTTTGAACCGTCATTCCGCAAGCCTGAACGTACACGCGATACAGAATGTGGAGCGTTGTAATGTTCGGCTATGCGGAATCTCTTAATTGGTAAGTATAATACGTTTCTAAAGGAGATTCCGTATAAGTGAACTCACAAGCAACGTTCCTTATGCTGTTCGTTCTACTTTACGGAATGACATCCTGTGTATTTCTTGGCTTATATATAATTCCAAATTTCTTCTGGCTTTTCAATTGTAATGTCGGCTCCCGATTCTATTAGCTCTTTCTTGGTTCTGAATCCCCAGAGCACACCCATGGCGGTAAGACCTGCATTTTTCGCTGTGACCATATCGACGTTTGAATCACCAAGGTAGAGGATTTCGTCCTTTTCTACAGGACACAATTCTATTATTTTGTTGACTATAGTCGGGTCGGGCTTTGTGGGGACTTCCGGACCTGTGCCAATAGTCGCTACAAACTTTATGTCGGGAAAGTAGAAGTTTACAACGGCATCGACACCTTCCTGGTATTTGTTAGATGCGACGGCAATGTTTATGCCTTTTGCGTTCAGTTGTTTTAGCAGTGTAATTATGCCTTCGTAGGGACAGGTTTCCTCGTGCAGGTGTCCGTTGTAGCGGACGATGAACTCATCTAATATCTGACGGCAGAAATCATCGTCGGTGCGGTATTCTTCTGGCAGAGCAAGCCTTATGAGCCTGCGTATTCCCGAACCGATAAAGTAGCGGTATTCATCGTGTGTGTGAAGCGGAAAACCATGTTGCTGCAGAACCCAGTTGCAGGCGTTTGTCAAGTCGCCGATGGTGTTGAGCAGTGTGCCGTCGAGGTCGAATATTATGAGTTTTGTCATTGTCGTAATTTTGAGGATGCAAAGGTACAGAATATAGATGGTACTGCAAAAATGTGCAAATACAAAAAACGTGGTTCGTCATCCTGGACTTGTTTCAGGATCTGGAACCACGTTTTTTTCTTATGATGTTTCTAGAACTTCGGCTTTATAGAATAATTCTTACTCAACCAAAGCATCTGTTCTGCAAAATTGTCGGGGTAGGAGATTTCAATATCCTTCAGGTTGCCCTTTTCGTCGAATACCTGAGTGAGTTTCGGATTTACAAAGCCTCCGTAAGGTGCGAGGTTCAAAGCGCGGTAGCGTTCGAGCACTTCCTTGTGGAGTTCCGGATCAACCTTTACAGCGTATTTCTCAACCATTGCTGCGCCTGCTGCGTAGTCGCCTTCCGACTTGATGCGCTGGATTTCGGCAAGCAGAGTTCCAAAGAGTTCACGTAGTTTTACATAGTCGTTTACTTTTACGTATGTCTTGCCGTCCTTCTTGAACATTTCTATTACATTGTCGTCCTTGCCGTTTTCGTAGCACCAGCGCGAAATGAGTGCGCGGTTACGCATGTGGGCTTCCTCGATGTTCTTGCCTTCCTGTATGCGGGTAAGCTGAGTGATAAGCCCGTTGCGGATATAACCGTCGTATTCGGCTTTGTAGGCCTCCTTGTCGGGCAAAAGTCCGAGTTCAACCATCTTGTCGTCGGCAAGGTAGTAAAGTCCGAAAAGGTCGGCGCGTGCTTCTTCCAATGTCGAAGAATGTTCCTTTAGAGCGTTGGGGTCGGTGTCGGGCAAAAGTTGACCGCTACCGTGACCAAGACATTCGTGAAGGTCGGTGTGAAGGTTGTCGGTAAGTGAACTGTACTTCTTTGTTCTTTCAATTTCTTCCTTGCTGGCTGCAAATTCTTCGAGACTTCCGCCGCGCTGCAATGCTGCCTGGTCGTAGGCGTAGGTGAGGTTAGTAATGGTAACCGACTTTGAGCCGTGGTCTTTGCGAATCCAGTCGGCGTTAGGCAGGTTGATTCCGATTGGCGGAGCCGGGAAGCAGTCGCCACCGAGGGCAACAACGTTGATGGCCTTCGCAGAAACACCTTTTACCTTTTCCTTCTTGAAACGCTTGTCAACCGGGCTGTTGTCCTCGAACCACTGTGCGTTTTCGCTTATAAGCTTGGTCATCTTGGTGGCTTCGATGTCCTTGAAGTCAACAATAGCTTCCCAGGTAGCCTTAAGTCCCAGTGGGTCACCGTAGTTTTCGATGAAGCCGTTTACATAGTCCACGCGTGGGTCGGTATTTTCTGCCCACATAACATTGTACTCGTCCCAGGTTGTGAGGTCGCCGGTATTGTAGTAGTCGATAAGCTTGCGAAGTTCTGCTTTCTGGACATCGCTTTCGGCAAATTCGATTGCTTTTTCAAGGTTCTCGACAATCTTTTCGATTGTTTCGCTGTACATTCCGCCAATCTTGTAGGTGCGCTCGATAATGTCACCCGAGTCGGCAGTCTTTATCAGCTTTGAGTTCAGACCTTTCGAAATAGGCCTTGCTGTGTCGGAAACCTGCATTTTGTTGTAGTAGTCTTCGACTTCCTTAGCAGTAAGGTTCTCGTAGAAGTTGTTGCACGACTGTGCAATGATGTCAACACCCTCGGCAGTGTTGTTCTTGCTCTGGTATTTGTCGGGGTTGAAGATGATGTCGCAGAGAAGGTCGGTGAACTCATTTTTGTCCATCCCTTCGGTTGCATTCATTGCAATGTAGCCGTCCTTCGACTGTTCGAGCAGCATTCTGAAATATTCCTCGGAGAACTTCGGTGTGAACTTGTCGTTGGAATAGTGGTGGTGGATGCCATTTGCAAACCATACTTTCTTAAGGTATATCTCGAAGTTTTTCCACTCTTCGCATTCCTTGTCGCCTTCGTAGGTTGTGTAAATGCCTTCCAAAGTGTTACGAATCATTAGGTTGTACTTGAAGAACTGGTCGTACAATATGTCGCGTCCCCAGTAGGTGGCTTCGGCAAGATAGTAGATAAACTGCTTTTGCTGCAACGACAGCGAATCCCAGTCGGGAACCTGGTAGCGCATTACCTTGATATCGTCGAACTGGTCGATCTGCCATTGGAATTCCTGTTCCTCGGCGGTTTTTGCTTCTTCTTTCTTTTCTGTGCACGATGACACGATTAAACTTCCGCTAAGCATAATCATCATTAGTCTTGTTAAGTTTTTCATATACAATATTGTTAAATAAAAAAATATGTTGCCGTGCTATGTCGCAAGGCGGTATGCAAAGTTAGTTCTTTTTTGCAATGCAAAATAAAAAAAGGATAGCCGAAGCTATCCTTTCAAAAAAAATGTAGATTTGGGTGTGTTTACTTCATTACAGAAATTCTTCTGTTTGTAACGTTGCCGTTAGCATCGCGTATAATCAGGATGTAATGTCCCGAAAGCATGTTGTCGGTTGAAACGCTTGTGTAATCGCTAGAAATGTTGTCGATTGACATAATTTCTTTACCGAGAATATCACAAATTCTAATCGATTCGATGCTGTTGCCTTCAATGTTGATTACGTCCTTAGCAGGAACTGGGTAAACATTGATTTCGGTCATTTCGTTTTCGTCGATACCGCTTGTGGTGATAGTGAGGTGAAGTGTTACAACACTATCGCAACCGTTAGTAGCAGTGAATGTCTGAGTGTAGTCGCCGCTGATTGTGTAGGTTTCTTCGTTCCAAGTATACGAATCCTGAGCTTCTACAGTGATTTCATTGGTAACAGCCTCGTTGATTGTGAGGTGGAGAGTTACCACGCTGTCGCAACCGTTAGCAGCAGTTAATGTGATAGTGTAATCACCGCTTTCATTGTATGTTTCGTTGTTCCAAGTGTACGAACCACAAGCGCTAGCATTGATTTCATTGGTAACAGCCTCGTTGATTGTGAGGTGGAGAGTTACCACACTGTCGCAACCGTTAACAGCAGTTAATGTGATAGTGTAATCACCGCTTACATTGTAAGTTTCGTTGTTCCAAGTGTACGAACCACAAGCTGCAGCATTAATTTCATTGGTAACAGCCTCGTTGATTGTGAGGTGGAGAGTTACCACGCTGTCGCAACCGTTAGCAGCAGTTAATGTGATAGTGTAATCACCGCTAGCATTGTAAGTTTCGTTGTTCCAAGTGTACGAACCGCAAGCTGCAGCATTAATTTCATTGGTAACAGCCTCGTTGATTGTGAGGTGGAGAGTTACCACGCTATCGCAATCGTTAGCAGCAGTTAATGTGATAGTGTAATCACCGCTTTCATTGTAAGTTTCGTTGTTCCAAGTGTACGAACCACAAGCGCTAGCTGAGAATTCGTGTGAAACAGCTTGGTTGATTGTCAAGTGCAATGTTACAATGCTATCGCAACTATTTGCTGTATTGAAATTCTGAGTGTAATCACCGCTTGCAGAATATATTTGGTTGTTCCATGTGTAGTTTTCGCATGCTGTAGCATAAAATTCTTGTTCAGCTGATTGGTTGATTGTCAAATGAAGAGTAATCAAACTGTCGCAACCTTCTGCCATTGGTACTGTATGATAGAAGTCGCCGCTTTCTGTGTATGGCTGTTCGTACCAAGTGTAGCTGTCGCATGCGGTAATATATTCATCGCGAGTAGGAGCTTCGGTAATAGTAAGGTGAAGTGTTACTACGCTGTCGCAACCGTTAGCAGCAGTGAATGTCTGAGTATAATCACCACTTGTTGTGTAGGTTTCGTTGTTCCAAGTGTAAATTCCACATTCGGTATCGTTGAATTCGTAAGCAACTGGCTGGTTGATTGTGAGGTGGAGAGTTACCACGCTGTCGCAATCGTTAGCAGCAGTGAATGTCTGTGTATAATCGCCGCTTGCATTGTAAGTTTCGTTGTTCCATGTGTAAGTTTCGCATCCATTTGCTGAGAATTCATGAGCAACTGGCTGGTTGATTGTAAGGTGGAGAGTTACCACGCTGTCGCAACCGTTAGCAGCAGTGAATGTCTGAGTGTAGTCACCGCTTGCATTGTAGGTTTCGTTGTTCCATACATATGTTTCGCATCCATTTGCGGAGAATTCATGAGCAACCGGCTGGTTGATTGTAAGGTGGAGAGTTACCACGCTGTCGCAATCGTTAGCAGCAGTGAATGTCTGTGTATAATCGCCACTTGCATCGTAAGTCTGGTTGTTCCATGTGTAAGATTCGCATGCAGCAACTGAAAATTCATTGTTAACCGGCTGGTTGATTGTGAGGTGCAATGTTACTACGCTGTCACATCCGTTAGCAGCAGTGAATGTCTGAGTGTAATCACCGCTTGCATTGTATGATTGTTCATTCCAAGCATACGAACCACATGCGGTTGCTGAAAATTCGTTGGCAACAGGATGGTTTATATTTAGGTGGAGGGTAACTGTGCTGTCGCAGCCACAGAATGAAGTAAATGTGCTGGCGTAGTCACCGCTGGTGGTGTAAGTTTGGTTATTCCATGTATATGATTCACATGCGTTAACTGTTGATTCATTATTAGACGGATGTCCAATAGTGAGGTGAAGAGTTACGATACTGTCACGAGGACCAACTGTATAAGTCTTTGTGTAATCGCCCGATGCGGTGTATTCTGTTCCATCCCAAGTGAATGAACCGCAGGCACTTTGTGAAAATTCGTGATGTATTGGGTTATAAATGAATTCAATGTCATCAATAAAAAGGGCATCTCCTGATGAACCTCCGCCAGGTTCAGCATTTGTTGAGAAGGTTATCAATACGTACTGCGGGTCGTTGCATGTGTATCCATCATATATAATAGGAGTTGAATGACGTTGCCATGTGCTTCCATTGTTGGTGAAGTTGTATGACGGAACACCTCCAACAATGTGACTTTGGTATCCGCTGCTATTTGATGCCAGCGGGTCTTTCAAGTCGTAGTTGTCGTGTATATAAAGGTGGCAGCATGATTGTGAAGCGTCGCTAGCATTTACTGCCTTTGCCCAGAAAACAATTGAGTCTGGCTTTGCATTCAAACGGTGGTTGAAAAGCGTATCTCCAGTCATTGTTTGGTTACAGTTTTTTGTGCTTGTGGCTGTTGTTGAGCCAAGGTGCATTAGTCCGCTTGTAAGTGCTCCATTTGCAACTATGCCTAATGCAGATGTTGAGTAAATCTTACAAGAGTATTGTCCTGTTGAGCCTGGACGAACATCATCTGACCTTTGGTGCCTTGTGGAAGTTGCTGTACCACATCCTAATGCAGCTAAGCCTGTAAGTTCACAGCTTGCAGATGGAAATGAGTTCCAGCTTGTAGGTTCAGATGTTGCGCTTCCTGGCCACACCTCAAATCCTGGGTTTTCCAATTGATAAACTTGTGTAAATGCTTTTTCTGAGTTAAAAATTAGTGCTGCGGTAATCATTACTGCTGCGCACAAAAATGTTAATTTCCTCATGTCAAATTATTTTTTAAATTTTCGGCGCAAAAGTGCATTAATTTTACACTTTGGGTAGTTTTTATGCTCTTTATTTATTAACAGGATTGTTAATAATACGATGCTGTAAATAAACGAGTTAATAAATTTATTAACAGGCTATACTAAAATTTAGGCTTCATCGTTATGGCTGGAATTATCATTTCCTGAAGTGAAATTCCTCCGTGCTGGAAAGTATTTTTGTAATACTTTACATAGTGGTTATAATTGTTAGGATATGCAAAAAAATCGTCGTTGCAGGAGAATATATATGTGGAGCTGATGTTCGTCTTTGGTAAGTATGCTTCGGCAGGATTTGTTATCTCATACACCTCTTTGGGGTTGTATGCGAGATTGCGTCCTTGCTTGTAACGCAGGTTGGTGGTGGTGGCTTTGTCGCCTATTACCTTCAGCGGATTCGAAATCTGTATGCTGCCGTGGTCGGTGCCGATTACAAGGTATACTCCGTGCTCGGCAAATGCTTTTAGCATGTCGAACAATGGCGAAAGTTCGAACCACGACTTTGTGATCGACAGATAGGCCTCGGTGGTGTTGGTGAGTTCGCGCACCATGCGCTGGTCGGTGCCTGCGTGCGAAAGCGAATCCACAAAGTTGACAACAATGGAGATAAACTTGTTCTGCACAATGTTCTTTATGTTGTCGGTTATGTTTTTGCAGTTCTTAATGTCGGTAATCTTGTCGAAATACAGGCTCTGCTTTATGCTGAATCGGTTCATCATCGAGCGCAGCATGTCTTCTTCGTAGAGGTTCTTGCCGCCTTCCTCGTCGTCGTTTTTCCATAGTTCGGGGTAAAGCTTGTTGATTTCCGATGGCATGAGTCCCGAAAATATTGAATTGCGCGAATATTGTGTCGATGTGGGCAATATCGAGTAGAACATGTCTTCTTCGGAGGTTGTGTAGAACTGGCTCAAAATCGGTTCTATTGCTTTCCACTGGTCGAATCGCAGGTTGTCGATGAGCAGGAAAAGCACAGGCTTGCCTTCGTTTAGCAACGGGAAAACCTTTTCGCGAAGCAGGTTGGGGGAGAGTAGGGGCTTGTCGTCGCAGTCGGTGCGGAACCATTTGGTGTAGTTGCGCTTGATGTACTTTGAAAAACTGTTGTTGGCCTCGTCCATCTGCATCTTGAACACCTCGTCCATTGTGCTGTCCTTCGATTCCATAAGTTGCATTTCCCAGTAAACCAGCTTTCTGTAAACTTCGCACCATTCCTTGTGGTTCGACACTTCGTTAATCTTCATGCCAAGTTTTCCGAATTCCATCTGGTACGACGAGGTTGTCTTTTCGGTAATGAGGCGTTGCTTGTCGATGTTTTTCTTTATCGTCAGCAGTATCTGGTTTGGATTCACCGGTTTGATTAGGTAGTCGGTAATCTTAGAGCCGATAGCTTCGTCCATTATGTCCTCTTCCTCGCTTTTTGTAATCATTATTATAGGTGTATGCGGAAGTATGTCCTTTATTTGCGAAAGTGTTTCCAAACCGCTGAGACCTGGCATATTTTCGTCGAGGAAGATTATATCGTAGTCGTTTTGCTTCGACAGTTCAATGGCGTCGGTTCCGTTGGTGGCGGTGTCAACGCTGTAGCCCTTGCCTTCAAGGAAGATGATATGCGGTTTCAGGAGGTCTATTTCGTCGTCGGTCCAAAGTATTCTAATTTGCTTCATATCGTTATTCGGTTATTATTAATAAGGTAACGGAAAAAATAAGGAATTATTTTTTCCCGTAATGTATAAAACGTCAGCATATGCTGAAACAAGTTCAGCATGATGAATGCCGTTTTTATTATTATTTTCCACTCGGTTTCGTATCAGTATGAAGGTAATTTTCGAAAATGATGTAGTCGTCCTCGCTTTCGTACATTTCTTCATCGAACATTGCGCGCTTCTTGAAGTTGACTGACAACTTTATATAATCGTCGCCGTACGAGTAGTTTACCTTGTATTTTTCGTACTCGTCGCCATAGTCGTCATTGCGTTCCGAATATGTCGGGCGGCCTTGCTTGTCTTTCTTTTCCTTGTCCCATTTCTTTATGCTGCGGAAATCGTACATGCGGCCAAACTGCCTTTCAAGGATGTCGTTCTTACTTTCGGCGTATGCGCGCATCGAGGCAATCGATTGCGGGTCAAGACCTTTTACAGCTTTGTCGGTGTCGCGGTAGTATCCGGTTTCCTGGCTGGAAAACTGGTCGTAGAAACTGATCCCTTTCTTGAAAATCAAGTCCATTTTTTCCGATGCATATCCGCTCATAACTTCCTTCCATTGTATCGAGTCAATCTTTTTGCCGCTATAATGAATCTTGAACATGCGGACGTGTGTTTCGTAGTCGAACTGGCCTACCAGACAGCCGTATTCGATAATTCTGCCTTGTTCATCGTACCTGCAGTATTCGCAGAGCGATTCATCGGGGTCAGTTTCCTCGAATTTCAGTGTTATCATTATCGGCTTTGACATGTCCACGTACTTCCCGCTGGTGTTGTCGACATCGTATGGCGATTGTGCCGACAGATTATTGGTTGCACCTATGCATAAAATGAATGTAAGTGTCGAAATGAAAGTTAATACTTTTATTTTCATGATGTAATAGCTTTTGTGTATTATCAACTATTTATTGTAGTTCTCGTTGTAGAACTCAAGATATGAATTCAGGTTGCGGCTTTCGGTTAGCATCTTGAAGTTGTCGGCCGAAATTACGAATATCTTGTAGTCTACGTTTCTAAGCTTGTTGAATACATCTTCGCTGTTGGCAATCATCTTCGAGTAGTTGACCGACTGACGCATATTGCGGAACGGACGCACCGTAATCAACGAGTAGTTGCTGTTGAATGTGGAGGTAACTACGTTGAATGTACGCATATTGAAGTTGAAGATGTTGAAGTTTCTGATTTCGAATGCGAGTCGCTTGTCGTCAACCTGCTCCGATTTGAAATAAATCACATAGTAGTGTTCCGCCATCTCATCGAATTTGTATTCGGCTTCTTTTGTCTCCTCGGCATATGATACCGATTCCCCGTCCTTTGGCTGTTGTTTCACAACATCGGGACGCGATTTCAAGTCGGCTATGAGAGCATCGATGTCGCCTGTACCGAAGTATGCGAGGATGTTTTCGGCAGCCTGTCTCAGTTCGTGCTTCGGATGGCGGTCGATGAAGTCGAGCAGTGCCAGTTTGAACTGTGTGGTGTCGGCATTGCGTGCGGTGCACATTGTGTTGAGGAAGTCGAAGTGCGGAACTAGATCGCTGTCGCTGTTGTCGTTGATAAAGTTTGTAGCGTTGCGCTGTACTGTGCTCCATTCACCACGCATAAATGCATCGTATGTGTTTGCATAAAGTTGTTCATCGCGTTTGCGCAATTCTTCCTGTTCCTTTACAAAGTTTGGATTCTGCAGCAACTTGGCATAGTTGGTATTTCCGTACTTGCTAATTATCAAGTTTTTGTATTTTTCAGCCTGAGGCATATCCTTGATAAGTGTGTTCAGGATATACAGGTCGTAGTACGACAGCAACTGGTAGTCGGAGTTGGGATAGCGCTTGTTCAAGTCCTCGTAGCTGTTGATTGCCTTTGGATAGTCGCCAAACTTTTCCTTATAAATTTTGCTGGCGTTATACAGCGCGTTTTCGATGCGCTTGTGCGATTCCTGCATTGCCGAGTCGGTAAGAGGCAAGTCCTGCAAGTAGTATTCGCGGCTCTTGGGATCTTCATTCTTAGGCTTTGCATCGGCAACAACGCTGTCCGAGGCTTCGCTGTCGTCGCCAGTATCGAACGATACCACGGTCTTGTCGCGACGACGCCAGTGGTCTTCGTTCTTGCGGTTGCCCCATTTCTTCTGGAATTCGTTCTTGCCGTAGCTTAGCTGGGCAGGGTTGTAGAAGTACCATTTGCCTGTCGAACTGCCGACGTTGTTGGTTTCGCCGCGTCTCTGGTCGAAAAGGTACGAGTTCATCGATTCCTGCTGTGCCAGTTCGCGTTCCAGACGTTCTTGTTCTACAACTTTAGCGATGAGTCCGTCAATAAGCTTGTTGCGTTCCTTGTCGCTCATCTTGGCTATCTTCTGCACGCTGTCTTCAAACTCGATGACGTCGGTGTAGGTTACAAGTTCCGATAGGTTCTTTGTGAGCGCCTGTATTTCCTTGAAGTTGTCATAGTCTTCGGTGATGTATTGCATGCATGTGTCGTAGTACAGGTAGGCGTTCTTGTATTCGAGCTTTGCAAAGTATAGTTCACCCAATTTGAGGCACGACAGGGCTTTCTGGTAGTCGTTTTCTACGCTTACAGCCGACGATTTCTTGTAGTGTTCGATTGCTTCGCTTTCCTTTCCAGTGCGGAGTTCTACTTCGGCTATTGCGTAGTATATCTGGTCGCGGTACTCCTTGTTTTTCTCGTCCTTGAGCATCTTGTTCAGCAGCTTGAAGATTTCCTTGTTGCTTCCCTTGCCGCCGCTGTAGCATTTCGCCATGTTAATGCGGGCGTTGAACTCCATTTCGTAGTTGGGGTTGCGCTTTGCAGCCTCCTCGTAGTACTTGTAGGCGTCCTTAAGGTTGTTTTCCTTTTCCTTTAGCTGGGCAAGAATATATATGTACCTAATTTTGTCCTTACGTTTCTTTGTCTTTTCAATGGCGAGTTTCAATTTTTCGGCTGCATCCTCGCGATTGTTCTGCTTCAGGTAGTAGTCGGCCCAAACTGCAGCGTAAAAACCTGCATTTTTCTTTGTAATCTTTTTGTCGGCTTCGATCTTGTCGAGGGTTTCCTTTGCCTCCTTGAATTTCTTGTCTTCGCAGAACGTACGAACGAGATACATTGCAATGTCGGGCTGTATCTTCGAGTTGGGGTACTGGCGAAGTGCAAATTCTAAGTTCTGACGAGCCTGCATGTAGTCGCGCTTAATGAAATAAGCCTTGCCCATGAGCATGTAGCAGTGGTCGACCCACTTGTTGAACTCGTTCTGGGCCATGAATTCCTTTTCCTTTGCTGACATTGCTTTGCCAGTTGGTTTTGGCTTCTTGGTAATCGAGTGCAACTTTATACCCTTTGCCGACTTTTGGATTGCCTTTTCCATTTCACCGTTAGCTACGCTGGCATTTTCTTCCTTGCTGTCGGTGAAAACACTAAGAATGAGTGCGTAATTGTCGCTATTCTGATCGTTTATCTTCGAAATGCCTTTCTTGTACGATTCGCGTCCGTTGAAATAGATGTTGTACTTAAGAGTGGTGTTGTGGTAGAAACGGCTCATCGGCGTGTTCTTTTCGGTAGAGCATGCCGCAACTATACCAACAAGGGCAATAGCGATTAATATTTTTACTAGTCGTTTCATTCCTGTACTTGGTTCTATTCTACGGTTACGGATTTAGCGAGATTACGTGGCTGGTCTACGTTGCAACCTCTCATTACTGCTATGTAGTAGGCGATAAGCTGCAAAGGAATAACGGTCAGCAGAGGTGCAAGCGCAAAGTCTGAATACGGGACTTCGATAACGTAGTCGGCAAGTTCCTTGATAGTTGTGTCGCCTTCGGTGACGATGGCGATGACAACGCCCTTGCGAGCCTTTACTTCCTGGATGTTCGACACAATCTTGTCGTATGATTTATCCTTGGTAGCCAATACGATGACAGGCATCTTCTCGTCGATAAGGGCGATAGGTCCGTGCTTCATTTCGGCTGATGGATAACCTTCGGCGTGTATGTACGAAATTTCCTTGAGCTTCAGGGCACCTTCGAGAGCGACAGGGTAGAGGTAGCCACGTCCGAGGTAGATGCTGTTGGTAGCATCCTTTATCTTTTCGGCTATCTGCCTTATGCTTTCGCTCTTTTCGAGAATTTGCTCAACCTTCTGCGGTATTGCATAAAGTTCGTCAACCAAGTCGGTGAATTCCTTTTCGGTAAGGCCTTTGTTTGCAAGACCGACCTGCATTGCCATCATTGTCAACACAGTAATCTGTGTTGTAAATGCCTTTGTCGATGCGACACCGATTTCTGGTCCGGCATGGGTGTAAACACCAGCTACTGTTTCGCGAGGAATGCTCGAGCCAACTACGTTGCAGATGCCGAGCACAATTGCACCCTTGCTTTTTGCAAGCTGGATTGCAGCCAATGTATCGGCAGTCTCACCGCTCTGGCTAATGGCAATCACAATGTCGCCTGGATTTATGATCGGGTTTCTGTATCTGAATTCCGATGCGTATTCGACTTCGGTAGGTATGCGTGCAAATTCCTCGAACAGGTATTCGCCTACAAGACCGGCGTGCCAGCTTGTTCCGCAAGCTACGATGATGATTCTCTTGGCTTCCTTGAGTTGTCCCATTACGGTGTGAAGTCCGCCGAGAGTAAGGTTTTTGCTGTCGAGGCTCAGACGACCGCGGTAGGTGTCGGCAATGGCACGTGGCTGTTCGTATATTTCCTTGAGCATGTAGTGGTCGAAGCCGTTCTTCTCGATTTCGTCGAGACGGAGGTCAACCTGCTGAATGTCTATTTTTGCCTTGCGGTCCTTAAGGTTCACAAGGTTGAAGCCAGTTCTGCTGATAGTTGCGACATCAAGGTCGTTGAGATATATTACCGAATTGGTATATTCTATAATAGGTGAAGCGTCGGAAGCGATGAAATATTCTCCGTTTCCGATTCCAATAACAATTGGGCTACCCTTGCGGGCCACTGTGATAGTTTCGTGGTCGTCGGCGCACATTACTACGATTCCGTATGCTCCTTCCACCATTTGCAAGGCTGCATGGACGGCATCGTCGGGAGTAAAGTTTTCGTCCTTAGTGTGGCTTTCGTTGTATATGTACTCAATGAAGTTTACAAGCACTTCGGAGTCGGTTTCGCCCTTGAAGGTATAGCCTTTTTCTTCGAGTGTAGCTTTTAGCTTGGCATAGTTTTCGATGATACCGTTGTGTATGAGAATGAACTTGCCGTTCATCGAAGCGTGCGGATGGGCGTTTATGTCGTTTGGTTCGCCGTGGGTTGCCCAGCGGGTGTGACCAATTCCGATATTACCCTGCGTGTCCTTGTCGTTTACATGGTTTTCGAGGTCGCTTACCTTGCCATGGCACTTGTACACGTTGAACTTGCTGCCATTGTACAATGCTATTCCGGCAGAGTCGTAGCCTCTGTATTCCAAACGTTTTAGACCTTTTATGAGAACGTCGTATGCGTCCCTCTTACCAATATATCCTACAATTCCGCACATAATGCTAATATTTTGAGTAATATACGATTATCTTTATTTTGTTTGTGGCATGGCTTCCTCCGTACATATGAGCCCTGTATGGGACGATACGGTTGTCGTTTGCCACCATATATATTCCATTGTCGTTTTCTCCATTGAACAGGTTTTGCAGGTGCAGTGGAATATTAAATGTGTATGAGTTGTCGGTTGCATCGAACGAGCCACCGAAATATTTGCTGTTCGATTTATAGTCCTCGAGGAAGTCGAACTGTCCGTTGTCGAGAATCTTGGTCATGCTCATGGCAACTGGCGAAGGCAAGGTGCTTATTGTTGAGCCTACCTGCAGGGATACTTTCAGTTGTGCTCTGTTGATGATTACCCTAGTCGTGTCGAATAGGTTTGTAAGCGCAGGGAACTTTATTTTTGTCTTAATGCCGGCAAGTCCCTGGATGTAGCAACTGCTAGATGGTGTTTCGGGATTGTCGATAGCTGTTTTAAGTTCGCTGTCGGCATTAGTATAGTCGTGGGTGTACATGTTTACTCGTGCCGAGTATTCGTTTATGCTGAAGTCGAAAGAGCAGGTGTCGTTGTAGGTGAGAACCATTTTCGACTTGCTGCCGATAAGGTCGAGGGCATATATGCAGCCGTCGCCCGATGTGAGTTCGGTATTGATGTACAAGCCTTTGAAGAACTTTACGAAATCTGCGTTGCTCCACGATGTTTGTCCTGAATTGCCTTTTACAATGTCCTTGACAAGGTTTTCGGGCATATCAATCTTAATTATACTGTCGTCGCCGAAGGTTAGGCTTGCGCTATTAAGTAGTTCGTATTGTGTCGATTCGAAAGTCTTGTCGTCGTAGTATACCGAGTCGTAATAAATATCGGTAAGAAGCCTGTTCACATTTATTGTCATTGTCGACTCTGGACTTCCGTACTTTTTGGCGTATTTAAGTTGTAATGTCAACTTTACGCCATTGAGGTTGGTCGTGTCTATTTCTTTGTCGAACTGAGCATTGCTGGTCGACAGTTGCAGCTGGAAAGCGCAAGATGCCGTAGTTTGTCCGAAAAACGGGTCGTTTATGATACCGATCGGACTAATGCTACGGTTGTGTGTTTCGACGTGAGTGTCCCTTGTAGTATAAGTTTCTACTTCCAGGGTGTCGCAACGGAATTCCATGATGTCGCTGCTAGGCATAAGGTCGGTTCCGATTGCCGAGTTGTCGTCCTTGCACGATGGAATAATAGCGGCAATCATGGCGACCGCCATTGCAAGAAACAATATTTTCGAATTTTTCATCAGCGATTAGTTTTCAGAAACCTTGGTGTAGAAATTTTCGTAGTCCTTAAAGTCTTCGTTGCCTTCTGCGTATTCGAGTACAGGTTTTCCGCTATCCTTGATATATTGGAGTATTTCTGGTTTAACTTCCTTGGTTGCCAGAATTATACCATCGGAATTGTCGATTGCGAACTTGGTAAGGTTGTCCCATGTGGGGTCGTTAATCATGTCGAGCATATCGGCGGTAACATTCTTTCCTACAAGTTTCTGGGCGAGTTCCTTGTTGATGCTTCCCGAGAAGCTGTCGTCGTATATCGAGTACACAACCTTGCAGTTGTTTGCAAACATCGGGTCGTTGCAGTATACCTTTCTCATAATGAATGGGAAAAGAGCCGAGAACCATCCGTGGCAGTGTACGATGTTGGGCGACCATCCGAGTTTCTTTACGGTTTCGATTACGCCCTTCGAGAAGAATATCGACTTTTCGTCGGCAGTGAAATTATCGTCGCCGTTGTTTGTTAATGCATATTTTTTCTGGAAGAGGTCTTCGTTGTCGATAAAGTAGACCTGCATTCTTATCGGTTGTATCGAAGCTACTTTAATGATAAGAGGATGATCGGCATCGTTTATGACAAGATTCATGCCGCTAAGTCTGATAACTTCGTGCAGCTGGTTTCTTCTTTCGTTTATAACGCCGAACTTAGGCATAAATATGCGGATTTCGTGTCCGAGTTCCTGAATTTTCTGCGGAAGTTTGCGACATAGCAACGACATTTCGTTTTCGGGCACATAAGGTGCAATTTCCTGAGATACAAATAAAACTTTCAGTTTCATATGTTGTGTTTTTACATCCAATTTAATTAAGGCACAAAAATAATAAAAATTTTTTCAATACGAGTGCACAGAATAAACGAAAAGTTTTGCGAAATATTGTATAGGCCAACGGGCATTTCTTCTGTTAGCCTATCGACCGAAAAAAATATTTTGCATTATTGGTTTTTGTAATATCTTTGCGTCTTGTTAAAACGAACTTAGTTCGAATGTTTAATTAAAAATAGTAAAGTATGTTTCAAGAGTTTTTTACTGAACACCGTACATTGGTGTTTCTGTTGGGAGTCTTGGTAGTAGTGTTGCCATTTTTGGTTTACTATGTAATTACTGCACTCAGACATCATCCCAAAGGCTTGATTGCTGCAGCCTTGAGTAATATGGGCGAGCGTTTCGGCTATTACATTATGAATGCTGTGTTGGCATTGTTTATTGTCTCCAAGTTCGGTTTGTCCGATGCTCAGGCAGGTGCCATCTATTCGGTGTTCTATTGTCTTATTTACATCCTTAGCCTAGTCGGCGGTATTATTGCCGATAAGTCGCAGAACTACAACCGCACTATCCAGTGGGGTCTCATTGTGATGGCATTGGGTTATGTTGTATTGTCTATTCCTCTGTTTGGAACAGATGCCAACGGATTTATTGTCGATGAAGGCGGTATGTGGTGGACAATCCTTATCGTTACCTGCTTGGCATTGTTGCTTATTGCATTCGGTAATGGTTTGTTCAAAGGAAATCTTCAGGCTTTGGTCGGTAAGATGTACGACAACTTCGAGGCTGAAGCTGCAAAGAAAGGTCCTGAAGCATTGGCAGAAGCAAAGGAAAGACGCGACAGCGGTTTCCAGATCTTCTACGTATTCATCAACATCGGTGGTGTGATTGCTCCATTTATTGCTCCATTGATCCGTGAATGGTGGTTGAAGATTCACAATTTTGTTTACAATGCTGATATGCCAGCTCTTTGCCACGATGTTATCAATGGTGGAGAAATTTCAGAAAAGTTCACAGCCACAATGTCGCAGTCGGTTATCGACCCGTCGTTGGTTGAGGGTACTACCGAATTTTGCTCGTCATACATCGATGTATTCAACTCAGGTATTCACTTCTCGTTCATTGCATCGGTTATAGCAATGGCAATTTCTCTAACAATCTTCTTGATTTCGAAGAAGAAATTCCCGCAGCCTGCAAAGAAAGACACTGCTAAGGTTGTTGAATATACTGCTGAAGAAAAAGCTGCAATGGCAAAGGAAATCAAACAGCGTATGGCTGCTTTGTTCGCAGTTCTCGGTATTGCAATCTTCTTCTGGTTCTCATTCCATCAGAACGGACAGTCGTTGTCGTTCTTCGCACGCGACTTCGTAAGCTCCGAGGCTGTTGCTCCCGAAATATGGCAGGCACTAAACCCATTCTTTGTAATCGTACTTACACCGATTATCATGATTGCTTTCGCTGCTTTGGCACGCAAGGGCAAATCTATTTCTACACCAAAGAAAATCGGTATCGGTATGGGTATCGCTGCATGTGCATACTTGTTCCTTATGGTATTGTCATTCATCAACAACTATCCGTCAGCAACCGATTTCAGAGCATTGCTCGATCCTGTTAAGTTAGGTCCGTGGGTACTTATCGTAACTTACTTCTTCCTGACTGTTGCTGAACTTTTCATTTCACCGTTGGGACTTTCATTCGTATCGAAGGTTGCTCCACGTCACATGGTAGGTCTCTGCCAGGGCTTGTGGCTAGGCGCTACTGCTGTAGGTAACATCTTCCTGTGGATTGGTCCTTTGATGTACAATGCTTGGCCTATCGAGTACTGCTGGTTGGTATTTGCAATAGTTTGCATAATTTCGATGGCAGTTATGTTCGGTATGGTAAAATGGCTCGAAAAGGTTGCTAAGTAATAAAAGCAATTGAAAAATATGAAAGGCGGACAAAAGTCCGCCTTTTTTTGTGCCTACTCCGAGGACGATGCCTGCGGATGTCATTGTTATATCTGCGACATCTAGTACGACGAATAGAGTGGTCTTATTTGTAGTTTGAGTGTCCAATCATAAAGATTTATTGGCATTGCTGTTTGGCTTTTTGCGCCTTGCTGGTGCGGTTTGCTGTAGTCTTGGAGGTGCCCATATAGGCAAAAGAATAGGTAGGTTTGTGTGGGGTATGTATGGGCATAAAAAAAGCCGCACGAGGCGGCTTATTATTGAGAAACGCTGTCTATTAATTGTATCTAATATCAACGCCATACTTAATTTCACCTTCGCGAACGCTTACGGTTTGGTCTGCAGCCTTATAAGTGTATTCGATTACAGCACCTGCGGCATTCTGTCTTTGGTTAGCCTTGAATTCTACAGGAATAATGGTATAAGCAACAGCCTTGAAATTAACTGCTGGTAATTCGATTGAGTAATTACCATTGCTATCAACTGTAGTTTCGTATTGAATGTAGCTGTAAGTGTAGCTGTCGTCAGTTTTCTGGCAAAGGTTTTTCGAGTCGGTCTGGAATATGATTCTAGTACCTGTAGGAGCGTTCTGGAATACTGGGTTTCCGAATTCGTCTACTGCGGTCAAATCAAGTCTTGCTTCTACCTTACCCGATACGTTTACGGTCTTCAAAGGTTCAGTTTCATATTCATTCTTGTTGCATGATGACAAAATGAATGCTCCAATAAGAGCGATTGCGATAATTGAAAATATATTCTTCATAATTATAATTTTTTATAGTTAAACTTTATTTTCTTTGATTAAAAATGGAACATCATAAACAATGAACCAGTTGATGCGTTTTTGAATGCAATGCTTCCGTCATTTGCATCCTTTGGCAAGGTTTCAACTTCTCTTTCGGTACCAGTCCAACGTTCAACAGTTCTGTAGCCGTTAAAGTCGTAGCCAGTGTAAAGACCAAGTCTGAATTCTCCGCCAATCGAAATCTTAGGTGCGATAAAGTATTCAACACCAACAACGCCGCTAAGAATTACACCAAATGAGCGAGCTCCGCTTACAGAAAGTGTGCGTTCGCCACCCGATGTTGTTGATCCTGCTGCGAAATCGTACCAATACGGTGATGAGAATTCAGTGGTGATAAGGTTGCCATAGGTGTAGTTGGCTTTGAGTTTGGTGTAGTTAAGGTAAACGCCACCGCCGTAGAATCCCTGTACACGACCTTTGCCTCTGTACATCAAGTAGTCAGCGCCTAAGCCGAGGTCGGTTTCTGTTCTCTTCATAATGTCGGTAACAGTAACCTTCGGGTCTGGAATCTGCTGGTTCATCATAACGTTTTCGCGATCGGTGTCGTTGTAAACGCCAATGAGCAAACCTGCGCGGATAGCAGTCTTGTCGCTAAGATAGTACTTTCCAAAGAGAACTGGAGTTGTACTAACAAGTGTGTGTGTGAATGTGTCAAAGGATGCGCTGTTACCAGCGTGGCCATTGAACAAGTTTCCAAAGTAGTTGACCATCGGGATAGCATTGATACCGAGTGCGAAATCACCAGCAACTGGCAATATGTATTCGCCGCGCTTCGACATCATGTTTACTTCTCCGTTCGGGTCATTTTCCTGTGCAAATGCATTTACTGTAAATACAAGTGCCACTAATAAAATTGAAAAATTCCTCATAGTGAATAAATTTAATTAAATTTTTAACGGCACAAAAATAGCAACAACTATTCCATAGTTTAGTTTTTCGTAGAAAAAATTATTAACACCGTTGTGTTTAGAGGCGCGAAATGGCTCACAGTCTGACAGTCTTACAGGCTAGCAGTCTAACAGTCTGACGGGCTCACAGTCTTAATGCCTTGTTGTTTATGAAATATTGGGATGCAATGAATTAATTGTGTCAGTACAAGCCGTTAGCCTTCTAGCCTGTTGGCCAGCTAGCCTTTACGCTAGATTTGTTCCTACGCTTACTGGTGAGTTGAGCGGCAGTTTTATGTTTGCTAGCCTGTCGTCGTCCATGAATAGAATTACGCTCGAACCCATTTCGAAATAGCCTACTTCGTCGCCCTTACGTATAATAATAGGTGTGTCGTAGATGCGCTTCGATGCAACGCCCTTCTTTATGTTTGTCTGCAAGCCGCTGTCGAACGACAGTTTTGTCTTGCCGACGAATAATGCTCCGACCAGAATCATATAGAACTTTCCGAATTCCGACTTGCCATGTATGACGATGCGCTCGTTGCGGCAGTATACGCGGTCTTTCTTGTATACGACCTTTGGCTTTACCGGACGCAAGGTGCCAGGCAGGTAGCTTATGTCGGTGATTTCCATGTCGAAGGCTGCATGTACGCGATGGTAGTTGGCGGGGGAGAGGTAAAGCACGGCGTACGACGACATGTTTTCGTACTCGTCGCAGATGAGGTCGTCGACGTAGTAGTGTTTGAACTTGACGTAAATCTTGTTGTCGCCCGTAATCTTGCCGAAGTCGAAAATGAATCCGTCGACGGGTGATACCAGTCCGTTGCTTATTGGACGTGTGCCAGGTTTCAGGTTGCGGGTGAAAAACGAGTTGAAGGTCTTGAACCCGTTTGGCGGGATAACGTACTCCGACAGGTCAATCTTGTACTTCTTTTTCCATAGTTTTATAACACCTTTGATAAACCACTTCGGCTTCTTGGCATTGGAAAGTTTTCCTGCCATACGCGAAAAAAAGTTGCGGTAGTTTTGCTTCTGTGGCTTAGGTGCTGGCATGATCTATTTGTTGTTGTATGAGTTCATGGTCTTTTCGATGCCAATTAGCGGGAAGCTCTTTATGGCTTCGATGGCAACGTCGACGCGTTCCTTAAGTTTCTCACTTTCCTCCTTTGTCCATTCTCCAAGCACGAAGTCGATTTGTCCGCCACGCGAAAATTCGTTTCCGATGCCGAATCTAAGTCGGGCATATTCGCTTGTGCCGATGGTGTCCTGTATGTTCTGCAGACCATTGTGACCGCCGCTGCTTCCCTTGGGCTTAATTCGTATTGTGCCGAATGGCAGTGCAAGGTCGTCGACGATGACAAATACGTTTTCTACTGGAATTTTCTCCTGGTTCATGTAGTACCTTACAGCGTTTCCGCTGAGGTTCATGTAGGTTGTGGGCTTTATGAGGATGAGAGTGCGTCCTTTTATGCTCGTTTCTGCGCGATAAGCATAGCGCTTATCAAAAAAAGCGATGCCCGCGCCTTCTGCGAAAGCGTCGAGCACCGTATATCCAATATTGTGCCTTGTATTCTTGTATTCTGCTCCGGGATTTCCTAGCCCGACAATGAGATACTTCACAATTCAGATATTGAATTTTGTGGCTTATTCAGCAGCTGGAGTTTCAGCTGGAGCTTCACCACCTTCTTCAGAACCTTCGTCGCTAGCTGCACCACGAGCAATCATAACTGATGCTATCAATGTGCTGCCGTTTTCGGTAAACTCGAGTTTATCCGACTTCAAGTCCTTGATTCTGATAGTTTCGCCAAGTTTCAGGTCTTCGATGTTTACTTCGTAAACGTTAGGAATATCTTCCATCATACCCTTGATAGCGATCTTCTTGAGGCTGTGTTTCAACTTACCACCGGCCTTTACACCAGCAGAGTTACCAACGAGCTTCAGAGGGATGCGAACCTTTACAGGCTTTGCAGGGTCAACTTCGTAGAAGTCGATGTGGATAACCTGATCTGAAATCGGGTCGAACTGGATTTCCTTCAGCAAGGTTGGTCTTACCTTACCATCGATGTTGAGGTCTGCGAACATTACTTCAGGAGTGAAGATAAGGTTGCGAACGTCAGCACTAGCAACTGTGAAGTGAGTAGTTCCGTCGATACCATAAACTACACATGGAATGTTGTTGCTTCTCTTGATTTGCTTTGCGGCCTTCTTGCCGAATTCGGTACGAACTGTACCCTTTACTTCAAAATGTTTCATTACTTTTATAAAATTATTTATGTACTACTCAGCCACGCACTCGCGGCCCCATCGCACAGTTAAACAAAATCGGGCGCAAAATTACAATAATTTTTTTGAACGACAAAAGGTTTTGTGGAGATTCTGAGGGGCGTGGACGTTTGCGAGTGCTAAATGCTGAAAATATGTGTGGTTTCGCCGTTTCTGATCTGTTCACATTTTGCAACACCCCGCTGTTGGTAAAAAATAAGAATACCTTAACATACATATTTATTATATGTGTTAATTTTGCCAATTAATTGTAAAATAGGAATAGTATGAAGATTATAATACCAATGGCAGGCATGGGAACACGTATGCGTCCGCATACGCTAACCGTTCCTAAACCACTTATCGTGCTGGCTGGCAAGACAATAGTACAACGTCTGGTCGAGGGAATCGCGCAGATATGCGAGGAACCGATTGACGAAATCGCTTTCGTAATCGGCAACTTCGGCGAGAAGGTTGAGAACGAACTTTGCAACATAGCTCGCGGAGTTGGTGCAGAACCGAAAATTTACTACCAGAAGGAAGCTTTGGGTACTGCGCACGCAATTTGGTGCGCCGCTCCGTCTCTCAACGGCAAGGTGGTGGTGGCTTTTGCCGATACTCTGTTCTTCGCCGACTTCAAGATTTCTGCCGATGCCGACAGCATTATCTGGGTGCAGAAAGTCGAACATCCGGAGGCTTACGGAGTCGTTACAACCGATGCAAACGGCGTGATTTCGGGCTTCGAGGAAAAGCCTAAGACTTTCGTTTCCGACCTTGCCATCATAGGTATTTATTATTTCAAGTCGGGCGAAACCCTGCGTGGCGAATTGCAGTATCTTATCGACAACAATATCCGCAAGAGCAGTGAGTTCCAACTGACCACTGCATTGGAAAATATGCGTGCCAAAGGCTTGAAGTTTGTTCCTGCACAGGTTGAGGAATGGCTCGACTGCGGAAACAAGAACATAACCGTGGCAACCCACCAGCGCGTACTTGCTCGCGACAAGAAATCGGAATTGCTGGCAAAGTCGGCAGAAGTTGAAAATTCGACCATCATTCCGCCTTGCCATATCGAGGACGACGTGAAAATCAAGAATTCTGTTGTCGGTCCGTATGTTTCGGTAGGAAAGGGGACTACAATCTGTGGAAGCGTAATCTGCAATTCTGTGATTCAGGAGGCTACTGCAATCGAAAATATGAACATTCACGACTCGATGATTGGCAGTCATGTGAAACTGTCGGGCAAGCAGTACGACCTGAGCGTTGGTGACTACAATACATTAGAACTCAAGTAGGATGATGACTTTCCGCAAGATATTGCTTTTATCGTTGCTGCTGTTGTCGCTCACGGCTGGCTATTCGCAGAAGAAAGCACAGAAAACTGACAAGAAGCCCGCAACGGAAAAGGGTTTCGACTTCAATTTCAGCTACTACTTCCTCGAAGGCAACAAGAACAAGAACCTTGGCGACTACGAAGCAGCCATAAGGAACTATACGCGTGCTTTGTCTATCGACAACACTCAGCCGTCGGCATACTACGAGATAGCGTCGATTCTGTTCGCTACCGGCGACTACTCGTCGGCAGAGACCTATGCCGAAAAAGCCGTGCAGTACGACAAGTCTGGCAATGTGGCTTACATTGATATGCTCATTTACGCATACGAGTATAACAATCACCACGAAAAGGCTGTGCCGTTGTACAAAAATCTGATTGCCAGGAATCCAAATGATGTCGAAAGCTACTATGAGCTGTCGAATGTTTATCTGAAAATAGGCAAGCCGAAGGATGCCATCAAGGTGCTCGACGCTGCCGAAAAGCAGTTCGGAATTACCGATGTGGTAAGCATTCAGAAAGAACTGATATACGAAAAGATGGGCAACCTAAGCAAGTCGTTCGAGGAGATGAAACGTCTGCGCGATGCCTATCCTGCAAACTTGCGCTACAAGGCTATGCTTGCCGAGGCCTATTTCCAGAATAAGAAAATCGATTTGGCTAAGACCGAATTTTCTGAACTAGAGAAGATGAATATCAACGAAGGCCTTGTGTACTTGTCGCTTGCCGAATACCACAGGGCGACCGATGCGCAATACTACAACTATTTTGCAATGTTGGAAAAAGCGTTCAACTGCGACGACGAGAGTCTTACCTACGAACTGAAAATGCAGATTCTAAACCAGTTGCTTCCCATAGCTCGCAACGACGACTATATAAAAGTTCAGATAAAAAGGCTTGCATCCATAGTCGAAAAGCAATATCCAAGCGACCTTGCACTTACTGCGCTCAAGGCCGACATTGCAATGATGAACAACGACTACAAGTCGGTGCAGCAGAACCTTATCGACATTGTCTCGGAAGATAAGTCTTCGTATGAAATCTGGGAGCACCTTATGTCTATTGACTACCACCTGCAGGATTTCGACAACCTTTATGCACACAGCAAGGAAGCCTCCGAACTTTTCCCCAATATGCTTATGGTTTACCAGTATTATGTGGTAGCGGCGTATCTGAAAAAGGAATTCCGCGAGGTTGTCGAAGCTGTTGATTATGCCTCAATGCTTTCGGTCGACAACCAGCAGGTTATGATCGACTTGCTGAGCATGCAGGGCGATGCTTACCATGCTCTCAAGGAATATCACAAGGCAGATTCGGTTTACGAGTACATTCTGTTCAAGGATGCCGATTTCGAGTCGGTTCTCAACAATTACAGCTACAACCTTGCCGTGCGTGGCGAAAATCTTGCAAAGGCGTTGGAAATGAGTACACATCTTGTCGAACTTAATCCGTCGAATGCAACGTATCTAGATACTCATGCCTGGGTGCTCTACAAGAACGGCAAGCTCGACGAGGCCTTGAAGTTCATGAACGATGCTGTAGAAAAAGATGCTTCCAATGCAGTGTATTACGACCATCGTGGCGACATAAAGTTTAGCCTTGGCAAAAAGGACGAGGCCGTGTCGGACTGGGAAAAGGCTTTGGAACTTGATCCCGAGAATAGTGTAATAGAAGAAAAGATTAGAAAAAAATCGTTGAAATAAATTGGCAAGAAGGAATTTGATATTGGTGTTGGTGTTGTCGGTCTGCTTGTGGGCGTGCCGGACTGCTAATGTAGGCACATACGAGGTCAAGGACAATATGCGTACAGCCAAGATTGTCGAGAATGTTATGGCAAATGCCCCGACATACTCAAAGGCATCATACAAGTTCTCGTGCGAGTATTCGGTAAACGGCGGTGTTCCGGATTCGTTCAGCGGCATATTGCGTGTACAGCGCGATAGTCTGATGTGGGTTAGCTTGCGTTCGTTCAATATCGAAGGTTTTAGAGCGCTTATCTCTAAGGATTCTGTAAGAGTTATGAATCGCCTGAAAAACGAGTACTATGCCGAAGATATTTCTGCACTCGAAAGCATTGCAAAGCTTGAAATGTCGTACAACGACTTGCAGTCGATCTTGCTCAACGAATTTTTCCGCTATCCGTCCGATGGCGACACTACAAAGAATTACGACGATTACGATTATAAGTCCTGTATCGATACTGTATATTATTGCATATCAACAGTTTCTCAAAAAAAGTTGAATAAGATTGCTGAACGCGCCAATAGTAATTATACTGACCGTCACAGCTCTGTAATTCAGACAGTAAAGGTTGTGCCTGGAACGTTCAAGGTTAAGAATATGTATCTCGAAGACCTTGAGAACGGACGCAATGCATTTATCGAATATGGCAAATTTGCAAAGTTCGGAGATTTGTTGTTCCCACAGACAATGAACATATATCTAGAGGCGGGTGACTTCAATGGGGTTATGAAATTTTCGATAAGCGATTTCGAGGTTAATGATGAACTTACATATCCGTTCAAGGTTCCTGCTAAATACACAAAAATCAAGTTGAATGAAAAGAATCGTTAGAATATTAGTTGTCGTTATGGCTTTGTTGCTGCCGGTTGTGGGTGCGTTTGCTCAGACCAAGGCTGAACTTGAAAAGAAAAAGAAGAAAACCATAAACGAGATTAACTATACAAATAAGCTTCTTGAAGAAACCCGCAAGAACCAGAAGGAGTCGGAGAATAACCTTGCTCTGCTGGGCAGCCAGATTACATCGCGACAGGAACTTATTTCCGATATCAACATGGAAATTTCGTATGTTTCGAAAAAAATAAAGGAAACAGAGTCGATAATTGCCATGATGACCGAGGATCTGGAAAATTTGAAGGCATCGTATTCAAGAATGCTGCAGATTGCATGGAAAAACCGAAACAAGAGCAACGAAATAATGTTTCTGCTGTCGTCAAAGGATTTCAACCAGTCGTATCTGCGACTGAAATACATGCAGCAGATGGCCGAATATCGCAAGCGCCAACTATTGGCAATCAATGCGATAAAGGGTGTACTCGAAAAGCAGAGGGCAAAGCTTGTGGCTCAGAAGACCGAGCATCAGAAACTTCTCGACGAGGAAAAAGTAGAGGCTAAGAATCTACAAAATGCTAAAAAAGAGCAGGAGACTGCTCTTGCAAAACTTAAGGGCAGAGAGGCCGATCTGAAGAAACAGCTTGCCGAGAAGAACAAGCAGAAACAGCAGTTGCAGGCAGCAATCGAAAAGTTGATTGCCGAGGAAGTGAAGAAATCGTCGGCATCGAAAGGAAAGGCTAATACTGGCAAGTACGAACTTACGCCAGAGGAAAAGATTGTCAGCGACAACTTCGGCAGCAATGTCGGTAAGTTGCCGTGGCCTGTGCAGCGCGGTGTTATAGTTTCTCGCTTTGGTAAGCAGCCGCACCCTGTTATTTCCGGTGTCGAAATCGACAACAAGGGAATCGATATTTCCACAACAACAGGTTCCGATGCCCGTGCAGTATTCGACGGCGAGGTGCGCAAGGTATTTTCTATACCAGGAACGCAGAATGCCGTCATTATCAGGCATGGCGAATATCTGAGCGTATATACCCATCTCGACAAGGTATATGTTTCGGCAGGCGACAAGGTAAAGGCAAAGCAGGCAATCGGCAAGATATACACCGATGATTCTGAAAACAAGACAGTCCTTCACCTTGAAATATGGAAGGGCAGTGCTACGCTTAACCCTGCAAACTGGCTGGCGAAGTAATAAAAGTTAATAGTTGAGAGTTAAAAGTTAACAGTTTTTAGTCATAATAGTCGTTGCGAGCAACGACTATTATGCTTTCAAATAAATCGTAAATCGTACTTCGTACTTCGTAAATCTTTTTTATCTTTGCGTTTGTTTTGAATTTGAATAACGCTAAATAAATAAAGTATGGAAGAATATGACGAGTTTCAGTATGTCGACAACGAGTTCAAGGAGCCTGAAATCTCTCAGAAGAAGGAATTTAAGTGCAAGAATTGTGGCGCATCATTGGTGTTTGAGCCAGGTACCACATCGATGAAATGCCCGTATTGCGGTGCAGAAAACGAAATCGAAATAAGCGATGAGGTAATCGAGGAACTCGACCTTGAAGAGTATCTTGCCAAGTTGGAGGCCGGTGGCGAGACTGGCGACGGCAACAAGTTGGAGGAGGTATCCACCGTTGCTTGTAGCTCGTGTGGTGCAGTGGTTACACTCGATGCAAACATAGTTTCAGACGAATGTCCGTTCTGTGGAACGAAATTGGTTGTAGCCAACGAATCGACCAAGAAGATGATTAAGCCAAAGTCGGTGCTTCCGTTCAAGGTAAAATCCGAGGAAGCTTTGCAGGCATACCGCAAGTGGATAAAAGGCTTGTGGTTCGCACCGCCCAAACTTAAGACCTATGCTACCCAGTGCGAGAAGTTGGCTGGTATGTATCTGCCGTACTGGACTTACGATGCTCAGACCGAATCGGACTACCGCGGTTTGCGTGGCGACGACTACACCGACACCGTTACCGTAACAGTAAACGGCAAGACCGAAACCCGTACCGTCGTAAAGACGCGCTGGACTCCGGTTTCGGGACATATAGGGTTATTCTTCGACGATGTGCTTATTCCTGCGTCAAAGACTTTGAACCGCAAAAAGATGGACGAACTCGAGCCATGGGATTTGGAAAACCTTGTGCCTTACGAAGAAAAGTTCCTTTCTGGCTTCCGTACCGAGACTTATCAGACAGGACTCAAGGAAGGTTACGAAGATGCAAAGGGCATAATGGAGCAGGGCATCAGGGCAGAGGTTCGTCGCGACATAGGTGGTGATCACCAGAAGATTACTTCGTTGAGTATTCAGTTCTCCGACACTACTTTCAAGCACACATTGCTGCCAATCTGGATTAGTGCCTACAGGTTCAATACCAAAGTTTACCGCTTCATCGTAAACGGCCGTACTGGAAAGGTTGCAGGCGACCGTCCGTGGTGCTGGTGGAAGATTACGCTTTTCGTACTGGCGATAATCGCAGTGCTTGTTGGAATTTTCTATATTTATCAATATTTTGAATCGTAATAAAGGTGTCATTCCACAAAACTGAACGAACAGGCGTAGGTACGAGCCTTGTGAGTTCGCTTATGCGGAATCTCCATTTGAATCATAATTAAAATTAAATATCATGAAGAAAATCAGTATTTTGATTGTAACTGCTGCATTGTTCGCATGGTCGTGCAGCAACAAGGAAGAGAAAAAGGAAGAGCCGAAGCAGGAGGTTTCCGAAATGCAGGCTTTGGTAAACAATTATGCCGTTGTCGACTTGAAGTCGGATTTGGTATCGGAACTGACTGACAACCAGAAGCAGATGCTGAAGAAGCTTATCGAGGTGGCTGATATTATGGAACAGGTATTTTGGAAGGAAGCTATCGGTGAAAAAGAGGCTTTCCTCTCGTCGATTAAGGACGAAGATGCCCGCAAGTATGCCGAAATCAACTATGGTCCCTGGGATCGTCTCGATGGCAACAAGGCATTCATCGAAGGTTACGGCGAAAAGCCTAAGGGCGCTTGCTTCTACCCAACTGACATGACCGACGAGGAATTCCAGGCTCTCGACGAAAATGTTCGCAACGGCTGGTATTCGGTTATCCGTCGCAACGAGGATGGTTCGTTGAAGGAAGTTCCTTACCACGAGGAATATCCAGAACTTCTCAAGGCTGCCGACTTGCTCGACGAGGCTGCTGAACTTGCAGAGGATGAAGGTTTCAAGAAATATTTGAAACTCCGTGCCGAAGCTTTCCGTACCGACAAATATTTCGAGAGCGACTGCGCTTGGATGGACATGAAGACTAATTTGATTGACTTCGTTGTTGGTCCTATCGAAAGCTACGAGGACGAAATCAATGGTTCGCGCGCAGCACATTCGGGACAGATTCTTATCAAGAATATGGAATGGACTCGCAAGATTGAACACTACAATGCAATTCTCCAGACCTTGCAGTCGAATCTGCCTGTTGAACCGCAGTACAAGGCCGAAAGCGCAACCAACTCGGGCGACATGAATGTTTACGATGTTGTTTATTCTGCTGGCGACTGCAACTCGGCAAGCAAGAACATCGCTATCAATCTGCCTAACGACCCGAATGTTCACGCAGCAAAGGGTTCGCGCAAGTTGCAGCTTAAGAATGCTATGAAGTTGAAATTCGACCAGATTCTTGTTCCTATTGCAGAAATCCTTATCGCAGATGACCAGTTGAAGAACATCGATTTCGAAAATGCTTTCTTCCAGAATGTTATGTTCCACGAAGTAGCTCACGGACTTGGCGTTAAGTTCACTATCAATCCCGACAAGAAGTCGGTTCGCGATGCTCTTGGTGATTCGTACAGCACAATAGAGGAGGCTAAGGCCGACATGCTTGGTCTTTACCTTGTTACAATGCTCCACGATATGGGCGAAATCAAGGATCAGGACTTGATGGACAACTATGTTACTTTCCTTGCAGGTATTTTCCGTTCGGTTCGTTTCGGTGCTGCCGAAGCTCACGGAAAGGCTAATATGATGGAATTTGCATACATCAAGGAAAACGGCGGTTTCACATTCGACGAGGCTACTGGCAAGTATGCTGTTAACCTTGAAAAGATGCAGGAAGCTGTAAAGTCATTCGTTACCAAGGTTATCGTTCTCCAGGGCGACGGCAACAAGGCCGAAGTTGACAAGTGGATTAAGGAAAAGAGCGTTGTTACCGAAGACCTTCAGAAGAGCCTCGACAAGATTGCCGGCGCTGGCATTCCTAAGGACATCGTTTACAGACAGGGAGCAGAAGTTCTCGGTTTGTAATTTCCGATATTACATATTAAAAATGGTGGACATTTTGCGTGTCCACCATTTTTTTTGTTGTCTATGGACAATAAAATTATTTTATTTTTGAATTTTGTTGTTTGTAAACAATAAAAGTGTTATGTTTGCATCGAAAAAATTGTATAAATGGAACTTGTTACACGAAACGATTATGCCCAAAAGGTGGAGTCTTGGCTAGGAAAGGGTCAGATATTGGTTCTGGTTGGGCAACGACGCATAGGAAAAAGTTGTGTGTTAAAGGATTTTATGCTTAAGCATCGGAATGATTCTAATGCTAATATCATATATGTAGATAAAGAAAAAAAGGAGTTCGATAGCATAAAAAATTATACAGACCTGAATTGTTATATTGATGCCCATTATGTAGGAGGTAAGCATAACTATATATTGGTTGACGAGATTCAGGATATTGCCGAGTGGGAGCGTTCGCTAAGAAGCTATCGGTCAGAAGATGACGTGGACATAATAATTACGGGAAGTAATGCGCGTATGCTTTCTGCTGATTTAAGTACATTGTTGTCAGGGCGCTATCAGGAAATACATGTTCATGGACTTTCTTATTCTGAATTTTTGCTTTTCCATCAGCTTGATGATTCAGACGAAAGTCTGTTTAAGTATCTGAAATATGGCGGATTGCCAGGCTTGCGACAGATAGGGATTGAAAGTGCAGAGCAAGTATATGAATATTTGAATGGCGTGCTAAATACAGTAGTCTTAAAGGATGTGATAGAGCGGTATACTATTCGTAATGTGTTGTTTATGAATAATCTGCTCCGTTATTTGTCCGACAATACAGGAAAATTTTGCTCGGCTAATAATATTAGCAATTATATGAAAAGTCAGGGCTATGCCATTTCGACAAACATTGTTGTTGATTATGCTTCTTATTTTGAATCAGCATATCTTATTGGCAAAGCGTTGCGCTACGATATACACGGAAAGAAGATACTTGAAACAAATGGAAAGTATTATTTTGAGGACATAGGTTTGCGAAATGTTCTTGCTGGAATAGATAGCAGGGAGAACGATATTGAAAAGGTAATAGAAAATGTGGTTTATAGTCATTTGCTTCGCATGGGGTATGATGTGAAAGTGGGCCAGTTGCAGGTTGGTGAAGTTGATTTTGTATGTACAAAAGCGACTAAGCGTGTGTATGTGCAAGTTTCGTATTTGATTGAATCAAATGAAACTAAGGAAAGGGAGTTTGGAACGTTGCAAAATATTCGTGACAACTTTCCTAAATATGTCATTTCTATGTCACCTTTGGTTTATCGCAACAGCATTAATGGCGTTATCCATCTTAGCCTTCGCGATTTTCTTATAAATGGTTTTGTCTGGTGATTTGTGTTTTATATTAATCTTTCCCCTAAATTGTTTACCTTTGCACAAAATTTGAACGTAATCGTTGTTCCGTCAAATGAATAGGCAAATTTTTCATAGACCGATTCCTTCGTTGCTATTCCGTCTTCTTGCGGTGCTGATATTGTATTCGGTTTTGCGGATTTTGTTCTATGCTTTCAATCCCTCATTTTTCCCCGACGCTACTGTTATGTCGTTCATATACGGCATAAGGTTCGACATTACTGCCATATTGTACACCAACATAGCTGTGATTCTGCTTATGCTTGTGCCGTCGAAAGTAGTGGCAAAAAAATGGTACGGAATCATGGTCGCAATATTGTTTGTAATTTGCAACACTTTTGCATTTGCGCTAAACCTTCTTGATGTCGGATATTTCCCGTTTTCGCATGGCAGATCTACGTTTTATCTGTTCGATTTCGTGTCGGATGTGCCGAATATGGGCGACCTTGCAGGCGTTTTCCTTGTCGAATACTGGTACCTCCTGCTTATTCTGATAGCTATGGTCGCTGTGTTGGTCATAGTTGTGAAGTTCACTTCTGTGAGGTCGGTCCCAGAGTTCTATTCTTCTCCAAAAAACGCAGTCGTTCATGTTGGTGCACGGCTAGTCATTTTGGCTTTGTCGGTAGTTGGAATAAGGGGTGGTGTACAATTGAAACCTATTGGCGTAAATACAGCAGCTGCGTATGAAAGTGGAAGAAATACCGATCTCATTCTTAATACTCCCTTTTCTGTCATCAGGACAATAGGAATGAAAGAACTGGAGGAGAAGCATTATTTTGAAACCGATGAAGAGGCGTATGCTTATTTTTCGCCAATAAAAGAACGTTCTGAAAATAATACCATTGACTTTCCTGCAATCGACAATGTGGTGATAATAATGCTGGAAGGAATTTCGAGTGAGTATTCCGAATTCCTAGCCGTGCCTCCGCGGAAGAATGCTGGCTATACGCCCTTTATTGATAGCTTGGCTCGAAACAGTATTGTTTTTCGTGGCAAGGCCAACGGATTGCTGTCGATTGTCGCCTTGTCGTCGGTGTTGGGCTCTGTACCTTCGTTGTTCGATACACCGTTTTCAAAGTCGAAATACATAACCAATCGAATCGACTATCCGACAAAATTGATCGCCGGCAAAGGGTACAGGTCTGCTTTCTTTCATGGCGCATCAAATGGAACTATGGGCTTTACTGATTTGTGTAAGGTCCTGGATGTGGGTGAGTATTACGGACTTGATGAGTATCCAGACAAAGATGACTACGATGGTACATGGGGCATTCCAGACTATCAGTACCTGCAGTACGTGGCCGATGTGATAGATGGCTTTGATAGTAAATTTGTTGCTACAATTTTTACCCTTTCGTCTCATCATCCGTTTATAGTTCCCGATGATTTCGATTCTCAGTTGCCTCGTGGTGATTTCCCGATGCAGCATACTGTGGCATATACCGATATGGCCCTGCAGAAGTTTTTCGACAAGATTTCCAAATGCAGTTGGTTCGATAGAACCTTGTTCGTAATTACAGCAGACCATACAAATTTTACTGGCAGTCAGAATATTGACTATGAAAGACTATACGATGTGCCGATGATCTTCTATCATCCGAAACAGGACACGGCGTTTGTTTCCGACAAGGTAATGCAGCAAATCGATATAATGCCAAGCGTAATTTCGTGTATGGGTATTGACGGACATTACAATGCGTTTGGAAACAATGTTTTCGATACGTTGCAGACACGATTTGCCGTATATAGGAATGATGATTATTGCTGTTTCATGCTCGATGGCAAGAAAATTAGGCTGTACGATAATGATAGCATGAGGCTCGTAGGTTTGGTTGATGGAAGTGCTGAGATAACAGATTATGAGCAGAATTTCATGAAGGCATTTGTCCAGTGCTACAATAATGGTATGAGAAATAACACGCTTCATTCGGAGTAAATTGTTTACCTTTGCGCAAAATTTCTAATAATGATATTCGGAACAACAATATGTGCCATATCGACGGCTTCGGGTGCTGGAGCAATAGGTATCGTAAGGGTTAGCGGTGCCGATTCGTTTGCCATTGCACGTAATATTGTCGTGCGGAAGTCCATTTTCGAGGCAGAAAGTCCGCGGACTATGCTTTTTACTGGCATAGTTGACGAAAAAGGCACTCTGCTCGACGAGGCTATGGTGGTAAAGTTTGCTTCTCCGGCTTCGTTTTCGGGCGAAGATATGGTCGAGATATATTGCCACGGTTCCGAATACATCGAGCAGAAAATTCTGGCAGCGCTCACACATTATGGTGCTGTGCTTGCTCGTCCGGGAGAGTTCACGCAGAGGGCTTTCCTTAACGGAAAGATGGACCTGTCGCAGTCGGAGGCGGTTGCAGACCTCATTTCGAGCAGTTCGGCTGAATCGCATCGCGTGGCAATGTCGCAACTGAAAGGTCAGGTGTCGTCGAAGATTGGTGAACTGCGTGGCAAAATGCTGGAACTCACTTCGCTTCTCGAACTGGAACTAGACTTTTCGGAAGAGGACGTTGAATTTGCCGACCGCACCAAGTTGGTTTCTCTGATTGACGAGATTTGTACCGAAACAGAAAAGCTTATCCGCAGTTTCGAATATGGAAACGCAGTGAAGTCGGGTGTGCCAGTTGCCATTGTCGGAGAGCCGAATGCAGGAAAATCGACGCTTCTGAACGCCATTTTGCACGAGGATAGGGCAATTGTTTCGTCGGTTGCAGGTACAACGCGCGATACGATAGAGGAGGAGTTTGTCCTCGACGGCATACGTTTCCGCTTTATCGATACGGCAGGCATCCGCAATGCCGACAACGAAGTTGAGGAACTTGGTATTCAGCGTACTTACTCAAAGTTGAAGTCGGCACGGATTGTTGTGCTAGTGCTCGATGCGTCGGCATACAAGCAGCATAACGACGAGATTGTTACATCTATCGAAAAGGAGATTTCCGACGAAACGAAACTTATAGTCGTGCTCAACAAGTCGGATATTTGCGATGCCGAATATGGATATGGCGATTCTCTGTTGATTTCCGCCCTCGACGGTTCGAATGTTGATGCTTTGTGCCGTAGGTTTGTCGAGTATGTTTCGTCGCTAAAGTCCGAAACTGCCGATGTGGTTATTACCAATGTGCGTCACGTTGCATCGCTCACAGCCGCTCGCGACTTGTTACAGTCGGCTCGTCGTTCGATAGGTGAGGGCGTTCCGTCAGATTTCATCGCTCAGGATTTGCGCGAGGCAAATTATCATCTTGGCGAAATCACAGGCGCTATCAGTACCGATGAGGTCTTGGGAAGTATTTTCTCGAAGTTCTGTATTGGGAAGTAAGGTGATGGCTGGCGCCGTTTCTATGCCTACGGCGTTTCTATGTTTCACGTTTCAGTGGCTAAAGCCGTTTCTGGTTTCACGTTTAATGTTCAAGGTTAAATGGTTTGATGGGCAAAGAATCTGTATAGACGCAAAATTTTGCGTCTGTACAATCATTGGTAGCGACGCAATGCGTTGCGCCGATTTGCAATTATTTGTGCCGGATGCAATGCGTTGTGCTGGTTGAGATGTAATATTATTTCGTTTTCTTCCTTTTTGCAATAAACCTGTCAAATGCACCCAGCAATCCAGGCAAAACGAAGATAATCAACATTACGGCTGCGAATGCGCCTATGGCGATGCACTGCAGAATCATTATTGTTGTCGGGTCATCCATCATGAACGACATGGCAAGCGGAGCGATTGTCATTATGGTGCCGGAAGTTACAATGGTATGGGTAGACGACTTGTAGGCTTCCCAGATAGCGTTCTTTACGCTCAGCGAGGTGCGTGCTTCGCGGTAGTTGTTGGTGAAAAGTATGCCGTAGTCGATGGTGGCTCCCATGAGTATGCTTTGCATTATGAGGTAGGCAAGGTAGAGCAATTGTCCGTTGAGTCCGCTTACATATACATTGATATATACTGCCGACATTACCGTCATTACAAGAATGAAAGGCACAGCAAGCGAGCGGAATGTAATTGCAACGATAAGGAATATCGAAAGTATTGTTATGAGTGTAACAAGCAACATTTCGCTATCGAACTGGTTACGCATTTCGTTCATCATCACCGATTCACCGATGAGGTAGTGTTCGCCCTTGAGTTGCGAGTTGCATTGTGCCGTCAGCGATTCAACAAAATCGTTGGTTTCGGGTGCTTCCTTTGGGTAGTCGCTGAAGATAATCGCCTGTGAGAAGTTTTTGCCACGAAGTTTGCCTAGGTTGCTGTCGACCATATCGTTTGCCTCAAGAATGCTTGTTTTTATGTTCTCGGTTATCATTGGGGCAAACTTCTTGTTGTCGATTATCGAGTCGGTTACAATACCAAGTATTTCCTCTGCCGACATTTGCAGACTGTCGTTGTTGAAGTTGCTTGTGCCGTAGTACAGGTAGGCTAGTTCTAGCAGCGATGTGTCGATGTCGGCATCGAACGAGGCAAGAACTTCGTGCATTTCCAAGGTGCCGAATTTTTCTGCTTCGGTAGCAATGTCAATAAGCCTTTCGGCCATGTCGAGCATTTTGAGCATTTCTGGATCGACTTTCGGTGCGTGGAATGTAGGTTTGGGCGTGTGCTTTTCTTCTACATGCTCCTTATGCTCGGTCACGATTGCCAAAGTGTCGGGAGTTGGTGCGCTATGATCTTCCGTTTGTGCTGTCTGTGTTTGCTTGGCTGTGAGTGTGGTCGACATGAGTTCCTCGGTGTTCTGCAGCCATTCGCGGCTTTCGTCGTCGAGCTGCGATCCGAAAATTCTTCGTTTAGCAAGGTCGTGGTTTATGAAGTATATGAACTCGTATATCGACATTGTCTTTGTCTTCTGACCTTTAGTACGTCCGTACAAGGTGTAGACAAGAGTTGCGCTTGCTTGTTTCATGCCTATCAACTCCGAAATCTCGGCCGTTGTGTATTGGCTGTGGACAATGGTGGAGTCGGTGTACATGTTGTAGTCGTCGTTTGCATGTAAACCTTCGGCGATGTCTTGTACGTTGTTTGTTGTGTCGGTGTTGTCAGTGTTTTCGGTGATATTTTCCACAGCAGTTTCCTTTGGACTTTCCTTGCGATGGCGGTGGTGTGCTGGTTGCATCGAACTGCTGGCAAGTATTTTTGCGGTGCGTATAATCTCCTTGATTGTCATTTTTGCACCTGGAGGGCATATTAAAGATATCATCTCTTTGTCGATGCCAAGGATGTCAGATATTTCATCGTACGACATTTTCTGCGAGATGAAACTTGTGTCGGTAAGCGATGCCAACAGACTTAGTGTCTGCTCGATGTCCATTGTCGTATCGGGACTGTTTATTGGAATATCGATGTTAGTGGTGTATGTTGTGTCGGTTGCGAAGTCCGACATTAGCATTGCGAAGTCGTGAAGACTTATCTTTTCATTGGCTAGTTGGCCCGACTTTATGTAGTAAATGGTATTTACGATTTGTTCGGAACTAATATCGTCGAGGTTAAGGTCGCCAGTCATTGATGTCATTTCGTCGAGTAAACCTTTGGTCTCCTGAGCCGAATATTTCTTTTGCATCAGCGAAGGGTAGGAGACGAATGACGAGACATGTGGATTCTTTGATATGCTGTCGGCCAAATCGATTATTTTCAGCGAGTCGCTGTTTGAATATAGCAGCGCTGTAATGTTTTTTTGCGGGAAGAATTCAGCAATTTCCGATTCTTGTTCTATCGAAAATGATATTTCGGTCTTTGTGTGCAGCCAGTACGATCCTGCGAATATCGCTACAAATAATATTGCCAGCGGTATGCGGAATTTCATGCTGAATCCGGCAAGGCGTTCGGTGTGGAATTTTATTACGCGTTTGCGCGATTTTTCGATTGCACCATCGAGCAGGATGATGAGTGTAGGTAGCACCGTGAATATTGCGACAAGGCTGCAAAGTACGCCTTTTGCCAGTACAATACCCATGTCGGCACCGATTTTCAGTTTCATGAATACGAGTGCCAGCAGTCCGACTATGGTTGTGAAGGCGCTACTGACGATTGACGACGAGGCTTTGTTGAGCGCGGCCGACATTGCTTCGATCTTGCCTTTTCCCGATGTCTTTTCCTGGCGGTAGCGGTTCATCAGGATTATGGAATAGTCGATAGACAGCACAAGCTGCAGTATTGCGGCAATGGAGTTGGTGGTGGCCGAAACGCTTTCGAGCAGGGCGTTGGTTCCCATGTTTATGGCAACTGCCACACCTATTGCTGCGAGGAATATTGGAGGTTCGAGCCACGATTCGCACATTATAAGCAGTACGGTCAATAACAAAGCAAATGCTATCAGCATTACGCCTATAGGTGCGGTGGTGTCTTGTTCGCTTGTTTCTACTATTACAAGGTCTCCATATCTTGAACTAATGTCGTCGGCGAGTTCGTGCTGACTGCGCTTGCTGTTGCCAAGTAGTTCGTACAGAGCCATTTCGTCACGGTTGTATTCGTCGCTACCTTCGATGTAGATTACGTTCGCCACACCTTCGATGTCCGAAAGTTCATCCTTTATGCTGGTCCTGGTGCTATCGGGCAACGACTTGAACATAACCCTCACCATTCCCGAACCAAGACTGGCATCGCCGAATTCTTCCGACATCTTGTCGATTCCATGCTTCATCTGCGAGTCGTCGGGCAGGTAGCGGGTCATATCGGAATTTATGTTGGTGCGTGGAATCATGAATATACTGGCAATAGCAATCGCCACTGCTGCAAGCATGAAAATTACACGCTTCCTGACCAAAAAATCCGATAGTTTGAACTTTGCCATGCGCCTTTTTCTCCTTCTACAACAATGCTTTAAAGTTCGTTGTCTGCGAACCTGTCATTCTTTCCTGAATAATTTTCAATATGTCTCGTTGGCGCTTGGCCATAGTATGTCAATTTCGGGGTGCAAAATTATAATATAGGTGATTTCAACATGTGTCTTTCTTTCGTCAGAAATGTTCAAAATTTCGCTTTTGCAGTATCTCGTTTTTTCAAACTTTATTACTTTTGCAAAAAACATTATTGTATGCAAACGCCGGTAAATCAGTTGTTACTCAGATTCTTCAACAAGGAGAATGAGAGTATGGTCGTGGGGGAGTCTATTTATATCAACGACAATCTGGAAGTTGATCATAAAATGTTGGATTTTAGACTTACCTATTCGCGTCCGTATTCTTATCCCTTCAAGATGGCGTTTACATCGGCTATTTTGTGTTATGGCGGGACTATCAAAACTGTTATAAACCATCGCGAGTACAATGTCGGTGTCAACGATGTGTTGGTTGTTCAGAGTGGTTCGGTGGTGGAGCAACTGACAGCCAGCGACGATATGAAGATAATAGCCATGGCTTTTGATGACAAGAGCATGTACGAAATGTTCAGTTATTCTACATTGGATGCGAATGCATATATAATGCACAGGTCAATTCCTGTTCTAATTAATATTGATGACGAAGAAATGGATCGGCATAAATGTCTGTATAGGGACATCCGTAAGTTTTATATGTCGGTGGAGCCTATGTACAGGAGCGAAGTTGTGAAAGGCTATCTCTATATTACGACTGTAAATTTTCTTTCGAATCTTAAAAAGAAGTCGTTGCGTGATGATGTCGATTATGAGCATCGTCGCGAGAAAGAGTTGTATCTGCAATTCATGGACGACTTGCAATTGTATGGCAGTAAGGAGCGTACAGTGTCGTTTTATGCCGACAGATGCTGTGTGTCGCCCAAGTATTTTTCGAAGATGATTCACCGTGCATCGGGCAAGGCTCCGGTGCGTCTTATAAAGGAGAGAGTGATAATAGAGGCCACAACCTTGCTTAATTCTACCGACATGAGCATACAGCAGATTGCCGATGCCCTTAATTTCCCAAACGATTCTTTCTTCTGCCGCTATTTCAAGCAGGAAGTAAAGATGTCGCCAATGAAATACAGAACTATGGCAAGTAAGAAGTAGGTGGCTATCTAAACCACTGCTTTACAGGTACATCAAATCCTGCTCCGCGCATATAGTTGTAGGTTGCGAGGTTCAGTCCGCGTTCGAAGCGGCTCCAGTCGGGCGAACCGTTGCATGTAAATGGTATTTCGTTGTTGGCGAAAGTGCCAGTAGGCTGTGGAATATGCTTTGCTCCGAATTGTTGCGGCTCTTGTCCCGAAATGGAGTGGCAGGTCATTGCGTAGCGATGCCAGAAAGCCGACTGTATAAGCCCTTCCTCAAAAAATTGTCGTACGGTGTCGAGACTTTCGTATAGTTCCTTTTCGGTCTGACTTGGAAATCCGTACATTAGGTAGGCGTGCACCATGATTCCATTGTTGGCGAAGTTGCGCAGGGTTTCGCGTACCGACTTAACGCTTATGCCTTTGTTGATGAGCTTGAGTACCCTTTCCGAAGCAACTTCTATTCCTCCGCTCACGGCTATGCATCCGCTCTGAGCCATCAGGAAGCAGAGTTCGTTGTTGTATGCCGACTCGAACCTTATGTTTGTCCAGTAGCTGACTGTCATCTTGCGTTTCAGAATTTCTTCTGAAAGACTGCGCAAGGTTGCTGGCGGTGCAGCTTCGTCGACGAAGTGGAATCCCGAAATGCCAGTTTGCTTTATTATGCCTTCCATTCGGTCGGCGATAATGCTAGCTGGTGCATGGTCGTAGCGGCAAATGTAGTCGAGCGTGGTGTCGCAGAAAGTGCATTTGGCCCAGTAGCAGCCGTGGGCGAGCATCATCTTGTTCCAATGCCCGTTGCTCCAAAGTTGTTGCATGGGATTGGCGGAATCTGCCGTGTCCAGGTACATCTCGGTGTGTATTCCATCAAGGCATGGTGTGCCAATTTCGCTGAAAGCAACGTTTTCCTTGCTGTCGATGTTGATTCGTTCCACTTGGCCATTGTTGTCGAGACGCATGGTGCGGATAAGTTCCCCGCCAGTGAGAAGCCTTTCGAGTGGTAGTTCGCCATCGTCGAAGGTTATGGTGTCAACATATTTGAATATGCGAGGGTCTGCGAGTTGGCGCAGTTCGGTGCTGACATATCCGCCACCCATGGTTATGTGCATTTCGGGGTATTTCTGTTTGATGTATTGTGCGCAACGCAGGCCGCCATAGAGGTTTCCGGGGAACGGAATCGAAAGCCCTAGATGTGTTGGTTTTGTCTCAGAAATTTTTTGCTCAAGCAGTTCGAGCATCCATTTGTCGATGAGGTTAGGTTCCTTTGCCAGTTCCTCGTCAAGTGGCGTGAAGTCGCTGAGGCTGTGGCATAGTTTTTCGGCGTACCTGACCATCTCGAAATGCGGGCTTATGCATTGCTGTATTACATTGCCGATGTCCTCGATAAAAAGTGTGCAGAGGTATTGCGCCTGGTTGAATGTTCCCGATGTTCCGTAGTCCCATTCCATGTCTTCAGGATTCGGCAGACGCTTTTGGTTTGCCCAGAACTGTGGATTGGCAAAAAGTCGAGCGAAAGTGCTGTCGTGTCCCTGCAGGAATTTTTTCACAGGTTCTACCCATTTAGTGTAGAAATCCTTGTTCGACAGGATGATCCTGATATTGATAGCCTTTTTGCCCGAAACATGTACACCTTCTGCAATGTCGAAAATCTGCGAAACGCATTCGCGTGTCAGTATTTTGTTGATGAGTTCTATGCTAAGGTCCATCTGGTCGCATTGCAGACCTTTTCCGCGCAGATAACCAGTGAGTTGTTCTGTAGCCGGATATGCGGTGTTTATCTGTGTGAGCGGCGGTGTAATGAGCAGGAGGTGCATAAGTTTAGTTTTTGCAAAGATAGTTTAGTTGTTTGTGTATTTTCTGAAATTTTCGGCTTGTTCGAATATTTCCTTGAAGACATCGTCCTGCGGTACGGGCGGGTAGTCGTGTGCAGCAAGGATTAGAATCAAGTCCATTTGCAGTTCGGCTTTTATGTCGGTGCGATTTGCCCAGTCGGTGTATTTCGATTTGTCGTCAACCATTTGCTTTACGGCAGCCGATAATTTCAGCAGCTTGTCTTCGGGGTATTCGAATCCGAATTTGTGGGCAATCTCTTTCAGAATGTCATAAAATGCCTTTTCCTCGTATGTGATGCCAAGGTCTTTGAACGATTTCTTCTCCTTGTTTACCTCTTTCAACAGTTCTGCCATTTGTGCCGCCACTTCTTCTAGCACTTTTTGTGCAAAAACAGCGTTGTCGCTACGGTCGTTGTACATATCTACCAATTGGTTGAGCCGTTTGGTGAAGTCAACGCCTTTCATTTTGTTCACCTTCTTGAAGTCGGTGATAACGGAGCGAAGTAGCCGTTCCATAAGTTTTACCTTGGTGTTGGGCAGATTCAATTTTTCCAGCCGCGACATATATTCCTCGCTCAGTACGTCCAGATTTTTGGAATTGGCGTTCACTTGGGCGATTTCCTCCACGCCGTCAGATTGCAGGGCTTCTGCTATCATTTGGCTTACGTGCCTGTTCATTTGGGCAATGTCGGGGGCTTCGCCTTTGGTGAGTTTGTATATGATGGCGCGAACTCCTGTGAAGAAATGTATGTCTTCGCGGTCCTGATAGGTTATTTCCTCGTTGTTGGAGCAAAGGTTGTAAGCCGATTTCAGTTTCTTGGCGTGTCCCATGAAAAGGTTTTCGCTGGTGTCGGTGGTTTGGATGAATTCCGATGCGTTTTTCAGGCATTCAAGTTGCTCGAGTGGGGTGCCTGTTGAGAATTTTGACCTGTCGAATTTGTCGAACATACGGCGCAGAATGTCCAGTTCGTCTTTTACCAAAGTTACTGATTGTTCGATTGTTTCAACATTTACACCAATGCCTGCGCCTTCTGCGTATTGTTTCAGGGCAAAATTCATTTTGTTCTTTATGCCAATGTAATCTACAACCAAACCCTTGTCCTTGCCTTCGTACACACGATTTACCCTCGAAATGGTCTGAACCAGAGTGTGTTTTTGCAAGGGTTTGTCGATATACATTGTGTCGAGACAAGGCACATCGAAACCTGTAATCCACATATCGACCACGATGGCGATTTTGAAATTTGATTTTTCGTTTTTGAATTCAAGGGCTGCCGCTTTTCTATCGTCATCGGTGCCAAGCAGTTCGTAAAGTTCTTTGTCATCGTCCTTGTTTCTCGTCATAATCAGTCTTATGCGGTCGCTTCCGTATTTTGCTGCCGGGTCGGCTGCCATCGGGAGACTTTCTGCTGTTTCTTCTTCCTCGTTTTGTGTTGCCCAATCGGGACGGATGGCAAGAATCTGCTTGTATAGATTGTATGCTATCGCGCGGTTAGCACAGACAAACATTGCCTTGCCGCAGACTGTACTGCCTTCTTCGATGCGCTTTTCGTAGTGTTCGACAAAATCCCTTGCCACCGTTGCCAGACGCTCAGGATCGCCCAAAATGAGTTCCATTTTGGTGACAGCCTTCTTGCTTTCTTCTATCTGGTATTCGTTGGCGCCCTCGTCTGCACATTGTTCGTAGTATTCTTCTATTTCCTGCAGTTTCTGGTTGTCGGCAAATACTTTTGCAGCACGACCTTCGTAAACTATGCGCCGTGTTATTTCGTCGGCAACCGATTCTGTCATTGTATAGGCATCGACCACATCGCCGAATACCTCGATAGTGGCATCCACGGGCGTTCCTGTGAAACCTACGTATGTGGCGTTTGGCAGCGATTTGTGCAGGTATGTTGCAAATCCGTAACTGCGTTGCACGCCTTTGTCGGTAACGCGGAAATTCTGTCCTATGTTGGTTTGCGAACGGTGTGCTTCGTCGGAAATGCAGATGATGTTGGCTCGGTCGGAGAGAAGGTCGATGTCTTCGCTGAATTTCTGTATTGTCGTAAGGAATACGCCGCCGCTTTTTCGGTCGCGGAGCAGTTCTCCAAGTTGTTTGCGCGTTTCAACATTCTTTACGCATTCGTCGCCGATGAAAAGTTTAGCGTTTGTAAACAGTTCCGAAAGTTGCTCGTCAAGGTCGGTGCGGTCGGTTATAAGCACTATTGTTGGACTTGCAAGGTGGCGGCTGCGCATAAGTATGCGCGTGAGAAACAGCATTGTAAGGCTTTTCCCGCATCCGGTAGCACCGAAATAGGTTCCACCCTTGCCATCGCCGTGAATATTTATGTGCGAATGTTCGAGAATGTTGTCGTATAGTTTGTGGGCGGCAAAGAACTGCGGATAGCGGCACACTATCTTCGTTTCCTTTGTGTAGTTGTCGGGGAAAAATACGAAATCCTTTATTACGCTCAGCAGTCTTTCCTTGCGGAAAAGTCCCTGCATCATTGTAATGAGCGAACTGATGCCGTCGGTATTCTTGTCGGTGCTTTCCACCTTGCGCCAAGCATAGAAGAATTCGTAGTCGGTGAACAAACTGCCGTATTTGTTGTTTACTCCGTCGCTGATGACAACGAAGACATTGTATCTGAACAGGTTTGGAATGTCTCTGCGGTATCTCACAGTAAGTTGGGTGAAGGCATTCATTATGGTTGTGTCCTCCTTCACTGCACTCTTGAACTCCAGTACCACCACTGGCAAACCGTTGATGTAAACGATTCCATCGGGAATGCGTTTTTCTGTGCCTTTGATTTCCAGTTGGTTGACAATCTTGAAAATATTCTGTTCTGTATTTTCGAAATCAATGGGTTCGATGAATAGGTCGGGTAGGGATGCATCTTCTCGTTTTATTGCAAAGCCTTCGACCATAAGGCGGTGAACCAGTGCATTTTGTTCGTATAGTGAAGCACCGTTGTCGGTGGTAAGGCGGGCTATGGCTCGGTCGATTTCCAGCGGAGTAATGCCTTCGGTTGCATACCTGTCGGCAAGGTACATACGAAGGTCGCCGAGTAGCAGAACCTCCGACAGTTCCTTGTGTATGGTTTCGCCGTTGCGGTATTCATATCCCTGTTGTTCAAACAGTTCCATTATTGCCATTTCGAGGCTGTGTTCGTTGAAGTGTGGCATTGGCTATTCTCCTTTTGTTAGTTCGTTGTATAATGCCAAACCCTTTACTGTCAGCAGATATTTTTGTCGCGGATGGCGTGGAGATTTAGGGTAGAGTAGGCGGACAAATTTATCCTTGATTGCTGGGTTGAGATAAACATCCATAAAGCTTTCCCTGTTCTTAAGACCTGCTTTGTCCATCATTTCTTTTATGGAAAAATTGTCTCTGCCAATAATGTTGATTAACTTTTTGATATGCAGGTTATTAGTATCGAACTTGTCGGGTAACTTGTCGGGTAGCTTGTCGGGTGTTTGTCCTGTGCTTGTCCTGTACTTGTCCTGTGTTTGTTCGCTTTCTGGCATCTTCCATTCTTCGGGCGGATTAATTATCATGTAGCGGTTTTTCAGTATGTTGTTCTCGCCAAGGAGCAAGTTGCTTTTGGTGGGCAATTGGTATAATATGGAAAGTATAATAATCATTTTTTGTTCTGTTTGTTGATTTCCCAGTTTGCAACATTGTTTTCGATGTATTCTGCAATTCTGTTCATTTCGGCCGAATCGCGGATGATTCGGTCATAAAAAAGGGTTTGCCAAGCAAATGGTAATGAATGTTCATGGGCATATTTTGTTATGGCAGATTTAATACCACCGATGGCAACCGACAGCCATCCTTGCAAATTTGCAATGTCCCGATGTGATTTTGTGGGTTGCTGTAGATTAGTGGTGTCTTCTGTGGTGTCTTCTGTGGTGCCGCGGCGCGCCACGGCACCACTATAAGCACCACTATAAGCACCACTATTTGCACTATTGCCAACAGTTCTTCTTTCATAAGGGATTTTTTCATGGTCAATCATCACAATTGCATGAATATGGTCTGGCATGACAACCCACAAAGGTATTTCTGTATATGGATAATGTGCTGTTACATTCATGAATTGTTCATCGGCAAATTTGCCGACCTCCGACAGTTTCATTTTGCCATCGGCAATTTCACCAAGATAATGCATCCTGTCCTTAGTGCAGAAAGTTACAAAATATGCACCGCCATCATAGCTGTGCCATTCTGCCCGCAGGTTTCTTGTTTGATATTTGCATTCTTGTTTATCTGCCATTGCCTTGTGTCGCGAATAGTGATATTTTTTGCAAATATAAAAAAATAAATCCCCAAAAGGATTTATTTTATTTAGGATTGTTTGAAGAAGCGGAATTGTGAGAATGTTATTACCTTCCTCGCCAATAGCAAAAATTTAATGACTCACTCATAGTAATCAATAAATAGGATATCGATCATATTTGTCATTTTCGGCTTTGTCATAGATGCCATTAACCTTACAATGCGGACAAAAATATTCTCCGTGATACTTATGCGTCTGAATCAATTTTCTGTCACTATCCCAACAATGTGAACAATAAAAGATGTTATTTTCATCGTCTTTTAAGGTTAGGTAAAGTTCTTGATGGCGTACAATGCGCTCTTCTAAATCTTGTCTTTTTTTTAGTTCGGAATTCTCTTCCGTTAATTTATTTATAGTGGCTTGCATGTCTAATGCTTGTGCGCTTAAATCGATTAGTTGACGATATAATTCAACATTGTCTGCTTTTTGAACAATCTTTGCAACATCTTTTATTCCTTCGTAAAGTCCCATGGTTATAATTATATGTTGTTAGTTTTATTTTCCCATCTTTCCCAGCAACAAAGATAACAAATCTTTTAATTTGCTTGTTTCTTTATTCATTATTTCTGTGTTGTTAAAAATAACCGACATTTCTTCATCGAAATTTTTCAATACTTCTGGTGTTGGGATTATTATGACAATTTGATTCAAAATGTTAGTTGTCATGCTAGGAACAGCTGAACCTGCATCCATCGCAATAAAATCATATTGTTTCAAATTGAAAAATACATATTTCGCGAGGTGTGGTTGTTTCATTTCTGTGTAGAACATTGTATCCACAGTCCAAAAAGGTTCATTAATATACATAATGTTGTTTAGAGAACCTTTTCTTGGTATTAATACGGATTCTTCTGTGCATATAGATTTATTCCCATGTCTCATAATACCGCCAGAACCGTAAATAGGTATTAATCCGTTAGGAATTCCTTCGTGGGCTTTCCCGTATTTTATTTCGCATACTTCTCCCAACGTTCCCATTCTCCAACCTTCCGGCAAATTTTCCTTGTCAATCCCCTCCACAAACATTTTCCTATACAATGCCTGTGCGGTTTCCTCCAATTTGGCAATCATCTGCTCGTTGAGGCGGATGCGGTTGGTTAGCGTAGCGTATTCGGCAACTATCTCGTGCTGGCGGGCAATAGGGGGGACGGGGAGTCGCATATTGCAGAAATCGTCCCAGGTCAAACTGCCACGAACTCCGCCAACAGCATAGTAACTGGCTTCTCGGTCAAATTCGCTGCGAGAGAACCACATCATCAAGTATTGTGGCAATAATTTCGTTTTGTCAATGATTTCAAACATAGGATATGCAGGCGACATAATAGCCTCGTTCCCTTCAAACATAGCTATTGGCATTTTCCCATCGCGACTAACCTGCATCAAACTGCAAGCAAATTGTTCGCTTCTGATTACTTTATAGTTTGAAAGGTCGGTCCCTATTACATTTGCAACCGAAGGAATAAATGCTTTGTCAATCGTAAGTCCAACAAGCTTTGTAACCTTCAAATCGCTGTTTCGGACATTCACTTCGCGTATGTATTCGCCTAGGGGGTGGTATGTAGTCATTTTTTTTGTTCTTTATTTGGACACAAAGATAATTGTTTTATAGAATGAGCAATAAGGGAAAATAGGGGAAATTTAGAGAAATTTTCCCCTAATTTTGGGTACTTAGTATGATGTTTGTGTCTTGCTAATTCTTTATAATTTATAAACATTTATAAAGTTTCTTTCTTGATTTGGGCAATAGCATCATTAAATCTTGCTCCTTTGACATACCCTTTCTTTACCTTGTTGATTGATATTTCTTCAAGTATTCCGCGCTCAACAAGTCCTACGATATCGCGTTTTGCAGTCATGGCAGTGACGGAAAATTTGATTTCGAAGTCTTTGACGGTATGTATTTCTTTGGGTTTGTCAATATATAGCTGAATGATTTGTGCTTGGCGTTCGTTGATGTTGCCAAGTAGCATAAACGAAGAAGCGGCTTCTTTCTCAGCTGTTTTGCGCTGGATGTATTGTTGAAGCTGTTGGAATGCCTTCTGTAGGACATTTAGATTGTATGTTACAAAATAACCGATGTCGTTGCCGTCCATTTCTGTGTAGCGGAACGATTTTTCGTAGCTATTCTTTGAACGTGCTATGATTCTTGAAATCGATAGATATTCTGTCATCCAATATTTTTCTTTCAGCATATACCAATAAAAAAGTGCACGCGCTGTGCGTCCGTTGCCATCAACGAATGGGTGCATATATGCTACCATGAAGTGTATAATGATTCCCCTGATAATAGGGTGGATGAATGTCTGATAAGCGTCTGTGTTGAATACTGTACAAAGTGTATCGACAAATTCCGGTATATCATTGACCGATGGTGGCCTATGGACGATTTCGTTTTCCATTATGTTCGCTACTACGACATCATCGTTGTCGCGGAAACGCCCTGCAGCATCAGGATTGTCGATGGCATTATCCGTCATTAGTTTGTGGATGAGCAAAAGGTTTTCCTTGGTAAGCGGTTCATCCCGATGATTGACTATATATTGTATGGTGTTATAGTTGTTTACAATCATCTGCTGCGATTTGTTTTTAGGCGATATCTTTTTGCGAAGCATTTCTTTTGCAACGACGCGAGTTGTTGATGCACCTTCCATCTGGCTCGATGATATTGCTTCCTCCATCAGCGAACTGACAAGGTACCGCTCTTTATCTTGAGTCGGTAATATGGATTCACTGCCCCAAAAACCGCCGAAATTCATATCTAACTCATGACATGTTTGTTGCATGTAGTTGGTTATGCACATGTGAATGCCGTATTTGTCCCAAAGTATTGTATTCTTCATAAGTCGTGACAACTTTACATAATTCCAAAGTTGTTCTGCAGAATAACCTTCCGGACGCTTTTTGTACTTTACACTGTCCCAATATTCATATTCGTCGTTTATTTTGTTTATAAGCGGTTCAAGTTGGGAATATTTAGGCGTCATTATTGTGCTGACGAGTTCTAGATAGTTTGTTGTTGGCGGTTTTTCAATCATGTTAGCATATATTTTTTAGGCTGCAAAAATACAAAAATATTTTATAATTCTTTATAATTTATAAACAATTATAAAGTTTTATAATAAATGATAATATTAATGTGTTGAATATCAGAGTTTATACCCTAATTTTTCAAAAAGCTTTTTCAGTTCCTCTTTGCTATCTTCTTCCTGCTTCAGTAGTTCACGCATATCGTTTTGAAGTTCAAGCATTTTGGTGTCGAAGTCAATCTGCTCGTCGCGGTTGCGGAACTCTATGTATTTGCTCGGCACAAGGCTCCAGCCTTTCTGCTCTATTTCTTCGGTGGTTGCCGAGTAGCAGTATTCGGGTGTGTCGTGGTATTCCGACGAGCCTCTTTGCCAAGCGTGGAAATTGCCAGCAATCTGGCCTATTTGTTCCGAACTGAACTGTATGTATTTCTTCTCGAAAGGTTCTCCCCATTGGCGCAGGTCGATGAAAAGCACTTCGTTTTCGCGGTCGCGGTATTTCACCATCTTGCCATTCTGCTCTGCGGTGCGTGCTTTCTTGTTCTTGTTCAGAATCCATAATGTTACGCTTATGTCGGTGGAGTAGAACATATTGCGTGGCAGTATTACAATGGCTTCCACAAGATGGTTTTTCAGCAGTTGCTTGCGAATCTCTAGTTCGGTGCCGTCGCCGCTCAGTGCTCCGTTTGCCAAAAGAAAGCCCGCAGTGCCGTTTGCCGAAAGTTTTGATACAATGTTTAGAATCCATCCGTAGTTGGCGTTGCTGGTAGGTGGCACTTCGTAGCCCACCCAGCGTGGATCATCAACAAGTTCCGTTTCGGCTCGCCACGCTTTCTGGTTGAATGGCGGATTTGCCATTATAAAGTCGGCTTTCAAGGTCTTGTGCTGGTCGTTGTGGAAAGTGTCGGCGGCCATATCGCCAAGGTTGCAGGCTATGCCACGTATGGCAAGGTTCATTTTCGCCAGTTTGTAGGTGGTGTTGGTGTATTCCTGTCCGTAAACCGAAATGTCCTTCTTGTTTCCGTGGTGCGCCTCTATGAATTTCATGCTTTGCACAAACATACCTCCCGAACCGCAACATGGGTCGTAGATTTTTCCGCGATAAGGCTCAATCATTTCGGCAATCAGGTTTACAATGCTCTTGGGTGTGTAGTATTCGCCTTTGCCCTTGCCTTCGGCAATAGCGAACTTGCCGAGAAAATATTCGTAAACACGTCCAATAAGGTCGTTTTCGCGATCTTTCAGGGTGTCAATCTTGTTTATTTCGTCGAGTAGTGCGGCAAGTTTTGTGCGGTCGAGCGACAACCCTGCATAGTAGTTGTTGGGCAATGCGCCTTTCAGTGTCGGGTTGCTGTCCTCAACCTTTGCCAATGCCTTGTCTATCTTAATGGCAATGTCGTTCTGCTTGGCGTTTTCGATAAGGTAGTCCCACCGGCTTTCGGGTTCCAGGTAGAAAACATTCTTGGCATTGTAGAACACAGGATTGTCGGCAAATGCTTCTTTGCCATCCGCAACCAGTTCGTCGCGCCTTTCTGCAAAACGGTCGGTGGCGTATTTTAGGAATATTAGACTTAATACAACATGCTTATATTGAGATGGTTCTACGGAACCACGCAATTTGTTCGCCGATTCCCATAGGGCTTCTTCAATGCTTTTCTCGTTTATGATTTTTTTCGCCATTATGTATCATTATTTTGGTGCGTAAAGATACAAAAAATAATCACATTGCATATCTCTGCAATGTGATTATTGATGATTCAATATTCAAAAAAAGTTTCCTTTACTTTTCCCAACCTTCAAATACCTCTTCGCCGTACTGGTTGTGTTCGTTTTCACCGTGAAGCGGTTTCCAGACTTGTGCGAAGAAAGGATTGCCCTTGGCAATTTCATCGTAGTTCCATGGTGTGGGCAGACATTCGGGACACCAGTGGCCTCCTTCGAGCACCAGCACTGGCGAAGCCTTGAATTTGTGTCCAAACTGGCATTCCCATTCGAGCGGAGTGCGGAAGTCGCCTTTCTCCATTGTTTCGCTTAGGCATTTGCCACCGCGGAATTCCGCTGCCTTGCGCATGTCGTCGATTGTCCATTCGCTGCGAGGTTTCTGCTCGTCGTAGCCATGGTCTATTTTTACGATGTCGGTTTCGCTAGGATGGGAGAGGTCCTGGTGTTTCCAATCAGGAATTGCCTTGTAGCGTTCCAACGAACCGTAGTATGCTGATATTCTTTGCTTCTCGTTATGCTTTATCCACCATTGTGTTCCCCATTTCTTCTTGTATGCCATAGGACGCATTGCCCACCTTATTATAAAACCGGGCACTATTGCTGCAAGGTTGAAGAACCAAGGCAATTGCTTTCCCATGTTGGTAAAGTATTCGTCAACTGGAACATTGGCGCGGAAATGCAGGTAGTTTTCAAGAACATCGGAATCGAGGTACCATTGTCCGTGGAAGTTGCGCAGAACGAACCATTCAGGTCTGAAAATCTTCTGCGGTGGCGGACAATGTATTGCTTTCAATAGTTTGCATTCGAATTCGTAGTTGCTTAGGCGGTATTCCTTTCCGCTGCCTATATTGTAGAAGCGGTTCCAGAACTCGTCGGGAACATTGTCTTCGCACATATTTGCTAGCAGACGGCCGCTGTCTTCTACGGTTGCCCATTCGAGTACGCCGCGCAGTGGAACATGGAACATTATCGGGTCGTAGTTCTTGAGAATTTCGGGGTAAAGTATTCCCGACTGCCTTAGGCATACCCAGTTGCGTATTCCGGATTCCACGATTGTACGCTCGGCAATGGTCTTGCTAATTGCGTAGTGGTCGTAAACGCTTATGCAGATAGGGTCGCCAGTGCGTCCCCAGTGAATTGGCTCGTTGCGGTCGCTGGTTTGAGCGACTGAACCTATATAACAAACCTTGATTTTGTCGGCATTCGGCTGTGCAAGAACTGCTTTTGCCACATTTTGTGCAGCAAGTACATTCACGCGGCGAGTTTTGTTTGGAAAATAGTCGGCAGCTGGCGAAACCATTCCGCCAACGTGCAATACATAGTCGGCGTCTTTTGTAGCTTCAAGCACATCCTCGTATTTTGTGAGGTCGCCCCATACAATGCGTATGCGGTCGGCGTATGCTGCAAGTTTTTCCTTGTTCTTCTTGCTCGGACGTGCAAGTACGGTTATATCGAATCTATCTAGTCTCTGCATGAACTCCTGAAGTCCAGCCCATCCCATTGTGCCTGTGGCACCTGTTAAGAATACTCGTTTTTTCATCATAAAATCGTTAGAGAGCGCAAAAGTAATGTTTTATTTTTTCAAAAACGTTTATCCCCTTATTTTATTGTTCATAAGGTTATTCAGTTATCATTTTTGAAGGTATGATGCGGTCAATTATAACAAAATCATCAAATGTATGAAATATAACGGTCCAGCGATGATTTATTATCGATAGTGTTTTTGCATTGGGGTGAATGCTTTTTGCAATAGCATAGTGGCTATGTTTGTATATGCCAGCGGTAAAACTTAACGATGCAAGTTGTCCAAGAACCTTATTAACAAACTTATGTCCGCTTTCGGGCCTATATATGCTGGCTATGTACATGGCAATGCTGTCAAGGTCAGCAGAAGCGGTTTCACTGACTATCACTTTGTAGCTTTGCATAGCATTCGTCAAGCTTTTTATGGAATTTTTCTGCGAATACGTCTAATGACATATAACCGTCTGGAATTCCGGTCGCTGAAATCTGCTGAGGTTGTTGCTTTGTTTGATAGACTGCAACGGGCTCATTTGCTTCAGATACTATAGGCTCGTTTGATTTATACGTTTTTCCCATTTTGATAAGCTTCTCAATTGCAAAAGTATATCGTTTCTGGATGATAAACAAAAAATATTTATGCTACTTGTTAACAGAATGTGCAATAAAAAAATATGTTGAGAAATATTTTGCAGTTAAGAAAATAACAATTACATTTGTAACCGAAATCTGCGGAAGGGATTTATCGCTTTCAAAGATATCTGAAAATTAACTGATTCAAAAGTCAACGTACTGATGGAGAAGAAAATTGGCACAATAAACATACTTATTACAGACACTAATGTCGTTGACGATGTCAACGCGCTGCTTAGTTCGTACGGCAGCATAATATTGTCGCGCAACGGAATGCCGCTTCGCGATGAGAATATTTCCATAATTACACTTGTGGTAAAGAGTGACGGCGACACAATAAATTCACTAACAGGAAAACTCGGTCGCCTCAAAGGATTAAAAGCGAAATCAACCTTAATAACAACAGCATAAAAGAAAAAAGAATATGGACGAAAAATTTAAAAATTTCATTGATAGAGAAAAACTCTATAATTTGGTAAACGGTAGCATTCCTACCGAGCAGGAACTCGATGCAGTGCTTGCAAAAGCTCGCAAGTTGAAAGGCTTGTCGCTCGAAGATGTAGCATTGCTTCTTCGTGTTACCGACCACGACCAGATACATAAGATAATGGAGACGGCTAAGTACGCCAAGGAAAGCATTTACGGCAAGCGTCTCGTTCTGTTTGCACCTATATATACAGGTAATGTATGTGTGAACAACTGCGTATATTGCGCTTTCCGCCGCGACAACAAGGCCATCAAGCGTAAAGTCCTCACCATGGACGAAATCGAGCAGGAAACCAAGGTGTTGCTTCACGAAGGTCACAAGCGTGTACTGCTTATCTGCGGTGAGTCGCCACGCAACGACATCGACTACTACTGCGAAGCTATCCGTCGTACTTACGCAGCCCGCGACAACGGCAACTACATCCGCCGTATCAACGTCGAGCTGGCTCCGTTGACAATCGAAGAATTCAAGCGCCTGAAAGCCGAGAAGATTGGTACTTACGTTTGCTTCCAGGAAACTTACGACCCGGTTGCATATAAGGAATTCCATCCGGCAGGTACACCGAAGGCCGACTACCTCAACCGTCTGACCGTTATGGACCGCGCTATGGAAGGCGGAATCAACGATGTAGGTCTTGGCGTTTTGTTCGGACTTGTTGACTACCGTTTCGAAATTTTGGCAATTATGGAGCATGCCGCTCACTTGGAGAAAGTTTTCGGTTGCGGACCTCATACAGTAAGTTTCCCGCGTATCGAACCTGCCGACGGCGTAGAATTCACCAACCATATTCCAAATCCGGTTTCCGATTTCGATTTCAAGAAGATTATCGCAATTATCCGTATAGCAATGCCTTACACTGGTATTATCCTCAGTACTCGTGAAAATGACGAGATGCGTAAGGAACTTATCGAATACGGCGTAAGCCAGATTTCGGCAGGTTCGCGTACCAACCCAGGCGCATACAGCGAAGAGGAAGAAGGAACTGGCAGCCAGTTCTCGCTCGGTGACCACAGAACTATGGACGATGTGATTTCCAACATGATTGACGGTGGCTATATTCCTTCGTTCTGCACTGGTTGCTACCGTAAGGGTAGAGTAGGTGCCGACTTTATGGACTTGGCAAAGCCTGGACTTATCAAGCAGTTCTGCATGCCTAACGGAATTTTCACTTTCAACGAGTACCTCAACGATTTTGCTTCTCCCGAAACAAAGGCAAAAGGCAAGGCTTTGATAAAGAAGCTTGTCGCTGAAGTTGAAAGCCAGAAACTGAAAGACACCATCAACGAAAACCTCGAAAAGATTGATGGCGGCGAAAGAGATATTTATCTGTAAAAAAGTTTTTTGAAATATTTGTGAAAAAAAGCGGTGTAATGCCGCTTTTTTTTGTTTCTGGTTTCAATGCCTGCGGCGTTTAACTTCGTTGAGGGCTGCGCCGTTCAATGCCTACGGCGTTTCAAGTTTTAAGTTTCTGGTTTCATGTTTCTATGGCTAAAGCCGTTTCTGAGTTTCTATGCGTAGGAAACGCATACTATTAATAAATAAACCATTGCGAAGCAATACCGCAGAACAACTAGAACGGCGAAGCCCTCAACGAAGTTAAACTTAGAAACTTTCAAACTTAGAAACAATAAAAAAACCGCCCTTTCGAGCGGTTTTTTATTTTTGATTGCATTGATTATTCAACAATAATCTGACCAACGTAAACCTTGTCGCCGTTGATGATTCTTACGAAGTAAGCACCAGCACGGAGGTTGTGGTTGAAGTTAATGGTTTCACCGTTAGTAACGTTGATGTCGCGAGTTTCAATAACCACACCGCGAGCGTCGATGAGCTGGTAGGTTGCATCTCCTTCGATGTTGCTAAAGTCGATGCTGAACATACCGTTGTTCGGGTTCGGGTAAACCGACATCGAAGCGGCTTCATTCTCGTCAACAGAAACTGACGGTACGAATGTAACGCTAAGGGTATGGTCGGTTGACACAGAGGTGAATGTATAAGTTTCTCCTGCAACATCACAATATATAGGATTACCGTCAACGTATATAGCTTCGATTTGATAACCTTCGTCTGGGGTGATGGTAAATTCTGCATCGGCGCCATCACCTACGGTTACTACACCATTTTCACCACATGGGGTAACAGAACCGTGTTCACCAACTGTAAGAGTGATTGTGTGAGTTATTACTTCAATCTTGAAGTTGTCGATAAACAAGGACTCTTGATCTGCTTCAGATTCACACTTGATGCCTATATAGATTTCCTGTCCGGCGTATGCTGTTAGATTGATGCTCGGAATAGTAGAAATAAATGAGCTGTTTGCTATTTGTGTAGAAAGAACCTGAGTTGCCGATGCATAGTTAGTAGGATTATCCATTACATAAACAGAGAACCTTTCTGGATAATCCCGATCGCACCAGTATTCAAATGTTAAGTTCGCACCTTCAACAATAGCAAGTTTTGGCGAGATCAACCAGTCGTTAGCATTATAAGATGAATATTCATATCTTGCTACTTCTTCGTTATAAATATAATCGTAATCGTAATACCATGTGTAATAATCATGATTGGCATCAATAAAATTCCAGCACTGTCTGGTAGCCGATGTCGCATCGAATGTTTCGATAAACGGAAGAGAATGTGCGGAACCATCGCATTCTGTCATGAAGAAAGTTTCTACCCATTCGTCTGTACCACAGTTAGACTGTACATATACATAGTATGAAGTTGATGCTGCCAGTTCGGTAAGATCAAGCTCAATCTCATCGCCAGCAAGAGCAACTTCGCCATCGTAAACATCGGCAGTTGCTGTCATGTCATCCATTTCGGCAGTAGAAACCTTTACAAGGTATGAAGTTTCGTTAAATGACGGTTCCCATTGCAAAGTTGCACTTGTCTCCTCAACATTGTAAACATTCAAATTAAATGGATTTACACATGCATTCGGATCGGTAGTTATCGTAACCGTCCATGTAGCAACACTTTCGCCATCTTCGGCAGTAACCGTATATTGCACAGGCTCGTTGAATAAATGTGCAACACCGCTTCCCGGAGTAATAGTTGCCATTGGCGAAACGATTATTTCTGGACTAATATAATCATCAAGGTCGATATACCATTCTGCGTATGCTGTAACGGTCTTTTCTGCAGCATCAACAATCGATTCGCCATGCTGACCATCGAATGTGAACGAAAGAATATCGTTTGCATTGCTTGCTGCCTCAGCCTTGGTCACGGTTACTGTCCAGTCCTTGGTAGTAGTTCCGTTTTCTGCAGTAACTGTATAAGTGTAAGTCTTTGTTGTTCCTGCAATGTTTGCTGTATTTTCTACGTATGTAGCATAGTCCGATACAATAACAGTTTCTTCAAGATCATCAAAGTCTGCCTGATACGAAGCAACAACTGCAATGGTTGCATTTGCGCTATCGATTACTGGAGCAGACATGCGGGTCGGGAAGTTGAAGTCAACTATTTCGGCCTCATCGGAAATATAACGAACAACAACATCGTCAACAAACCAATACCAAATATTCGAATTAGCCTTATGGTTGAATGCAAAATAACTGCCAGCAGGAACCGATGACATATTTACAACCTTTCTCTCATATTGGTTATTTGACCAATCATTGTATGAATATGTTTCTATAGCAGTAAATGTAGTTGCATCGTTAAGATCGGTGATATATCCTACCTCAAAAGTACCACAATTTGAATTAGTATAGCTCTCTGGTTTAGTATAGAAATCCAGCATTATAGCCGATCCATTCGTTTCAAATTGCGGCAATGCAAGTATATTTCCGTTTCTTGTTCCACCAAATATTACAGAATTAGCACCTGTATTTCCGTTATAGTCAGTAATCATCGCATATCCATCGCCAACTTTTATCCAGCATGCAGGAGTCATATCTAGAGAATTTTCAAAACCGTCTTCATACGGCAATACGGAAATTGGTTCACAAGCTGTCGTAAAATCAATGTATTCCCAATCATTGGCATTTTCGCAGTTCGACTGGATATATACATAATACAATGTACCTGGTGTCAAACCTTCAATGTCCATGGTTGTAGTATCAACAATTCCTTCAAATACATCGGCGGTTAATGTCATGTCGCGCATGATTTCGGTTGACACTTTTATGCGATACGAAGTTTCGGTATATGTTTGTTCCCACTCCACGCTTGCAGAATTGGTCGTAATATTTGAAACATATATATTCCATGGTGTTATACAAGCGTCGGGGTCGTTTACTATTGTAACTGCGTAAGTGTGGGTAGTTTCTCCATCTTCTGCTGTTACCGTATAGTTAACCGGATTTGTGAAATCATGAGATGTCTCGCTTTCAGGGGTCATAGTCGCAGCAACTGAAACTGTTACTGTTGGCGCAATGTCAGAAAGTTCAAGATCCCATTCTGCAACTGCATTTACGGTATAAATGCCGTTTTCAGTGTCGCTAACGATTGTAGCCTCTGTTCCTTCCTTCTGACCGTAGAATGTAAATCCGGTAATGAAAGCGTTGTGGCTTACAGGAGCTCTCGTAACGGTAATCGTCCAATCCTTGGTATTTCCTGCTTCAGCGGTAACTGTGCATGCAAAAGTACGTACATTTCCTTCGCCCGTGATTGTCGGATCGCTGATTTCTGCAAAATCAGAAATTGTAATTTCCGGAACAAGTGCATCCATGTCGGTCGAATTTGCAACCGATACTGCAATAGTTCCGTTTCCGCTATTGATTGTAGCTTCTGACATCTGGGTAGGTAATGTAAATGTAAGAATCTCGGCTTCGCTATAAGCTTCACGAACAACAAAATTATCCATACATGTGGCACTTCCATACTGGCTTTCTCCTCTCAATATGATATAGCATGTTCCTGAGAAAGGAATTGTGAACGCGTATGTGTACCACCCGTAATCATCTTCCTCTGTCACTACGCCGCCATCGGACTGTGTATAGTCACGCGATACGAATCCCAGCTCTGTAGCTCCTTCTATTTCTCCATCGGTACTTGCAAAAATTCGTATGCCTTCATCTGCATAACTGTCAGAATTTCGCAACACATCAATTGAGAATTTGTAAATGCCTTCGTCGGGTATTGTCATTCCCGGCAGAACCAGTTTTGTCAATGTCCCGCTTGTCATATTGGGCAGATAAATTAATCCTGTATTATTCGATTCATTACCCCACGGATATATCCAGAAAATATCAGAACCATAGCCTTCTAAGTGTTCGTTTTCCCAGCATGGAGCAGAAAAAGGGTCACTATCGTAGGTGTTAAAATCTTCACTCCATGGGAAAGAAACAATTGCGTCACATTTTGTGCGGAATGTTACCTTTTTCCATCCGCTTTCGTCATCGTTACCGCAAACTGCCTTTACAAATACATCGTATGGAGTATTATCTGCAAGACCATTTATTGTATAGTTTGTACTTGTAAGTTCCACGGTAGTACCTTCGGTTTCAACATCAAAGCCATGAACACCATACTTGAGCACCCAAGCGGTTTCGCTGCCGCCAGGCATCCACGAAACATCGGCAGTCGAGGATGTAATATTGCTTGCTGCGAGACTATTTACTCTCTGGCATGTTGTACTTGCATTAGGATTAATCGTTAGCTTAATGTTGTTACGATAATTATATATATATTTATTTCCAGAATACGATGTCAAATTATCAAAATCGGGGCAATAATAATCGCTGTAATAGCTAATTGACATATAATCGGTAGTTTCGGTGCATCTATATGTATAACTTGAACCAGGATAACCATAAATGTAATCATACATACAAACCAAAAGGTTGTCGTTGCCATTATAATAGAATTCGTCATCAAGTTCAATGGTTATCCAGCCACTGCCAGTTGCACTGACATTGCCTTCATACACCAATGTAGTTCCTGTCATATCAACAATATCGGCATCAGATTCGAATGAATTTTTATCAATATTCATCATGTACACCTTGATTTCTGGCAGGTCGAAATAATTTGTGTAATCATAAAAGAAACTGATAGAGGTAATTGCCCCTGCCGAACCAACTTCTTCAGCCGTAAAAATCTGCTGTGTAAGTGAATAATTGTAGTACATGTTTGTTGGCAAATGATAATACGATTCTGTACCATTGCCAATCGTAACTTCTTCTGTCTGAGCGACCGCTCCAAATGCCATTGCTAGCAGTAGAAGCACACTAAATAATAGTTTTTTCATATTTCAAACCTCCCGTTATATGCCATCGGATCCCTCGGCTTTAATCAAAACTTTTATAAAAAATATATTACTATTGTAAGTCGTAATGCGTGGCAAAGATAAGTTTTTTTTTGAGATTGGAAAAATAATTTAAGGGCAAAGTAAGTTTCTTAGTTTCTGTGGGCTGCGCACGTTTCTACGCTGCGCTGTTTAACTTCGTTGAGGGCTTTGCCGTTCTATGGCTTCGCCGTTTCAAGGTTCTATGGCTTCGGCGTTTCTGTTGAGACGCAAAATTTTGCGTCTGTACAACCGTCTGTTAGCCTTTTAGCCTTTTCTTCTTTTAGCCCATTGTCATTTTTCCATTATACATTAATTTTGCAGTTTGAAAAAAGATTGTCGATGAAGATTCTTCTGATAAACCATTATGCTGGTTCTCCGCAGTTAGGCATGGAGTTCCGTCCGTATTACATGGCGCGTGAGTGGCAAAAGTCTGGTCACGAGGTGCTTATTGTTGGCGCTACATTTTCGCATTTGCGCAAGCGTCAACCACAACCAAGCGATGAGGTAATCGACGGGGTTCATTACCGCTGGGTGAAGACTAACGCCTACAAGGGAAACGGCATTGGTCGTATCAGGTCGATGTTTTCGTTTGTCTGGCAGTTGAAGTATCGCTACAAGAAGATTCTCGCCGGCTTTGTCCCCGACATTGTAATTGCGTCATCGACATATCCGCTCGACAATTATCCGGCAAAGAAGATTGCCCGCCATTATGGTGCTAAGTACATTTACGAGATTCACGATCTTTGGCCGCTTTCGCCGATGGAACTTGGCGGATATAGCCCCAAGCATCCGTTTATAAGGGTTATGCAGCAAGCCGAGGATTTCGCATACGCAAATGTCGATGCCGTGGTGTCGATGTTGCCGAAGGCTGTCGACCATGCCGAGGAGCGCGGTTTGCCACGCGAAAAGTTCTATTATGTCCCTAATGGAATTGTGGAGAATGACTGGGAAAAGCCTGAACCATTGCCGGCCGAACATGCCGAACTTATAGCAAGACTGAAGTCGGAAAATAAGTTCCTTGTAGGATTTGCTGGTGCTCATGGTATTGCAAATTCCCTGCAGTCGATAATCGATGCAGTCAATAAGCTCGAAAGCCAGAATGTATCGTTGGTTTTGGTCGGAACGGGACAGGAAAAGGACAACTTGATCAATTATGTTGCAAAGAATAACATCAAAAATGTATTTTTCCTGCCGCCAGTGAGCAAATTTGCTGTTCCGTCGTTCCTGAAGGAGATGGATGTGCTATATATTGGGCTTCAGAACCAGTCGCTTTTCCGTTTTGGCATAAGTCCCAACAAGATGTTCGACTACATGATGGCGTCGAAACCGATAATCCAGGCGATAAATGCTGGTAACAACTTGGTTCGCGAGGCCGACTGTGGCTATGATGTTGAGCCGGAGAATGTAAACGACATTGCCGAGGCTATACTGAAACTGCAGAAGTTGTCGTCGGAAGAACTGGCGCGACTGGGAGCCAATGGCCATGAGTTCGTCTTAAAGAATCATACCTATTCGGTTCTGGCGAATAAATTTGTAAATGTTTTCGAAAAGTTATTGAAATAGATATATGAAGATTTTAACAGTTGTCGGTGCCCGTCCGCAGTTTGTAAAAGCGGCAGTGATAAGCAGGGCAGTTGCCAAATGTGATGGAGTAGAGGAAGTTATTGTTCACACAGGACAGCACTACGATACGAATATGTCGGATATTTTCTTCGAGGAAATGGAAATCCGTCATCCCGACTATAATTTGAATATAAACGGTCTGTCGCATGGCGCAATGACGGGACAGATGCTCGAGAAAATAGAAAAGGTGATTATCGACGAGAAACCCGACTGGGTTCTTGTGTACGGCGACACCGACTCGACTCTTGCTGGAGCTTTGGCGGCCTGCAAGTTGCATATAAGATTGGCTCACGTCGAGGCAGGCCTTCGTTCGTTCAATATGCAGATGCCCGAGGAGATAAACCGTATTCTTACCGACAGGGTAAGCAACATTTTATTCTGTCCGACCGACAAGGCTGTTGAGAATCTGAGGAACGAAGGCTACGAAAACATCGATTGCGATGTGGTACGTTGTGGCGATGTAATGTACGATGCAGCAAAGTATTATCAGACAAAGGCAAAACGTCCGCAAGCCGATATTCCACAAAAGTATATATTGTGCACTGTGCATCGTGCAGAAAATACCGACAACGAGGCAAATCTGAAGGGAATATTCTCTGCTCTGGAGACAATTTCGGAAAAAATACCAGTTGTCATTCCGATTCATCCGCGAACAAGGGCTATTCTGGCAAAAGCAAATTATGATTTTGCAGGAAGTCGCATTTGTTTTATCGACCCGGTAGGCTATTTCGAGATGATTTGGCTCATCTTGCATTCGGAACTTATTATGACCGATAGTGGCGGTTTGCAGAAGGAAGCGTATTTCTTTGGCAAGAAATGTGTGACTATGCGCGAACAGACCGAGTGGATAGAATTGGTCGACTGTGGTTGCAACGTGTTGGCTGGTGCAAATACAGAATTGATAATCAAGAGTGTTGACGAAATGCTTGCAAAAAATGTTGATTTCTCTTTGCCTTTGTATGGCGATGCTCATTCTGGCGAATTCATATTGAGCAAGCTGATGGGCAAGTAATCAAAAGTTTCAAGTTTCTAAGTTTAACTTCGTTGAGGGCTTCGCCGTTCTATGGCTGACGCCGTTTCTGTTGAGACGCAAAATTTTGCGTCTGTACAAACGCCTGTTCGCCTGTCAGCCTGTCTGCCCGTCAGCCTTTATAAAATCTTCATTGCTATTGCTGCGCAGGCTTCGGCGTCGGCGAGGGCATGGTGGTGGTTTTCGAGTATGTAGCCGCAGGCTTCCGATACGGTGTGAAGCTGATGGTTTGGCAACTTGTTCCCGAAAAATCTTCGTGCGGCACGGCAGGTACATCTGAACTCGTAGTCGGGGTAGGTCATGCAATAGGTTTGGAAAACCGCCTTCAGGCAGCCTTCGTCGAACGGACTGTTGTGAGCAACGAGTGTAAGCCCTTCGATTTTCGGTTCTATTTGTTTCCACACTTCGGGAAAAATTGGGGCGTTGTCGGTGTCGTTCTTGCCTAGTCCGTGTACTCGCTGGCAGAAATAAGTATAGTAGTTCGGTTCCGGCTTTATGAGGCTGTAGAACGAATCGGCTATTTTGCCGTTGCGTACGACGACAAGTCCCACGCTGCAAACGCTGCTGCGTTCACCGTTGGCGGTTTCGAAGTCTATGGCTGCAAAGTCCTGCATCTCTTTGTATTTTTGTTCGCAAAGATAGGTTATATTTAAGACATAATGTGTCGCAGTAAAAAAATAAATTAGTTGCATTCTCCCTCAAAAAAAATGATTAACTTTGTGCGATTTTTCGTGGTTGGCTTTGGGTTCTCCAATCGCGAAATTTCAAAGATTATTGTTATGAATATGAACCCGTTTTATATTTGTATATGAAAGACATATTTGAAAGAATTCATGAGTCTTCGGGCGGTCCGCTCGGACAGTACAGGGAAAAATTCGAAGGTTATTACACATTTCCAAAGTTGGAGGGCGAAATTGGTCCTCGCATGAGGTTTAACGGCAAGGAAGTATTGTGCTGGAGCTTGAATAACTATTTAGGTCTGGCAAATCATCCTGCAGTCCGCAAGGCTGATGCTGATGGCGCAGCAAAGTGGGGCTTGGCTTATCCTATGGGAAGCCGTATGCTTACTGGTCATACCGCATTGCACGAACAGTTGGAACGCGAGCTCGCTGATTTCGAAAAGAAGGAAGCTGCTTTCCAGATGAACTTCGGCTATCAGGGTATAGTTTCTGTTATCGACAGCCTTATGACTCGTCACGATGTGATAGTTTTCGACGCTGAAGCTCACGCTTGTCTGCTCGACGGAAAACGTCTCCACATGGGCAAGTCGTTCTCGTTCAAGCACAACGATATCGAAAGCTGCGAAAAGAAGTTGCAGGTTGCTTGCAAGATTGCCGACGAACAGGGCGGTGGCGTTTTGGTAATTACCGAAGGTGTTTACGGTATGACCGGCGCTCTTGGTATTCTCGACCAGATTGTTGCCTTGAAGAAGAAATATAACTTCCGCATCCTTATCGACGATGCTCACGGATTTGGCGTTATGGGCGAACACGGACGCGGAACTTCGGAACACTTCAACGTAATGGACGACATCGACATCTATATCGGTGCTTATGCAAAATCAATGGCTTGCATCGGCGGTTTCGTCGCATCGAAGAAGTATATCATCGATTTCTTGCGTTACAACATGCGTTCTCAGATTTACGCAAAGGCTCTTCCTATGCCAATAGTTGAAGGTTGCTTGAAGCGTCTCGAGATCATCCGCAGCGCTGAGGGTGACGAACTCCGCAAGAAATTGTGGACTGTAACCCGTCGTTTGCAGGAAGGTTTCCGCAACCTTGGATTCACAATCGGTCCAGCAGAGGCTTGTGTAACTCCTATCCACATCCAGGGCGGAACAAACCAGGCAGCAAACATAGCATACGACTTGCGCGAAAACTACAAGATTTTCTGCTCAATCGTTACTTATCCTGTAATTCCAGTCGGAATGATTATCTTCCGTATTATCCCGACAGCTGCTCATAGCATCGAGGATGTTGACTATACGTTGAACGCATTCAAGGAAATTAAGGAAAAGCTCGAGAGCGGCAAGTACGATGCTCCGGCTCCAATGCTGAATTTCACCAAGTAAAATCCGTCATGGATTGTTTTTTGAAATAAAAAATAGAGTGGAGAAGTGTCCTGAATTGTTTCGGGATGCTTTTCCTGCTTTTAAAAAGATACAGATATGAAATATAACCTGATATGCAAGAAGTGCGGCGCAGTTATTAAAAATTTCGCCGAATGGTTCGCTCACGACCAGCTTTGTCCGCAGTGCGGAAGCAATCATGTGGAAGTAAAATACGATGCCGATTACTCGAAACTTCCTGAACTTTACAAGGGAAAACCTGAAAGTTTCTGGCATTACTTCGACTTTTTGCCTCTCGAGGACAAAAAGAATATCGTTAGCTTCGGCGAGGGCGCAATTCCCGTAGAACATTGGGATTTTCTCGACCGTTTTGCCAATGAAAAGTATGGTATCGACTGCAAAGCATATGTTTACCGTAACGACCTTAACGGCGGAACCAATACTTTCAAGGATGTGGCTGCTTCGTTGGCTGCTTCGCTGTTCAAGGAGAACGGTGTGAAGGAATATTGCCTCGCATCGAGTGGAAATACAGCAACTGCCTACAGCAAGTACTTGGCAAAGGCTGGCGTTAAGTTCGATATTTTTGTTCCCGAATGCGTTTGCAAGGACACTATTGACGAAATTCGTTCGCTCGGTCAGAACCTTGTGGTTTGCGAAGGCGACTACGGCGCAGCAAAGAAAGTTGCCGCCAATTTCCACAAGGAGCAGAAGGTAATGATTTCGGCTGGCAATATCGACCCGATACGTGTTGAGGCCAAGAAGACTATGGTCTTCGAGTTTATGCGCCAGTTGGGACAGATGCCCGATGTTTATGTTCAGGCAGTTGCCGGCGGTACTGGACCTATTGCACTTGACAAGGGCGTACGCGAAATTTGCGGAATGTATCCCGAAGTCAAGTTGCCGCGCATGATTCTTGTTCAGCAGGACACCTGCGACCCGATGGTTCAGGGTTGGGAGCGTGCCGTGAAGAGCAATTTTGCTGAAGGTTACGAAAAGGATTATCCGGTAATCGACAATCCGCAGACCAAGGTTTCGATACTTTCGGCTGGTAATCCGGGAATGTATCCTATTGTGGCTCCGATAGTTCGCAAGAGCGACGGTTGCTTTGTACGCATTAAGGAATCGCAGATTGCCGACTATGCACGCATTGCAAAGAACGAAAAGGGTGTTTACTTCGGTCCTGCAGGTGCAGTTTGCTTTGCTGGCTTCTACAAGGCTCTCGAGGAAGGTCGTATCAGAAATGGTGAGACCGTTCTCATAAACACTGGCGAAGGTGCTGCAAGAGCAAAGGCATTCAAGGCAGAGGTTGATGCAAAATAAAAATATCGCACACTGAGCTGAGCCGAATAATACCGCCCACTGAGCGTAGTCGAAGTGAAGGTATTCTAAAATGGGACAATGTGCTTTTCGGCTGCCCTTCGACAAGCTCAGGGAGCAGTATAGATAAAAACTATGAAACATCGCTTTGCAGACAAAATAGTATGGATTACTGGTGCTTCGTCGGGAATAGGCGAGGCAACAGCCTACCGTATGGCAATGGAAGGTGCAAGCCTTGTGCTGACATCGCGCAACGAGTCGGCACTCGAAAAGGTACGCGAAAAATGCCTAGCCAATGGTGCTGCCGATGCAAAGGTTTTGCCTGCCGACTTGTCAAATTTGGAAAACTTGGCGCAGGTTTCGGAGCGGGCTTGGTCGTTGTTCGGCAGAATCGACATTTTCTTCTGCAATGCAGGAATCAGCCAGCGTTCCAGTACAGTCGATTCGCAGATGGATGTGATTGACAAGGTAATGGATGTCAACTATTTTGCTCCTGTGACAATCACAAAGACGATTCTTCCCAAAATGATTGCCAATGGTGGCGGACAGATTGCCGTTACGACAAGCATTGCAGGAAAGTTCGGTTTCCCGCTTCGTTGTGCCTATAGTTCGTCGAAGTTCGCGCTGTATGGCTTCTTCGAGACTGTTCAGGCGGAGTGCTACAAGGACCATATTCGCGTTACTTTTGTTTGTCCGGGTCGTGTGCAGACCAACATTTCGCTTTATGCGCTCGAAAAGGACGGCACTCCGCATGGCAAGATGGACGCAGGTCAGGCTGGTGGAATAACTTCGGAGAAGGCTGCACGCAAGATTGTGAATGCCATCTATCGTAAAAAACGCGAAGTGCTTGTCGGTGGCAAGGAACTGATAATGGTACACATCAAGCGTTGGTTCCCCGGACTGGCAGCGAGAATAGCAAGAAATATAAAAGCGATGTAAAAGGATTGGCTAAAAGAAGAAAAGGCTTAAGGGCTAACAGGCGTTTGTACAGACGCAAAATTTTGCGTCTCAACAGAAACGGCGAAGCCAAAGAAACTTAGAAACGTGAAACGTAGAAACAAATAAGAATACAATGGAAAATTACTTTATATCAGGAATACAGCAGGTTGGTGTAGGTACCGAAAACTTTCACGAATCGTGGAAATGGTACATTGAAATGTTTCAGATGAATGTCAAGATTTTGGAAGACGACACCGTTGCTGAAAGAATGCTTCCGTACACTGGCAACCAGCCGCAGAAGCGTCACGCTTGCATAGCAGTAAACTTGCAGGGTGGCGGTGGATTCGAAATATGGCAGTACTCACAGCGTAAGCCAGAGCCGATTCCTTTCGACGTGCAGGTCGGTGACCTCGGTATTTTTGCCGCGAAAATTAAGAGCCGCAATGTGAAGGCTTTCCACGATGAGCTGAAAGCCAAGTACGACAAAGTCGGCGATGTAACCAAAACACCCGAAGGCAAGGAAACTTTCATCGTGAAGGACCCTTGGAACAACTATTTCCAGGTTGTTGAGGACGACTATGTCTTCATCGACCAGAAATATTTGTCGGGTGGTACGGTTGGTGCAATGATTGGTGTTACCGACATCGAAAGGGCTTTTTCTGTTTACCGCGATGTGCTTGGCTACGATACCGTTGTGTATGATGAGACTGGTGTTTTCGGTGACTTTGCATTTATGAATGGCGGAAACCAGAAGTACCGTCGTGTATTGCTTAGGTCGTCGCGCAAGCCAAAGGGTGCTTTTGCTGAACTTATGGGTAGCAGCAGCATCGAGCTTGTTGTTGCTTTGGATCGTCAGCCGCGCAAGATTTTCGAAGGACGCTACTGGGGTGATCCGGGATTCATTCAGTTATGCTTCGACATTACCAACATGCAGGAACTCCGTAAGTTCTGCGAATCGAAGGGCTTCCCGTTTACGGTTGACAGCTGTCCGAACAACGAGCGTTTCGATATGGGCGAGGCCAGCGGTCATTTCACCTACATCGAGGACCCAGATGGAACATTGATAGAATTTGTTGAAACACATAAGATTCCAGTAATGAAAAAGCTGGGATGGAACATAAATATGCTTACCCGCGACCGTGAAAAGCCGTTGCCAAGGTTCTTGTTCAAGGTTATGGGTATGTTTAAGGTAAAATTGGATTAAACATGGGAAACTTATATGACCTGCTGATGCAGGATTCTCGTTTCGAAGATGCGCTCAAGGCGTGCATGAACTGTGGAATATGCACGGCAATATGCCCTGCTGCCGAGTTCTTCCAGTACGACCCGCGTCGTATATGTGACATTGTGCAGCGCAAGGACGAAAACGAGATAGAAGCTTTGCTTCGTTCCGAAATGATATGGTATTGCGGTCAGTGCCTGTCATGCAAGACGCGCTGTCCACGTCAGAATGTGCCTGCCGAGGTGATACTTGTGCTCAGGCAAGTCGCCATCAAACTCGGATATATGGATGAACGTATTGCCGAGCAGGAGAAGCGTCTGGCAGAGACAGTTGGAAACAATATCCTTGAAATCGGATATTGCGTTCACCCTGATAAGGTTAAGCCCGAACTTCATATGGAGCAGGGGCCTATCTGGGAGTGGTACATAAACAATATCGAATCCATAGCCCCGAAGCTCGGCGCCAACTATCATGGCGATGGACCTGGAGCATTGCGTAAGATCCGCGAGGAAAATCTTCAGGAAGTAAGGAAGATTTTCGAGGTTACCGGCGGTATGGACTTGTTGAATACATTAAAGGAGGAGAAATGAGACAGTTTGGCTTTTCAATATCGCAGACAAGGTCAATCGATCTGGATCAGATTGACTTTAGTTGCTTGAACGAACTGCGCGAAGCCGTACCTACTTTTATGGTATGCATAAATTGTGGCGCATGTACCGCAACATGTTCGGCACAGCAGTTTTCCGACTTTAACATCCGCAAGATAAAGACTAAGCTTATGCAGGGCCAGTACGAAGGACTTGCAAAAGAACTTGACAAATGCATGCTTTGCGGAAAGTGCACATTGGTATGTCCGCGTGAGGTGAATCTTAGAAATTCGATTGTAAACATGCGGAGAATATTAACGAAAAAGAATAAATGATGATGAAATATTTCAGTCCGTTTGTGCTTCCGTTCGTTCTCGGCGCCTTTGTCCTGCTTGGAATTTGTGTTTTCAAGTACATAAGGTGGTACAGGAGTTTCGATAGGGTACAGCGTTCAAAGGTTAAGAAAAACATTCTTTCGTGGAAATTCCTCCCGGCGATATGGGAGGCAGTCATGGAATGTCTGTTCCATCGTAAGGTTTTCAGACGCAACCTTGTACTGGGCTATATGCACAGCAGTATTGCTTTCGGCTGGTTCCTGCTTATATTGGTAGGAGCAATCGAGGCCGAAGTTTGCATCCACGGTTCAAAGCCGTTCTGGGTAGCAATATTCTACAGGTTCTTCGTACACGAACATCCTACGGCTGTAAGCGTTGTTTTTGCCAATATCATGGATGCTTTGCTTCTAGTGGTGTTGTCGGGCGTATTGCTTGCTGTAATCAAGATGGTATATTCGAAGATTGTAGGCATGCGCAGGGTTACAAAGCATGTGCTCTTCGACCGCTTTGCAAAGTTCTCGCTGTGGTTCATTTTCCCGCTGCGTCTGTTGGCAGAAAGTTTTACTGCAGCACTTTACGGAAATGGTGGATTTATGACTCAGGCCTTGGGTAATTTGTTGCAGCCTATTTCGCACGAATATGTCGAAATGGCATTCTGGACAATGTATTCCATCTGTCTGGCGGTATTCTTCGTGTCGCTGCCATTCTCACGCTACATGCACATTTTTACAGAGGTATTCCTTATTTTCTTCCGCCGTATGGGTGTTACCGAAGGCGACGAAAAGACTGGTTATACAATGTACGAATTGAGTGCTTGTTCGCGTTGCGGTATCTGCATCGACAACTGCCCGATGGATAAGCAACTGGGTGTTCAGGGAGTTCAGTCGGTTTACTTGTTGCGCGACATTCGCTACAAACGAGGAACCGAAGAGGTCGCCAACCAGTGCCTGTTGTGCCAGCGTTGTTCTTCCGATTGTCCTGTAGGACTCGACCTGATGACTATTCGCCGTCAGGTACGTACCAAGGAAAGCAACCTCGATGCTTCGGGAAATTACAGTTATACCGACAATATCCAGGCATTCAACTCGGTAGGACGAGTGGTTTATTTCGGTGGATGTATGTCGCACCTTACCCCCGGTATTACCGAATCGATGCTAAAGATTTTCGAGGCTGTAGACCAGAAATACTGGTACATGGACAAGGACAGGACCATTTGCTGTGGACGTCCGCTGTTGCAACAGGGATTCCTCAAGCAGGCCAAGGACTTGCGCCTGAAGAACCAGAGCATGATAATTAAGTCGAAGGCCAAGTTGCTCGTTACTTCGTGTCCTATTTGCTACCAGTCGTTTACCAAGGAGTACAACCTGCCTATAAAGGTTATGCACCATACCGAGTATATCAACGAACTGATAAAGTCGGGCAGACTGAAGCTTCGCAAGGACAATCAGAAGGTTGTATATCACGATCCGTGCGAACTTGGTCGCGGATGTGGAATCTACGATGAGCCGCGCGAGGTGCTTAAGTCGGTTTCGAATCTGGTGAAGGCAAAGGACGAGAAGGAAAAGAGCCTCTGCTGCGGTTTCAACCTTGGAAGTACAGTGCTTACAATGGAACAGCAGACCAAGGTTCGCGATGCTGCTGTCGAGAGTCTTATGTACAAGAATCCCGATTTGATAGCAACGGCTTGTCCTATGTGCAAGAAGGCGTTTAACCATGCTACGACGTTGCAGGTGAAGGATATTGCAGAGGTTGTGGCAGAAAACATAATTTAGTTAAGAGTTAATAGTTAAAAGTTAATAGTCTGTAGCGTCGTTGCGAGCAACGACAAAAAATAAAAACGATATGGACGAATCAAAAAATAAACGTTACTGGAACGAATACCAGAAGGATATAGCCGACGACAAGTTCTTCTACGAGCGCAGTTGTATCAGGCAGACTTTCTTCCCAGGCTCCGAGGCGGCTTTCCTTAAAATTATGCGCGAGGAGTTGGACAAGGACATCCGCGACGAGGCCAACCAGCATACATGCACGGGCATCGGCTACCATTCCGACATTGTTCCGATCGAGACAACCATGACTGTTGTAGCACGTCTGTTTTCGCTGATGACCGATGCCGGTTACGAGAACTATGTGCCCTCGTGCGTGACTTCGTTCGGAATCTTCACAGAAATGGTGGAAATGTGGAAAGAACATCCCGAAATGCTCGAAAAGACCCGTAAGTACTTGAAGGAAGCTACTGGTCGCGATTTTGAGGTACCTAAAAATATTGCCCATCCATCAGATATTATTTATAAGTACCGCTTCGAATTGAAGGAGAAGATGAAATATCAGCTTGTGAACCGTTTCACAGGTAAGCCTTTGCGCGTGGTAGAGCATATTGGTTGCCATTATGCCAAGATTTTCCCCGAAAAGGGTATCGGTAAGGCCGAATTCCCGTATGTTCTCGCCGGTATGATTGAGGCTTGGGGTGGCGAAGTTGTCGATTATCCCGAGCGTCGTCATTGCTGCGGATTCGGTTTCCGCCATTATCTGCTGCAGGAAAACCGTGGCTATTCGGTGGCAAATACCAAGAAGAAATTCGAGTCGATGGAGCCGTTTGAGCCAGATTTCATCGTGGCAAACTGCCCAGGTTGTGCAATGTTTATGGACAAATGGCAGTACACTATCGCTGAGATGGAAAACAAGACCTACGACAAGGACGGTTATGGTATTCCGGTTCTTACCTACGAGGAAATGGCTGGAATGCTGTTGGGCTACGACCCATGGAAACTCGGAATGCAGTTGCATCAGGTTCAGGTAGAAAACTTGCTTGACAAGATTGGCATTCCGTATAAGCCAAATGAGAAATATCGCGGTGCAAATGGAGAAATCCTTCCTTCACCCGAAAAACCAATGAATTTAAAAGTGTAATGTAAAATATTAGATATGAGTAAGATTGCTATAATAGGAGCCGGACCTGCCGGTATTGAAAGTGCATCGATGCTTGCAAGAAACCACGAAGTGCTGTTGTTTGAAAAATCTTCTACAGCATTGTCCAACATACTTGATAAGGCATATTTGTTCCCAGATTTTTCGAGTGCTACCGATATTGCCGACAGCTTGAACTCGAAGCTTATAAACGAAAATATAAAGTTGATGCTTAATACCGAAGTCGTTGATATTGTAAGAAACGATTCGGAATGGAAGATAGTTGACAAGTCTGGAAAGAACTATTTCGTTGATGCTGTGCTTATCACTACAGGTTACCAGACGTTTGACGCTACGCGCAAGGAAGAGCTTGGCTATGGTATCTACAAGGGCGTGGTTACTTCCATAGATATGGAAAGAATGATAAGGTATAACCAGATTGTGAACTCGATTAACGAAGCTCCGAAGCGTATTGTTTTCCTGCAGTGCGTAGGTTCTCGCGACGAAAAGTCGGGCAACCGCTATTGCTCTAAGGTTTGCTGCGTAACGGCTGTAAAGCAGGCTATAGAAGTTCGTAAGTTGCTTCCCGAAGCCGAAATTTACATTTTCTATATGGATTTGCGTATGTGGGGACAGCATTTCGAGGAACTTTACCGCGAATCGCAGGAAAAGTACGACATCCGCTTTGTTCGTGGACGTATTTCGGAAGCATCGTCAACTTTCGACCGCAAGATACAGATAAAAGCTGAGGATACTTTGCTTGGCGTACCGATGAAAATGACTGCCGACCTTTTGGTTCTGATGGTTGGAATGGAAGCTTCGTGCGGTACTAAGGACCTTGGTGTAAAATGTGGAATCGGTGGAGAATATGGTTTCGTTAAGACTGCCACTCCGCACCTATGCGACAACGAAACTACCGAACAGGGATTGTTTGTGGCTGGTTCGTGCAAGCGTCCGATGACAATCAACGATGTCATCAACGATGCAAGGTCGGCAGCTTGTGTGATTTCGGATTATTTGAAATAGAGTAGGTTGTAAGCAAAAAAACTTGGCCGATTGTGCCAAGTTTTTTTTTATATGTTTTCGAGACTCCAATCTATAGGGCTTATGCCGTGAGCCTGAAGGTATTCGTTGGTTTTCGAAAAGTGCTTGCATCCGAAAAAACCGTTGTAAGCGCTAAGAGGTGAGGGGTGAGCAGCGGTAAGCACAAGATGCTTGTTGTGGTCGATAAGTGCCGATTTTGCCTTTGCGTAGCTGCCCCAGAGCAAGAAAACAAGATTTTCCTTTTTTTCGCTTAATGTTGAAATTACCTTGTCGGTAAATGTCTCCCAGCCGTGGTTCTGGTGCGAACCGGCCTGATGTGCGCGAACTGTCAGCGTTGCGTTGAGGAGGAACACACCTTGTTCTGCCCATTTGGTAAGGTTGCCATGGTTGGGAATGCGGAAACCTATGTCGCTATTAAGTTCCTTGTATATGTTCTGTAGCGACTTTGGAATCTGTACGCCATACTGCACCGAAAAGCATAGTCCGTGTGCAAATCCAGGCGTATGATATGGATCTTGACCGAGAATTACAACCTTTACCTTGTCGAACGGAGTGGTGTCGAAAGCGTTGAAAATCTGGCTTCCAGGAGGGAAGATGATGTTTTGCTTTTTCTCGGCAACGAGAAATTCCTTGAGTTTGGCAAAATACTCCTTCGAGAATTCTCCTTCAAGTTGCTCGTACCACGAGTCGTCGATCTTAACGGTTTTCATTTGATTCGAATATTTTGTCGAGATACTCCTTGCCAACAATCTTTTCGTTTGTTACGAAAATGCTGTTGCTTATGAAATTGCCGTATTGGTTAACCTCGTCGATAATTTTCTGTACGAGCGCAACAATGTCTTCCGACAGAGGAACAAGAGCTGTGCATATTGCGTAGTTGCCCGAATATTCGAGTTTCTCCTTTATCGAATCCTGCTTGTTCAGGTAGTATTCGGTTTCGTTTTCGAGCACTTTCTTGTGAAAGTCGGTGAAATCGGACTTGTTTGTTCCTGCGAGTACAAAAATGTATCTAAGCCTATGTTCCTTGCCGCCAAGTCCCGAGGCGATGTAAATCTTCGATTCGTCGAGCAGCGACGATTCGAGGAACATCTGGCATTGCTGGTAGGCTAGCAGAACCCATTTTTTTATTTCATCGTCGCAATAGCTCAGGTAGTTCTCTAAAAACCTGAAAGCTTCGACCGTGCCTATGCATGCCAAAGTTACGAGGATACGTTTTTTGTCCTCGAGACCAGAGGCGTTGGCTAGTTTGTGGATAAGCGAATCGACTTCGGTGCTGATTTCGTTTTCGCCAATACGTTGCATGAGTTCGTAGAATTCGAGCTGCACTTCCGCATTGACATTAGTCTCTACAATCCGAATCTTTTCCGGATTGTTCAATGCAATTTCGCGCATCTTGTTCAACATTTTCTCGTGCCTGTCCACCCTTGCTGCTATTTTGTATTTCTTACATCAAGAACCTTGCCAATGAAGTAAAGGTCTTCGCCTGCATATATCGGGTTGAAGTCCAATACAACATGGTCGTCGGTGATTTCGTTTACGACTGCGTTCATGATTATGCCGTCTTCGTCTTCCATAGGGATAATGTCGCCTTCCTCCGGCATATCTTCCTTGCCCGATTCGTCGATGAATTCCGATTTAGGGAAGCCGATGAACAGTTCGTCGTCGACATCGCCGTAAGCTTCATCCTTTGGAATCATGAATTTGAATTCCTGACCTGGTTCCATTCCGACGAGTTTTGCTTCCATAGGCTCAAGAAGTTCGCCGTTGCCGCATACGAATTCGATGCATCCCGAACCGTCTTCCTCGTTCTTGGTCGAGTATGCAAGTTCTTCATTATAACCATTAAGGAATAGGTCGTATTCCACTTTTACTATTTTACCGTTTGCTACTTTCATCTTGTAAATTTTAAAATGTAATAATACGCAAAAAAATTAATACTGCAATATATTATTTTGTTTTTTCAGAATTCATTTTCTTTCTGAACGCTTTTGTCATGAAAATCTTTGCAAATTTCTCGTCGTCGATTCGTTTTGTGGCGATGACAAATATGAATGTCACTAAAAATGCGAATATTGCGCGAATAAGTATCACGCCTGTCCAATGGCCTCCGGCGGATATTATAAGTATTGTGTCTTCGAAAATGCTGTGAAACAGGCCCATCAGCGTCATGGAGAAGAAAATGTCCTTTGGCTTTGTGCCTTCTTTTCTTCCTTCGTCAACTATAAGTCCGCCACCATAGGCGAGTCCCATTGTCATTCCTATTACTGTAAGAGGCAACATTCTCTCGCTTATTCCGAGCCAACCAAGCAAGGGGAGCAGAAGGCGGTTGAAAAACTTCATGAAACCTATTATTTCCAGTAGCCGCACCAGCACTACCAGGGTAAATATAACCGCAATTATCAGTCCGTAGTTTTTCAGCTCGTTCAAAGCCCAGTCGCCCCATCCTAGATGTCCTGGGACGAGGAATTCGGGCATTTCGACAGGATTTTGCAATGTTCCTGTAAGCGTATATATACCGTTGAGTATTGCACCAAGGGCAATTGCGCCAAGGAAACGTATTAGGAACATTATCCAGAATTTAACACCCGTTTTCTTTGCAATGCCGACTTCGACGGGAATGGTATGCGCTATGAGGATCATAGTCAGCAAAATGGTAAGCTGCGAATGCGTAAGCGGTTCGCTTAGCGACGGGTAAATCGAAAACATTGACAGCAGCCCACCGTAAATGTTGACCACCATTGCCGAAAGCCATACTATGGCTGTTTCGGCTGGCAATCCGACTATGCCCATCACAGGTTCGAGTACGCCGCTTATGTGGGGTAGCAGTCCGAATTCCTGTATCAGACGAATGATTATCGAGACGGGAATCATCAGCTTGAAAAGAATCCAGCATGCCGATGCCGTCCGTTTCAGGCAGTATTTAAAGAATGCAAGGATGGCGTTTTCTTTCACTTGGTGCTGTGTTTATACCTGCGAGAAGTCGCCTTCGGTTAGGATTTTTTCAACTTCCGGGTTTGTCTCCTTTATCTTTTCGAGCACTTCCGACTGGGTCATTACCTTTTTGCTGTTTACCTCGATTAACGAGTTGTCGACGGTAAAGGTAAATTCGAAATTCCTGTTGTCGATGATTTTGCGTATGTAATTTGCCATTACCTCTTTCTTGTCCGACAATTTGCCTTGCATCTGCTCGTCTTCGACTCTTACGATGTACGAGCCGTTATTGTCGAGTTCGGGTATGTGGCTCTTGAAATAGCTTCTCCAGCGTGTGCCTTCGGGACATTTTTCTGCAACGAAATTCATCCATGCCGAAATGACATCATCCTTAGTGTATGGCTTTTCTCCGTAGGTTGCAGTGTTGGCTTTTGATGTTTCTTCATCGTGCTTTTCCTCCAGCCCGACAATCTTTTTCATCAGGTTGACCTTGACATTGTCCTGCGGTTCTGCAACGTTATTCATCGGTTGTGCTGGTTTGGGGGCACTTGGTTGGGCAACTGGTGCAGGTGCTGGTTCTGGTTTCGGTGTTGCCGGAACGGCTTTGGGCGCTGCTGGTTCTGCAGCAGGCTTTTGTGGTGCAGTAGCTTGTGCTGGCTTGGTCGGAACTTGCTGTACTTGGGTTTGCTGCTGTGGCAATGCAAATGCGTTTGTCGACAGGTTGCAAATCTTAAGCAGCGACAATTCGATGAGCAATCTCTTGTTTTGCGAGGTGCGGTAGCTCATGTCGCAGGTGTTTGCTATCTGTATGGCGTTGAATAGGAAAGGAACGGAGCATTTCTGTGCGTATTCCATGTATTTTGCCTTTGCCTTTTCGCCGACTTCGATAAGGCTTGAAGTTCCAGGGTCTTTGCATACCAGCAGGTCGCGGTAGTGCGAAGCTAGGCCGTTTATGAAATATCCACCTTCGAAGCCTTTTTTCAGGACGTCGTCGAAAATCAAGAGTGCCTCCGGGTAGTTGCCTGCCAGCAAAGTTTCGGTTACCTTGAAGTAAACTTCGTAGTCGAGTACATTGAGGTTCTTGATCGTGTCCTGGTAGGTAATGTTCTTTCCGCAGAAACTTACAATCTGGTCGAAGATTGAAAGTGCGTCACGCATAGCGCCGTCGGCTTTCTGTGCTATGACGTGCAGTGCGTCCGATTCGGCTGTAATGCCTTCGCGTTGAGCGACAAATTCGAGTCTGTTGCGGATGTCTTCGACGCTTATTCTGTTGAAGTCGAAAATCTGACAGCGCGAGAGTATAGTTGGAAGAATCTTGTGCTTTTCGGTGGTTGCAAGGATGAAAATAGCGTGCTTTGGCGGTTCCTCGAGGGTTTTCAGGAAGGCGTTGAAAGCAGCCTGCGAGAGCATGTGGACTTCGTCGATTATATATACGCTGTACGAACCGATTTGCGGAGGTATTCTCACTTGTTCGATTAGTGCGCGAATGTCTTCCACCGAGTTGTTCGATGCTGCGTCGAGTTCGTGGATGTTGAACGAACGCGATTCGATGAATGCGCGGCACGATTCGCACTCGTTGCAGGGCTCGAAGTTTTCGGTCGGATTGCTGCAGTTGATAGTCTTTGCGAAAATACGTGCACAAGTTGTCTTTCCGACGCCTCTCGGACCACAGAAAAGATAAGCCTGGCCGAGCTGGTTGTTTTTTATCGAGTTCTTGAGTGTCTGGGTTATAGCATCCTGGCCTACAACACTTTCGAATGTATCTGGACGATATTTTCTGGCGGAGACAATGTATTCTTCCATGATATGAAATTTTAGGGTGCGAATTTACGAAAATCTTTTGTAGTACGCAATAATGAAACGGCAGATGCTTTGTTTGCATCTGCCGTTAAAATGTATGTTTTAGTTATTCCTTTACGATCCTGTTTCTTGCAATCACTCTGTCCCCGTTTACTATGCGGTACATGTAAATACCTTGCTTAAGCAACGAAATGTCGATGCTTGCATTGGTCGAAGTGATTTCCTGAACAAACATCAGGCGTCCTGCCACGTCGTGGAATTCAATAGTTGTCGTACCTTCGGGAAGCGAATTGATGAGAATGTTCAGTTCGTCGTCGGCTGGATTCGGATATACATACACAGCTAGTGTTTCTGTTTCGCTGTTTTCTTCAACAACTGCAACAGCGTTCTTGTTGTTCATAGGGGGTTCGTCGATATCTGGCACCTCAATTTCGCGGCAGATGCCGTAGAAGAAACAGAGAACAGAGTTTGCGTATGCCGACGAAACTCCAGTGTTAAGGTCGGCTATCGCTTCGATTTCGGCAATCTCATCCTCAGTAAGCTGTGCATAATTGCGTCCCGATGTGTAAACCGACTCACGCAAAGCATTGTAATTGCAAAAATTGTTGTATTCAGCAAGTTCCTCGCTACTTAGAACAAAGCGTTGCGGTATTGCCAATAGTTCTTGATTTGCGAGACTATAGTTACACATTTCGAAGTAGCTGTTTATAAGCGAATATTTTGCCGTAGGGGTGTTTATGCGATTGTACCATCCGTTGAGCGATTCGCGGTCGAGGACGCTATCTGCCAGTATTGCGTTAAGATTGCGATTTGCAATTTCTGCCATTGTGCGGCGAATAGTAATAAGCGTATCCTGCTTTAATCTTGCAATTGTCACAATATCTGCATTGTTTTCATCGAAGTTCTGCAACAGGAATTCGTATCCAGCAGCATTATATTCTTCAAGACGAGTATTGTACATCTGCTGTAGCGAGTCGTATATGGAAATATCATCATTGGGAGATGCAGACTTAATAATACCTGGACCAGGAATGGAAGGAATTATACATATGGTAGGCTCGCAGCTGTTTGCTGTGACATATCCGATTCTAGTTACATTTGTTGAGGCTGTCGGTCTATAAATATTTGTGCTTGAAGCATCTCCGCTATGATAGTATGAAAATGAACTTGCTGAATATATATTTGTACTTATCCTAGAAGTAAATTTATTTCCAGCACTTACCGATGATGAACCATGAGTAGAAACAGTTCCTGTGGCGTAGATATCATTTCCAAAAACATTGGAGAATTCATTGCATAGCATCTGTAGTCCTGGGTTATTTATTGACAAAACCCCTCTTTCGAGCCCGCTGAAAGTGTTCCTGTATATTTTATTGTAATCAGTTCCAGAACCCATAACCTTAATTCCAGTCGACTGACACTGGCTGCATAATATGTTGAAATCGTTAGCCTCTATTGTATATCCAGTACAATTGTCTGAAAAAATTCCTATCATTTTAGCAAGAATATCAGAATTAGGAAGATTGAAATCCGAAAGAGTAATACTATAGTTATTGATGGCATCTGAATATACGGGGACGATACAGTTTTCAAAATCCGCCTTGAACACCGAGAATGGATAGTTTGTTCCTGTATTTTCAGCATTTACACCTTTTGAAAATCCATCGAATGTATTGTGTACTTCTCCCTGACATTCGCATGGCTCATACAATGTAGGTCCGTTTGGCGGAGGGCACAAAGTACTGATGTTTGCGCCTGCGCTTGCAAGTGTTATGGCATTGCCTCTTGCCGGCGAGCCAGTGCGCTGGTCATCAAAATTACACCCAAGTATATCAATCCCGTTTACGCCCCACATCGTTATCATGTCGCTGTAAGTTGCACTTGATGCGGCAAAAATATTATTGTCATCAATTATGAAGTCGCAGGCCTTGAAGAAACTTACATTGTTTGTTTCTGCTCCACCCGACGTATGGTTTGTGTATGCCATGAATTCGACACTTCTACGGTTGTTGTGGAATGTTGAATTGGAGCATTTTACTATGCCGCCAGTAGTGTAGTAGTCATCGCCGTCCCAAGTACATATTGCATTTCTAGCGTTCTCTATTACTGAGCCGTTTGTCAATTCTATCGTACCTTGATATTGTGGCAGCTGGCGTTGGTTGTTATTGCCGACAACAAAAATGCCTCCCCACATTTTGTCTGGACAATATCGAGAATTTGTAATAGTGCTATTGTCAATAATTAGCTTACTTCCTGGTCTAATGATTATTATATTATTGTCAAGCATTTCAAATCTTGAGTTGCTTAACGTAAGTGTGGAGCTATCTTTAATAATCACATTTTGCTTGAATATTTTGGTTTCTCCAGACAATGTCGTAGAAGAACTTACTATATAGTTATCATAGTAATCGAAAATGCCAAAACCGCATGGACAATTTATGGAGCCATAGCCAGAGTTAGTTATATCGCATGGGAATATACACGAATGGTTGCCAACGTTTGTTTCGTGAATAGGGTTTATACCGACAAATACATTTTCGGAAATGTTTATGATACTATTAGATGTCTGTAAAAATATATCTTCAGTTTCTAATCCATCTGACAAACAAATGTATGCTCCATCTTCGACCTCAATGCGTCCACTTCCGTTGACAAAAATATTGCCCTTTTCTTTTACACATAGTGTTCCGCCTTGGCTTATTGTAAGTACCGACCCGTCGTTTACTACTAAATTCGCATTCCAACCAGATATTTCCAACAAACTTCCACCTTCAATTGTTAGATTGGCCTTGTGTGTGCCATCAGTGCTTCCAAGTATCAATGAACCATTTCTAACCTTGATTACATTGTCATTGCCACATGTTGAGAAATTTGCCGTTTGAACATTATTATTATTGCATGTATTAAGATTCATGTTTGTAACCTTGCTGTCTGATTGCTCATAGTAACCGACAAGATAGTCATCTGTAAGAAGTTGTACCGTACTGGTATTTGGACAAAAGTTCCAGTTATTGCTTGCATTTTCATTTAAACTGCTGATGCGATATGTATTGCTCCAGGAGGATGATATGATTGAATAATCCAAACTTGGTATAATACCTGAAAGATTAAAAAAATAACCTGTTTCGGACTTTTGCTTTTGAACGAACATTCCATCCAAGGATTCGTTGCCAATGCTTTTTTTACTGTTGTAATCATTAACATTCCACACTACTCGATTTTCCTTGAATGCCCTTATAATATCACGCTTATCCTGGCATGTCGTAGTAGATGGATTAAGGGATAGTAAGGTGTCTATGTATTGCTGTATGCAGCGCATATTTTCTAGTTTGCTTTTGCTTGTAACCTTTTTTAATGGTGCACATATTTGCGACAAAGTTAGTTCTACATTATCAATAGTTTCCCACTTATTAAAGGAAGAGCCTAATGTATTATTATCATTCCAACCATGATATGCAATATTTGTAGGCATATTATTGGGTAAACTTTTATTCGGTCCGTCCCATAAATCATACAAAGCTGATGCTATATTGTATTCGGAACAAAATCCATTACTAATACCACTATGTTTTCTATTATTCTCAAATTCATCTCCATATTCATTGTCTTCCAGATAATATACAGCATCCAGCATTGCTGCTACAAATTCTGCCCAACCCTCATAAAATGCCAGCAAACTTGTATTTTCTAGGTTATATTCATGATAATTAACACCAGATACGCCATAGGGAATCTTCATATTTTTGTTTTGCAAGAAATACATTGCCGTATGTCCAAATTCGTGGCGCGGTGTTGTTTCTGTCCTTCCTCTTCCGTTTCCAATATGTAAAACAGGTTTTTGAGAATATATGTAATTATTAGAGAAAGCTCCATCGATATTGCAATTTGTCTTTATTCTAATACCAGAATAGAAGTTGTTGCTTTCGTATTTAAAATACTCACATCCTTTTCTTACCCAGTGAACACAACGAAATGCATCATAATCATCTGAATAGGAGAAATCTACATTGCATGTTATTGTTCCTGCATTATGACTTTTTGAACCTATTTTTATAAGTTTAGTCTGTGATCCAAATAATGACGAGTTTCCTACTATTTTATATGTTCCATTGTCTTTAGCAAAAACTTTTAAGTATAGTTCTACATATCCGCCTTCCGCCAGTTGAAATTCATTATACGGAATAACAAAATAACCATTATCATTTGTATATGATGTCCCAAAATGTTGATATATAACTTTCCCAAATATAGAATCAGCTTCCATTAGTTGCACTTTCAATCCTGCAAGTCCGATCTGTGCATTTGGTTCTAATTTATTAGCAGTGATTCGACCTATAACCGTGCCAGAAAAATTACTTCTGATTTGTATTGAATCTTCTCCAATTGCATCGTAGTATGCAATGGAGTCGTTAGGAATAGGCTGCATAAGTACAGCATATGCCAGCCCATCAACTTCTACTTCACGAAAATTGTCTATACGCCAGTCTGTCCAATTTTCATCAGATGGTTCGTATAAAGACCAGTCTGTTATATCTGACAACGGAATCGATGACTGCGGAATAGGTTTGCGCTGTGCATTTGGATTGTCACAAGGATCAAACCAACGCCGTGGTATGGAATTGTATTCTGCCAAATCCCAAATTTCTATTGTATTGTACGGTGTATAATATATTTTTAAAGCTAGGCTAATATTATTCTCATGTGTTCGTGTTGTTGAATAATATACCAAGATTGACAAGTCAACAGGATAGAATGGCAGGTTGTTGGAACAAGAATTATTAACCGTCACATCAAAACTAGTAGAGTCCATTGGTAACTTTTGTATACCGATTATATTCGTTGCACTGGTAACACTAAAGCAAGAAGGCAATTCGTATTTGACACTATCAATCGTAATAGTATCTAACATATAAAACCTTGTATTTATAACGAATGACGAGCCGAAACTCTTTTCATCGCTTATAACTTTTGCGTACATTGGTATCCTGCCAGAAGATAACAAAGTATCAACTTGTGACCGTACGCAGATTGGTATCACAATACAAATTAGAATTAACAAACACCTTTTCATATTACATTACCTATATTGATTTCTAACATTGATTACATTATACCTGATAAGATTTTTCACATTTACAATACTGTCGGACGAATGGCATTCCCTCCTTATCATTCCTATTCCGTTCGCCCAATAGCTAATAACTAACCTGTAATAAGGGTCATTTATATATGTAGAGTTGGAAAATTCTATTTTTTTTACATCTTGATACGTGTGGTTGTTTATTGTAATATTGTCAAAATGTTCAGAATACTTAAAAATTCCACTTCCTTCTGGAAGATCATCAGTAAAGGCATACCAATCTTCAGAAGGAATAGAGATATTCATATAATACCAATTTAAACGTGATAATGTATATGGATCATCATAATAAGGATCTGGAACTATAACATATAATTCATCTGCATTTAACCCTGCACCCGAATCATCTGGTTTAGCAAAACCTACGTATGGTCGTATAGTCTGTGTTATTGTAGTGTCGCTGTTTATTATTTTGTATGTTTGATTGAATGTAAAAAGTTTTCCATGGTCATACTCCCTCTCATAATTTGTAACAAATTCGTCTTTTTCTAACTTTTGTGCTACAACACTATCAATTTGGTGCGTTGTAGAGTCTTCATAGATCCAATAACTAGAACTATCGAATGCACAAAATTTGTATAGATTGTCATTTGGCGTGTAACTATACATATTGTCACGGCATCCTATTATAATCACACCCATCATCCCAACGAGTAGTGATATTAAAATTGTCTTTTTCATAATTCTGATTTTTTATCTTCTTGTGGCAAATATAGTAAAAATACTTATACACAATAAGTTTTTGAAAAAATGAACATACCTATTACAAAAAAGGAGCGGTGTTTTGCCGCTCCTTATATGAATTTAGGAAAATTCTTATTTGTGCATGAATTCCTTGATTGCATCAGCAAGACGCTTTACACCTTCTTCTATCTGCTCCATCGAAGAGTAGGAGAAGTTGAGACGCATAGTGTTCTTGCCGCCACCGTCGCAGAAAAATACGTCGCCAGTTACGAATGCAACGTTGTTCTTGATAGCAACCTGGAACAATTCGTTGGTGTCGTAGCCCTCAGGCAACGAGAGGAGTAGGAACAAACCGCCTTCTGGGTGAGTCCACTTTACACCTTCTGGCATGTACTGCTTGAAGCACTTCAACATGAAGTCGCGTTTTTCGCGGTACATTTCAATAGTCTTGCCGAAGTTCTTTTCGAACAAGCCCTTTGCCATGTATCTTGCAGTAGCCATCTGGAGGATAGCCGGTGTGCAGAGGTCGGTGTGCTGCTTTGCAGTTACGAACTTGTAGATTACATCGGGATGAGCGAGAACCCAACCAAGACGGAAACCAGGAGCCAAAGTCTTGGAGAATGTTCCGAGAGAGATAACTCTGTGGTTCTTGTCGAGTTCGTACATCATGCGCTGAGCCTTGCCTTCAAAACGGAGTTCGCGGTATGGGCAGTCTTCGATGATGAACAAGTCGTACTTGTCGGCGATGTTGATGATTTCCTGACGACGAGCTTCCGGGTAGGTTATACCTGTCGGGTTCTGGAAGTCGGGAATCAAATAGATGAATTTCGGCTTCTTGCCCTGAGCCTTCATTTCAGCAAGCTTTGCTTCGAGAAGGTCTGGTCTCATTCCGTAGTCGTCGAACGGAATACCTACTGGAACAGCTCCGTATGCGCGGAATGAACCGAGAGCTCCAAGGTACGATGGCAAACCGCAGATGATAGTGTCGCCTGGATTGATGAAAATCCAGCCAGCAATGTCGAGAGCCTGCTGCGAAGCAGTGGTAATCATCAAGTTGTCGATGGTTACGTTCATGCCCTGACGTGCGTAGTGCTTTACGATTTCGTTGCGGAGGTCAACGTCGCCTTCGGTTGTTCCGTATTGCAATGCCTTTGGACCTGCTTCGTCAAGAATTTCGTTGATGCACTGTCTGATGTCTTCTACAGGGAATGATGCCGGAGCTGGCAAACCGCCTGCAAACGAAATAACTTCTGGACGCTGAGTTAACTTCAATATTTCACGAATGGCCGAACGCTTTGCAGCAGCCATGTTCGTTGACATAAATTCGTTTAAGTTTTCTATCATGACTTTTTTCTTTAAATTTTTTGATGCACAAAGTTAAGTCTTTTCGTACAATAATGGCTCAATAAAAAATATGTTTACAAACATAAATTATGGGCGTTACACCTGTTGTAAAAAAAAGAAATTTTTGTCGCGGTGTTAATATTAAATGTCATAATTTTGCCGTCGGATTCCTGTCTTTGAAAGTATGAGGCGTCGAGGATGGGTAATAGTTGTGCCTCAGATAGTTAATTTAATAATTTAAATTTTATAAAGATGAAGAAAGTTTTATTTATCGCAATGATTGCATTGGCAACTTGCTTTGCATTGTCCAGCTGCGCTAAGGTTACTGACGAAGAAATCAACAAGATGGAACAGGCTTGCCAGGACGGTAACGATGCTGAAGCTGTAAGAATTTACAACGAAATTAAGGAAAAGCGCGGAAGCGACGAACAGGCAAACCGTATCGTTAATATCGCAATGGGTTGCCCAGCAATCTTTAACGAAATGATGAAGGACGCTGAATAATAGGTAGTGTTCTCACAAAACAAAAAAAGGGGAGTTTTTCCCTTTTTTTTATTTCTTCTCCCAGAAGTCTGCGTTCTTAATGTCCATTTCCTCGGGGTGGAATTCCGGTTCCTTGCCTTGTTTCTTCTGCTTTTCGTACGACTTGAGCAACTTGAAAACCTTTGGCGATAGCAGCAGTATTGCAATCACGTTTATCCATGCCATCGAGCCAACACCGATGTCGCCAAGGTCCCACACCGTCTTGGCTTCGTGCAGCGAACCGAAGAACACCATTCCGATTACCGATATGCGTACGCACCAGATTGCAATTTTTTCCTTTTTGCCGTTTCCGAAAAGGTAAACAACATTGGTCTCGGCATAGTAGTAATATGCCATTACCGTCGTAAACGCGAAGAAGAACAATGCCACCGAAATTATTATGTTGCCCCACGATGCTCCGACCAGTGTTCCGAGAGCTGTCGATGTGTACGACACGTCGGGAGCACCAAGTTGTGCTACGCTCGAGGTGAAAAGCATTCCGCCGTCGGCATCGTAGATGTTGTAGGTCTTGGTGGCGAGAATCATCACTGCTGTTGCCGAGCATACAAGCAAGGTGTCGATATACACCGAAAATGCCTGTACAAGTCCTTGTTTCACTGGATGCGACACTTTTGCTGCAGCCGCCACGATAGGGCCGGTACCTTGACCGGCTTCGTTGGAATAGATGCCGCGCTTCACACCCCATGCAATCGTGCTGCCGAGTATGCCACCAAGTGCTTCGTTCATTCCGAAAGCACTGCTAATCATATCTTTGAATGCTGTAGGAACAGCTTCGGCATTGCAGATAAGCACAACTATTGAAAGTATGATGTAGATTACAGCCATGAGCGGGGCTACTATCTGCGCCACGTTTGCAATTCGCTTTACACCGCCGATTATTACTAGTCCGATGAGTACTGCCACTATAATGCCGACATACATGGTGTCGATGCCGAAAGCATTTGAGAATGCCGTCGAAATGCCGTTTGAATGTACGGGAGGCAGGAATATTCCGCAGGCAAGTACCGAGCAAACAGCGAAGATGATTGCCAGCCATTTGCATTTAAGTCCCTTTTCGATGTAGTAGGAGGGACCGCCACGGAACTGTCCGTTGTGTTCTTCCTTGTATATCTGTGCTAGCGTGGCTTCGGCAAAGGCCGAACCGGCGCCGAGGAAGGCAATTATCCACATCCATACTATTGCACCAGGACCTCCGTAGCCTATTGCGGTTGCTACACCGACAATGTTTCCGGTGCCTACTCGTCCCGACAGGGCCATGGCAAATGCCTGAAACGATGAGATTCCCGTCTTTTGTGTCTTGTCGGTTGAAAAAAGTAGCCTGGCCATTTCACCAAAACGTCTTATCTGAACGAACTTCGTTCCGAACGAAAAGTAAAGTCCTGCTGCAAGGCACAATATAACAAGAGGTGCGCTCCAAACGTATGAACTTATCGTCGATATTGTTTCTTCCATGTCGTTTTTATCTGATTAATGTCACATTTCCGCGGTGCTCGTATTTCTCTCCGTTTATGCACTTGGTTTTCAGCCAGAAAACATACACGTCGGGAGCAAGGCGTTTGTCTTTGTATGTCCCGTCCCATCCGTCGGAGCGGATGTTGTCGGTTTCGTAAACTATGCTTCCCCAGCGGTCGTAGACTGCAAAGTATAGTTCGGTTACAATGGCGTCGGGGTAGAACGGACGGAAATAGTCGTTCTGTCCGTCGCCGTTGGGGGTAAACGCATTGGGAACAAATATGTACGGGTCACCGCAGATAACTTCCTTCACAATTACCGAAATAGTATCGTAGACTACGCAGTTGTTGGTGTCGTGGAACTCAACTATGAATGTTGTGTTCTCCGACGGGTGAGCAATGGGGTTGTAGGCTGTGTCGCTGTTGAGTACCTCCCCGTTGTCCCAGACGAATGTGCCTGGCGATGAGGTTTCTGCCACAAGTCTGACATATTCGCCACGGTATATTACGTTCGAGCTTATAGTAGCGTGGAGTTCAGGGATATGTCTTAAATTGTGAATTTCGTAATCTTCTGTTAGCGAACATCCGTTGTTGTCGGAAACTGTGAGCGAATACTCTCCGCTGCAAAGATGTCCAATTGCTTTTGTTGTACTTGAGTTCGACCATCTGTATGTGTAAGGCTGAACACCACCGACTACAATGGCATCGATGTATCCGTTGCAGTTGTTGTCGCATATCTGGTCGCCGATCTCGTGTCTAAGAATAAGAGTGTCAGGTTCTGTAATAGATATATGTGCGTTTGCGGTACATCCGTGGCTGTCGGTTGCCGAAATGGAATAACTTCCCGCAGGTACTTCGATATGTGTGTTGGTTGTTTCTCCGGTCGACCATATGAAAGAGTAGGGCGAGGTTCCTCCGTAAATTATTGAATTTAAAGTGGAAATGCCTCCATGACACATTATGGGCGAAGTTTCGGAAATCTGAACTACAAGTACTGGTGGCTCGTTTATGTCGGCAAACTGGTGCGATACGCAGTTGTCGGCATCGACAACGGTGACGGTGTATCGTCCTGCGCAAAGTCCCAGTATTTCTGTGCTATGTGCTCCGTTCGACCAGTTGTATGTGTAGGGCGAGGTTCCTCCGCTTGCCGAGATTCTTATTGCACCGTCGCAGAATCCGTTGCATGATACATGAGTTATAGATTCTGTCTGCGATGCCAGTGAGCCGGGTGCTGGCATATTTATTGAGGCAGAAGCGGTACAGCCGTTGCTGTCGGTTACGGTTACTATGTTGTTTCCGACAAGGCATTGGTCGTTTGTGGATGTCGTATAGTTGTTAGTATTCCAATGATAGGTGTAGCCTGGTGTGCCTCCAGTTGCGTTTGCTGTTGCCGAGCCATAGCCTACGCCATCGCATATCGGTTCTTGAATATTGGTGAAAGTAATATTTATGGCAGGCGGTTGTGTTATTGTGGCACCGTTGGTTGTCGTGCATGAATTGCCGTCGGTCACAGTTACTTGATATCCTCCAGCACATAGTCCTGTGGCTGTCTGTGTGGTTTGTCCGTTGCTCCACAAGTAGCTAAATGGTTCTATGCCCGTAGGATTGATTGTTGCAGAACCTTCGCAACTGCCGTAGCAGATGTTGTTGACTATGCTTCCGATTATGCTTCCGATGTTGTCTATTGTAACCTCGACCTGGTCGGTCGTTGTGCAGCCCATCTGGTTGGTTATGGTTACTGTGTATGTGGTTGAGGCTGTAGGTGCTACTGTCGGTGAATTAGTGTCTGCTCCGCTTATTATTCCTGCGCCTTGCCACTGGTAGTTGAGGTTGTCGCTGCTGTTGTTGGTAACGGTGAGTTGCGTTGTTGCGCCAGGGCAGATAATTTGCGATGGGGTGAGGCTATAGTTGAACCTATGTATTGTAACGTGTACCTGGTCCATGGCGTAGGTGTTGCATTCCGATTCACGCACTCTGACATAATAGGTAAAGCTGTTTTCTGGGAATACTGTCACTGTTTGTTCCGTGGAGAATATAGTGGTGAAATTGTTGTCGTATGCCCATTCCCATGCTACGGCGTTTCCTGTGGGGAAAACCTGTAGTGTTGCGCTGCCACCGGGACAAATTGTTGTGTCGTTGGAGGTGCTTAGGCCTACTACTGGAGTTATTACATTTACGGTTTGTGTTACGGTGTCGTTACAAACTCCATGTGCGACAAGCGTATAAGTTGTCGTTTGTGTAGGTGTTACACTCGGATTTTGAATGTTCGGGTTGCTGAATCCGCTTCCTTGTATCCATTCGAAGGTTGTTCCGTCGGGATAATCTGTTGCTGGGCCGATTATTACGCTTTCGCTAGGGCAACTTGTTATGTCGTCGAGGGTTGACGGTACAGGCGAAACTACTGTTACGCTTCGTCTTATGGTGTCGGTCATGTTACAACTCGACGGGTCGTAGGCTATTAGTGTTACAGTATATGTGCCACCAGTGGAGTATGTATGCGACGGATTAGTAAGCGTCGATGTTGTGCCGTCACCGAAATTCCATAGGAATGAACTTCCCTGCGAGGTGTTTTCGAACTGCACGTTGTATGGTGCACAGCCTGCCGGTACCGGGTTGAAGTTGGCTTCGGCGAGGTTCTCTATTATTCGAATCTTGAATACTGCGTTGTTGCAGTTCGATGCGTTGTTGCTTGCCGACCATACGTCCGACGGACTTGTTGGGAACATCTGGCATCCGCCGCAACTTGCACATACCGATTGTATTATATGTCCTTTCTTGTCGAAACGGCTGGTGCCGCCGTCGACGTGGTCGCGGCCCGATGAACCACAACTCGTGTAGCGAAGTTCGCCGAAGAATGTTGCGTATTCCAATGCGCTGACATCTTCGTTGAGCACAAGTACGTAGAAGTCCATTCCATCGGTGGTGTCCTGCAGTGCATCAGGTGTTACCTGCATGTTCTTGGTGCCAAATTCCTGGTCCCATGTGTAGTAGTGAGCTTGTGCATCATAGTAATTGAAAGGCCATTCTCGTCCCCATCCAGAAAGGTAGACTCGGTTGCATACGTCAACAGCAAATGCGGTTATCGAGATGTTTGGCTTGCCGGTGTTGGTGCCGAATTGGGTGGACCATTCAACCGTTGTTAAGTCGTTGTCGAACTTTGTAATGAACTGGCCGCTGTTTGCCACATAGTAGCCTGCGTTTTGTACGAGAGCCGTTCCTCCGCATTTTGTTTGCCCGCAGATATATGCTTTGTTGTTGTGGTCGGTGCGGACGAAATAGGCGTTGTCGTAAGACGGAGAGCCGAAAAACGATGATGTGAGCAGGAAGGTGCCGTTGGGTGCAATCTTTGCAACGAAGGCATCGGTGCTACCACCGTTGTAGGTCGTGTTGTAGGCGTTGGCGGTCGTGGGGTAGTCGGTCGATGTTGTTCCTCCTGTTACAAATACGTTTTCGTCGTTGTCGAGCGAGATGCTGAAAATTGCATCGTCTTGTGTGCCACCAAGGTACGAACTCCATGCCAGTTGCGACAAGTCGGGACTAAGTGCGAACACAACGCCATCTTGTTTGCCGCCAGCCACAGGTTGGAAGCCTTCGTTTATGCCCGATGGAAAATCTGACGAGAATGTGTTTGTACCAACGTAAATGAACGATTTGCTGCTTACAACCACCTCGCCGCGGGCACCATCGCCATAATTGTAGTACAGAGAGTCGTTGCCGTGCATTTCCACGTAGTTTACACCGGTTGTCGGGTCAGGCTGTGTGTACGATGCCTTGAAGTTAAGTCCATCGTTGCCGCTTCCACCGACATATGTGCTACCTATAAGTTGAGAGCCATCTTCTGAAAGTTTCGATACGAAAATGTCGACGCCGTTATGGAAACCGATTACGTTGTCGTAGGTTACGCTTGTGCCTCCATTGAATGTACGGTCGTATGCGTTTGTCGTTGTAGGGAAGTCGGGAGAACCGGTGGTTCCCATTATTACGAGCTGGTTGCTTTCGGTTGCGACAAGGCTGTGAGGCATTTCCTGTCCGTTGTGTCCGCCGAGATATGTAGCGTATATCCTGTTGGTGCCTGTTGCATTGTACTTGATAATGCCAATGTCGCAGCCTTCGAGGTAGCTGGTTGCATTATCGGCCCATGGTGTGCCGCCCGCGTATGTAACCTGATATGCGCCTGTTGATGTCGGATAGCCTGTGGAAAACACTATGCCACCAGAAAAAACATTGTCGTTGTAGTCGTAGGTGGCGGTAAATCCCCAGTTGTCACCAGTTGAGCCTGTGTATGTCGAGAATACCAGCGACGGGTCGATTATCAGGTCTCGTGTTTTGTCGTAATTTTCGGAAATCTTGTAGCCGACAACATTTTTACGAACGACATATTCGCAGGCAATGTTTATGGTATCGCCGTTGACAATCTGGTATACTTTCGGTGTGTACTCCATTATGTCGCGGATGGAAGTGTGTGCAATCAGCACACCGTCCTGCACTTCGATTCCGTCGGTTCCGACGTATTCGAGCAGTATGTCCTTGTAGTTTCCGTCGGGGTGGACGACAAAGTCGTATTTCATGCCACGCGAATCGGACATGTAGTGTATGTCGATGCCGTTGTATATGCCTCTATAGTCGACGTTGCGGAACTTGCGCACATGCGAGGCCCATTTCGATTCGTCGCTGCCGATGAAATAGTTGCAGTAGTCGAGAGTGGTGTTGTTGCTTGTTATGTCGCTTGGCGTCTTAGAGTTGCGGAAGATAATCTTGTAGGCATGTCCGCGTCCGACGGCATTTTCGTCGTGCCATTCATACTCGTCGTGAGCATGAGAGTGGTGTCCCATCTTGATGTCGGTAATGTTGAACGAGATTCCGTGGTCTTCGAGAAACAGTGCACCGTCGTTCAATTCCATCTTGAAATTCACGTTCTCGTGCCATTGCCCCTTGTTTTCAATAAATTCGTACTGGGCGAACAAGTGTTTGCCCGACAAAGTTATTGTAAGGATTAAGAGTATTAATATGTATTTTCGTATCATCAAAAAGTGCTCTGTAAAAAATCGGTTAAAGGTAATGAATTTTATTTGAATAGAAGAAGAAAAATGAAAAAGATTTGAAAAAATTGACAATTTGAAAATTATTGCAATCTAATAAATTGTATCTTTGTGGTCGATATTTGACAATAGTAAACCAACAAGACTAGGATGAAAACCGAAAAACAACAGGCAAAAGCTGCTGCAGATTTTTCACAGAGGTGGAAAGGTAAAGGTTATGAGAAAGGAGAATCTCAACTATTTTGGACTGAACTTTTGACAGAGGTCTTTGATGTTGATAATCCGAGCGAGTTTATCCGTTACGAGGAGCAGGTAAAAGTTGACAAGACCAATTTCATTGATGGGCATATTCCTGCGACAAAGGTGCTTATTGAGCAAAAATCATTAGGTAAGGATTTGCGTAAAGGCTCGGTGCAGAGCGACGGCTCTGTTTTAAATCCTTTCCAGCAGGCAAAACGCTATGTCGCCAATATGCCGCTTTCGCAACATCCACGTTGGGTTGTCACTTGCAATTTTGCCGAGTTTCTTGTCTATGATATGGAACAGCCTAATTGCGAGCCGGAGCAGATTCTTCTTGAAAATTTGGGCAAGGAGTATTACCGACTGCGTTTTCTTGTTGATGTCCGTAGCGAGCATCTTACACGCGAGATGGAAGTCTCGATGAAGGCTGGCGAAATTGTAGGAGTGATTTATGATGCCTTGCTTAAGCAATATGGTGACAATTCACCGGAAACATTGCGGTGGCTAAATATTCTCTGTGTTCGTCTTGTGTTCTGTCTGTATGCCGAGGATGCGGGAGTTTTTACACGCGACCAATTCCACGATTATCTGGTTCATTATGAAGCTGACGATATACGCAATGCCTTGATCCGTTTGTTCGAAGTACTGAATACGCCATTGGACAAGCGTAGCAAATATATGAAAGACGATTTGAAAGCATTCCCATATACCAATGGTGGATTGTTTGAAGGAGAAATTGAAATTCCGCAGTTTACAGATGAGCTGAAACATATATTGTTGCAGAATGCCAGCCTCGATTTTGACTGGAGCGAGATTTCTCCGACAATATTCGGTGCTGTTTTTGAATCGACTTTGAACCCCGATACCCGTCGTAGCGGAGGTATGCACTACACTTCCATCGAGAATATACATAAGGTAATCGATCCATTGTTTCTCAATGACTTGCGGAGTGAGTTGGATGTTATTTTGGAAGAAAAAGTTGAGAAGCAGAGGCAGAAGAAACTTTTGCAGTATCAAGACAAGTTGGCATCGTTGAAGTTTCTTGATCCAGCATGTGGTAGTGGTAATTTCCTGACTGAAACATATTTGTCGCTGCGAAGATTGGAAAATGAAACTATTCGAGAACGTTATCATGGGCAAATGATAATGGGTGAGTTTCTTAATCCAATAAAAGTTTCCATCCATCAGTTTTATGGCATTGAAATCAATGATTTCGCCGTAACGGTAGCAACTACAGCACTCTGGATTTCCGAAGCGCAGATGCTGGCGGAAACAGAGAAGATTGTGCGGCACGATATTGATTTTTTGCCGCTGAAAAGTTATGCCAACATAAAAGAAGGCAATGCGTTGCGCCTTTCGTGGACAGAGTGGGAGACCGACGAGCAAAATCCTATTGTAATAGCGAAAAAATCGAATATTTATCCAATTAGTGAATCTAAAATGGATGTAGTCGCAGAGCCTGTTGTGAAATATGATGAAGTTGACATTTACAGTGAAAATATAAACATACGTGCTACAGCACTGAAGCCGCAGACTTATCATGTTGATTTCGATTATATCATGGGAAATCCGCCGTTTGTGGGATTTACATATCAAACAAAAGAACAAAAAGAAGATTTGCATCAAATTTCAAAAGATATAGCGAATAATATTGATTATGTTGCAGGCTGGTATTTCAAAGCGTCATTGTTGATGAAAGGAACAAATACTAAAGCGGCCCTTGTTTCAACTAACAGTATAACACAAGGAGAGCAAGTGGCTGTTTTGTGGAAACCTCTGTTTGAAAAATATAATATTCGTATAGATTTTGCATGGCGAACTTTCCGTTGGGATTCAGAGAGTGCAGAGAAGGCTCATGTTCATTGTGTGATTATCGGTTTTTCAAATATAGACTCTGAGCAAAAACAGAAAATTATTTATGATGAAAGCGGAAATAAGATTATAGTAAATGGCATAAACGGCTATCTTTTGGATGCACCATGCATTTGGATTGAAAATCATTCAAAGCCTTTGAGCAGCTCTCCAATATTGTTAAATGGAGGAAAGCCAACTGAGGGAGGAAATCTGATTCTAACAAATGAGGAAAAAATGGAATATGTAAAGATAGAACCGCAAGGTGAAAAATTTTTACGACCATTTATGATGGGGAAAGATTTTATAAACAGAAAGCCTCGTTGGTGTTTTTGGCTTGTTGGGGCAAATCCTGCAGAGCTTCGCAAATGTCCGATTCTGCTTAAGCGCATTGAAGCTGTTAGAGATTTCCGTCTTAGCAGTGCAAAAGCTGCAACTAGAAAAAAAGCAGAAACACCGACTTTGTTTGATGAAGTTCGAGAATGTAAAAATGATTATGTTGCAATTCCAAAAGTTTCTTCGGAGCAAAGACGTTATATTCCTATGGAATTTCTTTCAAAGGATATAATTCCAGGTGATAAACTTTTTATGTTGCCAGATTCTTCGCAATACCATTTTGGTGTTCTTACAAGCAATGTCCACATGGCATGGATGCGAGCTGTTTGTGGACGTCTTGAAATGCGATATAGTTACTCGAACACAATAGTTTATAACAACTTCCCATGGCCATCACCGACAGAAGCTCAGAAGGCAAAAATAGAACAGACCGCACAGGCTATTCTCGATGCTCGGGCAAAATATCCAGAATCCTCTTTGGCAGACCTTTACGATGAGCGTTCAATGCCGCCAGAGCTTCGTAAGGCTCATCAGGACAACGACCGTGCTGTAATGCAGGCATACGGTTTCCCGGTAAAGTCATCGTTTACGGAGAGTATGTGTGTAGCAGAATTGTTCAAAATGTATCAAGACCTGACAAAACAGCGATAACGAATCAGCCAATCGTACCTCGTAAATCTAAAATAAAGTTGTATCTTTGTGGCTATGTTTGAATCGATAAAGACGAAATTGGCGAAACGCAGGTTGCAGAAGGCGCAGACTGGTGTGTCCAGATGTGTCCGTGCTTGCGGTTTGGAACTAGCAAACAAGATAGGAATGCTGTACGATGCAACCGATGAGGCTCAGTTCGAGGTTGTGCGCAAGCTGCTTTTCAATCTTAAAAATCGTATTCCGGTAGTCAAGGCGTTGGGATTTGTTGATAGCGAAGAACTGGCAGATTTCCATATCCAGCCGTTAGACTTTTCGTTTTTCTGCCGCAAGGACTTGGATAAGTTGGGCTTTCCTCCCGAGGAGACTATTTCGGAATTCTGCAATACTGACTTCGATATACTGCTTTGCCTTGACATTGAGGAGAAAATTCCGCTCTCGTATGTGAAAATGCGTTCGAAGGCAGGATTTAAGGTTGGTATTTATTCGGAGTCGAATACCGATTTGCTTGACGTGATGATTAGTCTCGACGAGGAAAATTTGAGCGTTGAGGAACTTGTAAAACAGACAATGCATTATTTGGAGAATATAAAATATGAATAAGTTTATTGGAACAGGTGTGGCGTTGGTTACGCCTTTTGATATTAACGGAAATGTTGACTATGTGGCATTTTCGCGTTTGCTGGCTCATGTTGTCGATGGTGGAGTCGACTATGTGCTGGTGATGGGAACTACAGGCGAAACGCCTTGTCTTTCGGCTGCCGAACGTCGTCAAGTGATTGACTTTGCAAAGAAGGAAATTGCTGGTCGTGTGCCGATTATGGTTGGAATGAGCGGAAACAATACCTCCGACCTGCTCGAAAGCATACGCAACTTCGATTTCAGCGGAATCGACGGACTTCTGACGGCATCGCCGTTCTACAACAAGCCGGTTCAGAATGGCCTGTATGCGCATTTCGCTCATGTTGCCGAAGTATCGCCTGTCCCTGTGATTCTGTACAACATCCCAGGACGTACTGGCGTTAACATTTCGCCCGAAACTATCTGCCGTCTCGCTTGCGACTTCGACAACATCGTTGCCGTAAAGGAGGCATCGGGTTCTGTTGACCAGATTATGCGCGTAGTCGAGAACAAGCCCGAACGCTTTACCGTAATTTCTGGCGACGACGGCTTGACGCTCCCGTTGATTGCTGCAGGCGTGAAGGGTGTGATATCGGTGATTGCCAATGCATTCCCACGCGACTGGTCGTCAATGGTAAAGGCAGCTCTCGATGGCGACTTCGATTCTGCAAGGGCAATACATTACAAGTATTTGCGTACCGTAAGGATGATGTTTGCCGAAGGAAATCCTGCTGGCGTAAAGGCATATCTGGCTCAGATGGGCATAATGCAGAATGTCTTGCGTCTGCCGCTGGTAAATGTCAGCGACGATTTGTATGCAAAGATTGCAGACGATATAGAGAGGTTAAAAAAGGTTTCAGGTTTCTAAGTTTCTATGTTTCTGGGTTTCAAGATTTGAAAATTTGATAATTTGAAGATTTGAGATTCAGAAAATCGTAAATCTAAAATCGTAATTCGTAAATCCCGTGAAAACCGTTGCCTTCTGTACCCTTGGCTGTCGCCTCAATTTCGCCGAGACTTCCACAATCTCGCGATACTTCATTGAGCGTGGATTTACTGTAGTGCCGTTTTCGCAGAAGGCGGACTTCTATGTGCTGAACTCGTGTTCGGTGACATCAAATGCCAACCGCAAGGGACGCAACGCCGTAGCTCGTGCCCATTCTCTGAATCCCGATGCAATTATAATCGTAACAGGTTGTTATGCACAGCTTAAGCCCGATGAGGTTGCTGCACTTCCAGGTGTTAAATATGTGTTTGGTGTGAACAACAAGTCCGAAATTGAAAATATAATCGACAATGCAGAAAAATTGCAGGAAGTTTCGGTCAGCACTACGCCTCACAACGATATGAAAACCTTTGTTCCCGCTTTCTCCAAGGGAGACCGCACTCGTGCATTCCTGAAGATACAGGACGGTTGCGACTATTTCTGCGCCTACTGTACCATTCCGTATGCTCGCGGGCGCAGTCGTAACCAGTCGATTGCAACTTGCGTAGAGCAGGTGAAGTCGCTTGCGCAGGACGGGATGAAGGAGGTGATAATTTCGGGCGTGAACATCGGTGATTTTGGCAAGACTACAGGTGAGACATTCTGTGACTTGCTGAAGGCTCTTGTGAAAGTCGATGGTATCGACCGTTTCCGGATTGGCAGCGTTGAGCCCGATTTGCTTACGGACGAAATAATTGAGTTTGTGGCTTCGGAACCGAAGATGATGCCGCATTTCCATATTCCCTTGCAGTCGGGTTGCGACGAATTGCTGAAACTTATTGGTCGCCGCTACGATACGGCTCTTTATCGGCACAAGATTGAACTTGTGAAGAAACTTATTCCCGATGCTTTTATCGGCATTGACCTTATCGTGGGCGTGAACGGCGAAACACCCGAAATATTTGACAAGACTGTTGACTTTGTCAACTCGCTCGACATTTCGTTTATCCATCAGTTCCAGTATTCCGAAAGGGAAGGTACCAGGGCGTTGAAGTTTACACCGCGTGTGACGGCCAAGCAGAAACAGGAGAGAGCCGATGTTATCAAGTCGATTTGTGAGCGCAAGCATCGCGAATTTGTGGAGAAGAATCTAGGTAGTGAGCGGAGCGTCCTTTTCGAATCGGCAAAGAAGGGTGGCATGATGTTTGGCTATACCGATAATTATATAAGGGTAACGGTGCCGTACGACAGGAGCCTTGTGAATAGGATTTGCCGGGTGCACTTGTCGGAAATGATTGATGAAGAAGTTGTTAAGGCTAAATTTTGTGAAATATAAATATTAGGTTATGAAAAAAACATTTATACTGCTAGTTCTCATTTTGGCTTCGATGCTGTCGTTTGCTCAGTTTGTTGTAAGTCCAGCCTTGTCGGATGCGATAAAGGACGGAAAGACAGAGTATCTCGATGTGAACATATTTTTCGAGAATGCCGAATCTGTTTCCGATTTGGCTGTGCAGTTCGATAGGTATCATGCAGACTTCGATACTCGCGTAAAGGGCGTAACAGCTTTGCTGAAACGCAACTACGAAAGGTCGTATGCAAAGTTCGAGTCTCAGTTGTCTCCAATTATGAAGTACAGTCCCGATGCAGTGAAGTCGATGGAAGGCTACTGGATTGTCAATGCAGTGAATGCCAAGGTGCGTCGCGATGTTATTGGGCAGATTGCTGGTTTTGACAATGTTACATATATTGACCTTAATACTCAGCGCTACAAGATAGAAGACGGAGTAACTGTGGTTGCAGAAAATGCTCCGCGTTCGGTTGACGGAGTGGAGTGGGGCGTACGTGCCATAAACGCACCTGCAATGTGGGCTTTGGGTTATACTGGTCGCAATGTGCTGATGCTTAGTATAGATACAGGAGTAAATCCCGAACATCCGGCTATCAGTACCAACTATGCAGGAAACAATTTCCCGCAGTCGCAGTGCTGGTACGGAATGCGTCACGAATATCCGCGCGACAATGCTTCGTCGTGCCACGGAACACACACCACAGGAACTGCGATGGGACTTGATAGGGCCACTCACGACACTATAGGCATTGCATACAATGCCAAGTGGATTGCTTGCGATCCAGTGGCAAGCACTACTGCCGAATTGCTTACAGTAAGTCAGTTTTTTACGGTTTACCAGTGGGTTCTGAATCCCGATGGCGACGAAAATACAACCAGCGATGTTCCGCGAGTAATAAATAACTCTTGGGGTTACGATTATGAGCTGGCAACCGAATTTGGCGCTTGCTCGCTTCCTGAAAATTCTATTGTTGAAACTTTGGAGGCTGCAGGAATTTGCTCTCCGTTTTCGGCAGGCAACGAAGGTCCTGGTGTTTCGACGACTGGTTATCCTGCAATGCTAGCATACAATATTGTAAATCCGATGGCTATTGCTGCCGTAAATTCGAGTAGTGTAGTGGCAAGTTTTTCGAGCCGAGGACCTACGCCATGTGTCGATGAAGAATCGTCGCTTAAGATAAAACCCGAAGTTTCAGCCCCTGGCGTAAATGTGCGTTCCTGTGTAGGTTTGGATGGCTATAATGCACTGCAGGGTACTTCGATGGCATGTCCGCATGTATCTGGAGCATTGCTGCTGCTGGCAGAGGCTTTTCCGATGGCATCGGCAAGGGAACTCAAGGAAGCTTTGTACTTTTCTGCTATCGACCTTGGCGACGATGGCGAGGATAATACCTACGGAATGGGTATGATAGATGTGCTGGCTGCATACAATTATCTGTCGAACAATTACACTCCAGAGCCACCTATAAGCGAGGATTTCGACATTAGTGTGAAGCTTGGCATGTCGTATGGTGATGCTCCAGTAAATTATGATACAATAACTTGTCTGGAGAGCGTTCCGAGAGTATATGCAACATTACATAATAATGGTATAGACGATGCTGGCGAAGTGGTATTGCAGGTATATTCTGGTGATAGTATTATTGCTACTAATACTTGGCAAGATGTCAATGCCGGATCAGAAGTCTTGTATGAATACGAAATACCGGAAGTTCCTGTTCATGGCGGACTTAACGAATTACGCGCGGTGGTTTCGTCGATGACTTACGGAGTAGAGTACGATACCTATAATAATAGTAGCATGTTGAGGTTTAAAAAGTACTATCAGACGGAGTTCCCATATCTTGCAGATTTTAGCAATGGTGGCATGTTGTCCGATTATGAGTTACTTGTCGAGAATGTGGATAATGGTAAGACTTGGTCGATGAATCCGTGGGGCGAAAATTATGAAAATGGAGCCCTTGGATATTCGTTTTGTCAGAATAGTAATTCAGGAGATGTAGATTATGTATATCTGCCACAGATTACATTGCCGGATGCAGATTCTCTGTTCATGAATTTTGTGTATGCATACAAGAGACATTTTGGGAATTCCCTTAAGGATTCGCTTTTTGTCGAGGTCAGTACCGATTGCGGTGCAACTTTCCAGCCAGCAGTGTGGGGTAATGGAGGACCAGGTCTGTATACGCAGGAAGGAAATGCAGGATATCAATATACCCCGGTTGACATTTCGGAGTTCGATACGGTGTCGATTTCGCTTGCAGAATTCCGCGGACGCGATGTTTTGTTGAGATTGAAATCAAAGAATGGTAAGAATTCTGAAATTTACATAAGCAGAATTGATGTTAGCAACGAATGCCTGAGTGCTATTGGCGAGCATGCCGTATTAGAAGAGAATGTTGCAATTTCGGCTTTCCCGAATCCGTCGGATGGAAAGGTAAATGTTGTTATTCCAGAATCCGTATCGGGTGCAAATCTTTGTGTATATGATGTTTATGGCCGTAAGGTAAAAGTATTTGAAGTTAGCTCTTCCGATTTTCAGCTTGATTTTTCTGATTGTGCCGATGGCGTGTATTATATGCGTGTCGAAGGTACAAATATGCAGACAAAAATAGTTTTGTTAAAAAAGTAGCAAAAAATTTGTGGGATTGAAATATTGTTAATATTTTTACGGCTTGATTAAATTCGGATAAATTATGAATAGAAGAATTTTTAGAACGGTCATTTTTCTCGCTATAATAGCGACATTAACGGTTGTTTTCACGGCTTGTCCAAAAGACACTACAGCGCCATCAATTTATTTCTATGAAAAGGATGGTAAGACAATCTCGAAGCATGGTGGAGATACGACATTGTTGTTATATACTAAGTATGAGGATCCGGGATGGTATGTTGAGGATAATGCAAGTTTATCAGCAGACATTCAGGTAACGTCTGATATTGAGACAGCTCTTACGACAGAAAAGAAAGACGCTTCTCATATGGGGCAAATAAAAAAGACTGGTGAGTATGTTGTTACGTATACAGCAACTGACGAAGCCGGTAATGTAGGTACGGCTACAAGGAAGATTACCTGCAAGAACGTAAGCGATATATATACAGGAAGATACTACATGAAGCGTGATGCTATTCTTTCTGGTTTAGGAATGGAATTGTGCCGTGATACAGCTTATTATTCAAATGTTACTGCATCTCCGACCGTTGCTGGTAGATTGAGATTCTCTAAGGTCGCATGCCATACACACAATGGACAGAAGGTTTCTTTCAAGGTTGATGCTGATATGTTTTCTTCAACTTTGTCCCCAAGGGATATGTCTGCACAGATAGGCTATCTTGGTGGCCTTAATGGAGATAAGGAGTCTGTAAGATATGAAGGTTTGACTTATGACAAGGCAGTAGATACTATGCGTTTCGAATATGTATATCTCAAGATTCCGACACAGTCATATACCGCATACACAGAAGGTGATGCTGCAGTAAATGACTATACGGTAAGAATCCAGGGCCGTATGGATGGTCAGGTTCCAAAGTCAAAGATTGTATATAATGAAAATGGAGTAATGCTTTATATTTTGCTCGAACTTAGTCTTACAGTCGACAACCAGTCAATCCAGAATTATGTAGAGAAATACTATCTTGAATAGAAAATATAATTATGCAAAAAGAAAAGCCGGAATTTCCGGCTTTTCTTTTTTTTATTGTAATAAGGTTTTACTCGATAGATACTATGAGTCCTTTTTTTATTAGGGCGTTCTTTAAATCCTTGAGGTATTGATATTCCCCCTTCTTGATGTCGCATTTGCCTTTATAGTTGGCTATGTAGGCACATTGTTCAGCTTGTATGGCATCGTGGTCGCAGATGTCAATCAGACATGAAATGACATGGTCGAAGGTATTCTTGGTGTCGTTGTATAGGATAAGGCTGTTGCCTTTCGACGACATCAGTTCTTCTTTGGCCTGAGGTTCTAATATGTTGCTGTTTGTTGGCATAGATGGCGCAAATATATAGCATTATTGCCAAATGGCAATGCTGAATCTCAATTTATTGCGTTTTTTGCGTAGGAAATGATGTTTTCGTTTGCGTAGAATGGACATTTTTTACGTTTAAGTTTGCAATAATCGATAATTTGCTGCTCTAATAATTTGAAAATAAAACCATTGTGTGCAGATAAAAAAATGCGGAAATAAATTTGTCGTGAATTTAATTTGTAGTACTTTTGCACCGCTCGGAGAAATGGCAGAGTGGTCGAATGCGGCGGTCTTGAAAACCGTTGAACTCGCGAGGGTTCCGGGGGTTCGAATCCCTCTTTCTCCGCCACGCAAGGAGAGATGCCAGAGTGGTCGAATGGGGCGGTCTCGAAAACCGTTGTACTCTTTCGAGTACCGGGGGTTCGAATCCCTTTCTCTCCGCAACAAAAAGAGTGAAGTTTTACTTCACTCTTTTTGTTTTTCAGTATCTTCGTCGAATGCACATTCGAAAGAAGATACTGAAAAACAAAAAAGGAAACGCAGCGGAGCAGGTTCCCTTTTTGTTGCAAGGCCGCCCGCGGCAGCGTAGGGATCTACAATCCCGTTCTCTATGAATTTATTTATTCATTAATTCAAGAATTTCCCCAACTTTCTCATCCATGCTTAATCCACCGTCTATCCAGTGTATTACTATGCCATCGCGTTCCATCTTGCGGAACCAAGTCATCTGGCGTTTCGAAAAACGGTGTATGGCGGTGTTGAGTTGGTCGAACATTTCGTCGTAGCTGATTTTGCCTTGTAAGTACCACGCTAGATATTTGTATTCAAGGCCATAATATTCGAGGCTTTCGTACGAAGTGCCATTCTTTACTAACGTTTCGACTTCCTCGGCCATGCCGTTTTCGAGGCGTTGTTTCAGACGGGCAGTGATACGTTCGCGGCGTTGTTCTCGGTCGAAGATGATGCCAATATTCAGCGAGTTTAGTTTGCGATTGCTAGTAGTACTCAAAGGATTACGCTTTGTGTATTCGGCTATTTCTATCGCCCTAATTGCGCGCTTGGCGGTGTCGTAGTCGCTGTTGTTGTTCAATGGCTTGTATGTGCGAAGTATAATTTCAAGTTCTTCTATTGTTTTGCCTTCCAGCGATTTGCGTAGATTCTGGTCTTCAGGAACATTTGGCAGGTTGTAGTTTTTCAGAACCGATTCGATGTAAAGCCCAGTGCCACCGCAAAGTACTGGAATCATTCCGTGTGAACGTATGTCGTCGTAGACTTTGAAAAAGTCGCTTTGGTATTCGAAGACGTTGTATTTTTCGCCAGCATCAAGTATGTCGATTAGGTGGTAGGGGATGGTTTGTCCGTCGATTGTGTATTCTTCGATGTCCTTGCCGGTTCCGATGTCCATTCCGCGGTAAACCTGACGGCTGTCGGCACTGATGATTTCCGAGCCGAGAGTTTTTGCAAGGTGTACAGCGACTCCGGTTTTGCCACCTGCCGTGGCGCCCATTATGCTTATGAGGTTGTATTTCGTGTCCACGCGTTGAATTTTTGCGCAAGATAATGCTTTTTTGTTACATCGTCGCATAGGTGCATTTATTTTTCGTCTGTTCAACAGATACACGTTAAAATCTTTATGCGCTATTTGTTGGTTGGGCGGTGCTCTGTCTGTAATTTTGCAGGCGATGAAAATTAGACTGATATTTCTGCTTTTATGCCTATGCGTAGTGTCGGCATTGTCGGCGCAGAGCGATTCGGTACGCACCGTAGTTGCCCAGCAAGGCGATGGAATCTACAAGATTCTCCGCGAAAACGGCTACGAAGCAAAGGATTACTATCATAAGTTTTTGGAAATCAACAAGGACAAAATTCAGCTCGAGGACCAGTTGATTCTTGGCGAAACCTATCTCTTGCCAGAAAAGCACGATACAATAAAACCCGAACATATTGTCGTGATTGATACCGTTCAGCCAGTGTGCGTAAAACCTAATTCAACGGCTGTTTCCGATTCTGCTCCAGTTTGTATTCCTGCGCCAAACCAGGAAAAAATGCCACAGACGAAAATGGATTTGCGTATTGCAGACACGATAAAAGGTACGGCCTTGAAAGGTGCGATTTTCTATCTTGTTGCAGGTCACGGCGGTCCCGACCCAGGCGCTACATCATACGTCGATGGCGTGATGATTTCGGAGGATGAGTATGCCTACGACATAACATTGAGGCTTGCACGTTGCATAGAGGAACAGTCGGGCAAGGTGTATATGATAATCGATGATCCTGACGATGGCATACGTGAAGAAAAAATCCTAAAAATCGACTACGACGAGTATTATTATCCGGGATTTGGAATTAGTCGCGACAAGAACCAGAGGCTTATTGAGCGTGCCGATGCGGTGAATAAACTTTTCTACGAGAATAAATCTGCTAAATATCAGCGAGTCGTTGAAATTCATCTCGATTCTCGTACGAGTAGTCAGCGAGTAGACGCTTTTTTCTACTATTGTCATGGCAGCAGCAAGGGCAAGAAGTTGGCCGAGACTATGTACAATGTCTTCCGTCAGAAATATGCGAAGTTCCAGCCCAATAGAGGTTATTTCGGAACTGTCGAGGAACGCGACTTGCTGGTCATAAAACGTGTGATTCCACCTGCAGCGTTCATGGAGGCTGGAAACATCAACAACGAGCGTGATCGCAAGAGGTTGTTGGACGCCAGCAATCGTCAGGCTTTGGCAAAGTGGCTGTCGGAGGCGTTAATCCAGGATTATAATGCTAACAAATGAATTGCAGTAGGGGCGCATTGCAATGCGCCCCTACTGCAATTTTGTCATATTTTGTCGTGTGGCAGAATTTTTGAAATCAATGTGTGTCATTTTATTTAAAAAGATATGGAAAACGATAACATACAGGAAGAAAAGAAAATGGAAGACGCAACAGAAAATGTTGAAAATAAAGATGTTGAAGTAGAAGAGGCTGCGGAGACAAAAGTCGATGAGACTGCTGCCGAAGAAAAGAAAGCTGAGGCAGAACCCGAACATGGCAAGAAGAAAAAGTCGCGTTTCGGATTTTCTGACAGAAAATTGAAGGACGAATTGGCAGAGTCGAACCGCAAACTCGAAGAACTTCAGGACAAGTATATGCGTCAGGTGGCAGAGTTTAGCAATTTCAAGAAACGTACTGCCAAAGAAAAGTTGGAGCTTCGCGAGAGTGTCAAGGCTTCGATGCTGCACGATTTTTTGCCGGTAATCGACGATATAGACCGTGCTATGGAGCATCTTGAAACAGCCGATATGGAAGCTACAAAGGAAGGTGTAAAGCTTATATACCAGAAGTTTATGGATTATCTGAGGTCGCAGGACCTAACTGAAATCCAGGCTATGGGCGAGGATTTCAATACCGATTTCCACGAGGCGGTGACACAGTTCCCGGTAGAGGACGAGTCGAAGAAAGGTAAGGTTATTGATGTGATTCAGAAGGGCTACAAGATTAACGACAAGGTAGTTCGCTATTCGAAGGTTGTCGTTGGTCAGTAGGAGGTTTTTGTATGGAAAAGAGAGATTATTATGAAGTGCTTGAGGTCGCCAAGAATGCGACCCCTGAAGAAATAAAGAAGGCATATCGTAAGAAAGCTATCCAGTATCACCCAGATAAGAATCCAGGCGATAAGGAAGCGGAGGAGAAGTTTAAGGAGGCTGCCGAAGCCTACGAGGTGCTTAGTAATCCCGATAAGCGTGCACGTTACGACCAGTTCGGACATGCTGGTATGGGTGGCGCTGGTGGTTTCGGCGGTGCTGGAGGCTTCTCTATGGAAGACATTTTCTCACGTTTCGGAGATGTATTCGAAGGTGCTTTCGGTGGCGGTTTCAGCAGTTTCTTTGGTGGCGGCGGAAGCCGTGGCGGAGGCAGACGTGCCGTGAATCGCGGTACCAACCTGCGTGTTACGGTAAAGCTTACGCTCGAGGAGATTGCTAACGGCACGACCAAGAAGATAAAAGTTAAGAAATATGTGCCTTGTTCGGCTTGCCACGGTACTGGCGAGAAGGACGGTAATTCGAGTTCTACTTGTCCGACCTGCAATGGTCGTGGCGTACAGACGCGAGTTATGCATACCATGCTCGGTCAGATGCAGACAAGTACGACATGTTCGACCTGCGGCGGTTCGGGTAAGGTTATAAAGGAAAAGTGTACTTCGTGCTACGGCGAAGGTATTGTTTCTGGCGAGGAAACAATAGAATTGAAAATCCCTGCCGGAGTTTACGAAGGCATGCAGCTCTCGATGGACGGTAAGGGCAATGCAGCCCGCCATGGTGGTATAAACGGCGATTTGCTCATTGCAATTCAGGAAATCGAGCATCCGGAACTCAAACGCGACGGAATCGACCTTATTTATAATTTATATATAGGTATTCCCGATGCAATACTTGGCTGCAGTGCCGAGATTCCGACCATAGGCAGCAAGGTAAAGATAAAGGTTGATCCTGGAACGCAATCCGGCAAGGTTTTGCGTCTTAAAGGCAAGGGGTTGCCTGACATCAATGGATACGGGCACGGCGATTTGTTGGTAAGAATTAACGTTTTCATACCTAATGATGTGTCGAAAGACGACAAAAAAATGCTCGAACAAATGCGCGAATCCGAGTCGTTTAACCCGCAAAGCAAGCGGAATGAGACATTTTTTACCAAATTGAAGAATATGTTTCGTTGTTAAATTTGGTGCGTTAGTATAATATAGTTTTTGATTTGTCTTAAATTTACATAAAACTCTCATGGCGGTGCAATAAAAAAAATCTAGGCGCGTTTTATGAGAGTTTTAATTTTATGTATTTTTGCAGCCAAAATTTTTAACATGACAAGAAGATTTTCGTTTTTAATTGCAATATTTTTATTTGCAGGAATCAGCGGTTATTCACAGGTAACACCAGACAACGATGTTATTGGTCGTGATGCCCCGAATACAATATCAACAGCAGTTTCGTTCTTGACTATTGCTCCCGACACTAGGGCTGGCGGTTTGGGCGATGCTGGTGTAGCAACAACCCCAGATGGTAATTCTCAGCACTGGAATCCTTCAAAATATGTGTTTATTGATACCGATTTCGGCGTTTCAATGTCGTATACACCATGGCTCCGTGCCTTGGTTTCGGATATGAACCTTGCATATTTGTCGGGTTACTATAAGTTCAATGCACAGAATGCAATAGGTGCATCGTTGTTGTATTTCGACCTCGGAAGCATGACATTCAGAGGTCCGAACAATGAACTTATTATGAACTTCCGTCCTCGTGAGTTCTCGTTGGACTTGTCGTACGCACGTTTGCTGGCAAAGAACTTCTCGGGTTCGGTTGCAATGAGATTTATCTATAGTAACCTTACTGGTGGACAGGATGTTGGTAATGGTGTTCAGTCGAAGGCTGGTACTTCGGTTGCCGCCGATGTTTCGTTCTACTACAAGAACGATGACATTATGACAGGTAACATGAAGTCGTCGGTTATGTGGGGCTTGAATATCTCGAACATCGGCTCCAAGATTTCGTACACTTCGAACGAGAAGCGCGATTTTATCCCGACTAACTTCCGCACAGGTGTAGGCTACATGCTCAGCTTCGACGAACACAACGACCTGTTGGTTACAGCTGACTTTAACAAGTTGCTTGTTCCTTCGTCACCTACGTATTATCAGCCAGGCGAAGTATTGCCAAGCGGTGATACAGTAAAGGCAGGTAGCGAACCGGTGGTAAAATACGGTAAGGATCCTAACGTTTCTGTTCCTGCAGCATTGTTCACTTCGTGGTGGGATGCACCAGGCGATGCAACACCATTCATTCACAATGGAAAACCGTCACGTTTCCGCGAAGAATTGGCCGAAATCACTTTCTCGGTTGGTTTGGAATATTGCTATTCGAAGCAATTCGCAGCCAGAGTAGGTTATTTCCACGAGCATGCATATAAGGGCAACCGTAAGTATGTCACTGTAGGTGCTGGCTTGAGACTTAATGTATTCGGACTCGATTTTGCATACTTGATTCCTGTAACACAGGCTAACCCATTGCAGAATACCTTGAGATTCACCCTTACATTCGATTTTGGCGGACTTGCCAAGGAACAGCGTGATGCAAAGAAAGCAGAAAAGGCAGAAAAAGGAGCAAGAAAGGCATAATGTACAGGATAGGAATAGGTTACGACGTACATAAATTAAAGGATGGTTTGGATTTCTTCCTCGGAGGAATCCAAATTCCTTATAATAGGGGTTGTGTTGCGCATTCCGATGGCGATGTGTTAATACATGCCATTTGCGATGCCCTTCTGGGCGCAGCAAATTTGCGCGACATAGGCTATCATTTTCCCGACAGCGATCCGAAATACAAGGGTATAGACAGCAAAAAACTTTTGAAGGAAACATATCGTCTTGTTAAGGAGAAAGGTTACGAAATTGGCAATATCGATACTGTAATCTCGTTGCAGAAGCCCAAGGTAAAGGATTATATTCCCGAGATGCAGAAAACGCTTGCTGCTGTCCTCGAAATTGATGAGTCGCAGATTTCGATAAAGGCGACAACGACCGAAGGCCTTGGTTTCGAAGGCAGGGAAGAGGGAATAAGCGCACAGGCAGCGACGATATTGAAAGTTAAAAGTTAAGAGTTAAGAGTTGAAAGTTAAAAGTTGTCAATGCCTAAATAAGGTTGACCGTTTTTCCCTTATTTTTCATTGTATTTTTATTAATATTCTTTTCCATTTGTAGCGACCTTATTGGTTGCATTGATTGCAAAGGTAAAACTTTTTTTCAAATTGAGTTGGAC